>JAFUMO010000055.1 GCA_017482565.1 Bacteroidales bacterium | reverse complement strand
TAAGGACTTCAAAGAAATCAAATATTTCTTCAGGTAAAATCAATCGGAGCAAATCCTCGTAACTAACTTTTTTCTTATCCATCTTTTTTGTTTTCAAAGATAGACCTTTTACTTTACTCCACCTACTTTTTCAATTGCTCCAAAATCTGTCCGATTTATTCCATGGCGCTGAACAAATGGAAATTTCCTGCGTTAAAGAACCAGATTGAAACTCAAACACAGAAAGCCATGAAAAAAATTTTTACAATCATCGCCATTGTTGCCGCATCCGTAATGATTGGCAGCAATACCTCAAATGCCCAGGTAAGGGGTGAGATGGGAGCGGGTCTCAACTTTGAGATAGCCACCGGAGAAGACTACACAAACTATGGACTTGGAGTAAAATACCAGTGGACATTCCTGGACAACATGCGCCTTGAGCCATCATTCACATACTTCTTCAAGAAAGACAACATCTCCTCATGGGACCTCACCGCAAACCTGCACTACATGTTTGACCTCAGCCCGATGATGAACATATATCCACTCCTGGGAATGGGTATGACCGGTCTGGACAGGGATTATGAGCCGCTTGGCCTCAACAATGAGAATGACACAAAATTCGCCTTCAACTTTGGCGGCGGCATGGAATTCATGTTCACCCCAAGCCTTGGAATGGCGATAGAATACAAATATCGTATTGTAGACAGCTGGAACAGATCCCACTTCACATTCGGAGCGGTTTACAAATTCTAGCCTGTTGAATTATATATAACGGAAAGCGCCCTCAAAAAGGGCGCTTTTCACATATCAGGAATGCTTCCTGTCTGGAAGAAAATACTACATCAACTGCTTCAGAAGATTCCTCATATTCACCTTCTCATCTACCCTCTTCCACAAGTCTGCGATTGGAATCCTCTCCTGCTCCATGGTATCGCGGTCGCGCAGAGTAACACATTTGTCCTCAAGGCTCTGGTGGTCAACTGTGATGCACAATGGGGTACCTATCGCATCCTGGCGGCGGTAGCGCTTTCCTATTGAGTCTTTCTCATCGTACTGGCAGTTGAAATCCAGTTTGAGTTCTGCCATGATCTCCCTTGCAAGCTCAGGAAGGCCGTCTTTCTTCACCAATGGGAGGACAGCAAGCTTTACAGGGGCAAGTGCAGGGTGGAGCTTCAATACTACCCTCTCCTCACCGTTCTCAAGCTTCTCCTCCTTGTATGCTCCTGAAAGTACGGCAAGGACGGTCCTGTCCACACCAATAGAGGTCTCAATTACGTAAGGTACATAGCTCTCACCTTTCTCAGGATCAAAGTACTGGAGCTTCTTGCCCGAGAACTCCTGGTGGCGTCCCAGGTCAAAGTCTGTACGTGAGTGGATACCCTCAAGCTCCTTGAAGCCGAACGGGAAGTTGAACTCTATGTCTGTTGCCGCATTTGCATAGTGGGCAAGCTTCTCATGATCATGGTAGCGGTAGTTCTCCTCACCCATTCCAAGGGCCTTGTGCCATTTCAGACGGGTCTCCTTCCATTTTGCAAACCACTCAAGCTCCGCTCCAGGCTGTACGAAGAACTGCATCTCCATCTGCTCGAACTCCCTCATCCTGAAGATGAACTGCCTTGCAACAATCTCATTCCTAAAGGCCTTACCAATCTGTGCAATACCAAACGGAAGCTTCATGCGGCCGGTCTTCTGCACATTCAAATAATTCACAAAAATACCCTGTGCTGTCTCAGGCCTCAGGTAAATTGTACCGCTCTCCCCTGAAACGCTTCCCAGCTGGGTGCTGAACATAAGGTTGAACTGCCTTACATCTGTCCAGTTCTTGGTTCCCGATATAGGACATACAATCTCGCAGTCCAGGATAAGCTGCTTCAATGCATCAAGGTCATTTGCATTCAATGCTGCAACCATCCTCTCAGTGCACTCTGCAATCTTCCTGGCATTCCTCAAGACATTAGGGTTTGTAGCCCTGAACTGTGCCTCATCAAAAGCATCGCCAAACCTCTTGCGCCCTTTCTCCACATCCTTGTTTATCTTCTCCTCAAGTTTTGCAATATAATCCTCAAGGAGCACGTCTGCCCTATATCTCTTCTTTGAATCCTTGTTGTCAATCAGCGGGTCATTGAACGCCCCCACATGACCTGAAGCCTCCCAAATCCTCGGATGCATGAAGATTGCAGAATCAATTCCCACGATGTTCTCATTGAGCCTTACCATAGACTCCCACCAATATTTCTTGATGTTGTTCTTCAGTTCGCTTCCAAGCTGGCCATAATCATAAACTGCTCCCAATCCGTCATAAATCTCACTTGAAGGGAAAATGTACCCGTCCTCCTTTGTATGGGCAATCAGATTTTTAAAAAGGTCTTCCTGTGTCATAATTTTTTCAGTTAAGCCGGCTTCCCGGCCAAATATTTATCTTTTATTCATTTTTTTCTTCCCGACTTCCTTATCTCCTTTCCCCGCAGGCTTCCCGTTCTTCCCCGCACCTTTCACCGCCTTCAGCTCCTGGTAGAGCTTCCCGGCAAAATCCCTCTCCACCAGCTGGGGATGAGGTACTGTAAGCTCCTCTGTGGCAATCTCCACTGCCTCCCAACCCTCACCGGCCTGCCTCTCAATGGCAAGGATGTCAATATCCATTGTCCTTGATTCATATATCCTCTTCCCGGCCTCATCATAACGGGGCGCATTCCTCACCCTTCCCAGCTCAGTCTCAATCCTCTGGCATTGGGCCAGAACCTGCAGCGGCTCCAGTTCAGTAAGGCAGCAGAAGCTCTGGTTGAGGAATTTCTCTGGAGCATCAAAACCCCACGGCTCAGTCTCAATCACCCCGGAGGTATTCACTGCATCCCCAAGGGAAGCCACCTCAAGATAATCGGGAAGAAGGGCATCAATAAGCTCCAGGTTCGCTGAATCCAGCAGCGCCTGCCTGTCACCCATGTTGCTCCCCAAAAGAAGATAAACTCTGTACATATCTGTCAATTACAATAGTCCCAGTTCCAACATTGCCTCCTCGCTCATGCGGCTCTTGTCCCACTCGGGCTCAAATACCAGCTTCAGCGCCACATCGGTAACGCCGGGAGTATCCTTCACCGCCTCATTCACATTCTCCACCAGTTCATCCGCCATTGGGCAGTTTGGGGCGGTAAGTGTCATCTCAATGAAAACCTTGTGGTCATCATCAATCTTCAGGTCATAAATAAGTCCCAGGTCATAGATGTTCACCGGGATCTCAGGATCATAAACCATCCTCAGAGCCCTAACGACATCCCTCAAAACACTCTCTTTGCTCTTCATATCTCTAACTGTTGTACGCCATGGCGTAGATCTTTATCTGCTTTATCATAGAAACCAGTCCGTTTGCCCTTGTAGGGGAAAGATTCTCCTGCAATCCTATCTTCCCTATGAATTCCAGCTCATTTGCCAGGATATCTGCCGGAGCCTGCCCGTTATAAACCCTGATGAGGAGGGAAATTATCCCTTTTGTAATGATGGCATCACTGTCCGCAGCAAAATAAAGCTTGCCGTCCTCCACCCTGCAGCTGAGCCATACCCTGCTCTGGCACCCCTTTATGAGGTTGGCATCGGTCTTCTCCTTCTCATCAATCACCGGCACGCCCTTGCCCAGTTCAATGATATACTCATACTTGTCCATCCAGTCCGTAAAGACTGCGAACTCCTCCACAATTTCGTTTTCAATCTCCTTTATAGTCATAATATCTCCTATTTTCCTTTTCCTTCCACCCGCCTTACGCTCCCGCTCCGGGTACGTTCGGGGCGATTTTATTCTCATCTGTCGGGAAGATTACCTGAGCATCCTCGCTGCCCTCTTGAGGCTGGCTATGAAATACTCCGCCTCCTGCAGGGTATTGTACGGCAGGAACGATGCCCTCACCATGCTGGTTACCCCGAAGCGGGCCATCAGCGGTTCACAACACATCATCCCCGTGCGCACCGCAATCCCCATCTTGTCCAGCAGCTGAGCCAGATCTGAAGGGAAACACCCCTCAATGTTGAACGAGAAGACAGGAATCTTGCTCCCCGGCATCCCCGGCTCCATATCACCCCTCTGGGGCAATCCATAAATCCTGCACCCCTCAATCTCCTGCAATGCCACTTTCAGATACTCAATTATGCTCCTCTCCTGCTCCTCCACCACACTGGCAATCTCCCCTTCCCTCAGGCTCTGTGCAAACTCCAGCGCCGGGGCCAGTGAGGCCTGTGCAATGAAATTCGGTGTCCCCGCCTCATATTTCAACGGCAGCGGAGCGTATGTAGTCTTCTCAAAAGTTACGGTATCCACCATGTCACCGCCACCCATATATGGCGGCATTGCCTCCAGCAGCTCCCTGCGGCCATACAGCACTCCGGAACCTGTTGCAGCATATATCTTATGCCCCGAGAAGGCATAAAAATCACAATCCATATCCTGCACATCCACCCTGGCATGCACAATTCCCTGTGCCCCGTCAACCAGTACAGGTATCCCCTGTGCATGGGCCAGCGCTATCATCTCCTTCACAGGATTAACAATACCCATCACATTGGAGATATGCTCCACAGCCACAATCTTCACTCTACTTCCCTGCAGCAACTCCTTGTAGGCCTCCATATCCAGCTCCCCGCTCTCCAGTACGGGAATGGCCTTTACAGATGCCCCTGCAGCCCCGCAGGCCAGCTGCCACGGAACTATATTTGAGTGGTGGGAATCCCCTGAAACCAGGACCACATCCCCCTCACCCACAAACTTCCTGCAGAAACTGGAAGCCACCAGGTTGATTGAAGCGGTGGTTCCGCTTGTAAAGATGATGTTCTCCCTCCCCGGAGCATTGATGAACTGTCTCACCTTCTCCCTTGCCCCCTCATACAGCGCGGTAGCATCATCGCTGAGCTTATGCATAGCACGGTGCACATTGGCATTTGCCCCCTTGTGCATTCCATCTACAAGATCAATCACACACTGCGGCTTCTGCGATGTGGCACTGTTATCCAGGTAAACCAGCGGCTTGCCGTACACACTCTGCTGCAATGCGGGAAACAATCCCCTTATATCTTCAACTGTTTTCATACTATACATATCAAACACGCAAAAATAACAAACTTATCACTTTATATAACAAAAAAATAACGGAATTATCCTCTTCTGGACAATTCCGTTCAAGTATAAGACTGCTGCTACCCTTCACCATTCCGGTGGAATCTATGAACAGGGACGCATTGTGGTACTCCTTGTTCTCCACCATTATACACAATCCCCTCCTTAACCAGATACATGGGATTTATCAGGCGGGGATCCACAGGATTGCCTGTAGGGTCAAAAATTACAGTGCGCCCGTCCTTCAGCCTGGTATATACAACCATATTGTCAAGGGCCCCTATTGAGATGCCGCCATTGTGGAGGCACCCCTTCTCCCTGTTCTTGAGCCATACCACGCAGTTGACCCGTAACACCACAGAGGACCAGGCACTTGCACACTCCCGGTTGCGCCAGAAAATTCCCTTGGAATCATGTAGTTGGATCTGTCGGGAAGCAGATTGTCATTTTATAGTTCTCATTTTATGAGAATGCGGATTCTTTTTTAACTTTGCTCTGATTCAGGGACTGATTTAACATTTAAAGACATGTACAGCTACATCAAGGGGGAACTTGTAGAACTGGCCCCCACAACTGCAACAATAGAGAACAACGGCATAGGGTATGAACTGCAGATATCCCTCCAGACATTTACGGACATCCAGGGGCTCCATGAGGTGATGCTATATATCCACCACCACCTGAGGGAAGATGTGGAGATGTGGTACGGCTTTGCCACCAGAGAGGAGCGCAACATCTTCAGGATGCTCATAGAAGTGAACGGCATTGGCCCCAACACCGCACGCATGATGCTCTCATCCCTGAGCTGCCTTGAGCTCAAGACCGCCATCATAAGCGGAGATGTGAACAGGATAAAGAGCGTGAAGGGGATAGGCCTCAAGACCGCCCAGAGGGTGATAATAGACCTCAAGGACAAGATTGCCAAAGGCGGGGAAGACAATACCGCAGCACTCCTGACACCGGAAACAAAATCCTCAAATATGGAGGAGGCCCTCTCTGCCCTTGTGATGCTCGGATTTGCAAAGGCAGCCGCAGACAAGGCCCTCAAGGCGGTTTACAAGGAGCATCCCGACAGTTCTTTGGAAGAGCTCATAAAATTCTCTTTAAAAAGGCTGTAGTTTAAGAGGTATTTTAAAATATTTTAATACTTTTGTAATCAAATCATAATCAAAAATAATTTTCATACACTATGAATACTCCTACAAATCTTAAGTACTCTAAAGACCACGAGTGGGTTAAAGTAGAGGGCAATGTAGCTACTATCGGAATTACTGACTTTGCACAGAGCCAGCTTGGTGACATCGTTTTTGTTGACATCCAGACTGAGGGTGAGGACCTTGAGGCAGGTGAGGTTTTCGGCGCAATTGAGGCTGTAAAAACTGTAGCTGACGGTCTTATGCCGGTTTCAGGTAAAGTTGTTGAGGTTAATGCTGACCTTGAGGGTGCTCCTGAGTCAGTTAACTCAGATCCATACGGCGCAGGCTGGATGATCAAGGTTGAGATGAGCAACCCTGCTGAGGTTGATGATCTCCTTGATGCAGCTGCTTACGATGAAATCTGCAAATAATTGCCTATAGGTGCCGCATTGCGGCGCACAACAGATATAAAGGGTGGTCCTGAGGGGTCACCCTTTTGTTTGGCACCATTTCTGTTGTACCTTTGCCCTATAAAACCAAATAAAGACCATGAACATAAAGAAACTGTTTCTTCCGGCCTGCCTCTCAGCTGCCGTGCTTACAGGCTCCGCCGGCACAATAAACGCCCAGACAAAGGCTGAAACAAAGCTATACAAAAGCGTACTTGCAAAGCAGGACCTCAAGACCGCTTCCAAGTTCCTTGCAAAATTCCCCAACTCCACTTACGCCCAACAGGTGGCTGGAATCAGGGATTCCATTGTATTTTTCAACCTGGACGGGAATGATGTTACCGCATATGTGAATTTTCTGGAGAATAACCCCAAATCTGCATACGCCCCAAGGGCCAACGCCAGGATTGAACAGCTGAACACAAGCTCAATTTCAAATCCTCAGGCATTCGGCATTGCAAAGGAGGCGGGAATACCAGAACAGGAAATTCTGGCCGTAAAGGGAGTAAAAAGCCTCAATAAGGAGCATGTTGTGGCAATCACGGCGCCCGTATCCGGAAAGTACACCTTGCATGTGATTGCCCAGGAAAACGGGGAATGGAAGAAGGTGTCTCAAGTAGAGGAGATGATATACACCAATGACACGGAGCTTGGGCAATTCAAGCTCACTCCTGAGATATATACCGTAACATTGGGCGGTGCGCAGCACCTCTTCTTCGCCTACACCAACACTACAGACAAGGCCGGCAAGAGGAGCAATATCCCGAACAACAACATTGAGTATGTGGCCAACCTATACTCCATGGCAGACAACTCAATCTACAACGTGCTCTACAGCGGCAAGGCTGTGGGTGATGCCATTTATGGCAGCACAATGGATTCGGCACAGGGGGGCATGATGGCCACACCGCAGCAGACATACCTGTTGAGGCACCTGAGGGCAAATGAGAACCTCAAGCCATACGACAAGGAGATGTTCCGCACGCAGGAAACCATTGAGTGGTGGTACGAAAACAACCCTCAAAACGCTGGCAACCTGCAATTTGGTATAATACCTGCCGAATCGGAGCTGGCCCGCATGTTCACTGAAAACAAGGAGAAGGAGAAAGTGGGACAATACACCGTTGCAATGTTTGACATCTGCTACAACACTGTGGTTGTTGTTTACAACAGGGAAGACCAGAGATACTCGCTGGCACTCTGCCAGCCTATGCCTCAAGGAAAGAACTCTCTGGAACTCAACACTTTCTATGGAGAAAAAGGTAACACCCTCGTACTGTACTACTACAAAGGGAACACCCCTATAAAGAAAAGGCTGAACCTGGGAAGCAAAAGGATGTATTAACGTAGACAAAGAAACCGTCACCTGGAGCCAAGTGCCCGCAATGGTGGCGGTTTCTGTTTATAAGTGTGTAATGCCAAATTTATATAAAAAATGGGAGAATATCCCCCAAAGTATATAAATTTGTGAAAATTGATATACATTAAGTTCCCATTATTAATATCACAGTATCATGAAACATAGTTTTGGCAGCGACAACCACTCGGGGGTACATCCTACCATCATGGAAGCCATCCTGAATGAAAACAAGGAATTTGCAACCGCATACGGCGAAGACAACTACACCAGAAGCGTCCTCAACAAGCTGGAGGATCTGCTTGGGGGAAACTGCACAGCCTTCTTCGTATTCAACGGCACAGGTGCAAACATAGTTGCCCTGCAGGGATTCCTCAGAAGCTATAACTCCGTACTGGCCCCTGCCACCGCCCACATAAATGTGGATGAGTGCGGTGCAGTTGAGAAAATCTCCGCATCCAGGATAATACCCCTTGATGCCCCTGACGGAAAAGTAACCCCTGAAGAGGTAAAGAAAGGGCTCACAGGATTTGGTTTCCAACACCACGCACAGCCAAAGATCCTCTCAATCTCGCAGCCTACAGAACTTGGCACAAACTACACCCCAGAGGAGATAAAGGAGCTGGCAGACCTCATGCACAGCCACGGCTGCTACCTCCATGTAGACGGTTCAAGAATCTCAAATGCAGCAGAATCACTGGGGCTCCCAATCAAATCCTTCATCAATGACTGCGGTGTGGATGCCCTCTCATTCGGCGGCACAAAGAACGGCCTGCTCATGGGAGAGGCTGTAGTAATCTTCCACAGGCCTGAAAATACCCTTCCCGACAGCAACGGCTTGCCTATGAATATCCAGAATATGGAAGCTGCCAAAAACCTGCAATACCTGAGAAAACAGACAACCCAGCTCTACTCAAAGAGCAGGTTCATAGCAGCACAGTTTGAGGCATACCTGAAGGACGACCTCTACCTGAAACTTGCAGGACAGTCAAATTCAATGGCAAAATACCTTGCAGAAAGCCTGAAAGGGATTCCGGAAGTTGAAATCTCAAAGAGCGTAGACAGCAACGCCGTATTTGCCATAATCCCTCTATGGATTGGAGAAGAACTGCACAAAAAACACTACTTCTATGTATGGGATGAAACCACAAACGAAGTAAGATGGATGTGCTCGTTCAACACCACAAAAGAGGATATAGACTTGTTTGTGGCAGACGTAAAGGAGATTATTTTACAGCACAACAAATAGTGCCCCTCCCCTGGTTTTTCCAGATAAAAAGGGTACGGAAGCAGATAAAACAGAGATAAAGGATAATGGATGAGATAAGGATTGCAAACTGCAAAGAGGATTTTGAAGGGATAAGGAAGATATGGGAAGAGCGTTTTACAACAGACGCCACCTATCTCGATATCCTTTTCAGCAGAATCATGCCACATTGCAGAAGCTATATCCACCAGGAAAACGGCGAAATTATCTCCGTAATTTCCCTTATGCCCATGATCCATTACACAAAAGAAGGTTCCACGGGGAACGGCTGGTACATGTTTGGTGTTGCCACACTAAGGAAAGCCGAGGGCAGAAGACTCGCTGCAAACCTTATAAGGAAAACTGTAGGAGATTTAGAAACAGAGGGTTTCAGTTTCATCTTTGAAAGGCCTGCATATCAAAGCTTAAACAAATATTACCTGAACCTTGGATTCTCAATATCTGTCCCTAAGCTACCATACCCGTTCAGCATGCTTGACCGCTGCACAAACAGGCCAGACCCAACAGAAAACATCCTGGAAAGACCCCTATCAGAAGCAATCACAAGCTGGATTATGAGGGATTTTGAAAGGAAATTCATCTGGAAAAAAAATGAAATACTTGAAGGGCTCATAGCCTTGGGAGAACTGAGGGAGCATCTTTTGGGATACAAATTTGTCGAGGACCAGAAAGAAACCTACATCGCTGTAAACCCTCTGGATTCACCTAACCCAGAAATCTACAGGAACACGTTTTTCTGCTTCCCAATGGAATAAGAAAACAATGTAGTATAAAATAAACTAAAGCGGTCTAACTTATTATTTTTCAAAAGTTAGACCGCTTTAATTTTTATTGTTTATACATTAATTGTTCCACGTGGAACATTTAAAATTATCTGCCAAAATAGACGAGAAGAACGGATACATCTGCTGGAGATACCCCAGGAATCCTTGAAGCCTGGGCTATAGTTGTAGGCCTATGTTTCATCAACTTCTGCCTACTCTCTATTGACAGGGAAGTTACCTTAAGGAAATCAAAATTCTCTGGAATAGATACATTCTCCAGTCTTAGAATCTTATCAGCAATTCTCTGCTCCCTCTCAATATACCCCTTGTATTTTACTGCTATCTCCACACTTTCCAAAACTTCATCGGGAAGAATTTGTGCAGCCTCAGGAGTAAAGCCATTTGTATGGGTTTTATATGGGAGCTCAATAAAATTATCACCTACTGATGCAGGGCCTGAATTATTGAAGGAATTTGTGAGTCCACTATTAGATGATACCTCTACTACATGTTGCATTATTTCCCCTTCCTGAGGAATATTCTTCAACAAAGACTTTATTGAGATCTGGGGCCTTGAGAGCAAGTCTGCAAGCCTTCTCTTCTGTGGAAGCGGAGAAGATCCTGCCCCCTCAAGGAAAGGATTTATCTGTATAGGGTCAGCAGATACACTGTTGAAGATCTCCTCTATTTTACCTACGGAAGAGTATTTCTGCTCAACAAGCCTCAGCCTGTCATCAGAAACAAGACCAATCTCATACCCAGCGTTGGTAAGCCTCAAGTCTGCATTATCCTGCCTCAACAATATTCTATACTCTGCCCTTGAGGTGAACATTCTGTAAGGCTCATCCACTCCTTTGGTTACAAGGTCATCAATCAGTACACCTATATATGCCTGGTCTCTTCTCAGGATAAAAGGATCTTTGCCGTCACATGCAAGGGCGGCATTGATACCTGCCATCAAACCTTGCGCTGCTGCTTCTTCATAACCGGTTGTTCCATTAACCTGTCCGGCAAGGTATAGATTCATCAGGGCCTTGCACTCCAATGTATGCTTGAGCTGAACTGGCGGGAAGTAATCGTACTCCACTGCGTATGCAGGGCGGAAGATCTCTACCTTCTCAAGCCCCTTGATATTTCTGAGGGCATCCATCTGCACATTAAAAGGGAGCGATGATGAGAATCCCTGAAGGTAATATTCGTATGTATGCCATCCCTCAGGCTCAAGGAAGAGCTGGTGCGAATCTTTCCCTTCAAAAGTCTTAAGCTTGTCCTCTATGCTCGGACAGTATCGTGGGCCAATGCCATGAATCTTTCCTGAGAACAACGGTGAATCCTTGAAACCTCCCTTAAGTATCTCATGAACGGTTGAATTGGTATGCACCATAAAGCAGCTCATCTGATCAACCCCGTTCTGGATTGGTGAAGGAACATTCAGGAATGAGAATCTTGCAGGTGACGAATCTCCCGGCTGTCTCTCCAGTCTGGAGAAATCAACGGACCTTGCATCAATCCTTGGTGGTGTGCCTGTCTTCATCCTGCCGCTCTCAAGTCCGAAGGATTCAAGCTGCTCGGTTACACCGTATGATGAAAGCTCCCCTACCCTGCCTCCTTCAGTTGTCTCTTTTCCTATAAATAATCTGCCGTTTAGAAACGTTCCTGCAGTAATGATGGTGGCGGAGGCTGTAAATTTTGCACCCAAAACGGTTAAAACACCTTTAACCTCCTCATTCTCAATAATTAATGAATTTACTACATCTTGCCAAACAGAAAGATTTTGAGTATTTTCCAGAATATAACGCCAGTTGAATGAATAATAGACCCTGTCACACTGTGCCCTCGGGCTCCACATGGCCGGCCCCTTGGAACGGTTTAGCATCCTGAACTGAAGGGTGCTTGCATCTGTGACAAGAGCGGAGCACCCGCCCAATGCGTCAATTTCCCTTACAATCTGGCCCTTTGCAATTCCACCTATTGCCGGGTTGCAAGACATCTGGGCTATCTTGTTCATGTCCATCGTAACAAGAAGTGTCTTCTTGCCCATCTTTGCAGCTGCAGCCGCTGCCTCACATCCGGCATGACCTGCTCCAACTACAATTACATCAAAGTCCCTTTCCATATATTATTTAGAAAGCAATATTTCCTCAAGCTTTTCAAGTGATGAGTTTTCAGCCTCCCTCATCAGTCTGATGTCATCCTCAGAGTGGTCATCAAGTCCGCACAGATGAAGGAAGCCATGGATTATCACCCTGTTCAATTCGTCGGGAAAATTCTGGTTGTATTCTCCGGCATTTGCCATTACTGTATCTATACTTATATACAGCTCACCATTGATCAGATCTTCCTCCGAATAGTCAAATGTAATTATGTCTGTATAGTAGTCGTGCCCCAAAAACCGGTTGTTGATTTCAAGAATGTAGTCATCATTGCAGAAGATGACATTTACATCCCCCACCCTATTTCCATGTTCTTGAACAACAGATTTAATCCACCTTTTATACAGAAGTTTGTCCTTAAGCTCAAATTTGATGTCCTTATTGAAAAATCTGACCATAAAAATTTACTTATGTTGACAAAGTTTAATAACTTTGCTGTGTTTGTAGCGGCAAAGCTACAACTTAGAAATTAAAAATTAAAACCTTTAAAATAATTATTATGGCTAAAGTAAGTGTTATTGGCGCCGGTAACGTAGGTGCTACTTGTGCAAATGCAATGCTGCACATGAAATTCTGTTCTGAGATTGTTCTTCTGGACATCAAGGAGGGTGTATCAGAGGGTAAGGCAATGGATATGATGCAGACTGCAAACCTTTACAAATTTGATACTAAAGTAACCGGTGTTACCAATGATTACAAGGCAACAGCCAACTCAGATGTTGTGGTTGTAACTTCCGGTCTTCCTAGAAAACCTGGCATGACAAGGGAGGAGCTTATCGGTGTAAATGCTGGTATAGTAAGCAGCGTTGTTGAGAATGTATTGAAACACTCTCCAAAAGCTATCCTCGTTATAGTTTCAAACCCTATGGACCCTATGACATATCTTACACTCAAGAAGACTGGTCTTCCTAAGAACAGGGTTATCGGTATGGGCGGTATCCTCGACAGCAGCCGCTTCCAGTACTTCCTGAGCAAGGCTCTCAAGGCACCAGCAAGCGACATTGAGGGTATGGTTATCGGCGGTCACGGTGACACTACAATGATTCCTCTTATCAGATTTGCAAACTACAGAGGTGTAGCAGTAAAAGAACTCCTTTCCAAGAAAGCAGCCGAGCAGGTAGTTGCTGATACAATGGTAGGTGGCGCAACCCTTACAAAACTTCTCGGAACTTCAGCTTGGTATGCTCCAGGTGCTTCTGCAGCAGTTCTCGTAAAATCAATCGTAATGGACGAGAAGAAAGTATATCCTTGCTGCGTGGCTTTGGACGGCGAGTACGGGCAGGAGGATATCTGCATAGGAGTTCCTGCAGTAATTGGAAAGAAAGGCTGCGAGAAAGTTGTAAAATACAAGCTTAACGCAGAGGAGATGGAGTTGTTCCAAAAGAGTGCTGATGCTACAAGGAAAACCAACAACATCCTTTACGAAATGGATATCCTGAAGAAATAATACGCTTCAAAAATAACTGTTTCAAAGACAATACAGTAGGGTTTTTGTAGTGCAAAAGCTATAAAAACCCTATTTTATTAACATTTCGTTAAGGGAAAGTAAAAAAATAAAACTCTATATTTCAACACATTGCAATATAGAATGGTAATTTATTAACAAAATATATGCTTATTTGTAAATAATTTACTAATTTTACAACCGCTTTATACACGAAATAACATAAAAAAAATGGAAATAAAGAAATCACCTAAAGCCAACTTGCAGAACAAAAAGTTCTTGTTCACAGAAATTGGACTAATAATTGCACTTTTGATAGTCCTTGGCGCATTTGAATGGAGTACAACAGAGACTTCAGTAAGTATTCTTGAGGAAGAGGTTGCTATTGTAATTGAGGAGGAGCAGGTTCCAATCACACAGGAAGAGCAGCTTCCACCACCAGAAGCACCAAAGGAGCCTGTAATGTCAGATATCATTGATATCGTTGATGATGACATCAAGGTTGAGGACAACTTCCTGATTTCAACTGAGGATGATGCTTCATTGGGAGTAGAGATCAAGGACTACGTTGTAGAGCAGGTTGAGGAAGAGGTTGTAGAGGAGGAGGAGATTCCTTTTGCAATAGTAGAGCAGAAACCTTCATTCCAGGGTGGTGATGCAAATACATTCACAAAATGGGTATTCGGCAAGATTGTATATCCTGAGATTGCTAAAGAGAACGGTGTGCAGGGTCGTGTAACCCTACAGTTCACTATTGATACTGACGGTAGCGTAAGGAACGTTAAAGTTCTTAGAGGTGTTGATTCATCATTGGACAAAGAGGCTGTACGCGTGGTATCAAGCTCACCAAAATGGAAACCAGGTATGCAGAGAAACAAACCTGTAAAGGTTAAATATACTTTCCCTGTGGTATTCCAGTTGAAATAACACACAACAAAAGATACATGAAGCTATCCGGTTACGGGTAGCTTTTTTTTTGCATCAAATATTCATATATTTGTAAAGAGAAAACGGGAATTATGGAGTATTTTGCTATTTCAAACGGTATTCCGGTACATATTCTGGATACAAAAAAGGGAGAGAAGACTATCCTCCTGCTACATGGGTACCTTGAGACTCTATACATCTTCAACGAACTTGTGGAGATACTTGAGAAGAAATACAGGATTGTTGCCATAGATCTGCCTGGTCATGGCCTGTCCGGCTCCAACAAGGAGGTGAACTCAATGGAATTCTGCGCACAGGTAGCTCATGATATCCTTAAGAAATGCGGTATTGAGAAAGCATATGTTGCAGGACATTCAATGGGAGGATATGTTGCACAGAACTGCGTAAAGCTGTTCCCGGAGACATTTGAAGGACTCATACTGCTCAACTCTACACCAAACGCAGATTCCCCTGAAAAGAGAGCAGACAGGGAGAGGGAGATAGAGCTCATACTTAGTGCCAAACTCGGACACCTTGCATCATTGAGCATACCAAAAATGTACGCCGCATGCAACCTGAGACGTATGGATGAAAAGATAGAGGAAACTGTTGAAATAAGTGAAACACACGATCCTAACGGTATTGTAGCCTGCATCAAGGGGATGATGGCCAGGAAAGATACAAGGGAAGTGCTTAAGGGCATGCAGAACCTTATACTGATGTTCGGTACTGAAGACAAATTCATTACCATGCAGACAAGGGAACAGCTGGTTGCCGAATTCCCGCATGCAAAGGTTGCCCTGATTGCAGAAACAGGACACAACTCGTTCATAGAAAATCCGGAAGCTGCAGTTGAGGCAATTGACAGATTCATCAACGGATGAGAAAAGGAAACATATAAACAGCAGAGGGGAGGCCCGTAAGCCTCCCCATATCATCTTACCACAGGAAATTGTCAAAAGGATACCTTCCCGCATGAATCTCGGCCACCATCTTGTATAGATCATTACGGAGCTTGTCTATATGCATCTTCTCCTTTGCAGAAATGAAGATTGCCGGGGTATTCTCCTTGTACATCCATGAGTTCCTGAGCTCTTCAAGTGAGTAGTTCTCCCTCTTCTTGGGACCAAGGTCAAACTCATCCTGCTCAACATATTTATATGCATCTATCTTGTTGAACACCATAAAGGTAGGCTTTTCTCCCGCTCCAATCTCCTGAAGAGTCTGCTTGACAACCTTAATCTGCTCTTCAAAATTAGGATGCGAGATATCCACTACATGCATTAGGATATCTGCCTCCCTCACCTCATCTAGAGTGCTCTTGAAAGACTCTACAAGCTGATGGGGCAGCTTCCTTATAAATCCAACCGTATCACTCAAGAGGAACGGCACATTCTCTATCACCACCTTCCTTACTGTAGTATCAAGGGTTGCAAAAAGCTTGTTTTCCGCAAAAACCTCACTTTTGGCAAGCAGGTTCATCAAGGTACTCTTTCCCACATTAGTATACCCCACAAGGGAAATCCTCACCATACTGCCCCTATTTCCCCTCTGCGAGGCCATTTGCTTGTCAATCTTCCTCAACTGCTCCTTCAGACGGCTAATCTTGTCTAGAATAATACGGCGGTCAGTCTCAATCTGGCTTTCTCCCGGCCCCCTCATACCTATACCTCCCCTTTGCCTCTCAAGGTGTGTCCACATCCTTGTAAGCCTTGGAAGGAGATACTGGTACTGTGCCAGTTCCACCTGTGTCTTTGCATAGGCAGTCTTGGCCCTCTGGGCAAAAATGTCAAGGATCAGGTTTGTCCTGTCCAGAATCCTGCATTCCAGTTCCCTCTCAAGGTTCCTCAACTGCGAAGGTGACAGCTCATCATCAAAGATGACAAGCTTTATCTCATTTTCAACTATATAAGCTTTAATTTCCTCAAGTTTACCGCTCCCCACGTAAGTTTTTGAATTTGGCCTGTCAACCCTCTGTACAAAACGCTTCTCTCCAACAGCACCTGCAGTTTCAGCCAGGAATTGCAGCTCATCCAGATACTCAGTTACCTGCTCTTCTGTATTTGACGGGGTTATGACACTTACAAAAATTGCTCTCTCCATAAAAATAAATCCAAATCTTGTTTACGAACTACAAAATAAAAACTATATTTGTAAAATACAAAAACTAACCCCTATGACCATAAAAAATTTATCAATCACCGCATTGGCACTTATCTTTTCTTTAGGAAGCAATGATGCTCAGGCCCAGAAGAAAACACTCAGAGAACACGGCTTCCCTATAGGTATATTCGACACAGGAAAAAACAACGCAATCACAGATGTACCTGGCGTAACTGTGGGTCAGGTTACCTGCATTGAAGGAGACAGTATCCGCACAGGCGTTACAGCAATCATTCCCCACCAGGGCAATATATTCAGGAAAAAGGTACCTGCAGCAATCTATGCAGGAAACGGATTCGGTAAGCTTGCAGGATATACCCAAGTACAGGAGCTCGGCAACATTGAGACCCCTATTGTACTTACAAACACCCTGAACGTGGCGGCAGGAATTGACGGACTCATAACATATACCCTCCAGCAGCCAGGTAACGGAAACCTCCGTTCTGTGAACGCTGTGGTAGGGGAGACCAATGATGGCGGCCTCAACAAGATCCAGCAGAGATACGTTACACCTGAGATAGTCCTCCAGGCCCTCAAAAATGCCAAGGGAGGCAAAGTGGAGCAGGGATGCGTAGGTGCAGGTACAGGTACAGTTGCATTCAATTTTAAAGGCGGCATAGGCACCTCCTCAAGGGTTCTGCCTGAATCCTTGGGCGGATATACCATTGGAGTTATTGTACAGTCAAACTATGGTGGAATATTGGAGATAGACGGCGTACAGGTAGGACAGAAGCTTGGCGTATTTTCATACAAGAATGATATTCCACAATCAAAATCAGCGGACGGCTCATGCATGATGGTTGTAATAACCGATGCCCCCATTGATTCCCGCAACCTTGAAAGGGTTGCAAAAAGAGCCATGATGGGACTTGCAAAGACCGGCGGCATTGCCTCAAACGGCAGCGGTGACTATGTAATTGCCCTCTCTGTAGCCCCTGAAAACCTGATTGATGACAGCAAAAAGCTGCATACCCAAACACTTCTGGACAACGGACAGATGTCCCCAATCTTTGCCGCAACCATTGAGGCCACAGCTGAAGCTTTGTGGAATTCAATGTTTATGGCAGAAACAACAAAAGGCTATAACGGCAAGATTGTTGAAGCACTCCCTGTAGACAAAGTACTGAAGATGCTCAAGGACAGGAACAAATAATATACTGCAACAATAATGACCATATCCTGCTTCCCGATAAATGGAGGCAGGTTTTTTTGTACCCTCCATACATCCGGGCAGTCACGTGGAGTGGAAAAAAAAAGAGGCCACGGCGTGACCTCTTTCTCTATTATTACATCTTGTGGTTAGTCTTTCAATTTTGCACAAAGGAACTCTCTGTTGAGCCTTGCAATGTGAGCTACGGATACCTTCTTAGGACACTCCATCTCACAGGCCCTGGTATTTGTACAAGCACCGAAACCAAGCTCATCCATTTTTGCAACCATAGCCTTGGCCCTTCTTGCACCCTCAATCCTACCCTGAGGAAGCAAAGCCAGAGAGCTTACCCTTGCAGAAACAAACAACATGGCTGAACCGTTCTTACAAGTTGCAACACAAGCACCACAACCCACGCAAGAAGCTGCATCCATACTCTCATCAGCATCTTTCTTAGGAATTGGAATGGCATTTCCATCAGGAACACCACCTGTATTCACTGAAACGAAACCACCTGCCTGAAGAATCTTGTCAAATGCAGTCCTGTCAACAACAAGGTCCTTGATGATAGGGAAACCTGCACTTCTCCAAGGCTCAATGGTAATGGTGTCACCATCCTTGAACTTGCGCATATGCAACTGGCAAGTTGTAATCTCATTGTCCGGACCATGAGCCCTACCGTTGATATAAAGTGAGCATGCACCGCAAATACCCTCTCTACAGTCGTGGTCAAAGCTTACAGGACCGCTGGCTTTACAGCCCTTGTTCACTGCTACCGGATCAATGTTCTCCTTAATCAACTGCTCATTAAGGATATCCATCATCTCAAGGAATGAACTGTCAGGGGAGATGTTCTTAACCTGATAGGTCTCGAAGTGTCCCTTCTCCTTTGCGTTTTTCTGACGCCAAACTTTTAATGTCAAATCCATATCGTGTACCTTTTTCTTAGTCTTTATAGTTTCTTGTTGATGGTTTTACAAACTCGTAGTTCAGAGGCTCCTTGTGCATCTCAGGAGCGGCGTTCTCACCTTTGTACTCCCATGCTGCAACATACATGAAGTTCTCGTCATCACGTTTTGTCTCACCGTCCTCGGTCTGCATCTCCTCACGGAAGTGACCACCGCAAGACTCTTTTCTGTTAAGGGCATCCAAAGCCATGAGCTCACCCATCTCAAGGAAGTCTGCAAGACGCAACGCCTTCTCAAGCTCCTGGTTGAACTCACCGTTCTCACCTGCAACATATACGTTGCTCCAGAACTCTTTCTTAAGCTCTTTAATAAGCTCAAGGGCCTTCTTCAAGCCTGCCTCATTTCTTGCCATACCAACGTATTCCCACATTACATGACCAAGCTGCTTGTGGATATCGTCAACAGATTTCTTTCCTTTGATTGAAAGAAGCTTGTTGATCTTCTCCTTCACTGCCTTCTCAGCCTCTGCAAATGCAGGGTGGTTGATGTCTGTCTTAGGCTCCTGGATCTTATGTGAAAGATAGTCACCAATTGTGTAAGGAAGGATGAAGTATCCGTCTGCAAGACCCTGCATCAATGCAGAAGCACCAAGACGGTTACCGCCGTGATCGCTGAAGTTAGCCTCACCAATCGCATACAGGCCAGGGATGGTTGTCTGGAGGTTGTAGTCAACCCAGATACCGCCCATTGTGTAGTGGATGGCAGGATAAATCATCATAGGCTCCTTATATGGATCTGTATCGGTAATCTTCTCATACATCTGGAACAAGTTACCGTAACGCTGTGTAATCACATCTTTTCCAAGTCTCTCAATTGCAGTCTTGAAATCAAGGAATACTGCAAGACCTGTCTCATTTACACCGTAGCCTGCATCACAACGCTCCTTGGCAGCACGTGAAGCAACGTCACGAGGTACAAGGTTACCGAATGCAGGATATCTCCTCTCCAAGTAGTAGTCCCTGTCCTCCTCAGCAATCTGCGAAGGCTTTATCTGTTTTTTCCTCAGCTTCTCAACATCCTCCATCTTCTTAGGTACCCAGATTCTACCATCATTTCTCAATGACTCGCTCATGAGGGTAAGCTTGCTCTGCTGTGTTCCGTGAACAGGAATACATGTAGGGTGGATCTGTGCAAAACATGGATTGCCAAAGAATGCACCCTTCTTGTAGCACTGCCAAGCTGCAGAACCGTTGCTGTTCATTGCATTGGTAGAAAGGAAGAAAACGTTTCCGTAACCACCGCTTGCAATTACCACCGCATGGGCACCGAACCTCTCAATCTGTCCGTTCTGCAAGTTTCTTGCAATGATACCTTTTGCCTGACCGTCAATTACAACAAGGTCCAACATCTCATATCTTGGGTACGATTTTACAGAACCCTTTGCTACTGCCCTGTTCAATGCCGCGTAGGCACCAAGGAGAAGCTGCTGCCCGGTTTGGCCCCTTGCATAGAATGTACGGCTTACCTGTGCACCACCGAATGAGCGGTTATCCAACAATCCGCCATAATCCCTTGCGAAAGGAACACCCTGTGCAACACACTGGTCGATGATGTTGTTACTTACCTCAGCAAGACGGTATACGTTAGCCTCCCTTGCCCTGTAGTCACCACCTTTGATTGTGTCATAGAACAGACGGTAAACAGAATCGTTGTCATTAGTGTAGTTCTTTGCAGCGTTGATACCACCTTGAGCTGCAATAGAGTGTGCACGTCTTGGTGAATCACTGATACAGAATACTTTTACATTGTATCCCAGCTCGCCCAATGAAGCAGCTGCAGCTGCACCACCCAAGCCTGTACCAATTACAATAATTTCCAGTTTGCGTTTGTTAGCCGGACTGACTACGCGAATTTGAGCCTTATGCTTTGTCCATTTTTCAGCCAAAGGCCCTTCAGGAATCTGTGATAATAATTTTTCGGCCATTATTATGTTTTTTAAGTGTACTTTTAGCGCAATTAAATTTTGCACAATTTTAGTCACTTTTTATCAAATAAGCAATTATTCTCAAATAATTATTGCCAAACGCCGCTTCTACTGACATTTTTAGTATATTAGCTTGAAAAACCCTAAAACTTGTTTTTATGAGATTTATTGTACTCCTTTTCATGCTTGTAACAACAGTGGACTGCACCCTAACTGCACAACAGAAGATGGGAAGGCGTGCAGAGAAGAAACAGAGGGATCACATACTATTACCTGAAATTCAGGAACGAGAGTGAGGAAAACATATATGGAAACAAATAAACCAAGATATCATGAACTTAAAGAACGCTTTTATCGGGGCTGTAATCTCCCTTTCAGTGCTTGCTGCATGTGATAAGGAGAGTGGGCCCAACATTATCCCCCAGCCACAGCAGATTGATGTGAAAGGGGGAAATTTCACTTTCAGCAACAATGTTACAGTAGGGGGAAATGCCCTTTTCGGGATTGATTTCCTCAAAGGAAGACTTTCAAAGGCTGCCGGTCTCCAGCTGGCAGATGCTCCGGAGGGAAAAGGGAATGTGGAGATTAATATTGACCCTTCTGTCGGGATTAAAAAGGAGGGATACAGGCTTGATGTCCTTCCCGATAAAATTTCAATTGTTGCCCCAGACCAGGCAGGTGCCTTTTATGGAGTGCAGACGCTCCTGCAGCTGATGCCTCCTGGAATTTATGGGAAAGGAAGCTGTAAGGGCAAGCTGAGTGTCCCTTGCGTTTCCATTGAAGACTGGCCGAGATTCGGCTACAGGGGTGCTGGACTTGATGTTTCAAGAACATTTTTCCCGCTTGAGACCATTTATGACATGCTTGACTGGATTTCTTACCACAAGCTGAACGTATTCCATTGGCACATTACAGATGACAACGGCTGGAGGATAGAGATAAAGAAATATCCGCTCCTTACCGAAAAGGGTGCATGGAGAGGACCTGATGAGGTTCTTCCACCATCTTACGGTTCAGGAAACAAGAGATACGGCGGATTCTATACCCAGGAGGAGATAAGGGAGGTTGTAAAATATGCAGCTGAGAGAAATATTGAAATAATCCCTGAAATAGATATGCCGGGGCACAGCAAGGCTGTTATTGAGTGTTATCCTGAAGTTGGCTGTACCAACAAGGACAAGACAATGAGCGTAAACGGTGAGGTGAACAATGTATGGTGTGTGGGCAATGAGAAGACCTATGAGATGATAGAGAACATTGTTGCCGAGCTTGTGGAGCTTTTCCCTTCTGAGAAGCTGCACCTTGGAGGTGATGAGGTTAATCTGGATAACTGGAAGAACTGTCCACACTGCCAGGCTTTCATGAAAAAGATGGGAATGAAGGAGGAGATTGAACTGCAGAATTATTTTGTGAGGAGGATGGAAAAGATTGCCAATAAGTATGGCAAGGTGCTGGTAGGATGGGATGAAATAATAAAGGGAGGTGACCTTGAACCTTCTACAATCGTTTATGGATGGGGCTCACTGAAAAGAGGTGAAAGTGCAGTGAAAAAGGGGCAGCCTACAGTATTCCTCCCAGGACAGTACTGCTATATGGACATGAAGCAGTCTGAATATGAAAGAGGACACAACTGGGCTGCAATTGTCACCTTGGACAGCACATATAAGCTGGATCCTATAAATATGTGTGACTTTACTCCTGAAGAGGAGAAGCTTGTACTTGGTGTACAGGCAAATCTCTGGTGCGAACTTCTGGACAGGCCTGCAAGGTTCCTTGAATACCAGTTCTTCCCAAGATTGTGCGCACTGGCTGAAACTGCATGGACAATGCCTGAAAAGAAGAATTATGACTGTTTCTGGAACAGGATTACATCAACCCATTATGACAGGATGGACAACATGGGCATAAAGTTCAGGCTTCCTTTCCCTGAAGTTGTTTATGAAGATGATATGCTTAAGGTTACACCTCCATACGAGGGTGCAGTGATAAGATATACAACAGATGCTTCCGAACCTGCAGCCTCTTCTGCCATATGGAAAGGTGACATAAAGACACAGGAACCAGAAAAGTACAGGTTTACCACTTTCTATAAAGACCATAACAGGAGCATTGCAGTGGGTGCTTCAAATATTGAGCTTTACCATTACCTTACACCTGAAGTTTCTATTGAAAGCTCATACAAGGAATCTGAATCAAACAAAAGTTTCCCTATGAGCAACATCACTTCTTATAACATGGATAAATACTGGAGGGTAAACAGAAGGTCAAATGCGGGTGACTACGTGCTTTATACATTTAAGGAACCAGTAGAGTGCGGCAAGATAACTGTTGAGACAGGTGTTCCTGACATCACATTCTACAGCTGTACAGAAGGACATGTGGAATATTCATATAATGGAGAGGATTTCATAAAGGGTAATGACTTTGTGTATGGAATATCAGTCATCAAGCCTGAAGATAAGGTAAAGGCCGTTAAAATTGTGTTTACAGGAATGTCTGATGCACTCATAACTGCTTTCCAGAACCTGAAGATTGAAAAATGACCTTCACTTATAGTTGAAAAGAAAGGGACCCCATCATTTTGAGGTCCCTTCTCATTTATCCTATCATATGGTTTAGAATACTTTCTGTATTGTTTCATAAACCGTATTGAGGTCTGCTGCAGTTGCCTTTCCTTCCCTTATCTTCTCTATTACAGGAACAGCCTGGTCAAATACCATGTTCTCCACCTCAAGTGCTGGAACCATATATTTTTCTATTGCATTATAGTTCAAATATTTGTTTCCATTACCTCTTGTAATTGGGAAAATCTCCTTCTTGTTCTCAAGAACCCAGTCACACATCTGTGCATTCGCTGTTCCCTCTGCTGTCATGAATGAAGGGATATTTTCACCGTTTGCCACCATCAGAGGAACTGTGATGCCGATAGGAGGATAACCCAAAATGGTCCACATTACTGTATTTGCAGGGTTCTCACCTTTTTTCACACCCTCAACTACTATTGAACAGCTTGATGATTTTCTTGGAATGAAATCCTGGTCTATAAACCATCCGTTACATTTCTCCACAAGCTCCTTGTCCTTATTGAGGTCAATGCCAAGGATTGAGTGGTAAAAAGTACGTGAAAGGTTCTGCATGATCCATTTTGCAGTTATGTCACCGTTTCTTCCTATCTGCTCCTTCATTATCTTGTCTGCAGCTGTATATCTTACATAACCCATACCGTCGTTCAGTCTTCCGGTATTTGAATGGTTTGTATATACAAGATAACCCTGCGGGGCAATCTTGGGATCATTCACATCAACTTTTGTCCATGAATCATTGTTCACCTCATAATAGGCTGCACCGCCTTCTGCATCTATAACACCAAAATTGGCCTCAACTCCCATTGGCCTCTTGTATTTGTCGAGAAGCTTCTCAAAATCTGCCAATGTCCTGCATGTTGCAAGGGCCTTGTACATGACCTCTCCCTCCTTGTCCATCTGGTCTGAAGGCAAATTGTCATCCTTCAGGTTATATGAAGCTGTATTCATTATTGAGAATCCCACTTCATTTGTGCCTGTCCATGCCTCCTCCTTCATTGCATCTGGAGAGTTGATAAGTGCATAGAATGAATATTTTGCACCCTTGAAATGTTTTACCTTGTTGTTGAGCTCACCTGTATCCCTGTGTTTCCAAAGCAAAGGTCTTCCATCAGGTGTTGCCTTGCCTGTAATGATAGCCGAAGTACAGGCATGGATGTCAGCAGCAAAAAGCATCATTGCCGCAATAAAAGCCAATAAAATCTTTTTCATATAAGTGTGTTTTATCAATTGTGTTAATAATCAGAATAAAGTATCTTCAGGCATATATCTGTCCATTCCAAGATGCCTGTAGGCAAGTTCTGTAACTTCCCTGCCCCTTGGTGTCCTGTTTATGAATCCCTCCTTTATAAGGAAAGGTTCATAAACCTCCTCAAGTGTTCCCGGATCCTCACCTACAGCTGTTGCTATTGTATTCACCCCTACAGGACCTCCCTTGAACTTGCTTATTATAGTGGTAAGTATCTTGTTGTCCATAAGGTCAAGCCCCTTCTTGTCTATATTAAGGGCATCAAGGGCATATCTCGTTATGGGAAGATCTATTTTTCCGTTCCCTTCAACCTGGGCAAAATCCCTTACCCTCCTGAGGAGAGAATTTGCTATACGTGGTGTTCCCCTGCTCCTGCATGCAATTTCAAGTGCTGCCTCACTGTCTATCTCCATATCAAGTATCCTTGCACTCCTTCCTACTATTTTTTGGAGAACCTTTGAATCATAATACTCCAGATGGCACTGGATACCAAATCTAGCCCTTAATGGGGATGTGAGCAATCCGCTCCTTGTTGTTGCACCCACAAGAGTGAATGGATTCAATGATATCTGTACAGATCTTGCTCCAGGACCCTTGTCGAGCATGATATCAATCCTGTAATCCTCCATAGCCGAATAAAGGTATTCCTCAACTACAGGAGAAAGCCTGTGTATCTCATCAATAAAGAGCACATCACCTTCATCAAGGCTTGTAAGCAGACCGGCAAGGTCACCGGGCTTGTCCAATATTGGACCTGATGTTATCTTCATTGATACCCCAAGCTCATTTGCTATAATATTGGCAAGTGTGGTCTTCCCCAATCCAGGAGGGCCATGGAAAAGGACATGGTCAAGTGATTCTCCCCTCTGCCTTGCTGCCTTCACAAAAACCTTCAGATTTTTCATAATCTTTTCCTGACCTGAAAAATCACTAAAATCCTTTGGCCTTATAACCCCTTCAATATCCCCTTCTGACTGGACACCTGCTTTCCTTGGATCAAAATTTTTTTCAAAACTATTCATAACACAAATATAATCTTTTTATAAAAAGAATTTTAATGATGTTTATTTATATTATGTTAATATGTTGATAATTTTATTTTTCAACACTATTGTTAATCACTTTTAAAGATATTAAAAAATAAAATATTTATAATTAATTGATTATTAAATATATATAACATTTTATCAACGTATGTTGAAAAACTTGACATCTATTATCAACATATTTACAATGTTGATAAAGCTGGTAGAAAATATT
Source organism: Bacteroidales bacterium (assembly GCA_017482565.1). Taxonomy (GTDB): domain Bacteria; phylum Bacteroidota; class Bacteroidia; order Bacteroidales; family UBA932; genus Egerieousia. The sequence goes on along the minus strand of JAFUMO010000055.1, from coordinate 145,211 downwards.
TTTAAAAATAAGGTTGCAGTTGATTGCAGGAGAAGAAAAAAATATATCTGTACAAAAATTCCAATAAACAATCCAATATTTCTTAAAAGTTATCAAAAGAGTTATCAATATATAAAACCGGGTTTTCAACATGTTTATTGGTGTATTGTTAAAAACTTAATTTAATTTTGCAGCTGATTATGGAAAATAATGTGCTGCTTAATGTTTTCTCTTCACAAAGTGCTGTAAAAGAACTTGTTGAAGTTTTAAATAATAAAAAAAACAATTCTATTGCAATAAAGGGGCTTTATGGTTCGTCCAAATCATTTGTACTAGCCTCTTCTATGCCCGGAGGTATAAATCTGGTTATAATGGACAATAAGGAGGAGGCGCAGTTCTTTTCCAATGATCTGTACAATCTGGTGGATGAGGATTGTGTCTTCTTTTTTCCATGCTCATCAAATTCAGTATCCAATAAGGTTAGTACAATAAAGGATTCTTCCCAAAAGGTACAGAGGAGTGCTGCTATAAGTGCCCTCCGTAATTTTCTTGATGGCGAATCTACTCTAAAAAAGATAATACTTGTAGCGTATCCTGCTTCAGTTTATGAGAAAATTCCCAACAGCAGGGTGTTGAAAAGCAATATACTCAAGATAAGGAAAGGGGAGATGGTATCCCATGAATTCATTAAGGAGACATTGCAGGAATATAATTTTGAAAAGGTGGATTTTGTAGGAGAACCGGGACAGTTTGCCTTGAGGGGCAGCATTATAGATATGTTCTCTTTCTCTTCAGACAAACCGTACAGGATAGATTTCTTTGGCAATGAGGTGGAGAGCATAAGGGAATTTGACACAAATACGCAAAGATCATTCAGGGAACTTCAAGAGGTGGAGATTTTCCCAAACATCTATGATAAGGGGGAAGTTATGGAGGAGGAGCTGGTTGATGTGCTTGAATTTGCAGGAAAGGGAAAGACAAATGTATGGATAAATGACATAAGTGTGATGCAGGGGGAACAGTATTCCCAGGTGCTTGGAAACATCATGCAGGAGAGGATAGTAACTTTCAATGATTTCCATATGGATGGGCAGGTGCAGGTGGAGTTCAGCATTTCTCCGCAGCCCTCATTCAACAAGAATTTTGACCTCCTGCTCACAGATATCAACAGGAAAATATCTGAAGGGTATACCATATATATATGTAGTGAAAACGGAAAGCAGTTTGAGAGGCTCAGGAGCATATTTGCCCATAACAGCGGGGATGATGTGACAAAAGTACCTGAGTTTACCGAACTTGACTGTTCCATCCATACAGGATTTGTGGATAATGCAGCAAGGACATGCCTTTATACAGACCACCAGATTTTTGACCGTTATCACAGAGTTAAGATAAAGAGGGAGGTTCCCAGGAGCGAGAGGCTCACCCTCAATGAACTGAGTGCGTTCCAGATAGGTGACTATGTTGTACATATTGATCATGGTGTGGGAGTGTTTGGAGGTCTGGTAAAGACAAACATGAACGGAAAGGTGCAGGAGGCTATTAAGCTGATATATAAGGATAATGATGTGATTTTTGTCTCAATCCACGGCATACACAGGATATCCAGATACAAGAGCAAGGAGGGTGCTCCTCCAAAAATCTATAAGCTTGGCACAGGTGCTTGGGAAAAGCTAAAGACCCAGACAAAGAACAAGGTAAAGGATATAGCAAAGGATCTTATAAAGCTTTATGCAGAGAGGAGGCAGGCCAAGGGTTTTGCCTTTTCTCCCGACAGTTATCTCCAGCATGAGCTTGAGGCATCATTTATGTACGAGGATACCCCGGACCAGCTTAAGACAACGCAGGCTGTTAAGGAGGATATGGAGAGGGATTTTCCTATGGACCGTCTGGTTTGCGGGGATGTGGGATTCGGCAAGACAGAGATTGCAGTAAGGGCAGCATTCAAGGCAGCGGTTGACGGAAAACAGGTTGCACTGCTTGTCCCTACAACCATACTTGCCCTACAGCATTACAAGACATTCAAGAAAAGGCTGAAGGATTTTCCATGCACCATAGAATATATAAGCAGGCTCAAGACAACAAAGGAGATAAAACAGACAGCAGAAAACCTCAAGACAGGCAAGACAGATATAATAATTGGTACACACAGGCTCCTGAACAAGGAGATGCAGTTCAAGGATCTTGGACTCCTTATAATTGATGAGGAGCAGAAGTTTGGTGTGGCGGCAAAAGAAAAGCTCAGGCAGCTGAAGCTCTCGGTTGATACATTAACCCTAACGGCAACACCAATACCAAGAACCCTCCAGTTCTCGCTATTGGGAGCAAGGGATCTTTCAATCATAAATACACCACCTCCAAACAGGCTTCCCGTACAGACAGAGATCATTGATTTTAATGAGGAGCTGGTTAGGGAGGCCATAACGTATGAAATTGAGAGGGGAGGACAGGTATATTTCGTACACAACAAGGTAGAGGATATCCTTGCAGTTGAGGACATAATAAGGAGGATATGCCCCGGTGTGAAGACTTGTGTCGGGCACGGGAAGATGGAGCCCAAAGAACTGGAAGGGAAGATACTGGAATTCATGGCCGGCGATTATGATGTGCTCATAGCTACAACCATTGTGGAGAATGGCATAGACATACCAAATGCCAATACAATCATAATAAACCAGGCTCAGAACTTCGGGCTGAGTGACCTCCACCAGTTGCGTGGAAGGGTAGGGCGTTCAAACCAGAAGGCATTCTGTTATCTTATTGTCCCTTCAATGGCGGCGATAACAGATGATGCAAGGCGCAGGCTGAGGGCAATTGAAGCTTTCTCAGATCTCGGAAGCGGATTCAATATAGCAATGCAGGATCTTGATATTAGGGGTGCGGGAAACCTCCTTGGAGGGGAACAGAGCGGCTTCATTGCAGATATGGGATTTGAGACATACCAGAAAATCCTCTCAGAGGCCTTCATGGAGATAAAGCAGGACAGCGGCAACATGGAGATGTTCCAGGAAGCTGTACAGGGAAGCAGGGAGCCCGAGAAATATGTGACTGATTGTACCATAGACACAGATATGGAACTTCTCATTCCCGACAGCTACATATCCCTTACATCCGAAAAGATACGCCTGTACAAGGAACTGGATGCAATAACATCTGAAGAGGTACTTGTAAAGTTCACAGATGACCTCAGGGACCGTTTTGGAGAGCTGCCGGACCAGCTCATACAGCTCACATATGTGGTGAGGCTGAGGTGGGAGGCCCTGGAACTGGGATTTGAGAGGATAGTGATGAAAAATAACATGATGCTGGTTTATTTTGTTGGTAACCAACAGTCATCTTATTACAGTTCACCGCTCTTTGCCGGTATTCTGAATTATATCAATTCATCATACAGTAACATGCAGGTAAGTGAGCACAACAAAAAATTGATATTGAAAATCAAAGGGATTGATTCAATAGAAAAAGGATATAATGTTGTGTTTAAAATGAAAATGTCTATCTTTGCAAACTTATAAAGTGTAATTCTGGTGAGGAATCTACTGATTGATATAGGCAATTCCAACTGTAAGGTTGCATTCAGCGGCAGGGGGGGTGAACTTGGAGAGATGTTCAGGAGTTCGCAACCTGATACGCTGGAATTTATACTTTCAGTGATGAAAGATACTTTCTTTGATGCAATCGTCCTCTCTACTGTAAAGGATGATGATGCACACATGCAGGAGGTGCTTTCTGCCAGATGCCGCAAATTTGTGGTTTTCGGTACAGATACAAGGCTTCCTGTAAACCTGAAGCTTGGATTTCCTGCAAAGGGTCTTGGTTCAGACAGGCTTGCGGCCGCTGTTGCGGTAGCGATGCTCTTTCCGGGAAGGGACTGCATTAAGTTTGATTTCGGCACAGCACTTACGGTTGATTTTATAAGTGCCGGGGGAGTATACGAGGGGGGCAACATTTCGTTGGGTATGCAGAGCAGGTTCAGGGCTCTGAATACCTTTACCAAAAAGCTTCCGCTTATAGATCCTGGCAGGGAATTTGATGAAAAGGGGACTGATACGGCCGGTGCGATGACTGCCGGTGTAGTTTTAGGTCTGATTTTTGAAGTAGAGGGTTACATTAACAGGTATCCCGGACATACGGTGATTTTTACAGGGGGGGATTCTTTTTATTTTGCAGAAAAGGTCAAAAGTTCCATCTTTGTAGTTAAGAATCTGGTGCTGTCGGGATTAGCCCTAATAGCAGATTATTATGCACAAGACAGGATTTGTTAGGAGAATTTTAATTGTTGCGGCTCTGTTTCTGGCATTCGGCCCAAAGGCTGTTTCGCAGGATACGGATGCCCTTGGTACATATACACCTTATTCGTTGTTTGGTATAGGTGATATCCAGAGGCAGGGGACTGCTTTCAATATGGGTATGGGGGGAATAGGAACAGGAGTGAGGGACAACAGGGTGATAAACTATCTTAACCCCGCTTCAATCACTGAGAGGGATACCCTTTCCTTCATGCTTGATTTTGGTCTGGTAATGAAGAACTTTTACAACACAGATAAAAATGTGGAGTCTGCATACAATACAGCAAACATGCAGAATGTGATCTTTACAGCTCCCATCTACAAGAAATCTGCGCTTATTGTGGGCGTTACGCCATACAGCAGCATAGGATACAAGTTTCAGTCAAAGGAGCAGGACAAGGAGCTGATTGCAAAATATGGGGACATCTCCTACGAGAAATATGGTACAGGAAGCATAAACCAGCTCTTTGCAGGTGCAGCTGTAAACCTTTCAAAGAATGTGGCTGTGGGTGCAGAGATGATATATTATTTTGGGGCACTCAACAGATACAGCAATGTCTCCTTTGATTCGGATGCCTCTGTAAGGAACATCAATACGGGATGGGATTATGATGTAAGGGCCTTGTCGGGAAGGATAGGAGTGCAGTATTTTGGCAACATTGCAAAGAACACTATCCTTACCGTAGGTGCAACCTACAGGTTGAAGAGCCAGCTGGACGGTGACCATACCAGCTATGCCCTTGCAGTTTCATCATCTACAATGGATACAGTGAAGCTTGTTACCTCTCCGGGATATAAGGTTGATATCCCTTCTGAGATTTCCCTGGGATTCTCAATCAAGAAGCAGGACAAGTGGATGGTTGGATTTGACTACACAAGACAGGATTGGAAGGGTTCATTCTTTGGAGAGACTCCGGGTGTGGATTTCAAGCCGTCTGTTGCAAGTTCATTCAGGGTAGGATTTGAGTATATACCAAACAGGTATGACATCAGATATTATCTCAAGAGGGCAACATACAGGTTTGGTGCTTATTATGACAAGTCATATGTAAACATTGCCGGGAATCAGGTAAATGCAGCCGGAATAACATTAGGTATGTCAATGCCTATATTCAGGTGGTACAATGCACTTACATGGTCTGTAGACCTTGGGCAGAGGGGTTCGCTTGAAAACGGTATGGTAAGGGAGAGATATGTGCAGGTGAACCTGAACTTCAATCTGCACGACATGTGGTTCATAAAGAAAAGATATCAGTAAAATAAAATATAACTAAACAATGATTTCATGAAAAAATTGCACGTTTATCTAACTCTAGCCGTTGCCCTTTTCCTTGCGGGTTCAGTTTCTGCAGGTGCCCAGGGAAAATACGGCAAAGACAGCGCCCAATGCGTAAGTTATCTTAACTTCTACAAGGATTACCTCAAACAGTTCAGGGCTACAAAATCAGCAGGCAACCTTAACGAGGCTGCAAACCAGTGGAGAGGAGCCTTCAAGCTTTGTCCTCCTAAGGCAAGCCACAATATGTTCATAGATGGAAGGACAATCTTCCAGAACCTTATCAGGACAAATGCAAACAATGCACAGGTAAGGCAGGGTCTGCTTGATACCCTTATGCTTATCCATAAGGTAAGAAGGGATAACTTCCCTAAATACAGGAATGCCGTTGCAGAGAATATTGCCTTTGATATGCTTTCATATTGTCCTAATGAGCCTGAGAAGACTATGGCAGCCATCAAGGAGGTTGTTGCCCTTACAGGAGAGAAGACTAAACCTGCTTTGCTTGTAGCTTTCATGGAGAAGGCTTCTGACCAGTACAAGGCGCAGAAGATGAGCAGCGAGGAGGTTTTGAAGTCATATACCGAGCTTTCACCAATCATGGAGGCACAGGTTGCCGCAAACCCTTCAGAGGACAACAAGACAGCACGTGCTGCATTTGAGAATGCATTCGTAACCAGCGGTGTTGCAACATGTGACAACCTTGTTATGGTGTTCACACCAAGATATGAGGCTGAGCCTACAAATGTTGATGTTGTGAAACCTATCGTAAGCCTTTTGGGTGCAGATTCAGTTTGTGTGAAATCAGATTTGTTCCTCAAGGCTGTTACTTCACTCCACCAGATTGAGCCTTCTTACACTTCTTCATATTTCCTCTACAAATTGCATGCAAGCAGGGACAATTCTGCTGATGCTGTGAAATTCCTTGAGGAGGCAATTGCAAGCGAGGAGTCGGATGCAATTAAGGATGGTGAGCTTACAATGGAGCTTGCCGTATACAACTTCAAGGTTGGCAACAACGCCAAGGCTGTAGCCGCTGCCAAGGATGCAATTGAGAAGGATCCGGCAAACGCAGGCAAGGCAAACTTGTTGATGGCAAATATTTGGGCTGGCCAGAGATGTACTGCAAATGATATGGACAACAGGGCTAAATATTGGGTTGCTGTTGACTATCTGAACAAGGCCAAGGCTGCTGATGAGACTTTGACAGAGGAGGCAAACAAGCTTGCAGCAACTTACCGCCAGTATTTCCCTAAGACTGAGGATGCTTTCATGTATGACCTTACTGATGGCAAAGCATACTCAATCTCTTGTGGCGGAATGCATGCAACAACAACTGTAAGGACAAACAAATAGTTGTTTGCAAGAATGTTCAAGGGGTTACCCGATATGAAATTCATACAGATGGTAGCAATGGTTTTTGCCGTTGCTACCATTGTTGTATCTTGTAAGGATGAGATTCAGGAGGAACCGCTGGACCTCACCAAAATTCCTGTGCAGACCATAGAGAACATGAATGCTGTACAGACAAGCAACGGCATGCTCCAGATGAGGATGGTGTCGCCGCTGATGCAGAGGTTCAAGAATGACGAGGAGTCATACGAACTTTTCCCCAACGGTTTTGATGTATATGCCTATAACAGGGATGGACTTCTGGAGACACAGATAAGGTCTGACATTGCAAGGCATACCACTGCGGCCAAGGGAAAGGAGGAAAAGTGGGAGGCATTCGGCAATGTGGTGATCACAAACTTCATAAAGGGGGAGAGGATGGAGACTGATACCCTTTATTGGGACCGTGAAAAAGGAAGGATACACACCCATACGCTTGTAAGGATGTATTCTCCAAGCGGATATATGCAGGGTTACGGTATGGAGAGTGATGAGATGGCAAGGAATGCCCGGATCCACAGGCCTTTTGACAGTTATGGAATCATAAGCAATGACTCTACCCGTGTGTATATTGATACTGTCAACTTTGTGGGGCCTGCAATCAAGTAAAATTTAGCTGGGATGAGTGGCAATATTATCATTACTGTGCTGGCATTGGTCTTTTCTGCCTTTTTCTCAGGGTATGAAATTGCATTCTTGTCGGGAAACAAGTTGAGGATTGAGCTTGACCGCAAGCAGGGCAAGAGGTATGCACAGGTTATGGAGGGTTTCCTGAAAGCGCCGGAGAAGGTGATCTCCTGCCTTCTCGTGGGTAATAATGTGGCTATTGTAATATATGGTATAGCAATTGCCAAGATACTGGATCCTCTTATTGAAAGATACATCACCGCTTCTGTGGGGGCAATCCTGGCAATAGATACTGTGGTTGCCACCCTCATTGTGCTTGTTACCGCAGAGTTTCTTCCAAAGGCCGTGAGCAGGCTCAACCCCAATGGAGTGTTTTCTTCGCTTTATTGGCTGTTCATATTCTTCTATTATCTTTTCTATCCGATAACATTCATCACCAACAGGATATCGGAGATGCTCATGAAGCTTTTTGGTGTGAGGACAGATTCCGCCAGGGAGCAGCTCATGTTTGACAAGAGTGACCTCATGTACCTTTCAACGGAAGTATCCTCTGATGATGAGCAGGAGAATGAGCACTCCAATGATATAGTGATATTCCAGAATGCACTTAACTTCTCATCTGTGAAGGTGAGGGAGTGTATGATTCCCCGTACAGAAATAGCGGCACTTGATGTACAGGACAGCATGGAGGAGCTGGCCCAGCTGTTTTTGGAGCAGGGATATTCCAGGATATTGGTTTACAGGGAGAATGTGGATGACATAATAGGTTATGTACATTCCAAGGACCTGTTTGGGGAGGAGATGCCGGCAAGTATCCCTGAGCTGCTGCGTACGGTTACATATGTCTCTGAGGAGATGAGTGCACAGACCCTCATGGCTTACTTTACAAAAAACAGGAGTTCGCTTGCCGTGGTGAGGGACGAGTATGGCGGTACAAGCGGTATTGTTACCCTTGAGGACCTTATGGAGGAGATTTTCGGCAACATTGATGATGAGCTCGACAAGGAGGAGTTCATTGAAAAGAAGATTTCTGATGATGAGTATATCTTCTCGGCAAGGCTTGAGGTAGAGGAAATAAACAGAAAGTTTGGACTTGACCTTCCGGAGTCGGATGAATACGAGACATTGGCAGGGCTCATCATGCATTACAACGAGAATATACCTAAGGAGAAGGAGATATTGCAGTTTGGAACTTTCTCCTACACCATACTGAAAACTACCCGTAAAAGGATAGAGACGGTAGGCGTGAGAGTGTTACAAAAGTAGTTTTTTTGTTGTATTCAGCAGAAAATTACTATCTTCGCACTTTGCAAGAAAAAAATCTTAAAAATTATAATATAAAATGGCAGTACTAGAAAAAATACGCGTAAAGATGGGGGCTTTCATCACTGTCCTCATCGCAGTTGCGTTGCTATCTTTCGTTGTGGATCCATCCACTCTCCAGAGTGCGATGTCTATGTTCTCTTCAAAATATGATGTAGGAGAGATTAACGGTGAGGGTATTCCATATCAGGAGTACCAGCAGAAAGTGGATTATTTCACTCAGATTTATCAGATGACATCAGGTACAACATCTTCAGATGAGCAGACTCAGGATGCTATCAACAATTCTGCATGGCAGAATGAGATTGCTGACAGAGTGCTTGTTCCTGCTATCAAGAGTGCGGGCATTACTTTGGGTGAGGAGGAGCTTTATGACCTTACACAGGGAGCAAATATATCTCCTGTCCTCATGTCGGAGGCATCTTTCATGGGTGAGGACGGACAGTTCAGCAAACAGAGGGTTTCAGAGTTTGTACAGGCATTGGGCCAGGATGCGAGCGGCCAGCTCTCAATGTACTGGAACTTCCTTGAGGATAACATCGTAAAAGACCAGCTCTTTACAAAATATCTCTCTTTGCTTGAGCAGAGCAGCTATATGAGCCCTGCTGAGCTTAACAGGGCAATTGCTGAGAATAATACAACATATAATGTAGATTTTGTTGTAAGGCCTTTCGGTTTCTCAATTGATTCAACACTGTTTGTAGACAACCAGCAGGTAAAGGAGTATTATGAGAAGCACAAGGAGATGTTCAGGCAGGCAGAGAGCAGGGACCTTGAGTATGTAGTGTTTGAGGTTGTGCCTTCTGTTGCAGACCTTGAGGCTGCTGAGGCAGAGTTTGCCGGCATTTACGATGAGTTTGTTGCAGCTGAAAACATGAAGAATTTCCTTGCAAGGAACTCTGATGCACAGTTTAACCCTTATTATTACAAGGAGGGTGAACTGAAGACCATTGCAACTGAGCTTGAGGATTTTGCAGCAAAGGCTAAGGTTGGTGAGACATTGGCTCCGTTCCAGCAGGAGAACACTTTCATTGCGGCAAAGGTTGTTGATATCAAACAGATGCCTGATTCAGTATTTGTAAAGCACATCCTTCTCCAGGGTGAGGATGAGGCCAAGGCAGACAGCCTTATGGCAGTTGCAAAGAAAGGTAATTTTGCAGAGCTTGCTGCTGAGTGGTCAGCTGACAGGAATCCTAACGTTGCTGAGGCAGGTGACCTTGGCTGGATGACACAGCAGTATATGATTCCAGGTATGGAGAGCGTTCTTCAGGCAAAGGCAGGGGACTTCCTCAAGCTGAAGACCACATACGGAACACACATTGTAAAGGTAACTGACGCTACCAAGCCTATGAAGAAGATGCAGGTTGCACTTCTTGTAAAGGAGACTGTAGCAAGCAAGGAGACTTACTCAGACTTCTATGCAAAGGCTAACGAGATTGTAACCAAGAGCGAGGGCAGCAGGGAGAAGTTCAATGCTGCAGCAAAGGAGATGAACGTTGCAGTTTATCCGGCTATCAGGGTTCTTCCAGGTGCCAGGACTTTGGCTAACTACCAGCATACAAGAGAGATTTCAAGATGGGCAAACGAGAGCAAGGTTGGTGATGTTTCACCTATCATTACTGTTGACAACAAATACTTCTTTGTTGTTGCCCTTACTGCTATCCATCCTGAGGGTTATGCTTCTTACAATGAGGTTGCAGAGGATATCATGAATGTACTTCTTCTGGAGAAGAAGGGTGAGAAGGTTGCAGCTGAGACAAAAGAGGCAATTGCAGGTGCCACAACAATCGCTGAGGTTGCAGAGAAGCTCAACACTACTGTAAGCAACCAGAGTGGTATGGCATTCTCTTCACTTACTTCACAGCAGCTTGATCCTAAATTCATAGGTGCAGTGGCAGGTGCCCCTGAGAATACAATAGTAGGTCCGGTAGTTGGTGAGATAGGTGTCTACTACTTTACTGTAAATGGTAAGGAGACAGGCGCATTCTATACAGAGGATGATGCAAAATCAAGAAATGCACAGGTTTTTGCAAGTGTTGCAAGGGTAATCCCGGCAATTATGACAGAGGGTGCTGATGTAAAGGACGAGAGATATAAATTCTATTAACAGATAGAAGAGATATAAAGCAGAAGAAGGATGTCCCGTGGGGCATCCTTCTTTGTTTGTGCAAGGCGGGGCTTATACATTGAACAGGAAGTGCATTATGTCACCGTCCTGTACTACATAATCCTTGCCTTCAACTCCAAGTTTTCCTGCTGCACGGCATGCCGACTCAGAGCCATATTTAACATAGTCATCATATTTGATTACCTCCGCACGGATAAATCCTCTCTCAAAATCAGAATGGATCACACCAGCACAGGCAGGGGCCTTATCACCCTTATTATATGTCCATGCTCTCACTTCAGGTGCTCCTGCAGTAAAGTAGGTCTCCAGGTTGAGCAGTGCATATGCACTTCTGATGAGCCTTACCACACCAGATTTCTCAAGCCCTATCTCTTCAAGGAACATCTGGCGCTCCTCATAGCTCTCAAGCTCGGCAATCTCAGATTCTATCTTTGCTGCAATTACCAGAATCTGTGCATTCTCATCCTTTACAGCCTCCTTTACCTGCTCAACATACTTGTTGCCATCCTTGGCGCTGTTCTCATCCACATTGCACACATACATCACAGGCTTGTTTGTGAGGAGGAACAGCTCGCGTGCAAGCTTCTCGTCCTCAGCGTTGTCAAAGGTTACCGTGCGGGCAGATTTTCCCTGCTCCAGCACTTCCTTGTATCTTACAAGTATATCATAAAGTTTCTTGGCATTCTTGTCCCCACCGGTCTGTGCCTGTTTCTGAACTTTGCTGATCCTGTTTTCAACAGTCTCCAGGTCCTTCAGCTGAAGTTCGGTATCAATGATCTCCTTGTCCCTTACAGGGTTCACGGAACCGTCTACGTGCACAATGTTGGAATCGTCAAAACATCTGAGTACATGCAGGATTGCATCTGTCTCCCTTATGTTTGCAAGGAACTGGTTACCCAGGCCCTCACCCTTGCTGGCACCTTTTACGAGGCCGGCAATATCCACAATCTCCACAGTTGCAGGTACTACCCTCTGTGGCTTTACTATCTTTTCAAGGACTTCCAGCCTGTCATCAGGGACAATTGTGGAGCCTATGTTAGGTTCAATTGTGCAGAATGGGAAATTTGCAGACTGTGCTTTTCCCGAGCTTATGCAATTAAAAAGTGTTGATTTGCCTACATTCGGCAGGCCAACTATACCGCATCTTAGTGCCATTTTCTTGATATTTGATATTTTAGGCTGCAAAAATAAGGAAATTGTTTAATATTGCATCAAAAGAAATTAATTGGTATGAAAGAGATTTTGCTGCTCCTTGCAATGTTCTGGAATGTTGAGAATTATTTTGACCCATTTGACACTCCGGGGAAAAACGATGAACAGTTTACTGCAGAAGGGGAATATTTCTGGGGGTGGAGAAAGTTTGAGAAGAAGAGGGATGACATTGCCAAGACCATTATCCTTGCAGCAGACACGTACGGGCAGTTCCCGGCCCTTGTGGGACTCTGTGAAGTGGAAAGCCATTTCGCCCTGAGGCACCTGCTGGAACACACCCCACTTGCCAGGGCCGGCTACAATTTTATCCACAGGGAATCTCCCGACAGCCGAGGCATAGATGTGGCCCTCCTCTACAGGGAGGAAATCTTCACCCCCCTGGAAGAGAAGTTCTACGGTGTGGATTTCCCTACAAGGGAAGTGCTGCATGTAAAGGGGGTGGTGAACAGCCTGGATACCATACATGTATTTGTAAACCACTGGCCTTCCAAACTGGGAGGGGAGAAGGCCTCCGCTCCCCGCAGGATGGCAGTTTCTGATAGGGTGAAAAGTGTGGTGGATTCAATTATGACAACTGCCCCCCAGGCGGACATAATCCTTATGGGGGACCTCAATGACGGATATGCATCGGATGCGGTAAGAAATCTTGCCCCTCTTGTAAACCTGGCCCGTTGGGCAGAAGGGGCGGAGGGGACCCACAAGTACCAGGGCGGGTGGAACATCATAGACCATTTCTCCGTATCTGAGGGGCTCCTTACCTCAGACACAGCCTCCCGTGCAGGGGCATTCTCTCCCCAATGGCTCCGCTGCAACAGGCAGATGGAGATATTTGCGCCGCAGTGGCTTCTTGTTCCCGACGAAACGTACATGGGGGTGAAACCCAACAGGACACTGCAGGGCCCGAGGTATCTTGGAGGGGTAAGTGACCACCTGCCCATAATACTCAAGATATACGGCCTGGAGTATTGATTTTGTGTGTTTTTTTTTGAAAATTTGCAGTTTTAAATGATGTGAAATGAAACAATACCTGACACTCCTGAAAAAGATAATGGATGAAGGGGTTATAAAGGGCGACAGGACCGGCACAGGCACCAAGAGCATATTCGGGTACCAGATGAGGTTCAACCTCAATGAGGGGTTCCCTTTGCTTACCACCAAGAAGGTCCATCTAAAGTCAATCATATATGAGTTGCTGTGGTTCATTAACGGTGACACCAACATAAAGTATCTTAACGACCATGGTGTTACCATCTGGGATGAGTGGGCTGATGAGAACGGTGAGCTCGGTCCGGTATATGGAGCCCAGTGGAGGCACTGGAAAACTGCAGAAGGTACAGAGATAGACCAGCTGGCCAATCTGATGAAACAGCTGAAGGAGAATCCGGATTCGCGCAGGCATATCATCTCGGCGTGGAATGTGGCCCAGGTTGACAATATGGCTCTCCCTCCTTGCCATTCCCTGTTCCAGTTCTATGTGGCCGGAAACAGGCTTTCATGTCAGTTGTACCAGAGGAGTGCTGATGTGTTCCTTGGCGTTCCGTTCAATATTGCTTCATATGCTTTGTTTACAATGATGATAGCAAAGGTATGCGGATATGAGCTGGGAGAGTTCGTACACACATTGGGTGATACCCATATCTATCTTAACCATTTTGAGCAGGTGCAGACACAGCTCTCAAGGGAGCCTAGGGCTTTGCCGAGGATGCTGATACATGGAGACCAGAAAGACATCTTCAGTTTCAGGTATGAGGATTTTGAGCTTACAGGTTATGATCCTTATCCGGTGATTAAGGCCCCTATTGCTGTATAAATATTTTACACAATGGCTGTAAAATAATTTTACATCACTATTTATAATTGGTTAGAATTTAAATCATTATGCTTTCAATAATAGTTGCGGTAGCCCAGAATGGGGCCATAGGCAGAAATAACGGGCTCCTGTGGCATATATCAGAAGACCTCAAATACTTCAAGGGAACCACTATGGGGCATCCTGTAATCATGGGGAGGAAGACATACGAATCTGTCGGGAGGCCTCTTCCCGGAAGGAGGAACATTGTACTTACCAGGGGAGGGCTTGAGATACCCCAGATAAAGAATCCCCGGACAACTTCAATGGAAGTGGTGGATTCTCTTGAGAAGGTCCTTGAAATTGCCGCGGGCGACCAGGAGTTCTTCATCATGGGGGGCGGCATGCTTTACAACGCAACTTTTGGGGTGGCGGACAAACTGTACATTACCAGGATATTTGCTGCTGCAGAGGATGCTGATACCTTCTTCCCTGAGATATCCCCTCTGGATTGGGAGATGGAGAAGGAGCATGAAGTGATGCATGATGAGGAGAATGACATTGATTTTCAATTTTTAGTTTATAAAAGAAAAAATTAGAGACGTAATGGAAAAGCGGGACAGTTTTGCCAGCAGTTTTGGTATCCTTGTGGCAATGGCAGGATCTGCTGTGGGTCTGGGAAATTTATGGAGGTTCCCATATCTTGTAGGTACTAACGGAGGTGCAGCCTTCATAATCATCTATCTGGCCATAGTCTTCATATTGGCCATTCCAATCATGTATTCTGAATTTGCCTTGGGGCGCAGGGCCCAGTCAAATGTATATGGGGCGTTCAAGAAACTTGCACCGGATTCAAAATGGTGGGGAATCACCGGAATTCTGGCAATTGTGTGCTGTATCCTCATAGTTTCATTCTACTCGGTTGTGGGAGGGTGGACAATTGACTATATGTTCAAGGCAATCTGCGGAGAGTTCTCCTCTGCAAGCACTGCTTTTGACGGGCTGTTTGCAAATACCGTTTCACAGAACTACAGGCCGCTGCTGTTTATGTTCCTCTTTGTGGCAACCTCTTCGGCGGTTTTGCTGGCAGGTGTGAAGGATGGTATTGAGAAATACTCAAAGGTGCTCATGCCGCTGCTGTTTCTCATGGTTATAGTGATTGCTGTACGTTCGGTAACCCTTCCAGGTGCCGGTGCAGGACTTGATTTCCTCTTCAAGCCTGATTTCTCAAAGGTAACTGCAAACACTTTTCTTGATGCACTCGGGCAGGCATTCTTTTCATTGAGCGTAGGATTTGGAATCATCTTCACATACGCATCATACGTAAAGAGGGAAGAGAACCTTGTAAGCATGTCGGTACAGACAGCCTCTGCGGATACAATTTTTGCAATAATTGCAGGAATTGCAATCATGCCTGCAGTGTTCGCATTCGGCATTGAGCCGGGGCAGGGTCCGGGACTTGTATTTGTTACACTTCCGTATGTGTTTGCACAGCTGCCGCTCGGCTCTGTGCTTGCCGTCATATTCTTCTTTGTACTCTATGTTGCAGCCCTCACTTCAGCCATATCATTGCTGGAGGTGGCAGTGGCATACGTTATAGAGGAACTCAAGGTGAGCAGGAAGTTGTCAGTGATCATTGTCACTTTAATTGTACTCGTACTGGGAACATTCTGTTCGCTTTCACAGGGTATCCTAGGGAATGTGAAGATTCTTGGAAACAATATCTTTGACCTGTTTGACAAGACAACTGCCAATATCCTTATCCCTATAGGGGCTCTTCTGATAGTGCTGTTTGCAGGGTGGAAGATGAAGAGGGAGGATTTCATTGATGAGATAACCAGCGGAGGAAAGCACAGGATCAACCCAACATACCTCAAGGTGATAATATTCTCGGTGAGGTATCTTGCCCCAGTTGTAATTGCACTTATAATGATAAGGACTTTCATTTAGAATAATCATGGAAAAGAGAGAGAGTTTCGGCAGCGGATTCGGCGTTCTTGTAGCCATGGCCGGATCTGCAGTGGGCTTGGGAAACCTTTGGAGGTTCCCTTACCTTGTGGGCACTAACGGAGGTGCGGCATTCATAATTATTTATCTGGCTTTTGTATTCCTTCTGGCATTGCCTATCATGTACTCTGAGTTCATTGTGGGGCGCAGGAGCCAGGCAAATGTATTCGGTGCATATAAGGTGCTGGCCCCAAAGACAGGATGGTGCAATGTGGGGCTTGTATATGTGATGGCATCACTGTTCATAATCTCGTTCTACTGTGTTGTAGGCGGATGGACAATAAACTATTTCTGGAAATCTGTCACATTCCGTTTCACTACTGCTGATACAGCGGTTCTTGGAGACATGTTCAACAATACTGTAACCTCAAACAGCGAGCCGCTGATATTCATGCTCATCTTCCTCATTGCCACAGCCCTCATTGTAATGGCCGGAATCAAGGACGGCATTGAGAGATATACAAAGGTGATGATGCCTATCCTGTTTGTGATAGTAGTTGTGGTTGCGGTACGTTCTGTAACCCTTCCTGGTTCCGCAGCAGGCCTTGAGTTCCTATTCAAGCCTGATTTCTCACTGGTAACCGGAAAAACCCTCCTTGATGCACTTGGGCAGGCCTTCTTCTCGTTGAGCATAGGTTGCGGAACAATCATGACCTACGGATCCTATGTAAGCAAGAAAGAGAACATTGCAGGACTTTCTGCCCAGACAGCAATGACAGACACACTGTTTGCAATCATTGCAGGCCTTGCTATCATGCCTGCAGTATTTGCGTTCGGCATCTCCCCTTCTGAGGGTCCAGGGCTTGTATTTGTTACATTGCCTTACATTTTCGCCCAGCTGCCGTTTGGGGCATTCCTGGCAATATTGTTCTTTTTCATGCTCTTTATTGCGGCAATCACCTCTTCAATCTCACAGCTTGAGGTAATTGTATCCTACCTGATAGAGGAGTTCAGGATGAGCAGGAAGCTGGCAATCACACTCTCTGTATCTGTCATAACAGTATTTGGAGTATTGTGCTCACTTTCACAGGGGACTCTGGCAGATGTGAAGATATTCGGATATAACTTCTTTGATTTCTTTGACACTACTTCTGCAAACATACTCCTCCCGCTGGGCGGCTTCTTTGCAGTGATATTTGTGGGATGGAAGATGAAGAGGCCTGATGTTGTGGATGAGTTCACAAGTGGCGGGATGCGCAAGTACAGCAGGTTCTTCCTCAACTTCTCATACTATTCAATAAAATATCTTGCACCAATAGTGGTGGCTGTGGTCCTGATAAGCGGCCTGATCTAAAACTGAAAAACACAAAAAATACCGATATGAAGAAACTGTTTATAATTGCGGCTGCCATGGCAACAATGTTTGCCTGTACATCAAAAGAGCAGCAGTTCAATGAGGAGATTGCGGCCATTATGGAGCGCAACAACAATGTGGGCCTTGCACTGGTTGCAGTACACAACGGTGAGGTTGTGCTCAACGAGAGATACGGCTATAAGGACCTTGAGACCAGGGAGCCCATTGCAAAGTATGACATTTTCCGCATTGCCTCAATTTCAAAATCCTTTACCGCAACTGCAATCATGCAGCTCGTGGAGCAGGGCAAGCTCAATCTTCAGCAGGATGTATCAGAGCTTGTAGGATTCCAGGTAAGGAATCCCAAGTTTCCCGAGAAAGTGATAACCGTGGAGATGCTCCTTTCACACACCTCAAGTATGAATGATGCAAACGGTTATTTCTCAATCAATGCAATCAATCCTGATTCATCTGCAACATGGCAGACAGCATGGAACGCATATGAGCCGGGTACAGGCTATGAGTACTGCAACCTTGGCTTCAACACCCTTGGGACCATCCTTGAGCGTGTAAGCGGCGAGAGATTTGACAAGTACATTGTAAACCACATCCTCAATCCTATTGGGGTTTATGGTGGCTATGAGGTATTGAGCCTTGATTCAACCAAGTTTGTTAAGATCTACACTTGGGACGGTGAGAAACAGGAGTTTATCCACAAGCCTGCAGCTTATGCTACAAGGGAGAAGGATATTGAGAACTATGTATTCGGCCACAGCACTGCAATCTTCTCGCCTACCGGAGGCCTCAAGATTTCTCCGCAGGACCTTGCAAAGGTTATGCAGATGCACATGAACTTGGGTACAACGGCAGAGGGAATCCGGATCATTTCAAAGGAGAGCTCGCAGGCAATGCAGAGCATTGTTGCACCAAAGACAGACGAGGGTGATGCATACGGCTATGCAATAAGGATTTCAAACCAGCTTTTGGAAGGCCATACAATGATAGGCCACACCGGAAGTGCATACGGAGTATATACTTCAATGTTTTGGGACAAGGACCGCAAGTTCGGCTTTGTGGTGATGACCAACGGCTGCAATGCAAAATACGATGATGAGCACAACTTTATGGCAATCCATACAGAGTGTGTTCCTGCAATGTACAAGTATTTTATTGCAAAATAGATGATACCCAGGAGTCTGGATTGTTGCCTACAGCAGACAGGTTCCGTAAATAATAGATGAAAGGACAACCCGGGGCTGGGAGGGAAGAATGACCTTGTCCCGGGTTTCTCTGCAGATAATGAAGAGGGCACTTATAATCACATACTACTGGCCGCCGAGCGGAGGCTCGGGTGTGCAGCGCTGGCTCAAGTTTGCCAAGTATCTTCCGCAGTATGGCTGGGAGCCGGTAATCTATACCCCGGAGAATCCTGAGGCCAATACAACGGATGATGCCCTCCTGAAGGATATAGCCCCCGGAACGGAGGTTATAAAGAGAAGGATATGGGAGCCCTACAGCTTCTATAAGGCCCTGTTTGGGGGGAAGAAGAACACTTCGGATGGAGGAAAACATATCAAGGCCAATATCATAGGCTCAGAAAACAAGTCCCTTTCACACAGGCTTTCACTTTTCATAAGGGGGAACTTCTTCATCCCTGATCCCCGTTGCTGGTGGATACGTCCCAGCATCAGATATATAGTAAAATACCTCAAAGAACACCCTGTGGATGTGATTATAAGCACAGGACCTCCACACTCCATGCATCTGATTGCAAGGGGGGTGGCCAAGGCTACAGGAACCAGATGGGTGGCTGACTTCAGGGATCCGTGGACAGAGATATTCTATTTCAAGCACCTTAACCTGAGCGGTTGGGCATACCGTCGCCACCGCACTCTGGAGCAGAGTGTGCTGGACAGTGCAGATACAGTTGTGGTGGTTTCCCGCAAGATGCAGGAGGATTTCCATGCACGTACTGCCACCCCTGTAAAGGTGGTTACAAACGGATTTGACCATGAGGATTTCCTCAAAGCGTCCCCATCAGATTCACATGGGCATGGTATGGCGGATCTGGGAGCCGGCACACCGGAGTGTGGGTCAGGCGGTTTCCGGCTGGTACACACAGGCATATTTGTGGATAACGGAAATCCGGAACATCTCTGGGAGGTGCTGGGGGAGAAGGCAGCTGCAGAACCCCAATTCAAAAAAGATCTGCAAATAAGGCTTATGGGGCAGGTGGATGATTCCATTTTGCAAGGTATAGGCAAGGCAGGACTGGACGGCAATCTGCATAATATGGGATACCGTCCGCATGATGAGGTGGTACAATGGCAGAAGAGGGCTCAGGTGCTGCTCCTGCCGCTTAGGAAAGAGCCGGAGGCTGCAGCAATCCTTACCGGCAAATTCTTTGAGTATCTGGCCAGCGGAAGGAAGATTCTGGCATTCGGCCCTACAGGCGGTGATCTGGCAAAGGCTTTGCAGGAGACAGGCAGCGGTACAATAGTTGAATTTGGGGATAAGGAGGCTGTCCGCAGAGAAATTGACAGGTTGTACAGCAATTTCCGGGAGGAGAGGGGAGTGAAGAATTGCAGGGTAGAAAATGTACTTTCCCCTGCTGTTATGAAATATTCCCGGATGCATCTTGCCGGAGAAATGGTGAAATTATTTGAGTGACATGAAAAATATTGAGTGGAAAAAGATTCTGAAGTATGCAATTCCGATAATTGCATTCGTGTTTATTGCATACGGCTATGCACCGCAGGTGCTGGAAGGGAAGATTGTGAACCAGAGCGATATTTCCAGCTGGGAGGGTATGGCCAACGAGATTGTTACATACAACAAGGCCAATCCGGGGGAGCGCACCCTCTGGACAAACTCAATGTTCGGCGGCATGCCGGCAACATCCATCTCGGTGATTTATGAAGGGGATTTCACAAAAGGGATATATGACCTCCTCTTCACAGGGGCCCGTCCTGCCAGCTATCTCCTGATAAGCCTTGTGGGTGGATTCCTCCTTATGCTTGCATTCGGATGCAATGTATATCTGGCCTTCCTGGGCGCAATAGCAATCTCCTTCTGCTCATATAACATGCAGATTATACAGGTAGGGCACAACTCCAAGATGGTGGCAATAGCATTCATGCCATGGGTGCTTGCAGCGGTTGTGTATGCCTACCGCAAATGTGCCTTTTGGGGGGCGCTGCTCTTCGCTTTTGCCCTCAGCTTCCAGATAAAGGCCAACCACCCGCAGATAACCTATTACCTTGCAATGATAATTGTGGGCTATGGCATCTGGCAGCTTTGCAAGGCAATAAAGGAGAAGACTTTCCCAAAATTCCTCCGTACATCGGCAATTGTCCTTGTGGCTGGGCTTCTGGGAATAGCAACCAACATAAACCACCTGTGGCCTACATACGAGTATGCACAGCATACAATGAGGGGAGGCACCGAACTTCTTCCCGACAGCTCTTCAGAAGAGGCACAGCAGCAGTCGGAGCCGGGCAAAAAGACCCGCAAGGGACTTGACCTTGAATATGCCACCCAGTGGTCATACGGTATTGAGGAGACCCTTAACCTGATGATACCCAACTTCAACGGAGGGGCATCGGCAGGGGAACTGGACCGCAGTTCAAACACCTACAAGGCCCTCAAGCAGGGGGGATACCAGGGGGCTGAGCAGATCATAAGGCAGCTGCCGCTCTACTGGGGTCCGCAGCCTTTCACTGCAGGCCCAATGTATATGGGAGCAATCAGCATCTTCCTCTTTGTTCTCGGCTTCTTTGTGCTGAAAGGGGGAATCAGATGGTGGATAGGGGGAGTTTCCCTCCTTGCCCTGCTTCTGGGGTGGGGATACCACTGCATGCCGGTTTCGGAGTTCTTCTTCAACTGGGCCCCAATGTACAACAAGTTCCGTACAGTTTCAATGATACTGGTAATCCTCCAGGTACTCATACCGGTACTCGGAGTCCTTGCGGCAAATGAAATCCTGTTCGGGGAAGATTACCCGGGCAAGAAGCATAGGGTGCAGAAAGGGATGTACTGGGCACTCGGCCTTACAGCAGGTGTATCAGCACTGTTTGCCCTTGTACCTTCACTTGCAGGAAGCTTCATCTCGGCATCAGACGGGCAGCTTCCGGGAGAGATTGCGGTTGCCCTTTCGGATGACCGTGCGGCAATGCTCAAGGCAGATGCCTGGAGAAGCGTGTTCTTCATAGTTGCGGCATTTGTGGTTATGGTCCTCTCTTGGAGGTCCAACAAGCTCAAGCCTGCCGCTGCAGCAATGATCCTTGCAGCCCTTGTACTTGTGGACTTGTGGAGCGCAGACAAGAGGTACCTCAATGATTCCCATTTTGTAACCCGCAGGGAGTTCAGCAACGCCTTTGCAAAACGTCCTGTGGATGAGATCATACTTCAGGATAAAGACCCTCACTACAGGGTGCTGGACCTGAGCGTGAACACCTTCAATGATGCATATGTGAGCTACCACCACAAGACTATAGGCGGCTACAGCCCTGCCAAGCTGCAGCGCTACCAGGACCTTATAGACTATAACATTGCCCCTGAGATAAAGGACATTGCATTGGAAATGGGGAATATCCAGACAATTGCAGATGCACAGAAGGCACTCGGATACCATCCGGTATTGAGCATGCTCAATACTAAATATATTATCCTAGGGTCCTCGGTTCCGCCGGTGGAGAACATCTACAGGTTGGGCAATGCCTGGTTTGTAAAGGAAATTATCCCTGCATCAAATGCAAACGGGGAGATAGCATTCCTTGGGGCTTTGAACCCTGCCCTGCAGGCTGTTGTTTCAACAGAGTTCATTGAAGGCAATGAGGCCCTTGCCCGTGAGGTTGCAGCTATGGCAGAGAAGCTGAAGCAGGAGGAGGCTTCTGAAGGGGGGCAGAGCGGGGAGGAAGTAGCAGACATGTCCCTCAACAACTTCATAGAGTTGGAGAGCTACGCCCCTAACAGGCTGGTTTATGAATATTCAAGCAACAAGCCTCAGATTGTCCTTTTCAGTGAGGTATATTACAACCCTGGCTGGGAGGCTACAGTAACCCCTACAGGAGGCGGGGAGCCACAGCAGCTTGAGCTCTTCAGGGCAAACTGGATACTCAGGGGGGCAGTTGTCCCTGAGGGTGACTACAGGATAGAATTTACATTCAACCCGCCTGCATTTGAGAAGGGGGAGATATACTCAAGGATTTCGTCGGGAATACTCATTGTACTCCTGTTGGGAGGCCTGGGAGCAATGTTTTTAAGGAAAAGGAGGTAATATGAACAGAGTATGTGAACTTTTTGGAATAGAGCACCCCATCATTTCAGGAGGAATGGTATGGTGCAGCGGATGGAGGCTGGCCAGTGCAGTGAGTCTCAACGGAGGTCTGGGCCTCATTGGGGCAGGGAGCATGCATCCCGACAATCTCCGTCATCATATCAGGTGCTGCAAGGAGGCCCTGAAGGCGGGAGCACCCGGCAATTCATCGGGAAGAGACCTCCCTTTTGGCGTGAATGTACCGCTGATGTATCCCCAGATAGATGAGCTGATGAATATCCTTGTTGAGGAGGGGGTAAAGATTGTCTTCACCTCTGCGGGAAGCCCCAAGAAATGGACTCCGTTCCTCAAGGAGCACGGGATTACCGTAGTGCATGTGGTATCCAGCAGCGTGTTTGCCCGCAAGTGTGAGGAGGCCGGTGTGGATGCAATAGTTGCGGAAGGGTTTGAGGCAGGAGGCCATAACGGGAGAGAAGAGACCACAACCCTATGCCTGATTCCTGCGGTGAGCGAGGCTACCTCATTGCCGCTGATTGCTGCAGGTGGAATAGCCCTCAAATGCCAGATAAAGGCTTGTGAGGCCCTCGGCGCTGAGGGAGTGCAGATTGGTACCCGTTTTGCCCTATCAGCGGAGAGCTCTGCCCACGAAAACTTCAAGAAACATTGCCTCGGCATGCCTGAAGGTTCCACAAAACTGCTCCTGAAGAAGCTTGCCCCTGCCCGCCTGGCCTTTGGCAGTGCATTTACAGAGAATGCCGCACGCATGGAAGAGGCCGGTGCCTCCAAGGAGGAGATGGCAGCCTATCTTGGCAAAGGGCGTGCCCGCAAGGGAATCTTTGAGGGTGATATTGATGAGGGAGAAATAGAGATAGGGCAGATATGCTCAATGGTAAAGGAAATGGAAACCGTGAAGCAGATAATGAAGAGTCTGGTGTAGGTTGCAGATAATCAACATTTTTTTCATTTTTGTAAATAACGCTGCCTTCAGTCAGGAACATTGATACATTCAGGGGTACAGAATCATACGATTTTGTACCCCCCCTAAGTTGTTTAATTACAAGGCATTTCCTTTAAAGCTTCTCAAATCTGCCTCAAGTTCTTTCAGACTGATGATTTTCTCCTCTATTCTCATCTTTTCCTTGTAGTCTGCAAACACCTCACGAACTCTTTTCTTGGCAAGTTAAGCCGATATTTTTCCCGCACCCGTAAGAATCTCTTTTCTGTTCATTTGTAGAATCAAATCCAGATTTGTAATCCAGTCCTGCATATACATTGGTCTATGGGCCTGAGCCTGGGCTTCTGCAAACGACAGATATTGTTCGACGATAAGTTTTAAAGATGACAACTCTTCTTCGGAAAGATAATTTTTACCAATACCAGTAGTTCTTACAATACCCTCTATTTCTGTTGTTGTCAATCCCATTAAAGGCAATGCTGCATTGGACCTATAATAAACAAGCTCTGCTGCCGTTTTACCGCTAACTGCCCATAACAGCTTGTTCTGAATTTTCTTGAAGAACTCTATTGTAACTTCATCTTTAGCATCATAATCTTCGCTCAACTTATAAATATCCTTAATCTGCTGATAAAAGAATCTCTCCGACACTCTAATGGCACGGATTCGTTCTATCAGCTCCTTGAAATGATTAAGCGACCTCCCTTTTTTAAATCTCTCATCATCCAATGCAAATCCTTTTACCAGATATTGCCTTAATATTTTGGTTGCCCAAATACGGAATTGGGTTGCACGTTTTGAGTTTACACGATACCCGACAGCAATTATTGCATCAAGGTTATAAAACTTAACCTTTTCTGGAGAAAGGCCTCTTGCACCACTCTGAGCGGTAATTAAAACTTCTTTAATTACCAATTCGGGCTCCAGTTCTCCTGAATTGAATATATTTTTAAAGTGATACGAGATATTGGGAACTGTTACATTAAAAAGTTCCGCAATCCCCTTTTGATTCATCCAGATGGTTTCATTAATTGCATCAACCTGCACACCTATTTCACCATTTTCATTACTGAAAATTACAATCTCCCCTAAATCATTTAACCGGTTCTCCATAGCTTAAAAATTTATGTCCACTGCCTGCAAGTTGCAAATTATTTTTGAAAAACCTTTTCTGAAAAAGAAAAAGTTAAGAATGACGGGAATATTTTTCTGAATCTATAATTGCTCTTTTTAAAATCAGCAATTTCTTTTCTTAAGAAACAATGAAGGCAAAAGGAATCCGGCAACGGCGGTTTTCACAAAGAATCACTTGCTGTTTATCGCATCAACAGGATTGAGGCTTGCTGCAGACCATGCCGGGATGAGACCTGCCAGCAGGCCTATGACTGAGGCTATCATTACTCCATAGAGGATGTTTGCAGCCGAAAGGGTGAGGGTGAAGCTTTCCGTTTCCGGTATCAGCAACACTCCAAGGAGTACCAGCAGGATTCCTATTATACCTCCTGCCACAGCAAGGGCCGCGGCTTCTACCAGGAACTGGAGCATGATTACATATTTTTTGGCTCCCAGGGCTTTCTGTATGCCAATTATATTGGTGCGCTCCTTTACGCTCACAAACATTATGTTTGCAATTCCAAAGCCTCCTATCAGGAGCGAGAAGCCGGCTATCACCCAGCCTACCGCATTTATCATTGAGAATACCTGCTGCACGCTCTCCATGATGAAGCCCATGGTGCTTATGGAGAAATTGTTCTTCTGTCCGGGGGCCAGACGGCGGTGGGCCCTCATAAGCATGCGGAGCTCATCCACAAGTTCCTGCTGCGCTACGCCGGCCTTCGGGCGGGCATAGATGGAATTGTCGGCCCAGCGGGGGTTCACCATATAGCGGCCGAAATTGAGCGGGACAAATATGTTGTAGTCGAGGTCTCCCATGCTCACCATACTCTCCCCCTGTTTCTCAATCACACCTATCACAGTGGCTGTGGTGGTACCCACCTTCAGTCTTTTTCCAACCGGTTCCTCATCTTCAAAGAGGGATGCAGCCATCTCATGCCCTATGACTGCCACAGCGGTACCCTTGCTGTCTTCGTCGGGAGTAAAATAGCGTCCCTTGGCCACTTCAAACTTCATTATGGAGTTGAAATTACGGGTGATGCACCCTACTGAGGCATTTGCCACGGACCTGCGGCCATAGCGGGCTGTCTGATTGGAGAATATTGAAAAGCTGATGTTTTCTCCCAGGGTAGAATTTGCGGAGAGGAAACGGTAATCCTCGTATGATGTGTTGGGGCGGCGCATATATTCCCACCACTTGAACTCCTGGGTTATGTCTGCATTTCCCTCTTCATCCTCTCCCATCATGGGCCAGCGGCTTACCTGTACTATATCGCTTCCTACGGTATCAAAGCCACGCCTTACATTCTCCTGCAGGGCATCAATGGCGGTAAAGATGGCAACAATTGAGAAGATGCCTATGCTCACGCCGAACAGCGAGAGGAATGTCCTGAACTTGTCCCCCTGCAATTGTGAAAATGCAAACGCCACGCTCTCCTTAATAAGTCTCAGTACCATACCTTCCCCTCCTTATGTTAATGTCACTTTTTTAGTCCCAGTTTCTCTTTCAGTTTCCTTATTGCATCAAAAGCATCCAGCGGAGACATAGTGTTTATGTCCATAGCCTTTATGCTGTCCCTCAAGTCACACAGCAGCGGATCCTCCAGCTGGAAGAACGAAAGCTGCAGATTGTCTGCCGCACTGCTCTTCTTTTTCCTGGATGCCAGCCCTTTCCCTGTCTTTTCAACTGCTGGGCCATCCTGTGCCTCTCCCAGGTGTGTCCCCTCCTCCTTCTTCTCCAGCATGCTGAGTGTCCTCTGGGCCGAATCAATCACAGCCTGCGGCATTCCGGCCATCCTTGCCACATGGATACCGAAGCTGTGGGCCACCCCGCCAGGGCAAAGTTTCCTGAGAAAAATCACCTTGTTCTCCACCTCCTTCACGGAGATATGGTAGTTCTTCACCCGCGGATATATCTCCTCCAGCTCATTGAGCTCATGGTAATGGGTTGCAAAAAGGGTCTTTGCCCTCTCCCCCCTCTGGTGTATGTATTCCACTATTGCCCATGCGATTGACATGCCGTCAAAGGTACTTGTACCGCGCCCAATCTCATCCAACAGGATGAGTGACCTTTCTGAAATGTTATGCAGGATGGTTGAGGTCTCGGTCATCTCCACCATAAAGGTTGATTCTCCACGGGAGATGTTATCAGAGGCCCCCACACGGGTAAATATCTTGTCTACATAACCTATCCTGGCACCTGAGGCCGGAACAAAGCTTCCTATCTGCGCCATCAGCACAATGAGGGCGGTCTGCCTGAGCAGGGCACTCTTACCTGCCATGTTGGGGCCGGTAAGGATTATCACCTGCTGGCTGTCATTATCCAGCCAAATGTCATTTGCAACATACTCCTCTCCAGGTTCCATCAGGGTCTCAATTACCGGATGTCTTCCCTGCTGTATCTCTATCCTGTAGCCGTCATTCATCTGCGGACGGCAATAGTTACGTTCATTTGCCAGCCTTGCAAAGCCCACAAGGCAATCTGTCTGTGCCAGGGCGCTGCAGCTGAGCTGTATCCCCGGAATCTCCTTCTGTATTGCAGCCACCACCTGATGGTAAATCTGCTGCTCCAGGGAGCTTATCCTCTCCTCCGCACCCAGAATCTTCTCCTCATACTCCTTCAGCTCCTGGGTAATGTAGCGCTCCGCACTCACAAGGGTCTGCTTGCGTATCCATTCAGGGGGTACCTTATCCTTGTGGGTGTTCCTCACCTCAAGGTAATACCCGAACACATTGTTGTAGCTTATCTTGAGGGAAGGAATTCCTGTCCTTTCGCTCTCCCTCTGCTGTACCTCCAGCAGGTAATCCTTTCCATGGCGGGCAATCCTCCGCAGCTCATCCAGCTCCTCATTCACCCCATCTGCAATTATATCACCCTTGCCAAAGGCATTTGCCGGCTCGGCAAGCATGTTCTTCCCGATAAATTCATACAGTTCATTGAAAAGGAGAATCTTCTCCCCCAATCCGGCCGCACTGCCGCCCAACTGGCAGCATACCTCCTTCACAGGCTCCATCTGTTCCAAACCTCTCTTGAGCTGTACAATCTCCCTTGGGGCAATCTTCCCTGCCGCAGCGCGGGAAATAATCCTCTCCATATCCCCTATATTTGAAAGCCTCTCCTGTACCTCCTCTATGGCACCCGGATGGTTTACGAAGATATCCACCACATCATGTCTGGCCTGTATCTCCTGCAGGTCTTTCAGCGGCATGGCAAGCCAGCTGCGTAGCATCCTTGCCCCAAGCGGTGATGCACATTTATCCATTACATCCAGCAGGGATGTTCCCTCATTGCCCGCAGCTGAACTGAAAATCTCCAGATTGCGGAATGTGAAGCGGTCCATCCATACAAAGCTGCCACGGTCTATACGGGAAATGGAACACAAGTGGGCAACACCTGTATTCTGGTTCTGTTCAAGATAGAAAAGAATGGCTCCTGCCGCGGTTGTACCCAATGTGAGCCCCTCCACACCAAAACCCTTCAGGGAATTGAGGGAAAACTGCTTCTTCAGCTTGTCCTCACAGGCCTGAGGCACAAACGCCCACTCATCCATTGTGGAGATGTACCAGTTGGAGCCGAAACGTTCTCTGAAACCGCACTGATACCCTTTCTGCAATACAATCTCTTTGGGGGCAAAGTTTGAAAGGAGCACCTCAATATAGTCCAGGCTTCCCTCGGCAACCTTGAATGTTCCGGTAGATATATCCAGGAATGCCACTCCTCCCTTGTCACCCTTGAAATATACCGCTCCAAGATAATTGTTCTCCTTCTGGCTCAAAAGCTGCTCACTGTAGGCTATTCCCGGAGTCACCAGCTCTGTCACCCCCCTCTTCACAATCTTCTTTGTAAGTTTTGGATCTTCCAGCTGGTCGCACACAGCCACCTTATAGCCTGCCCTCACCAATTTTGGAAGATAAGTTTCAATTGAGTGGTGCGGGAAACCCGCCAGCTCCACATGCTGCGCCGAGCCGTTCGCCCTCTTGGTAAGGACAATCCCAAGCACCTTGCTGGCAATGATTGCATCATCCCCGAATGTCTCATAGAAATCACCCACCCTGAATAGCAGCAATGCATCCGGATGCTTTGCCTTCACCTCAAAGTACTGCTTCATCAGCGGGGTCTCAACTATCTTCTTCTTGTCAGTCATATCTTCTGTATTGGCACCCAGCAAAATTAAGAAAAAATCAGCACATTTGCTTTATTTTACACCGTCACCATTGTGGCACCGTAGCCGTATTCCTTGAAAGAGGCGTCCTGACATTTGCAGGTAGGGTATTTGATCTTCAGTTCGGTGAGGATTGCCTTCCGGAGCACTCCATCCCCCTTGCCGTGGATGAAAACAATCCGCTGCCCTTTCTTGCGCAGCACTGCCTTCATGGCCTCATTGAATTTTTCCATCTGGTATTTGAGGATGGCTGTGTTGTCCATGCCGGCTGTGGTCTCCAGCAATGCCGAGGCATGCAGGTCAACCTCCAGAATCCCCGAAGCAGAACTCTTTATGAGGGCCTTCTCCTCAATTTCCTCTTTTCTGGCCTTGGGCATCTCAACCCACCGGCCGTTTATGAATGCCTTGCCGGAAGTATCTTTTCTTCCCGACAAACTATTCCCCTGTCCGCCTGCTGCAGATGATGCCGCCTCCCCCTGGAACTTCTCCTTGAGGGCCTGCCTGAGCTTCTCATCCTCATCATTCTGAAGCAGCGGGAGTTCCTTTATATTCTCATTCACAAGGGTAATTATGTATGCTTTGTATGGAGTATAGTCATTCTCTTTGTACATCCCGTCCTTAAGCAGGTTCATGGGGTCCAGAATGAAATCCTTCTCAATTGCGGGTTTCAGCGCGGCAGGGGCAATCTTCCTGAGCCCTGTCCCCCTCTTGAAGGGGATTGCCCTTACAAGTACCCTCTTTGAGAAGTCATTCAGCTCCTCCCTCCCGAACTTGAAGAGTTCCTTACGCTCGTATGGCAGTATTTCCCCTGCAAAAAGGGTACTGTATACCGCCGGGCCCTGGGTGATGCCCTGGGGCATCTGAACCGAATATGCCACCAGCAGACTGTAGTTGCACTCGTTTGCCAAAGTGCACACGAATCCCATTCCTGCCTTGGTGTAGGCCAGGGCAACATTCAGTTTTTCCCCGTCCTTTGTTTGGATATTCTTCTTCTCGGAGGCCACCACATTCTCCTCTACAACCACACACTCCTTCTCCGGTACAGGAATCTCAAACCCCTCCTCATCCTCTACGGTCACCCAGCCTTTCCTGCTGAATCCCACCACAATTCCCCCGCCTGTCTGGTTGAGGAACCTTACTTTATCTCCTATCTTCATGTCTTATATTCATTTTTTCATAATCATTGCACCATTTTCAGTTGCATCTGCAACTTGCGTGGCAAAGCTGTATATACAAAAACTGCGCCCTGCAGAATGACTGTAAGGCGCAGCTGTGAATCCTGTAAACCTTTACAGCAATTTTTTTACAAGGGCTGAAATCATCCTTCCCTCAGCCTTGCCTGCAAGGGCCTTGGTTGCTGTTCCCATCACCTTGCCCATATCCTGAGGACCGGTTGCACTAACCTGTGCAATAATCTTCTTCAGCTCTGCCTCAAGCTCCTCTTCAGAGAGCTGCTTAGGAAGATAAACCTCCATTGCAGCAGCCTCAGCAAGCTCCTGCTCTGCAAGTTCTGCGCGGTTCTGCTGCCTGTAAATCTCAGCGGTCTCCTTGCGCTGCTTTACCAGTTTCTGTATAATCTTTACCACAGCCTCATCTGCAATGCTCTCGGAGCCGTCTGCAGTCTTGGCAAGCAGGATTGCTGCCTTTATGGCCCTGAGTGACTCCAGGCGGGTCTTCTCCTTTGCCAGCATTGCAGCCTTGATGTCCTGCTGTATTTGTTGTTCCATGCTCATACCTCTTCTTTTGTTAGTTAAGTTCTTTCTTTGCAGTGCTTACCAGGAAAAGCTCCTCCATCTGTGCGTTGTCAATCATGCTTGGGGCATCAAGCATCACATCGCGGCCCATGTTGTTCTTAGGGAATGCAATGTAGTCCCTGATGGTCTCCTGTCCGCCGAACAGTGAGCAGAAGCGGTCAAATCCGAATGCTATGCCGCCGTGAGGAGGTGCACCGTATTTGAATGCGTTGATGATGAAGCCGAAGCGGTAGTCTGCATCCTCCTTGCTGAAGCCGAGCACCTCAAACATGCGCTCCTGAACTTTTGAATCGTGGATCCTGATTGAGCCGCCGCCCACCTCTGTACCGTTAAGGACAAAGTCGTATGCGTTTGCGTTCACCTGCTCCAGATCCTCTTTCCTGTTGCTGAAGAATTTGTCCAGATCCTCAGGTTTAGGGGCTGTGAACGGATGGTGCATTGCGTAGAACCTCTGGGTCTCGTCATCCCACTCAAGAAGAGGGAAGTCACATACCCAAAGAGGGGCATAAACTGAATTGTCCCTCAATCCGAGTCGGTTACCCATCTCAAGGCGCAATGTGCCGAGTGCTCCCTGCATCTTCTTCTTGTCTCCGCTGAGCATAAGGATGAGGTCCCCCTCCTGTGCCCCAATCTTATCTGCAACTGCCTTCAGCTGCTCAGGGGTGTAGAACTTGTCAATTGAAGATTTTATTCCGTCGGGATTAAGCTTTATGTAAACAAGGCCTTTGGCACCTACCTGAGGGCGCTTTACCCACTCTGTAAGCTCATCCAACTGTTTTCTGGTGTATCCTGCACAGCCTTTTGCCACAATTGCGCCAATGTACTCCGCTGTATCAAATACAGAGAAGCCGTTGCCCTGGAGTAAAGAGGTTACTGTGTTCATCTTCATGTCAAAACGGATATCAGGCTTGTCTGATCCGTAGTACTCCATTGCATCTGCGTATGAGATTCTTGGGAAATCACCTGTAAGCTCCTTGCCGAGAACATTCTTGAACAGTGCTTTTGCAAGTCCCTCAAAGGTGTTGAGTACATCCTCCCTCTCCACAAATGACATCTCGCAGTCAATCTGGGTGAACTCAGGCTGGCGGTCTGCGCGCAGGTCCTCATCGCGGAAGCAGCGTACAATCTGGAAATACTTGTCATAGCCGGCAACCATAAGGAGCTGCTTGAAGGTTTGCGGGCTCTGTGGCAAAGCATAGAACTCGCCCGGATTCATGCGGCTTGGAACCACAAAATCCCTTGCTCCCTCCGGGGTTGATTTGATAAGATAAGGGGTCTCAATCTCCATGAAGCCAACGTTGCTCAGGTAGTTGCGTACTTCGTGAGCCATCTTGTGCCTCAGCTCCAAAGCCCTCTTGAGCGGTCCGCGGCGCAAATCCAGATACCTGTACTGGGCCCTGAGCTCCTCACCGCCGTCTGTATTCTCCTCAATTGTGAAAGGAGGGGTAACGGCCGCATTGAGTACTGTAACATCTGTAAGCTTTATCTCAATGTCACCTGTATCTATCTTGTTGTTCTTGCTCTGTCTCTCTGTAACAACACCTTTAGCTTGGATAACCCACTCCCTGCCCATCTTCTCCACAAGGTCGTTGACCTCCTTGTTGTGTTCATCAGCCACAAGCTGTGTGATACCGTAGCGGTCCCTCAGGTCAATGAAGTTGAGGGAACCCATCTTGCGTACTTTCTGTACCCATCCTGCCAGTGTAACCTCCTGGCCTACATTTGAAATGCGGAGCTCTCCGCATGTGTGTGTCCTGTACATATATGTTGAATTTTTAATATTTTTCTCCTCTGTTCTGCCCACAAGCAGACTAACCAACAAAAATAATAAAAATCGTATAAAAGGTGTAATTTTTTTGGAAGTCGGTACACGACTACAATGTAAGTCGATACTCGACTTCCGGTTTTTTTCATACCTTTGTACTTATGGCACAGCAATACGGAGTTAAGGCGAAAAAGGGGTTGGGACAACACTTTTTGGCAGATGAATCAATAGCGCAGAGGATAGTGGAGGGGCTTCTCCTTCCGCAGGAGGCATCACAGCAGCTTCAGGTACTTGAAATAGGCCCCGGAACGGGAGTGCTCACCAAGTATATGCTGCAGAATCCGCAGATAAAGCTGGAGGTGTGTGAGATTGATACCGAGTCTATTGAGTATCTGCAGAAGACCTATCCGCAGATGTTGTATTCCCTGCAGCAGAGGGATTTCCTCCAGGTGCCGCTTGAGAAGATCTTCAGCGGTGACTTTGCAGTGATAGGCAACTTCCCGTACAATATCTCATCACAGATTTTCTTTAAGGTATTGGATTATAAAGAGACAATTCCGCAGGTTGTATGTATGCTTCAGAAAGAGGTTGCAGAGCGTCTTGCAAGCGGCCCGGGCAACAAATCATATGGAATCCTTTCAGTGCTGTTGCAGGCCTGGTACAACATAGAATATTTGTTCACCGTCTCGGAGCATGTATTTATACCGCCTCCAAAAGTAAAGAGCGGAGTAATCCGCCTTGTGCGCAACAGCCGCACGGAACTGGGATGTGATGAGGTGCTTTTCAAGAAAGTGGTGAAGACCTGCTTCAACCAGCGCCGCAAAACCATCCGCAACTCAATAAAACCCATCCTTGCAGAATTGGGCCGTAATTTTACTCCCGACAACACCCCTGAGGCCCTCACCCGCCTGATGGAGCTCCGTCCGGAGCAGCTCTCGGTAGAGCAGTTTGTAGAGCTGACAAAGCTTGTACAAAATTAGGCATCACAGTATGTTACTTTGAAAAATTATGTTTTAGTTTGAATTATTAGAATGTAATTGTTATATTTGTATTGAGAGTGCACTCAAAATAGTTCTTTATAAATCAGGCAACAGGCCTGAATGGTACCACATCACTAATATTTATTAACTTTTTAAACATTTAGCGTATGAGATACCTTAAAAAACTTTATCCGTTAAAAGTACTTTCTGTAGTACTGACTTGTTGCTTTGTCTTGGCAACGGTTGTTTCATGTGAAAAATTTATAATTGAGGAGCAAGAATCTATTCTCTCAGAAAGAAAAGTGAACGTAGATATCTTTTCATATCTGCCTGTGTATATCTCTGACTATAATTTGTTGCAAAGTACCAAAAGTGGCGGCGCTACTGGCGAATTTATTGTAGATTCATTACTAAAATGGGAATATGAGGACCAACTTTATTTAGAGAAAGAACAAGTTTTATTAAGGCAGATTCCCATTGACTTTAAACGAGGAAAAATACATTGCTCTGTAACTCACAGTGTCAACAGACAGAATGCACTGGATTCATTAACTCAAGTTAAATCATATTATATAATTGTTGAAAACTTTTCAACCAACGAGAAAATAGAGTATTTAGCCAGTATGTTCCCTTTATATAGTGGAACCCTTATTAACGATAACTGTACATTCTTAAGAAAAGCCAATTATAGCGGGGTGATTATTTATTCTACTTTAGATGGTGAATTTCTAAGGGTTGAACATTTCCAAAAAGGAAGGTTGCTTAAAGGGAAAATATTAAGCGTTGATGAAATAAAAGATAATAATGATGTTATATATCTTGCAGTATACTCATCGCCGCAAACTAAAGCCGGAGGAGCAGATGATGGTGGAGATGGAGACGATGATAATAGCCTTGATGGAGGTGAATTGAATCCGATAATAGTTACTCCAACAACACCCACAGGCCCAAAAGATGGTCCATCAATGGAAGAAGAGGAAAGTGGAGGTGGTGGTCCAACTGGATCTGACTTATATAAGGACCAGAATGGTGGTGGAGGCGGTGGCGGAGGAAGTTCATCTGGGGAAAATTATAACTCAGGCCAAACATATACTGTATCTGCTACGGTAAGTATGCTAAGCGATGGATTTGGTACTGTTACAGGTGGAGGGGTGTATGCTGCGGGTTCATCTGCATCAATTGTTGCATCACCAGTATGGGAGTATCAGTTTTATAATTGGAGTGGTGATTTTGCTGGAAAACCGAGCAGTTTTTCATTTCAAGTAGAGAAAGATGTTTCTGCTGAAGCTAATTTCAGAATAATTGATTTATGTATTGATGCAATCAATAACAAATCAAATCCTTTAAGAGTAATGAAATTGGCTCCGCCAAAAGGTAGCATGATAGCTGCAGCAACTTATGGACCCACAAGAGTAGGAACGGATGGAAATATTCGTGTTCACAATGGTATAGATCTCTTCACACCTTTAGGTACACCAATTTTTTCAATGTTTACAGGGTCTGTTGAGAGAGTTGTGTCTAGCCAGGAAAATAAAGTGTTTGGTGGTCTAGATGCAAGTGGCGATTCTACTTGGGTCTATCCTGAAGGATATAGTGGAGATAAAAATGGCGCTGGAAATAGAATTTATGTTAATAGTGTAATTGGTGGAGATAATATTAGAATAGGATATTGGCATTTGCAAGGTCACGGTGTAGATAATGGACCTATTGCCATTAACCCAAGAACAGGTGTGCAATTTAAAGCTGGGGATAAGGTCTATCAGGGAGAGGTGATTGGTTATGCTGGTTATACTGGCAACGCTAGTAAAAGTGTACCACATTTACATCTTAACTTATCTAAGAATAATGTAGCTACAAACCCAATAGAATATCTTAATGCAATCATTACAACTACTGATGTAAATATAACGTTACTCAATTGTATTAACAAATAAACGACTCATTAATATGAAAACATTTAGATCACTTATTATAACTTTATTAATATTCCCTATAGCATCGATTGTTTGTAGTGGACAATATTTATCTGGATATCCAAATGCGATTAACAATTTGGATTTATCTAAAACTCCTGTAACCAAAACAGATGTGATAGCAGCATTAGGAGAGCCTACGCAATATGAAATTCATGAATATCCGGATGAACAATTTGTTGGGACCGATGAATTTTACAAGTATGTTTCCAATAATAAAGAGCTATATATGATGTTTACAGATGGAATAGTACAAGAATTTTACACTGATTCTTCTGATTATTTATTCTATGGAACTTTTAAAGTAGGAGATAATATTCAGAAAGTTAGAGAGATGCTCGTCAATGGTTTTGGCAGATTTAGGATCGAGGAAGATAAAGGCTCTGTTTTAAAGACATTAGAGATTAAATTAGGCGACGAAACTCTTAGGGTAACTCATCAGAATGATGTTATAATATTTATAAAATTTGTTACAATTTTTTAGAAGAGCTTAACTCCCTAGAGTACTCCTGCACCACTCGCCCGCCTGATGGAGCTCCGTCCGGAGCAGCTCTCGGTAGAGCAGTTTGTAGAATTGACAACGCTTGGATTTGGTCGTGTTTATATGGAAGAAGTTTTAGATGATACAAGTAAGATGTTTCATATTAAACTTGGAGATGATGATTTTTATGTGTTGTATAAGAATGATATCATTATCTCCATTCACTATATGGCATCAATATAGAAATGAAAGTGGAATATATGAAATCTATAACAAAAGTATTACCATAGTAACGGTGATACAAAATTATATATGAAATTTACAGATGGAGTCGTTCAAGAGTTTTATACAGATTCTTCTGATTATTTATTCTATGGAACAATACGAGTAGGTGATAATATCAAGAATTTTCGAGATATGATTGCAAACGGTTTTGGAAAATTCTTTATTGAAGAGGATAGAGGGCCTAACCTTAAAACTGTTGTAGTAAAATTGGGTGATAATACTTTAAGGGTAACTCATAATAATAGTGTCATTACATTCATTATGTATCAGGCTCTCTTTTAGCTATTTCTGTATTATTCATAGCTAATGATAAAGAAAGGGGGATTAGAAGCGGTTTAAATACAAAATGGGAGGCTGACAAGAAAAAAGTCCAGCCTCCCGATATACTAGGGCCAGTCGTGAAATAGGCTTAAAAATATAATCAATTGATTGTCAATGTGATAAATATTTTGTATCTTAGCAAGAGGAAATAAGAATTCCTCCGAACACCGTGGAAAAGTGAAATTCGGAGGAAATGAGCAAAAATAACTCATGGCAAAAGTACGAAATTTATCTGACACTCAGCAACAGATTGCGTTTACAGAGTACGATTTTTATCAGCGATAAATTAAATGTTTTATGAAATATATTATTTTGACAGTAATGCTATTAGTGTATTCATTGACTATTAGCGCTCAAGAGGTTAATTATTATAGAGGGAAAACAGTCATAAAGACTGATTTTTATGAATATGAGGTTGTGGATATTGCTCAAAAGAGAGTCCTTTTAAAAAATACTCAGAATAGGCTATTTGATATAAAAAAATGGACTTATAAAAATGGGTCTCCTAATGTGTATCCAGGAAGTGTAAAGCCTGGTGTTGAGCCGGATAATATGAAGGTTTTTTATGATGCATTTAGAAGTGTTTTTACAATTCAAGAGATAGAGCAAATGAAGCAAGGTATATCTGGAGGTGTAGTATACTATGACGATGATGAGAGGAAAAAAACAATCCCCGTAGATCAGATTTCCTTTACCATCTATTCTGTTGTATCAAGCGCTGGAGAGCTATTGGAACTGGAGATTCATTTCCCTAATATTACAGTATTTAACACTATTAACCCCGATAAGATGTTTGCGTTGGAGCAGGCACTGAAAGAGGAGGGGAGAGTAATATTTAAAATTCCGGAGAAGACTAAAGAATTGGTAGATTACGTAATAGGGATAAGTGTAAGAGTGAGGATAAGCGATTTATAAGAATGTAAAGAGTCTGATTCCTGAATTTAGGAATCAGACTCTTTACATGTCATTAATTGGAATCCTGCCCAATTACAGTGCTTTTGCTATCTCCACAAACGCATCAAAGATTGGTCCTGCACTCACTGCGGCAGGGATGCCCTCGTCCCCGCACTCCCGGATGCCCTGGACAATAGGAATCTGTCCAAGAAGAGAGACATTGTATTTTTCAGCCATCTGTTTGCCGCCATCCTTTCCAAAGATGTAATATTTGTTTTCAGGCAGCTCGGCAGGGGTGAACCACGCCATGTTCTCCACCAAACCAAAGATAGGCTTGTTGATGTCCTTGTTGCGGAACATGTTGATACCCTTCTCCACATCTGCAAGGGCAACCGCCTGAGGTGTGGTAACAATGATTGCACCATTGAGCGGAATGTCATGCACCATGCTTATATGGATGTCTCCTGTTCCCGGAGGGAGGTCAAGCAATAGGAAATCCAGCTCGCCCCACTTCACCTGCAGGGTCATCTGCTTCAAGGCATTGCAGGCCATGGCTCCCCTCCATATGAGGGCCTGTTCAGGTTTTGCAAAATACCCTATTGACATCCATTTCACGCCGAATTTCTCCACAGGGATGATAAGTTCCCCTACGGTCTTGCCGTGAGGGTTCCTCCCCATAGGGTTGCCGGCAGCATCCTGGTCCTCAATGGCAGCCTCGCCGTGGTCTGTGTAGCCGTCCTCATAGATGAACTCCACGTCGGGAACCTCCCCCTCAGTACCGGTCATCTTGGGGATTGAAGGGCCATACACATCAGCATCTGCAAGTCCCACCTTGTATCCCATCTTGGCAAGGGTGATTGCCAGGTTCACGGAAACTGTAGATTTGCCCACGCCGCCTTTACCAGATGCTATGGCAATTATCTTCCCTACGGTTTCAAGCTGCTCCTGACC
This sequence comes from Bacteroidales bacterium, assembly GCA_017482565.1. Classification (GTDB taxonomy): domain Bacteria; phylum Bacteroidota; class Bacteroidia; order Bacteroidales; family UBA932; genus Egerieousia. The sequence continues at coordinate 106,982 of JAFUMO010000055.1, read as the reverse complement.
TAATTCCAGCTTCTTCGCCTTCTTTGGGGCAGCCCCCTCGCGCACCATCTCAATGATGCTCACCTTGGTCCCGGGCCACTCAGAGCAGATAGCCTCCTCACAGGCCTTTTTCAAAGAACCTGCAAGGGCATCGGGGCTCTTGAATACAAGCTTGAACTTCACCTTATAGCTGCAGGGAATCTCATTCCCGACAGCATCCTTGAGGGGCTCAACCTTAATGTCCTCTACAAGCCCCAAATCAATAATGCTTTTATCAAAAGCAGGGTGGATCACTCCACCCAGCTTTTCAAGAATCTTTTCAGTTGTCATTTCAATTATCTAACTATATCCATCTCTTCCAGCAGATAACCTGCATCGCCATACTTGTCAATGATGAACAGCACATAGCGTACATCCACATTGATACAGCGCTGGAGGCTCGGCTCAAAGATAACGTCACCGCTCATTGCCTCCCAGTTGCCGTCAAATGCAAGGCCTATGAGCTCACCCTTGTCATTGAGGACAGGTGAACCTGAGTTGCCTCCGGTGATGTCACCGTTGCAGAGGAAACATACAGGCATCTTGCCGTTCTCAAGGCCGTACTCGCCGAAGTCCTGGTTTTTCCAGAGGGTCTTCAGTTTCTCAGGAACCACAAACTCCCAGTTGTCAGGATCCTCTTTCTCCATAACACCATCAAGGGTTGTAACGTAATCATAGATTACGGCATCCTTAGGTGAATAAGGGAGAACCTTGCTGTATGTAAGGCGCATTGTTGAGTTTGCATCAGGATAAGCTGCATTGTCACCCATCATCTCAAGGTTACCTGCAACGTATGCCTTCTTGGCCTTGTTGATTATCTCTGAGCTTGCAAGGAGCTTAGGCATCACCTTGTTTGAGATGATGTGCATGTCTGCCCTTACAATCTCTGCAGGGTCATTGCTCAAATCAGTGCCGGCAGCAACTGCAGCGTTGTATTTCTCAGGGCTTGCATATACTGAAGTGTCAAACATGTTGTCAACGAATGCATCAATGCTTCCGCCAAAATCCTTGTCAATTGTTGCAAAGAATGCAGGGTGGTATTTAGGGTCAACCTTCTCCCTGTAGATTGCAATCATCTTCTTTGCAAGCTTGCGGTCTGTAGAGACGGAGTAGTCCTTGAAGAAGGCAGCCATACCGCCTCTCTTGGCCATAAGCGGAGCCCTTACAAGCTCAATGTTTGAGATTGACTCGCTGATGTACCTGTAAACGTATGCATACTCAGCCCTCTCCTTAACCGCATTGTTGATTGCCTCAACAGGATTGCCGTATTTCTCAGCACGCTTAGGGTCAGCTGCAACCCACTCGTTGAAAGCCTTCTCCTCGGCAGCCCTGCGCTCAACCACGTTCAGCTTGCCGAAAGTCTCGTTCATTCCAATCCATTTCTTCCAGCCGTTGGATGAGCCTGAATATTTGCTTGAGTACTGGATCCTCACTTTAGGGTCAGCCTCCATATCGGCCATCCAGATCTTCTGTTTCTCACCGCGGACATAAATGCTGATTGCATTGTTGATGTTCTGAGTCTCCTTTGCCTCTTCGCTGCTCATGAAGCGGGTGGTGCGGCCAGGGAAGCCGATTATCATGGCGTAGTCATTCTCCTTAACGCCCTTCAAAGAAATCTTCAGAGACTGTTTTGGAGTGTAAGGAACGTTGTCCTCTGAATACTCTGCAGGGTTGTTGTTCTTGTCTGCATAAACCCTGAAAACAGAGAAGTCGCCGGTATGTCTTGGCCACATCCAGTTGTCTGTATCAGCGCCGAACTTGCCTATTGATGAAGGGGGAGCGCCTACAAAGCGGATATCCTTGAATGTCCTGCTGGTAATGAGCAGATACATGTTGTCGTTATAGAAGCTTGTAACGCGTGCGTTGAGGGTAGGATCAGCCTTGGTAGCCTCAGCCTTAATCTTCTCAACCTCCTTGTCCCAGCGCTTCTTGTAGTCATCCTCATCCTTTGCCTTTGCAACAGCCTTGTTCAAACGCTCGGTAACATCCACGAACTTGTCAATGAATGTAACTGAAAGCCCCTGTGCAGGGAGCTCCTCAGAGAGGTTCTTTGCCCAATAACCGTCCTTGAGGTAGTCATGCTCAACAGAGCTCAGCTTCTGGATTGCACCATAACCGCAGTGGTGGTTGGTGAAAAGGAGACCCTTGTCTGAAACAATCTCACCTGTACAGCCGCCGCCAAAATGCACGATTGCATCCTTGAGGCTTGAATTGTTGATGCTGTAAATATCCTCTGCAGAGAGCTTGCACCCCATCTCCTGCATCTTCTTGATGTTAAGTTTCTCCAACAATGGAAGCAACCACATGCCCTCGTCAGCCTTTGCAGGCATAGAACCGAATAAAATGGCGAGAGCCAAAAACAAACTTAGTTTTTTCATAAAAATATCTATATTTAAGTTCAATTTCTTAACCCCACAAAAGTAGCAAAATGACCACTCAAAACCAAACCATAAGGAAAATCCTCATAGCTCCCGACAAATTCAAGGGCTCCCTCACCTCTGCCCAGGCGGCAGAAGCCATCCGCAGGGGAATCCAGGAGGCGGCATCCCTGCACTCCGGGCATGTTTCGGAGGGTATTTGTGCCCGGGAACAGCAGGAGGAGCAGCAGGCGGCGCCGGGAGGGCTTGAGTTTCGGATAATAGAGATTGCAGATGGAGGGGACGGCAGCCTTGAGGTGCTGCAGAAGAAGATTCCCGGCAGCAGAGTAGTGGAGGTGCCGGTGCATGATCCTGTAGGGAAGCGGGTGGAGTCTCAGGTTCTGCTGTATGATATGCATGGATCAGGAGAGGCCGGCAAGGCTGCCGTAAAAAAATGTGCCTTCATAGAGATGGCAAAGGTTTCAGGTCTGGAGATGCTCTCCAGGGGGGAGCGGAATCCGCTGTATACCTCTACGTATGGAATGGGAGAGGCCATAAGGGCAGCGGCCAGGCAGGGGGCTCAGGAGATAACCCTCTCAATAGGGGGGAGCGCCACCAATGACGGCGGCAGCGGCATGCTGCAGGCTCTCGGCTACAGGTTCCTGGATGCTGCAGGGGAAGAGATTGCAGCCCCAATCTGCGGAGGAGATCTCGTGAGGGTGGCATCAATTGTTGCTCCTATGGGGGAGAAGATGACAGTTGCAGAGGGAGATCCCTGCTGCTGCGGGATGGAGCAGGAACCGTCTGAATGCGTTGGAGGCCTGCAGGAAATTACATTCAAAGTCATCTGTGACGTTACAAACCCGCTCCTGGGGCAGCAGGGGGCAACGGCGGTTTATGGCCCGCAGAAGGGGGCGGATGCACAGGCTCTGCAGCAGTTGGAGGCGGGGCTGGCGAACTATGCTGCCGTAGCAGAAAAATCCCTTGGCGTGCCGCAGGAGAGCAAAGAGCATCCCGGTGCCGGTGCGGCAGGTGGAGTGGGATATGCGGGACTGGCATTCCTTGGGGCGGAACTCATACCCGGATGGAGGTTCTTTGCACAGATTACCTCCCTGGAGGAGGGTGTGCAGTGGGCGGATCTTGTAATTACAGGAGAGGGGAGCCTTGATTCCCAGAGCTTGAGCGGCAAGGTGGTGAGCGGAGTGCTCAACCTTGCAGCCCAATACAATAAGGGAGTGAAGATTTTCTGCGGGGTAAGCAAGCTCACTCCCGGTGAAATGGAAGCTGTTTCCCGCACTTTGCCGGAAGGTGCAGGCTGCTACAGCATAGCCTCATTGGGCTACCCCCTTGAAGTATGTATGCGGGATGCAGCCAGATTGCTCCAGCAGCTGGCCCGGGAAAATGTCTAAAACAATGTGGGGTCCTCCAGCAGCCTGTAGCTGAGACGGTGATGAGGGGTTATGCCGTATTTTTCTATTGCAGCGCGGTGTTCCTTGGTGGGGTAGGCCATATTGCGGTCCCAGCCGTATTGGGGATATTCCGCTGCAATCTTCAGCATATATTCATCCCTGTAGGTCTTGGCCAGCACTGAAGCTGCGGCTATGCTGGCGTAAGTGGCGTCACCCTTTACCACGCAGATGTGGGGTATCTCACCGTATTTGTAGAAGCGGTTGCCGTCAACCAGAATCCTGTCTGGACGTACCTTGAGCATCTCCAGAGCCCCGTGCATCCCCTTTATTGAAGCCTTCAGGATGTTTATCCTGTCTATCTCTTCCGGTGGGACTGCATATACTCCCCAGGCTATTGCCTGCTGCTCTATTATCGGGCGGAGCTGTTCCCTCTGGCGGGCTGTGAGCTGCTTGGAATCGTTCAGCAGAGGGTGATGGAAGTCTTTGGGGAGGATTACTGCCGCGGCATATACCGGCCCGGCAAGGCATCCGCGCCCTGCCTCGTCGCATCCGGCTTCAAGGCCGTCGGGAAGCATATATGGCAGCAATGATTTTATCTCCTTCTGGGTTTTCATTGTTGCAAAATTACTTCTTTTTGAGTTGTGGCAAGAATTTATTTGGCCTTTTTGGTGTAGGAACTGTTTTTCTCGTTGAGGATTACAATGCACTGTCTCAGCATGTCTATCTCTTCCCTTAGGGATTCTATGGTTGATATGTATTCATTGCGTTCCTTGTCTGCAAGTGACATCCCGCTCTCAAAATCATCGTCAAGCAGAAACTCTTCAGGTGCCACGTCAAGTGCCCGGGCAATTTCCCATATACGCCGGCTCACAAGCAAGGTGGGGCCCCTCTCAATTTTCCTGTATGAATTGAGAGACATTTCAAGCCGATTGGCCATTTCTTCCTGTGAAATGCCTTTCCTGCGCCTTGTCTCGTAGATTTTTACCTTTATTGAGCCGTTGTCTTTCATAACAGCAAAAATATAGCCTCAAAAGATGTTTTATAGGACACTGCCAGGTGTTAAAATAACACCCTTAAGGTGTAATAGTTTGTAATGTGTTGCATATTGGAAAAATAATTTTTAAATTTGGAATCGCGTTGTTTACAAATTGGCAAGTAATTAAATTAAAACACTTTAAATACAATTTATAATAAAATGAAAACTTACAATACCAGTAATGTGCGTAATGTGGTGCTGTTGGGAAGTTCCAAATCTGGAAAAACCACATTCGCTGAGACAATGATGTTTGAGGGTAAAGTCATTGAGAGAAGAGGTACAATTGAGGGTAAGAACACCATGAGTGACAATACCGAGATTGAGCAGATGTACCAGAGGTCAATTTATTCTACACTTCTATATACTGAGTTCCTTGATACAAAATTCAATATTATTGATACTCCGGGTTCCGATGACTTTGTGGGCGGTGTATATTCTGCATTCTCAGTTGCTGAGAACGGTATCCTCCTTGTGAATGCAACACAGGGCGTTGAGGTTGGTACAGAGATTTTTGCACGCCACGCAGTAAAACACCAGAAACCTCTTATAGTTGCAGTGAACCAGCTGGACAGTGAGAAGCAGGACTGGCAGGCTACAATTGATTCATTGAAGGCTACTTTCGGCAACAAGGTTGTTCTTGTACAGTATCCAGTTAACCCGGGTCCTGATTTTGACACTTTCATTGATGTGCTCAAGATGAAGATGTACAAGTTCAAGGATGAGAACGGTACACGTGAGTCATTTGAGATTCCTGAGGAGTATAAGGAGGAGGCTCTCGCACTTCAGCAGCAGCTTGTAGAGATGGCAGCAGAGAACGATGAGACTCTAATGGAGACATTCTTTGAAAAAGGTGTCCTTACAGAGGATGAGATAAGGGCTGGTATGAAGATTGGTATGCAGTTGGGTGACATCCTTCCTGTATTCTGTCTCTCTGCAAAGAAAGATATTGGTGTGAAGAGGATCATGGAGTTCACAATCAATGCAGGTATTGCACCAGATAAAGTTGAGAATGAACTTAAGGATGGCAATACAGTTAAGGTTGATTCAAACGGCCCTACTTCAATTTTCGTATACAAGACTGCACAGGAGCAGCACTTGGGTGATGTTTCATACTTCAAGGTTATGAGCGGAAAGCTTACTGAGGGTATGGATGTAGTAAACCCTGAGACCGGTGCAAAAGAGAGGATTGCCCAAATCTATGCCGTTGCAGGAAAGAAACGTGAGAAGGTTACCGAGGTTATGGCAGGTGACATTGCCTGTACAGTAAAACTTAAATCGGTCAAGACCGGCCAGACACTTTGTGCCCCTGGTTGCGAGTATGTATTTGAGCCAACCCATTTCCCTGCACCTAAATTCCGTACTGCAATCAAGGCTAAGGTTGAGAAGGACGAGGAGAAATTGGGTGAGTTGCTCAACAAGGCAAATGCAGAGGACCCTACAATTTTGGTAGAGTATTCAAAAGAGTTGAAACAGACCATCATCAGCGGACAGGGCGAGCACCATATCAATATCCTCAAATGGCAGCTTACAAATGTTAACAAGATTGAGGTTGACCTGTTTGCTCCAAGAATCCCTTACCGTGAGACAATCACCAAGGTTGCCACAGCAGACTACCGCCACAAGAAACAGTCTGGCGGTGCAGGCCAGTTTGGTGAGGTACATATACTTATAGAGCCTTACTATGAGGGAGCACCTGAGAACAACAAGTTCAAGGTAGACGGTCAGGAGATGGTTCTTAACGTAAAAGGTAAAGAGGAGTATCCGCTTGAGTGGGGCGGCAAGCTTGAGTATTACAATTGTATAGTGGGTGGTGCAATTGATGCCCGTTTCATGCCTGCTATCCTCAAGGGTATCATGGAGAAGATGAACGAGGGTCCTCTTACAGGTTCGTACGCACGTGACATCAGAGTTTACGTATATGACGGCAAGATGCACCCGGTAGATTCAAATGAGATGGCGTTCAAGCTTGCTTCACGTAATGCATTCAAAGAGGCGTTCAAGAAGGCTGGTCCTAAGATTATGGAGCCTATCTACAATGTTGAGGTTCTTGTACCAAGCGATTGTATGGGTGATGTAATGAGTGACCTCCAGAACCGTCGTGCAATGATTGAGGGTATGAACAGCGTTAAGGGTTTTGAGGTCCTTAAGGCAAGGGTTCCGCTTGCAGAACTTTACAAATACTCTACAACCCTCAGCTCACTTACCAGCGGTAGGGCAACCTTCACAATGGAGTTTGCAGATTACCAGCAGGTACCTGCGGATGTTCAGGACAAGCTTCTCAAGGCTTACGAGGCAGAGGAAAAAGACGAGTAACATTGGGATTCGGAAAATATAGGGAAGGGGACATCGCAAGGTGTCCCCTTTTTTGCAGGTATAGGCAGACTCCTGTTTTTATTGTAAATTTGCATATCATGATAAAGGTAGAGAACATACACAAGTCTTTTGGGGAGCTGGAAGTCCTCAAGGGGGTGGACCTTCAGGTTGCAAGAAGTGAGGTAGTGAGCATTGTAGGGGCGAGCGGTGCGGGCAAATCAACTTTGCTGAATATTATGGGGTCGCTTATGCAGCCGTCATCAGGCAAGGTATATATTGCCGGAACGGATATCTTTACTCTTGGAGCAAAGCAGCTTGCCGCTTTCCGCAATAAGGAGATAGGCTTTGTGTTCCAGTTCCATCACCTGCTTCCGGAGTTCACTGCTCTGGAGAATGTGGTGATGCCTGCCTTGATAGGTGGTGCCGGATGGGGCAGCAGAGAGGTGGAGCAGAGGGCCATGATGCTTCTGGAGGACCTTGGCGTAGGGGAGAGGGCCGGCCACAAGCCTATGCAGATGAGTGGTGGCGAACAGCAGAGGGTTGCCATTGCCCGTGCTCTCATGAACAATCCTGCTGTGCTGCTTGCAGATGAGCCGTCGGGAAACCTGGATTCCAGAAATAAGGAGGAGTTGCACAACCTCTTTTTCTCCCTCAGGGAGAAATACGGGCAGACAATAGTTATCGTCACCCATGAGCAGGAACTTGCCCGCAAGTGTGACAGGTGCATTGAGATGCGTGACGGGACAATTCTTTAGAGTATAGGTATTCTGTGCGACATGAATGATGATTTGGACAATTTTGATAATGGATTTATAGTACATCTGTGCGAAACTGGCACAAAGGTATTTGCACCAGATAACGGATTAAAGGGTGTATGTACATCATGTGGAGCTTTTCTATTTGATGAGCGTACATGTATAATATGCGGTGAACCTGTCCAATGGCAGGATGGAGATGAAGGATCATCAGGGAGTAATACAGGCCCATGTCCTCATTGCAATATGAGCCCGTGTATATGTGAACCTTGCCCCAGATGTGGATATGACCCATGTGTTTGCGTAGGCCCAGATGAAGGATGTCAATATTGTTATAGTGTGAATTGTCAAGGTGAGTGTAGGAACTGATTCTGGCTGATTTAAAAGTTTATTAGTAAGGTAGTTTAACGTTATATCAGCATTTTTAAAAGTTAAAAGAAGTATATATATTTAGGGAGTATTTTTTCTAGATAGTTTTCCATGAGACAGCTTTTATCTCTCCTCATATGTGTTTTCATTGCGGTGTCTGATGCTCTTGCGCAATCTTCGGATAAGATTGAGTTCGGCAATGTGGACAAGACTGAATTTGCATATGGGGATGCTGATATATCAGATGCTCTGGTCCTTTATAGCGGAGGCGAGTATTCTATGGAAGCAAGGCTGTCATCTGTCTTTTCAATAAGCAAAAAAGTCCACAGGAGAATCAGGATACTTACAGCTGAGGGTTTGCGGCATACAAAAGTGGTTATCCCGTATGTGAGGTTCAGTTCCTATACGGAAAGGGTGGGCAATATAAAAGCTTATGTATATACTCTTGAGGGGGATTCTGTGGTTGTTTCAAAGATGGACAAGTCATTTGTCAATGATTTTAAGGATGGATTCAGCTACAGGCGTAAGGAGTTTGAAATTCCTTATGTGAAAGAGGGCAGTATAGTGGAGTATTCCTATGAGATTACCGGTGTTGTTCCACAGATTTATGAGACATCTTCATCTTCATTGTTCTCGGATATACAGGTGTTGAGTGGGGCGGATAATACAATTCTGGGAATAGGGACAATTTTTCCAAAGTGGTATTTTCAAGAGGATGTTCCAGTTTTGAGAAGTGAACTTCATTTCAAGAATTTTGATGAATATAAGTTTGGAGAGATTCTATCGGGAGCAGATAAAATAACCAGGGAGGAATCTGTGGGGCAGGTATATAGAGTGAAGAAGAAGCTACAGTTCTCCCAGTGGGACTTTTCCATTTCCACCGGCACTCATAGCCGTGAAATGGGGATCCGCAAAGATATGTCATGGCTATTTGATGCTTTTGAAGAGAAGATGCGGAATCACATAATTTTCCAGGCGGAGAATCTGCCGGCCGTTGATGGGAGGGAGAAGTATACAATTAATCCAGCAAAGTGGAAATCAGCGGTGGAATTCGTGTTCCAGGGAAAGGATTCAGATATGGAGGGGATGCAGAATGCAATTTCGGGCTGGGCTGATGTGGACAATACATTTCATAACAGATCCACTTTCAGCCGTAAATTGTTTTTTTCGCAGAACTACTATAAGGATACTGTCAGCGCTATTATGTCCAAGTTCCTTCCGGAATCTGAAAAGGTAAAATCTATAAACAGACTTATAAAGAATGATATTAAGTGTATTTCTTATGGAGGTGGTGCGCATATCTCATCATTGAAGGATGTCTTCAGGCACAAGAGGGGGACTGATATGGAAATTGCTGCCATGGCATACATTGCTTTTAAGGATGCCGGATTCAAGACAGATCTGGTTATGTTCAAAAGCAGGGACAAAGGTGTGCTGGCATCAGACGAGGTCTCTGTAAGTGCCATGAATTCAGCTGTAGTGCGTGTTGCTCTAAGTGATGGATCCATGTTGTATTTTGATCCCCGCAGCAATAAGGGGGATATGAAGATGCTTAACAGTCTTAATCTGGTGCGTGAAGCAAGAATTTTTGGGAAAGGTGAAACATTTGTAGATCTCAGCCGCATTGTTGTGAATAAGGAGAATCATACGGCAGTGTTGGGGGTGGATTCAAAAGGAATGATGGAGGGGGCAGTTACAACCATTGCTACAAACCACAGCTGTTATGATATGCTTGGAAGGTTGGATGATTATGGTAGCAGTGATGATTATTTGAAGCATCTCGGCAGAAGTATAAACGGAGAACTTCTTGAAGGACACCTTTTTGAGCCGGATACTATCAATCATATCTTCAAGAGGGAGTTCAAGTTCAGGAGGACAACATCCATAATGTTGGATGATAAAATGTTTATAAATCCTTTTGTGGAAATATTCTGTAAAGAGGAGGAATTTGCTTCTGAAAAAAGGATGTATCCCATTGAATTCAGTTGTCCGAATGTAATAGAGTATAATGTGAATTTGTTGGTGCCGGAGGGGTATGTGGTGGCAGATTTGCCGGTAAATCAGGAGATAGTACTGGGTAAGGCTGGAGCAGGTGCTTCAATCAGATCAAGAGTACATGGCAATTTTGTATTGTTGGGACTTACAATCAGGAGGGATGGCATCTATATACCTTTGGAAGAATATGCCCATTATAGGGAGTACTGGCTTAAGGTTTGTGAACTGTTTGATGAAGTGGTTGTATTGAAGAAGAAGGGAAGCAAATCTTCGTTTGAAGAGGCGAGGATTACTGCAATATAGTTCTTTATTGTATCTTTGGGGACAGTTTGTGAATGTTTTATGGGAACTTTCAGATTCAAGCAGTTTGAAGTGGTGCAGGATTTTTCTGCAATGAAGGTGAATACGGATGCTGTGCTACTTGGCGCATGGATGTCCGTTCCCTGGCTGCATGGGGATATCCCATTGAGATTGCTTGATATAGGTACAGGTACAGGTGTGATTGCCCTTATGGCAGGGCAGAGGCTTGCCCAGGCAGGGAGCTGCGGCAGGGTGGAGGCAGTGGAGATTGATGAGGGGGCCTGCAGGGATGCGGAGCGGAATTTTGAGGCAGCTCCGTGGAAAGGGGTGGAGATGGTGCTCCACAAGTGCTCCCTACAGGAGCTTTCAAGTTCCAATCCCGACAAATTTGACCTTATCTTCACCAATCCCCCATATTTCATTGATTCCCTCAAGAGTTCGGACGAATCAAAGATATTGGCGCGGCACACGGATACACTTTCCCAAAGAGAGATTCTTTTCCATAGTGCAAGGCTCCTCAAGCCGGGAGGGACACTTGCGCTGGTACTTCCGGTGGTTGAAGGGGATGAGTTCCTCAGGAAGGTCTCTTTCATTGCCGTCCATACCCCTTCAGGAGAGAACCGTTTTACAGTAAAAAGGGTATGCAGGGTGCATACCGTGGAGAGGAAACCGGCAAAAAGGCTCCTCATTGAGCTCTCTTTTACAGACAGTATAAAAGAAGAACCGCATATCGGGCAGCTGGTTATGATGAGCGGAGGCTCAAATACTGCACAATATGCGGAACTTGTTTCAGGATTCTATCTCTAAAAGAACTATTTTCTCAGTTGTTTTATCATCATTACCCTGAATCTTTCTTCAAGGGAAAATGTTTTTGCCGCTTTGTGTACGGGAACAACTTTTGAGAGGTCTTCAAAAGTTTCAGCCTGTACATCTATTTCTGCCTGGCAAGCCTTCAGATACTTGTCCATAAGTGACTTTATCTGTGAATCGGAAGCAGGAGTCTCTGAGTTCAGGGCATTATGAAGTTCTTTGAGGCAGCCGTTGATCTCTTTTCTTGCAGAGTGGAGCTCCTTGTTGGCTGCGTTATATACAGGCCAGAACATCTGTGCCTCTTCCGGGGAGAGATTCAGCTCCTGTGTGAAGAAGGCTATTTTCTGGCTCTGCATTTCTTCTCTTGTAGTGAACTTCTTTTTGGCCTGCTGTTCCCCCTGCTCCTGTATGTTATGGCTTTGCGGGATATCCTGAGGACATTGCATGCTCTCTTGGGCATACAGGCCTGTCCCCATCATGAACGTTGCTATAATTGCACTAAATATAAGTTTCATATCTTTTTGTTTGTGTTATTCCAGCAATGCGATGGACGTAGTGGTCACCCTTGAATCAATAAGATATTGTTCAATGTCCTCATTGCTCATGGTCTGTTCCATAACCTCTATGGTATCACTGTTTTCCTGGGAAGCAAAGAGGTCTTCAATGGTTATATCCAGGATGGATATTACCTCATCTTCGGAGAGCTCGTCTGATGCATTTGCAGAAACCAGTGTGCCCTGTACGGAACCGTCATCAGTATATGTGCCGGTAATTTTCATGGCACCGTATCCCAGCCCGAAAATGATGCCGAACATTGCGGCCATTGCAAATGCGGGCTTGAAATAAGTCATGAAGCCTGCATGGGGAGCCTCGTCAGCTTCATATTGCTGGGGTGGTACAACAGGTATGGCTGAAATCTTGGCCATGACCTCATCCTGCATGGAGCTGAAGTAGCCTGAAGGGACCCCGAACGGGTTCTCTTTCAAGTTGCCTCTTTCCAGAATGTTGTCTTTTTCTTTATCCTGTATCATGGTGCCTCCTGTTTTTCCGTTAGACTCTGTTGAATTTAAAAGGTTTAATCACCAAACTGTTCCTTGAGTTCTGTCTTCACCTTGTTGTATGCATGGTGGTATGATGCCTTGAGGGCACCCACCGATGTATCCAGGATTTCAGAAATTTCTTCGTATTTCATCTCCTGGAAATATCTCAGGTTGAATACGGCCCTCTGTTTGTCGGGAAGATGCAGTATGGCCTTGTGTAGGGCCATCTGAAGCTTGTCCCCATTGAACGAAGGGTCGCTCTGGAGCTTGTTTGCAAGAGTGTTGTCGTAGTTGCTTAAGGAAAGCATGGCATTGAGCCTCTTTTTCTTCAGGAATGTGAGTGTCTCATTGGTGGCAATCCGGTAGATCCAAGTGTACAGTTTTGCCTCTTCCCTGAAATCGGGGAGATGCTCCCATACTTTTACCAGTGAGGATTGGAGAATGTCGTTGGAATCCTCGTGAGAACAGGTAAGTTTGCGGATGTGCCAATAGATCCGCTCACTGTATTTCTGGACAAGAAGATTGAAGGCAAACTCCTGTTTGCCTTCTTTCCTGTATATTTCAAGTATCTCCTTGTCTTCCAAAATACAATCTATTTGCGTGAGATGGCTTTCTTGCAGGCCTTCACAATGTTTCCGGCATCAAGCCCGTATGCTTTCATCAGCTGTGCAGGGGTACCGCTCTGCCCGAACTTGTCGTTTATTGCAACATGCTCAAGCGGTGCAGGGGTGTTCGCTGCAAGCACGCCTGCAATAAGCTCACCAAGGCCTCCGGCAATGAAGTGCTCCTCTGCAACTACAACCGCCCCGGTCTTTGCCGCTGATTCTATGACTGCCTTTTCATCCAAAGGTTTAATGGTATGGATGTTGATGACATCTGCCTTGATACCCTCAGCCTCAAGTGCCTGGGCAGCCTGAATTGCCTCCCAAACAAGGTGGCCTGTTGCAAATACGGTTACATCCGCACCCTCAATGAGCTTGAGAGCCTTGCCAATCTCAAATACCTGGTCCTCAGGGGTGAAGTTAGGTACGCCCGGTCTTCCGAACCTAAGATATACAGGGCCCACATGTCTGCCTGCTGCAATGGTTGCAGCTTTTGTCTGGTTGTAGTCACAAGGGTTAATTACAACCATGTTAGGGAGCATCCTCATGAGTCCTATATCCTCAAGGATCTGGTGGGTTGCACCATCCTCTCCAAGTGTGATTCCTGCATGTGAGGCAGCAATCTTTACATTGGTGTTTGAATAGGCCACACTCTGGCGGATCTGGTCATATACACGGCCTGTTGCAAAGGCGGCGAAAGAACCTACGAAAGGAACCTTGCCGTTGAGGGCCATACCTGCTCCCACTCCTATCATATTGGCCTCTGCAATTCCTGCCTGAAAGAACCTGTCGGGATGAGCCTTGGCAAATGCATCCATTTTAAGGGAACCTGTGAGGTCTGCACACATTGCAACCACATTAGGGTTCTCCTCTCCAATAACAGACAAACCGGCACCAAAGCCACTTCTGGTGTCCTTGTTACCGGTGTTGATAAATTGTTGTTTTTCCATTATAGTGTTTTAAGTATTAGCTGTTGTCAATTAGTTTCAGAACAGGGCCAGGTATAAACCTACATTCATGTAGAATGATTGCCTGTTGTCAATCTTTATGTTCCCCAGGGTGGATTTGTTTGTGCTCCAGTTGTATCCTGCGGTGATGTTCGCACCCCAGTTGTTGTCTGCCCCGAAAGGAATGAGTACACCCACTTCAGGAGAGAGCAAGAATCCCCAATTGTTGTCCCACGCATCAAAATCCTGGATTACTATATGCTGTCCTGCACACAGGGCTCCCATTCCAAGGCCTGAATAGAACTTCACGTTATTGTTGGGGGTGAAGAAGTATTTCACCTGGGCCTTAATTGGGAATACCTGGGTATATCTGTATTGTGCCGCATTGATGGCGGTGTTCTCATTAGGCCTGTATACTTTCTGCCCTACCTTCTCGTGGTAGTTGTTGTAGCTCAGGTCCAGACCAACTGTAATGTTGCCTGTCACAAAATATGCCCAATTCACATTAACACCCTCAAAGCTCATCTTTGATACAAAATCCCTGCTGCTTCCTGCAGGTACATTCACCTGATAGTTGATGGAGTAGATCTGCCTCATGTCGTAGCCGTAGTATTGTGCCCTGGCCATACCGGCGCAGCACAGGGTGATAGCCAAAATCAATAATATCCTTTTCATATACTGCATTTTTTTGTTAAAGAATCCTTACAAAATGACGGGTTGTGCCTTACTGCTATTTTGGAGGCAGTATCCTGAACACCTCATCAATGGAGAGCAGAAGCTCCTGCTGTGTATGCTTTCCGTTGAGGATTTCCCTTACAAGCCCATGCCATACGATAGGGACACTTGATTCTGTAGCCACAGACAGCATGTCTGCAACCTCAATCACAAGGCTTCCGGTATCATAGGAAGAGATGAATACAGGCATCTGATATGGGTAGAATGAGTCCCATCCGTACCAAGGGTAATTGCAGGAGTTCCACCACCAGTCCCAGTCATTCCAATATCCCGGGAACATGTAGGTGTTTGTCTTCTTGATGTAGGAAACATCAACAAGCAGATCCGGATTTTCAGTGGCGGCAACCTGTGAGTAGCCGTTGCGGTTCATGTTCACAACAATCTGGGCAATTATCATGTCTGTCGTGTCATTGTTAAGGCGGAACTTTTTGCCGTCTTCAACAACGGAAACGGAATCGGTAATTGCAAAACTGTGGAATTTGGTGAAATCAACAGTCTCCCCTTTGCGGGCCACAGTGAGGATCTGGTCCCTGGTCTCGTCCATGGCTCCCGGTCCCCAGTTGCAGGCGGAAACAAGAGCGCCCGCAAGCACCAATAGCATTAATCTTACTTTCATACTGCTTCATTATTTGATTAAAACAGTATAATAACAGAAATTCAGATGCGTTGTTCAACAGGTCAAAGAACTTAAATTGCCGTAATTATCAAGCGCTTAGTAATCCCCAAGAGTCTCGGCAAGCTGGGAGAGCGCTTTCTCGGCAAGTTCAGGCTTAGGTGCCTTTCCGTGCCATTCGCAGGTGCCTTGCATAAAATCAACACCCTTGCCCATATCTGTCTTCATCAGGATCATTACGGGCTTTCCCTCCTTGGCAGCTGTCTCCTTGGCCTGTTTGAATGCAGCCAGGATTGCCTCCATATTGTGGCCGTCAGCAACAATCACATTCCAGCCGAATGCCTTCCATTTTGCCTCAAGGTCACCCACACCAAATACTGTATCAACTGTGCCGTCAATCTGCTGGCCGTTCCAGTCTGTGATGGCAATGAGGTTGTTGAGCTTGTTGTGGGCGGCAAACATTGCAGCCTCCCATACCTGGCCCTCCTCGCTCTCACCGTCACCCATCAGCACAAATACATAATTATCCTCCTTCTCAAGCCTCTTTCCTACAGCAGCACCTGCAGCAACCGACAAACCCTGCCCGAGTGAGCCTGATGCCTCATATACACCCGGCAGGCCGCTCTCAACGCATGGATGGCCCTGCAGCCTTGAACCGAATACCCTGAAAGTTGCAAGTTCCTTTACAGGGAAATAGCCGCTGCGGGCAAGTACACTGTAGAATACCGGAGACATATGTCCTGCAGAAAGGAAGAACATGTCGTTCCCCTTGCCGCTCCTGTCCCAGTTGGCAGGTGAATGTTTCATTTCTGAGAAGAACAATGCAGTCATGATGTCTGTACTGCTTAGGCTTCCTCCCGGATGTCCGCTTTGGGCAGCGGTAACCATCCTTATTATATCTCTTCTTACTTGAGAAGCTATATTGTTGAGCTCCTGAATGTTTGACATAATTTTTAAGTGTATTGCTAAGGTTTATAACTTTGCGAATTTAATGTTTAATTTGCTAAAAAACAATGCAAATTGAGTATATTTGCAGCCATGTTTAACATGGCGGGAAAGGCCAAAATTGAAAAGAGCAAATGAAGAACATCAGGAATTTCTGTATAATAGCCCATATTGATCATGGAAAAAGTACCTTGGCAGACAGGTTGCTGGAGGCCACAAACACCCTATCCGCAAGGGAGATGGAGAACCAGGTGCTTGATTCAATGGATTTGGAGAAGGAGAAGGGCATTACCATAAAGAGCCATGCCATCCAGATGGAGTATATGAGGGATGGTGAGAAATATACCCTCAACCTCCTTGATACCCCAGGCCATGTGGATTTTTCATATGAGGTTTCCCGCGCAATAGCATCATGTGAGGGGGCGCTCCTCATTGTGGATGCAACCCAGGGCATACAGGCGCAGACCATCTCAAACCTTTATCTGGCCCTGAACAATGACCTTGAAATCATTCCTGTAATAAACAAGATAGATATGGATGCCGCAATGGTGGATGTGGTGAAGGACCAGATTGTAGACCTTCTGGGATGTGATGAGAGCGAAATCCTCCTTGCCAGCGGCCGTACAGGACAGGGTGTCCCTGAGATTCTGGATGCAATTGTAGACAGGGTGCCGGCTCCGGTAGGTGACCCTGATGCACCGCTCCAGGCGTTGATTTTTGATTCAGTGTTCAACTCCTTCAGGGGCATCATCGCATACTTTAAGGTAGAGGCCGGTTCAATAAAGAAGGGGGATAAGGTAAAGTTCTTCAACACCGGAAAGGAGTACATTGCGGATGAGGTTGGGGTGTTGAGGATGAAGATGTGCCCCAAGAATGAGATAAAGACAGGAGATGTAGGATATATCATCAGCGGTATAAAGAGTGCCGTGGAGGTAAAGGTGGGAGATACCATCACAACCGTGGCCAACCCTTGTGTGGAGGCCATTGCAGGATTTGAGGAGGTGAAGCCTATGGTGTTTGCCGGAATCTACCCTGTAGAGACAGACGAGTATGAGGACCTGAGGGCATCACTTGAAAAACTGCAGCTCAATGATGCGTCATTGGTATTTGACCCGGAGAGCTCCCTTGCCCTCGGTTTCGGCTTCCGTTGCGGCTTCCTCGGACTGCTCCACCTTGAGATTGTGCAGGAAAGGCTCTTCAGGGAGTTTGACATGGATTGCATAACAACAGTACCCAATGTTTCATATAAGGTGTATACAACGCAGGGTGAGGAGCTGGATGTGCACAACCCGTCGGGATTGCCTGCCCCAACCCTCATAGACCGCATTGAGGAGCCATACATCAGGGCACAGATCATCTCCAAGAGTGACTTCTTTGGCCCTATCATGAAGCTCTGCCTCGACAAGAGGGGGACCCTCGTAAGCCAGCACTTCCTTACAAGCGACCGCGTGGAGCTCAACTATGACATGCCGCTCTCTGAGATTGTATTTGACTTCTATGACAAGCTCAAGTCTATTTCAAAGGGATACGCATCATTTGACTATCACATAACAGGATACAGGGATGCAGACCTCGTGAAGCTGGATATCCTCCTCAACGGGGAGCAGGTGGATGCCTTGAGCAGCCTTATCCACAGGGACCATGCATACGACTTCGGGCGCAAGATGTGCGAGAAGCTCAAGGAACTGATCCCGCGCCAGCAGTTCGACATTGCCATCCAGGCAGCCATAGGTGCCAAGATCATTGCCCGTGAAACCGTGAAGGCAGTGCGTAAGGATGTAACCGCAAAATGTTACGGTGGAGACATCTCCCGCAAGAGGAAGCTCCTTGAAAAACAGAAGAAAGGCAAGCGCCGCATGCGCCAGGTAGGAAACGTTGAGGTTCCGCAGAGCGCGTTCATGGCGGTGTTGAAGCTAGATTAAAACACAGGCCCGGACAATATCATCCGGGTCTGTTGTATTTATAACTCCAAAATTATCTTGCAGATAATAATCTAGAACAAATCTGAATGTGTTCCCGTTCTGATCAGGTTGAGCACATGAAGTTCATTTTTGTCCTCCTTACTATATACCAATAACCAGTCCGGTTGGATATGACACCCCCTAAGGCCACTCAATCTGCCTGTCAGTTGATGATCTTTCTTATCATGAGACAAGGGAATATCATTAGCCAAATTATAAATAACCTCATTAAGTTTATCTTCAGGCAAATTCCTCTTCCTCGCCAATTTAAGATCTTTCTTGTACTGGTGGGTAAATACAATCTCTCTCACAATTATTGAACCTTTTCAAGATATTCTTCAAATGACGTACACCTTGTAACTTTGCCCTCTTCCAATTCTTTAATGGCATCAAGCGTTGTCTGATTCGGCTCCTGAACAACCCCAAGACTACGCAGATATGCTATCAGACTTTTTCCAGCTTTTGTTTTCTCATTAATAGTAATCGTAAATGTTGTCATAGCCTTAACATTTATAGTTTACATACAAATATAATCAATCTTTTACAAGATTAACAAAAACTATGCTAATCAAGTTTTCGTACTTTTTCTCCCAGCAGGACAAATCACCTTTCTGTTGCGATACCAACTGCCTGAGATATGGCCATCTGGATGAACAACTATTTCGCGCAACAGGTTGTCCGGCTCATTCTCCTCCATACGGCGCAACAGCCCCATATTGCTGTGCGATAGGGTGATGAGTATACCATTCAGCCGCCAGGTTTCGTATACATAGTAGTCCTTCAGCACCTGCTCAACGAGTTCAGCATAGTTGAAGAGATAGTACTTAAATTGCTGCAATAAATCATCCTCGGCAGGTTTGTCAAGGGTAATCAGCCTGCGGAAACTGAAATCATCCGCACAACCCTTGTAATGCTCCATAAAAGTCAACATCTCCTCTATGCTCTGCAATCCTTTTTCGTGGAGCACACATTGAATGCGGATCTTTGTACTGGGATTCATCTGGCGATATTCAGCGATACACTCCGCTTTAAGTTCGGCAAGATGGCAATACCTCTTAACCATATCAACTACTTCGCCAACATAATCACACAATGCAGGTTCACCACCTGTAATTGATACTGTAGACAAATGCCCCTGCGCATCCATCTCGTATAGAAGACGGCTGACATTTGCCAAGAATTGCTCTTTGTTCTCCCGTATATTGGAGTCTTGCTCAATACAGAACGGGCAGGCGGCATTGCAGCGGTCAGTAATTTTCAAGTGGATATGCTTCATCCAATAATCATCCATAATGTACCACTGTTTGCCAAAAAGTGTAAGTGGCAGATTGTAACTGACGGTGTCTGTAGCCAACTCAGGCGAGAATTGGTAGCAGCTCTTATTTGTAATAATCTTCAACATAGCTATTGGGGTTAAGGTTACCGTTTATCTGTTTAATATATCCCAGAACCCTTGCGGCAGGCTTACGTTAGGGAGTTTGGCCACATCACGGAACATAGGAGCAATCTCATCCGGCCTCCTGCACCCCCCTCCACAACCAATAGGCGTTACAAGGAAGTGCAGCTCCGGATGTTCAGAGGCATACCGGGTAAAAGTCTTGACCGATTGCCGGATCTCTTTCAGCCCAATAACTCCACCAATCGTAGGTATGGCGTATGATTGTCCCTGACGTCCTTCGCGCTGTCCCATAATTGCACCAAAGTTTTCGAGTGCAAAATTTGATGCTCCATCAAAGTGACGTCCGGAATTACGGCAGCCGAAGACAAAGATTTCATTCTCTTTGAGGGTATCAATCCAATATGGAGTAACATTCTGTTTTAGCTCTTTCGGCAGAGCCATTTCCTGCGTATTCCCGTCTCTCTTACGTAGGGTGATTAACTTTTTAATAAAACTTTTCATATTCTATCTATTTATGCGTAAAAACTACGCAATTAAAAAATTTGCCAAAAATATAAGGTGCGCCCACTGCTCAGGCTAAACACCTTATATGTTCTTTTAATTATTGCAGATTGAGTCTGGTCAAAATTCCAATCTGAATCCTTTTTGTTTCAGTTCAGCATACTTTCCGTCATTGAAACGATACTTCGTAGGTGTACGTCGGGAAGCATTTGCCGGACGGGGTTCTGCCTCTGTAAGGATACCAAGTTTAAGCATCTTGTTATAGAAGTTGCGGCGGTCAAACTTTACCTCTAAAATAGCCTCATAGAGGTTTTGCAACTCGGTCATAGTAAAGACCTCTGGCAGTAACTCAAAACCTATTGGCTCAAAACAGATGCGCTCCTTGAGGCGATTAACTGCCACACGCAGGATGAGGTCGTGATCAAAAGCGAGGCTTGGCACTTCATCCATCGCAAACCAATGAGCCGAGGCAGCATCATCACCGCCCTTTACTTCCGAGAGCCTTACCAGCGCATAGTGCGCCACGGTAATCACTCTCTCACGAGGGTCGCGGTTTATATCCGAAAAAGTATGGAACTGCTCAACGGCTGTATTCTTAAGCCCAGTTTCCTCCTCCAACTCGCGTCTCGCACACTCCTCAGCAGTCTCATTTATCTTCATGAAACCGCCCGGAAATGCCCATCTACCCTTAAAAGGTTCTATACCACGTTGAATCAGCAATACCCTAATACTCACTCCATCAAAGCCGAAAATCACACAATCTGCCGTTACAGCAGGATGCGGATACCTATAACAAAAATTCTGCTCGCACATATTTTATTGCGTTAATTTTACGCAAAAATAAATTTAAATATTGAATCCACCAAATTGTTTGCGTAATTTTTACACTAAAAATTTATAAATCATGACAACAAAAACACAATCAAAAACATCCGTAGTGGCCTTCGTGAATGCCCAAATTGAACAATTACAACACAACAACAGATTTGGCACTGCCACTTTTTTGCTGAGGAAGAAGATTATCTGATTACTCCCAGTTCCTTTCCAATCTTGATGAATGCCGCAATGGCCTTATCCAGATGCTCCCTTTCGTGGCCGGCAGAGATCTGTACGCGGATTCTCGCCTGGTCTTTTGGCACTACAGGGTAGTAGAAGCCCACTACGTAGATTCCTTCATCAAGAAGCTTCTCGGCCATCTGCTGCGAGAGTTTTGCGTCGTAGAGCATTACTGCACAGATTGCACTCTGGGTAGGCTTTATGTCAAAGCCTGCCGCCTTCATCTTCTCCACAAAGTACTCAGTGTTTGCGTGAAGCTTGTCCTGGAGCTCGTTTGTCCTGGCCATCATGTCAAACATTGCACAGCCTGCGGCAGCTACCATAGGAGGTATTGAGTTTGAGAAGAGATAAGGGCGTGAGCGCTGCCTGAGCATTGCAATGATCTCTTTCTTTCCGGTTGTGAAACCGCCGATTGCACCGCCGAATGCCTTGCCCAGAGTTCCTGTGATAATCTCAATCTTGCCCCTGAGGTTGTGCAGCTCTGTTGTACCGCGGCCTGTCTGGCCTACAACTCCTGCTGAGTGAGACTCATCCACCATTACCATTGCGTTATATTTTTCCGCAAGTGCATGAATCTGGTCCAAAGGGCACACATTGCCGTCCATAGAGAATACACCATCAGTTACAATTACCCTGTATCTCTGTGCCTGAGCCTGTTTTAGGCACTCCTCAAGCTCCTGCATGTCAGCGTTTGAATACCTGTAGCGCTTTGCCTTGCAGAGCCTTACGCCATCAATGATTGAGGCGTGGTTTAGGGCATCCGAGATGATTGCATCCTCCTCTGTGAACAATGGCTCAAATACTCCGCCGTTTGCATCAAAGCATGCTGCGTAGAGGATTGTGTCCTCAGTGCCGAAGAACTCCGCTATCTTCTGCTCCAGTTCTTTGTGCAGATCCTGGGTTCCGCAGATGAAGCGTACGCTTGACATACCGAATCCCCTCTCGTCCAAAGCCTTCTTGGCGGCATCAATCAGCTCCTGATTGTCTGAAAGGCCAAGATAGTTGTTTGCGCAGAAGTTGAGCACATCTTTTCCTGTGTTCACTTTAATAGCTGCCCTCTGTGGAGAAACTATAACTCTCTCATTCTTGTAAAGGCCGGCCTCCTCAATCTCCTTGAGTGTGGTCTGCAGATAAGACTGGAAATCTTTGTACATGATAAATTGATATTATATATTGTTATTTTGTTTCATTTTTGCACGATTACAAATGTAATGATTAAAAAGTAAACTTGTTGCACAAAACAGGGATATATTTGTTGAACTATTATCACAAAAAATTGCCCCACTATATGGGAGTTTGGAAATTTTAGATTATTTTAGCACTGCTTTTGAAACTACAAACAATTAAATATTATCTATTATGGCATTAGAGATTAATGATTCAAACTTCAAGGAGGTTGTTCTTGGAAGTGACAAACCGGTTTTGGTGGATTTCTGGGCTACTTGGTGCGGCCCTTGCAGAATGATTGCCCCAATTATTGACGAGATTGCAACTGAGTTTGAGGGCAAGGCTGTTGTAGGAAAATGCAATGTTGACGATGCCGGTGATGTTCCTGCAGAGTACGGCATAAGAAATATCCCTACCCTGCTCTTCTTCAAGAATGGTGAGCTCAAGGACAAGCTTGTAGGTTCAACTACCAAGGCTGCAATTGCAGACAAGCTCAACGCCTTGCTATAATTTATCTTTGTTCCTGTGTACATCCCTGATATGGGGTGTGCACGGGAATTGCACTATTGTAAATTGTCGGGATTAAAACAGATCATATGAAAAGAATAATATTGCTTGTAACGGCTTTCCTGTTAATCTCCGTTCCTGGTTTTTCGCAGTTTGGAATAAAGGCGGGATACAATTTTACATCTTTTGGAGATATAGATCTTGGAAAAAATTCAGAGTACAGTACTGCTTTTGACAAAAAGACCGGCTACCATATAGGTATGCTGTATAAATTCAAGATTCCCGTAATAGGCCTTGCAATCCAGCCCGAACTTCTTTACAGCGAAGTTAAGGGGAATCTTTCAGTTACAGGTCCGCAAGGGAATACCGAGGGGGCAAACCTGAAGCTTTCGTATCTGCAACTTCCTGTAGGCCTGCAGTGGGGCATAGACCTCATGCTGTTCAGGCCATTCCTGCAGATGGTCCCTTATATAGGGCTCTCAATGGCTGATGACAACAATCTCAAGGGTCTTGAGTGGGACGTAAACAAGTTCAGGTATGGAATAGGGCTTGGAGCCGGCATTGATATCTGGAAATTACAGGTAAGCGGCAGATACAGCTGGGATCTGGGAAAAGTTGCGGACTTCAAATGGCAGGGGACAAAGACATTCAAAGGAGACAAGAACAAAGGATTTGAACTTTCTCTTGCCTTGTTATTTTAAATGTACATTATGAGACTTGACACTGTAAAACAGGAACTTGGAAAAGACTGGGAAGGCTTCCGCAATGCGCTTGAGGCTGCATTGGAACATGACAACAATCTGCTTATCAAGATAAACGGATACCTGATGGGCAACTCGGGCAAACAGCTCAGGCCGGTATTGTGCCTCCTCGCCGCCCAGGCCTGCGGTGCAGTCTCAAATTTGAGCTACGAATGTGCGGCCGTTTGTGAAATCATACATACAGCTACTCTTCTGCATGATGATGTTGCAGACAACGGGGATCTCAGACGTGGGGTCCCTACAGTAAAGGCCGTATTCAGCCCGGCTGCTTCAGTCCTCACCGGTGACTACTGGCTGGCAAAGGGGCTATATGTCCTCATAGACAAATGTGGAACTGATATTCTCGGGCTCTTTACCAAAGCCCTTCATGACCTCTCAGTGGGTGAGATAATCCAGATGGAGAAGGCTGAGGACCTGAACACCACCATGAAGGACTATTACAGGATAATTGAGTGCAAGACAGCCAGCCTGTTCATTGCAGCAACAAGAAGCGGTGCAATTTCTGCAGGCGCCCCCAAAAAGCTTGTAGAGGACATTGGAACATACGCATTCCATCTGGGGCTTGCATTCCAGATGAGGGATGACATTTTTGACTACTCACCTAAGATGGATACCGGCAAACTTGCCGGGGCAGACCTCAAGGAGAGGAAGATTACACTTCCGCTGCTGTGTGCATTCGAATCTGCACCGGAGCAGGAGAAACAGATGCGCAGACTCATTTCCGGCATTGAGAATACCGTTACCAAAGGTGAGGCAATCACAGATTCGGACAGGGAGATCATTGAGCAGGTTACTGCCTTCATAAACTCACAGAAGGGTATAGAGAAGGCACAGGCAGTTCTGGAAGAGCATATATCCAAGGCTGTTGATGCCATTGCAGAACTTCCGCAAAGCACTGCCAAAGAGAGGCTGATGCAGCTTGCCGGGTATGTAGGCTCAAGGAAAAAATGATTCCCGATGATTGACATCCTTATAAATACAGCTGCAATAATTATCTCAATAATAGGGATTGTAGGGTGCATTATTCCGGCAATACCGGGGCCGCCCCTCTCCTTTGGAGCACTCCTTCTGCTTTATCTTCTCAATAACCCCAATAATGCAATAACCGGCCGATTCCTCATAATCTGGCTTGTGATAGTGGGAGTTGTATCAATCTTGGATTATGTGGTACAGCCATATTTCACCAAGATTACCGGAGGTTCCAAACTGGCAGTACGCTATTCCATTGCCGGAATGGTGGCAGGGATGGTATTTTTCCCTCCGCTGGGGATAATTGCAGGTTCTTTCATAGGGGCCCTCATTGCCGAATTGCTTGTAAACAAGAAACCCCTCCAAAACTCCCTTCTTGCAGCATTCGGAGCTTTTTTGGGGTTCATTTTCGGAACCGGACTCAAGCTTGCGGCTTCTGTTACAATGCTATATTACCTGTTACGTTATGTTTTCTTTTCAGCCTGAACAAACTTCCGGTTCCTTTATCATTTGTACATCCCTGTACGGATGCTTCCAGACTTGCCGAATGTGAACTCTGCAGGCTCCTTGAGGATTACCGTTGTACTGTCCGGAACATAGAGCCTTATCTTGTGAAGTTCTCCTGCAAATTTCTCTTTCCTTGAGTAGACTGCCGGATTTATGGTTATGAGGGAATCCTTCACTGAAACCACATTCCCTATTTCTGAAGGTGATGTCATTGAAACCTGTAAATAAGGACTCTCCACCACCCCTCTCCTTATGGTAAACTTTGGATATACTGCAATTGAGGTGTTTTTTCCTTTCCCGCCCATATAGAAAAGTTCCAGCCTGTTCATTGAAGCATCAATGTTCATCCTTCCCTTCTCAAGCCCTGCAACTTTTGGACACTCCACATATAATGTATCCTTCTGTGCCGGAAGGGCCATCTGCTCCCTATAGTCTGTATCCATATCATAATAAGGGGAGAAAGCCTTGAGCGAACTGAGGGTGAATACCAGTGCAGAGACCATCCATACCAGGAAGATGACCAACCCAGGCCTCCATTTTGGGGACTTGAATCTGAAGCAGAGCTGCATTCCACCATACAGCATTCCCACGAATGGCAGCAATGCGGCCAGTATGCCGGAAATTTTCAGCCAAAGGGTGCTCCCTATATTGAGCTCCACGAAGTCCGGCATTGCCAGAAGAGGAATTCCAGTGAGTATATCCGCTCCGATAAACCCTATGCCAAGAGCTACAATGCCTCCAAATCCGATTGCCGTAAGCACTACCCCCACGGTAAAGCAGATTATCCTCCATAAAGTGGAGAAGAAGGAGCCTGTAGCGCCTGCACCCACGTTCCACATCTCATTCCCTACATTCCTTGCACCCTGTGCAAACTTGCTGTGGATATGGTCTACACTCTGCGGTTCACCCCTCATGGCACATCTCTGGCTTACAGTCCTGGCCTCAGGGATTATTACCCACAAAATTGCATAAACAAGGAGAAGAAAACCGAACCACCCCATATGTATTCCCAGAAAGTTCCTCACAAAGAACGAGGGGGCTGTAAAAAGCAGGGCCATCAATATGAAAATGATCCTTACCCATACCGCATCAATATTGAAATATGCACCCAAGCCACTGCACACACCTGCAACAATGCCGTTGCGGGTATCCCTGTATATCCCCTTCCTTACCTTTTTCGCCCCATGATTTTCAGGAGAGCCGTCAATCTCATTGGGCCTTCCCAACACCTTTATGATTTCATCAACATGATGTAACTGCACAACAATGCCATTGGTACACCCTTTCTCCAAAAGGAGTTCAGATATCCTCTCCTCAATGTCATTTACCACCTCAGCCTCCTGGCTGCCATAATGCTCCTTCAGTTCTTCAAGGTACCCCTCAAGAAGCTCATAGGCATCTTTCTCCACCTTGAAGGCAACTCCTTGAAGGCTTATGTCATATACCTCTTTCATAGCTGTTTGTTTTTAATGTATTCAACTGAATCAACAACCTCTTTCCACGCGGCATCCATCTCTGCCAGCACCTCCCTTCCCTTGTCAGTGAGGGAATAGTATTTCCTCGGCGGCCCCTGCGTACTCTCCTCCCATCTGTAGCTCAGCATCCCCTGGTTCTTCAATCTGGTAAGGAGCGGGTACAATGTCCCCTCCACAACTATCATCTGCGCCTCCTTGAGTTCCCCTATTAGGGCGGAAGCATATGCATCATTGCCCCTCAATGTGCTGAGGATACAATACTCAAGCACACCCTTGCGCATCTGGGACTTTATATTGTCAACATTAGAATCTGTCATAGCCATATCATTTATTTGATGAGAACTTCCTTAAATTTTCTGCTGTTACCGGCAGGCCGTTAAGCTCACATTTCTGGGCAGGGGTCTCTGCCATAGGTGCAGCTATCCACAATATCACATAAATCCAGAAACCTGCAGAGCCCATGAACAGCCCTATTATGAATATGATTCTTACAAGAAGGGTATCAATATTCAGATATGCCGCTATTCCTGAACACACGCCTGCTATTGACTTGTTGTCCGGGTTACGGTAAAATTTCCTGGATGGCCTGTTGCCACTGAAAATTTCAGAGATAGGATCACTTCCATCTTCGCTGTACGGCTCCCCATCAGGCATTCCAAGCTGTGCAATCACCTTCTCCACTAAAGTTATGTCCACCACATTGCGGTACTGGGTTATCTCCTCTGAGAAGAGTTCCGATATCCTCTCTTCCAGGTCATCCATCACCTCCTTGCTCTGCAGCCCCAACTTGCTCTTGGTCCTGAAGGTATTCAGATATCTCTTCAATTTTGAATATGCATCCTCATCCATGGCAAAACTCCTTCCGCCAATTCCTACATTAACTGTCTTTTTCATAGCTATCCGTAGATTTTAGTATATCTTTTATTGCAATGTTGTTTGTTATGCAAATATACATATATTTCACACTACCTTGTAACACATAGTACCATAAAAACAAAAAAGGGGATATACTTGTTCATCCCCTTTTAGCCTTACAGGCTGATATTTTTCAGCAATCCTCTGTTATACAGCGTCTTTACTGCAAATCTGACATAATCAACCCTAACGATTCCTTGTAACAATTTAGTTACTACTGAGCTGGCTCAGTTTCAGGTACTGCCTCTACGGCTGGAGCTGCGGCATCAGTTGGGAACTGCGGCTGTGCTACCGGTGCTGTATTCTCAATCTTCTCAATGAGTGTTGAGTTGCCCTCTGCATTTCTTGTAGAAACAAAGGCTGTTGCAGCAATACAAAGTACAATGATTATGATTGCAAGTGTCCATGTAGCCTTCTCAAGGAAGTCTGCAGTCTGTCTTACACCGAAAGTCTGGTTGCCTGCAGCAAAGTTTGCAGCCAATCCGCCACCTTTTGAGTTCTGTACCAATACTACAAGAGTAAGGATAACGCTTGCAATTACAATAAGGATAGCAATAACTGTGTACATAATTATCTATATTAATTTTTTGACTTTATTTCGTTTACAAGGGTTGCAAAGTAAGCACTTTTTTCTGGATATAGCAAAATTAGTTTTGCATAAACCTCTATAGCCTTGTCATAATAGCCCTGATCCGCATAGATTCCTGCAAGTGTTTCAGTAACAAAATCCATAGAATTATAGTCTGGCACCTCCTGGCTGCATTCAATAGGGTCACAATCACCACAGGCTGCTGCGGGAGCTCCTAACCTTATCTCCGCAGCCTTCTCCTCCTCATTCAGCTGTGCCAGATCCTCCTTGGAAAAATAGTCACCCCCCACTACCACAATCTTCGGTTTCTCCTTTACCAGTTGGTAGTTTCCATCCTCCTCTCCCCCATCAAAATCAACCTCAAATACCGGCTCATGTGCCTGTTCTCCTCCCGATATCTCCACATCAGAGAGCAGTTCCATGTCTTCTTCCGCATCAAGCAGCATCTCTACGGAAAGCATATCCTCCGTATCTTTCCCCTTTCCATCTTCTGCGATGGCACGGCATCTGAGCAGCACTGCATCCCTGCGTGGAAAGAAGACAAGATTCTCCCTATATCTGCCCTCCAGGCACTGCGGCTCCAGTTCAACCAGCCTGCACAAGAGAACCTCCCGTGCATATGAAAACCACGGGTAGCGGGTAACAAGCGCCTGCAGCGCCGTAACTTCCAAATCCTGTATGCGTGTACCTGAATCCAAAATCTACCAGTTTGCCACTGTTGCGTTAAATATGTCCTCTACGAGTATCTCAACTATATCATCAACAAGCTGTGCCTCTACAGCATCCAGTGAGAGGTTGGAGTCATAATCCTGGAAAGCCACAAATGACTTCTCAAAATTCTCCTTCTCATGCTTGTTGTTCTTGAATGTGATCTTCACTGCAATGGTGAGCCTGTTCTGCGCCGCAACCTCCTGTGCTGTAACAGCCGTAGGGGTGACATCATATGATGTTACATACCCGCTCACCTCAAGGTCACCGCCATCTTCAAGCATTTCCAGCTTTGTAAGCTTCCTGTACTGGTCCTGAAGGGCAAGTGTAAGGGTGTTGCTCAATGAAGGGTTTACCTTCATGGCCTTATTTTCAATGTTGTACACAGATATAGTATGCACATCAGGTGCAATGGATGTGTCATTGAACTTATATATTCCACAAGCCGTGAGCAGCGGCAGTAATGCCGCCAAAAGAAAAAACAGTTTTGGTTTCATATTATTCCTCCTCAAGGTCCAGCTCCTTTATTTTCCTGTACAATGTCCTTTCGGATATCCCCAGGGCTTCAGCCGCATCCTTTTTGTTTTCATATTTTTTAAGTGCCCGTCTTATTAGTGCATCAGTTGCATTGGGGATGGAGAGATCTTCCTCATAATCTGCATCTACTGCTATCCCTGAATCATTGGCATTGAGAGGTGAAGATGCCGGATGCTGTGACACGGCTGCACTGATTGTCTGCGCTGCAGGAGCCTGCTGCAAGGCAGAGGCCACCGGAACAGAAGGGACAGATGGAACGGATGGGACAACAGAGGGCAGCGCATGCATCTGTCCAAACTCCCCGCCTTCTAAAGGAACCAGTCCATTAAGCCGCTCAATATCATTCTTGAGGGCCTGCATCTCATGCTGCATCTGCTGCAGCAATGCCATATAGAACTTCTCCCTATCGTTTACAAAATCATTGCTGTGGAACTCTCCACCAACCACAGGCAGTGAACCAGGCCCGTCCGCAGGCAGATACTTCTGCAATATTGAAGGTTCTATAAGCCTCTCCTCCTCCAGGATTGACATCTGCTCCGCAACACTCTTGAGCTGCCTCACATTACCAGGCCACCTGTATTGCGACAAAAGATGTTGCGCGGCAGGAGAAAGCTTCACCGCAGGCATCTTGTACTTTTGCGCAAAATCAACCGCAAACTTGGTAAACAGGAGATTTATATCGGCAACCCTCTCCCTGAGGGCAGGTATCACTATAGGGACAGTATTGAGCCTGTAGTATAGGTCCTCCCTGAATTTCCCGTGTCTTATGGCATGCGGCAGATTTATGTTTGTGGCCGCAACAACCCTTACATTTGTCTTCTGTACCTTTGAGGAGCCCACCTTATAGAATTCTCCTGTCTGGAGCACCCTCAGCAGCCTCACCTGTGTTGAAAGCGGGAGTTCCGCCACTTCATCCAGGAAGATTGTACCTCCGTTGGCCGTCTCAAAATACCCCTTGCGGGTTTCTGTTGCTCCTGTAAATGAGCCTTTCTCATGGCCGAAAAGCTCAGAATCTATGGTACCTTCAGGTATTGCACCACAGTTTACCGCTATATATGTCCCGTGCTTGCGCGCGCTGTTCTGATGTATAATCTGGGGAATCACCTCTTTTCCTACACCGCTCTCTCCTGTAACCAGAACGGACAGATCCGTATTGGCTACCTGTACGGCAATCTCCAGCGCCCTGATAAGGACCGGATCATTGCCAATAATATCAAACCTCTGCTTTAGATTTTGTAATTCCATAATTGGCAAAGTTAAAAATTTTCTACTGCAATAAAGCCAATTTTGACTACTTTTGTTCAAAATAGCCCCACCGGGAGAAAAGATAAGAGAGCAATGAAAATTTTAGCTTTAATTCCTGCCAGGTACGGTTCATCCCGTTTTCCGGGCAAGCCTCTTGCCATAGTGAACGGCAAGCCTATGATACAAAGGGTATATGAGCAGACAGTGAAGGCATTCCCCAATGCCTGCGTAGCAACGGATGATGCAAGAATCTACGATGCGGTAAAGGGGTTTGGCGGGAAAGTTGTAATGACATCAACCGAACACAACAGCGGCACGGACAGATGTTACGAGGCCTTGAACAACTATATGAAAGAGTGCGGGGAGTCTTTTGACGTTGTGATAAATGTGCAGGGAGACGAGCCATATATCAGGCCAGAGCAGCTCACACAGCTTGGGGAGTGCTTCAATGACCCTGAAGTGGAACTTGCAACCCTTGTAAAGAGGATTGATGACAAGGCACAGCTCCTCAATCCCAACAGCCCCAAAGTGATAGTAGACAAGAATAATGACGCAATATACTTCAGCCGTACCCCAATACCGTATTCAAGGGACGTGGAGATTACTGATGAGTATGTAAGGGAGACCAGATTCTACCGCCACATAGGCCTATACGGCTACAGGGCAGATACATTGGCAAGGATATGCGCCATGCCGCAGAGCTTCCTTGAAAAGACAGAGAAGCTGGAGCAGCTCAGATGGATTGAGAACGGGCTCAGGATAAGGGTTGCCGAAACCTGCTGGCAGACACACGCGGTTGACACCGTGGAGGACCTTGAATTCCTTAACTCAAGGAATGACTGGGAATAAAAATAATTAAACCATTAAAATAATGAATATGAGAAAAAGCTTTCTTTTAGCTTGCGCCTGCCTTGCAATGGCAGCGTGCAGCAACCCTTCAAAAATGGTATCCATGGCTGATTCTGTTGGAACAGAAGTGGTTTGTGAAACCGGTAACGGAACACCTTCTGATGTCCTTGAGGCTGTAGCCGGCAAGATATCCGCCACATATACCATGAAGTTTCCTGCAAACTATTTCCTCAGCGAATCATTCCTCAACGTAACCCCTGTGCTCGTTTATGACGGTGGCGAGGTTGTAGGTCCTGTACTTACCTTGCAGGGAGACAAGATAATGGATAACTATAACGCCATATCATATAGGAAAGGCGGTGAGATTTCCAGAAATGTAACCTTCAACTACAAGCCGGGGATGGAGAAGGCAAGGCTGGAGCTCAGGGCAGTTGCGTATGACGGCAAGCGCAGCAGACAATACAAGTTCCCCGTTGCCTACAAGCTTGCAGACGGAACAAACTGCACATATATGCTCGTAAAGACAAATGGCACCCCCTCTTTTGAGAGTGATGAGTACCAGAAGATTATCCTTGAGCAGAAGGAATCCCAGATTCTCTACAACATAAACCAGTCCAATGTGAGGAACAATCAGCTCAGGACAGAGCAGATGAAGGAGTTTGAGCAGTTCCTCAAGGAGGCGAAGAATGACGGGCGCAAGACCATCGTTTCAAATGACATCATTGCCTATGCTTCTCCCGACGGAAGCATGAACCTCAACAGCAAGTTGTCAGAGGAGAGGGCCAAATCTGCAGAGACCGCATTTGTAAAGGTAATATCAAAGAAGGCTGCAGTGAAGGACATTCCTCTTAATGTTTCTCAGATTTCAGAAGACTGGGAAGGATTCCAGGAGCTTGTACAGGCTTCTGACATTGAGGATAAGGACCTTATCCTCAGAGTCCTCTCAATGTATTCAGACCCTGCGGTGAGGGAGCGTGAGATAAAGAACATGAGCGCCGTGTTCAAGACATTGGCAGACAAGGTGCTTCCTGCATTGCGCAGGGCAAGGTTCGTTGCCAACGTTGAGTACAAGAACTGGACAGACGAAGAGCTTACCCAGATTATCAACAATAATATAGGCCAGCTTGATGAGGAGGCGCTCCTCTATGGCGCAACCTTGTTTGACAAGGATGATGCCAAGGCTGAAATCTATAAGGCTGCTGCAAAGAAATACAACAGCAGCAGGGCATACAATAACCTTGCAGCCCTCTGCCTGAAGGCAGGCAAGACAGAAGAGGCTGAAGGATACCTTGCAAAAATGGAAGATAAGAGTGACAGCTACTACAACAATATGGCTGTGGCTGCCATGCAGGAAGGGAACTTTGACGCAGCAACAGAGTACCTTGCAAAAACTGGGGACATGGCTGAGGCAAAAGAGAATATGGGTGCCCTCCTCATCCTCAAGGGTGACTACAAGAGTGCTGCATCTCTCCTTGAAGGGGCCGGTTCCTACAATGAGGCACTTATAAATGTGCTTAACGGCAATCTCAGCAAGGCTTCTGCACTCCTTGGCAATGGCGGATGTGCATGCAAGTCTTACCTGAAGGCTATCATAGCTGCACGCCAAGGCAACAATACAAAAGCAAAAGAGCTTCTTGAGATTGCAGAGAAAGAGGAGAAATATGCAAAGAGGGCTGCCAACGACATTGAGTTTGCAAAGCTTTAGGACATTAATCCATATTTGACAAACCGGGCGGGAATCATCTCCTGCCCGGTTGTTTTTTTGCCTAATTATCCACAAATTTGCAATGGTTACATCTACAAGCGTACCAATGATGAAAAAGGAACTGGCAATATTCACAAATACATATCCGTACGGAACCGGAGAGACATTCCTCGCAGATGAGATTCCCTATGTTTTTGCCGGATGGGAGAAGGTACATGTATTCCCGATGTATATCCCCCAAGGAGAGAATGAAGGGGCCGCAAGGCGGATGCCGGCGAATGCCGTACTGCACAGTCCCCTGCTGAAAGGAGACCATAAGGACAAATGGGAGCTCCTGCTGGGCGGGGCATTCTCACCCGCCCCATTATGGTTTGCAATAAGGGAATTTATCGGGAAGAAGATATACACAGACAGCAGAAAGGTATGGATATGGGGGAATTACCTCTGCATACTCCGTTCAATCCTGGGAAACGGGGAGAAGATGAGGGAAATTACGGAGACTTTGGAGAGGTGCAGGGTGGCTTACTTCTATTGGGGTGACAAGTCTGCCCTCACAATCCCTTTCCTGAAGAAGAGGATGGGAAACAAGGCCCCTGCCTTTGTTGTAAGGTTCCACGGGTCTGACATTTATGAAGAGGCAAAAGGATATCTACCGTTCAGGGAAATGCTCTACGGGGCCATTGACCATGCTGTTCCGGCTTCACAGAACGGCAGGGAATATATTGAGGCAAGATACACGAACCGGCCACGCAACATTTCCGTACACAGGCTTGGCAGTTTCTGGCATAGTGATGCCTGCCCTAATCTGGGCGCACCGGTATCCAACCAGGAGGGGGGGCCGGACAGCACTGGGGCATACAATATTGTAAGCTGTTCAAATGTAATTGAATTGAAGAGGGTACACCTGCTTGCTGCCGCAATGCTGTATCTGGAGAGGGACCGGAATCTTGCAGCGGCACTCAGTGATAAGGGGGTGAACCATATCTGCTGGACACATATAGGTGACGGACCGCTGCTGGAACCTGTCAAGGAGATGGTGATGCAGAATGGTGTTCCTGAGGGTGAAGAAGGCATTGTACCTGTAGCGTTCAACTTCAAGGGGGCCATGTCCCACAGGCAGGTTATGGAGTATTATCAGACCCACTATACGGATCTTTTCATAAATGCAAGCCGTTCCGAGGGTATTCCGGTATCCATTATGGAGGCCCTTTCATTCGGCACACCTGTACTGGCAACAGATGTGGGGGCGGTAAGGGAGCTTATACCTGAAGGCTGCACCTGCGGAAGGCTCCTCAAGAAGGACATTTCAGCAGAGGAGCTGGCCGGCGAAATTTCCCGTTGGATACTCGGCAGCCTTGAGATGCCTGAATTTGAACTGGCACTGGCGGCAAGGAGGGAGTGGGAGGAGAGCTGGAGCGCCAGGAAGAACTATGCCGGATTTGCAGCCTGGCTGGAATCCCTCCAATGAACGGACTCTCCATGGAAATGACAAAAAAACCTGAAAAATATGAAGAAACTATTTGTAACACTAATTGCATTTATGAGCAGTTTACTGGCAATTGCTGAGAGCATGGAGGTTACCATGTTCAGATATGCCGGCCCGTATGCGGTTACCGCACCGTACATGGTAAACGGCACCGATGTCAATGCAAAACCTTTTGACGCAAAGGGTCTGCTTGACAGCTATGTTTCATTTGAAGCCCTTAAGGATGCCCCGCTTGCCGCCCTTCCGGCTGCCGGATTCGGAGGTGAAGCCCTCAACATAAATCTTCTGGGATTCACCCTTGAGAACAGCAGGTACGCAAAAGGGGAACTCAAGATAGAGGGGCTGGAGAACTTCCAGGTATATCTCAACGGCAAGAAACTGCAGGGAAACAAGCTGGAGCTTGAGCCTGCTACCCACTCTGTGGTGGTAAAGTTCCTTGCAGGCGGTGAGTTTGAAGCCAAACCATCCATAAAGGTTGAAAGCGAGGTGGAAGGGATCATCTCACTCAGGGAGGACGGATTGAGGAAATACACCCTCAAGGATGTGCTCCACGGTACCAGATTCCAGAATGTAAGCCTTTCACCTTGCGGGAAATACCTCATCACTGGCTACACCACCTCACTTCCCGAGGGCAAGAGCAGCCGCAGCACAACTGTAACCGAACTTGCAACAGGGAATATTGTGGCCCGCACAAGTGAGGGGATCCGCTGGATGCCGGCAACCTCAAGATACTGGAGCATCCGTACAGATGCCTCAGGAAGGGACATCATCACAACTGACCCTGCAACAGGAAAAGAAACTGTGTTTGCACATAATATTCCCGACGGCCATTTCCAGATATCCCCTTCAGAAGATTACCTCCTCTACCAGGTAGAGCAGAAAGGGCCGGCCGAGAAAAAGGAGATTTACGAGGTGATTGAACCGGACGACCGCCAGCCGGGCTGGAGGAACAGGTCATACCTGGCAAAATACAACCTTGCAACAGGTGTTATGCAGCAGCTTACCTTCGGTTACAGCAGCATATGGGTGGCAGACATCTCTGCAGACGGCAGCAAGCTTCTTGTCATGACAGGCAGGAGCAGGCTCACGGAGCGTCCTACATCATTGTCATCATTGTATCTGATGGATGTAGCCACACTCAGCATGGAACCTCTGGTTGAGGATGACGGATTCATCAACTCAGCAAAATTCTCCCCTGACGGAAAGTCAATTGCCATCAGCGGCTCACCTGAGGCATTGGGAGGAATAGGCAAGAATGTGAAAGAGGGGCAGACCCCGAGCATGTATGATTACCAGCTCTACATAATGACCTTGGCAGACAAGAAGATTGTACCTGTAACCAGGGAGTTCAACCCTAATGTGGGAAGCTACGAGTGGAGTGAGTTTGACGGCAACATCTATTTCACCGCCGAGAACAAGGACTGCAAGAGCCTCTACAGGCTCAACCCTTCAAATGGGAAGATAGAGCAGATCCCTACCCAGGAAGATCTTGTAAACAGGTTCACCATGGCATCTGCAGCTCCCGTAATGGTATGGTACGGGCAGGGGGCATCAAACTCTGACCGCTCATATATTCTTGACCTCAAGAAAGGGAAGAGTTCGCTTCTTGAAGACCTAAGCAAAGAGATACTCGCCGGAGTGAAGCTTGGTGAGTGCAGGCCTTGGAACTTCACCAACTCCAAAGGTGATGAAATAAACGGGCGCTACTATCTCCCTTCAGACTTTGACCCTTCAAAAAAATATCCGCTTATTGTAAACTACTACGGAGGCTGCAGCCCTACAAGCAGGAACTTTGAGAGCAGATATCCACACCACCTGTATGCCGCCATGGGATATGTGGTGTATGTTGTGAACCCTAGCGGAGCCACCGGGTTCGGGCAGGAGTTCTCTGCCCGCCACGTGAACACAGCCGGAAACGGTCCGGCAGATGACATAGTTGAGGGTACAAAACAGTTCTGCAAGGAGCACAGCTTTGTAGATGAAAAGAAGATAGGCTGTATAGGTGCATCCTACGGAGGATTCACCACACAGTATCTCCAGACAATAACAGACATCTTTGCCGCAGCAATCTCACATGCCGGCATCAGCGACCACACCAGCTACTGGGGTGAAGGCTATTGGGGTTACTCATACAGCGAGGTGTCAATGGCAAACAGCTACCCTTGGAGCCACAGGGACCTTTATGTAGAACAGAGCCCGCTCTACAATGCCCACAAGGTGAACACCCCAATCCTCTTTGTACACGGAGATGCAGACACCAACGTACCTGTAGGGGAGAGCATACAGATGTACACGGCCCTCAAGCTCCTGGGCAAGGAAACAGCAATGGTACTTGTAAAGGACCAGGACCATCACATCCTTGATTACAACAAGCGTATATTATGGCAGAACACCATCTTCGCCTGGTTCGCCAAATGGCTCCAGGATGACCCTACATGGTGGAATGCAATGTATCCGCCAAAGACATTGTAGGAGTTTCTTACTCAACAGAAAAGGGCCCCCGGAATCCGGAGGGCCCTTCTCATTTTTTTACCCTTTATTCGCCGGTACAAAGCCGTGGCTCTCTATCTCCTGGCAGTACCAGTAGTCTTCATCCCATTTTGGGGATACCAGCTCACCTGGATTGTTTATCCTGAAGGCCATGTAGGTTATCGGGAGGCCTTTCTTTATGTAATGTGCCTCGTAGAAGGTGCGGATTGAGAGAATCTCGTCTGCCCTGCCGCTGCCGTATATGTCTGTGTTTGCCTCCATTATCTCCAGGTTGTTCTGTTGTGCGCAGGCAAGGGTGTATTCATGGAGGAAGCGGCTGTCTGTCTTGAGGTTGATTATCCCGCTTGGGCGGAGGAAGTTCCTGTAGCGGTGAAGGAACATGGGGCCGGTAAGCCTCCTGCGCTCCCTCTTGAGCTGGGGATCTGCGAAGGTAATCC
Organism: Bacteroidales bacterium; assembly: GCA_017482565.1. Lineage (GTDB taxonomy): Bacteria > Bacteroidota > Bacteroidia > Bacteroidales > UBA932 > Egerieousia. The sequence goes on along the minus strand of JAFUMO010000055.1, from coordinate 69,474 downwards.
ATATCTGCTCTATTTCATCCTTGGCAAAGAGGGATTCTATGAACTCTATTCTGGTGCGGATGAATGCCACATTGGGCATCTTGAGCTCTGTTGCCTCCTTTGCCCCTTTCCACAGGCGGGCTCCCTTTATATCAATGCCTATGAAGTTTCTGTCGGGAAACATCTTTGCAAGGGCAATGGTGTACTCCCCCTTGCCGCAGCCCAGCTCCAGTGTGATGGGGTTGCTGTTCTTGAAAACCTCACTGTGCCATTTCCCTTTCAGTGTATAGTCCTTGCCCAGCACCTCCTCTGTCTGTGGCTGGTAAAGGCATCCGAATGTTTCGTTTTCCCTGAATTTCCTAAGCTTGTCTTTTGAACTCATTACTTGTTTTGTTTGCAGTGTATTCCAAGCCCGAGGATATTGCTGTAATCCTCATTTTTATCCCCTTTTGATAGGGTTATGGCCCACCGGCCCGGAATCTTGTTGTAAATGTCTTTTCTGTAGGGCCATACTATTTCCCTTACTCCATGTGAGGTCTTGCCGCTTCTGCCGTCTTCCAGCACACGCAGGGGAAGCGTTACGGAATCCCTGTATTGTGTACCGTAGGGAGAGGTAAGGAGTATGAGCAGCGGGAGTCCTTTCTTTTCTGCAGTACTCCTGCCTGTGGCCACTTCGCCTGTTATGTAAAGTTCACATGCCCCTGTGGTGTCTGTCATGTCAAGCAGGAGAGTGACATCCTCATCCCCGCTCCATCCGTGTATCCTGTCCAGATTGGCGTATGCATAGTCAACTGCCGGCCTGGAGGTGCAGGAATATGCCAACAGTAATGCAGCAACGGCAAGGACTGCTGCTGGAATCTTAAGCCCCATTGCCCTTGTCTTGTCTGCCGCCCCTTTCCCTGTGCTGCCTCTTTTCACTGTTCCCCTCTTTTGGCCCGCGTCCTTTCCTGTTGCGGTTCTTTTTCTTCTTCTTGTCATTGTCAAAGCGGGAGATGCTCTCTTCACCGGCTGCACTCATGAACTCAGGAGACTTGTCGGCCAGGTTGTCATGCATCCTTGAAGGGGCCTTTTGCCCTTTCTTGTTCATGAGTATCACCTCCTTCACCTCCTTGGCGGTAAGGGTTATCATGTTGGCCATGCTCTTGGGGTCATAAGAGAACCACATCATCCCCTTGAGGATATCTGTCTTCATGAGGTATGCCTCACCATCTTCAAACTGGAGCGGCTCGGTAACCTTAGGAATCTTCTGCTGTGCATCCACATATACGGAAGCCTCGTAGTTGATGCAGCATTTGAGCTTGCCGCACTGTCCTGCCAGTTTCTGCGGATTGAGGGAGAGGTCCTGGCATCTTGCGGCCTGCGTGGTAATGGACTGGAAGTTGTTCATGTATCTGCTGCAGCAGAGTGCCTGCCCGCATACTCCAAGTCCTCCTATAAGGCCTGCCTCCTGCCTTGCTCCAATCTGCTTCATCTCAATCCTGATACGGAATTCCTCTGCAAAGTCCTTTATCAGCTGGCGGAAATCCACCCTTTCATCCGCTATGTAGTAGAAGATGGCCTTTGTGCCGTCTCCCTGGAATTCAACATCCCCAATCTTCATGTTCAGCTGGAGGTCTGCAGCCATTTGCCTGGACCTTATCATTGTCTTGTGCTCCCGGGCTATTGCCTCCTGCCATTTCTGTATGTCTGCAGGGCGGGCCTTGCGGTAGATTCTCTTGAACTCGTATGCTGTAGGGTCTATCCTGTCTCTCTTGAGCTGGTTGGCTATTATTGGGCCGGCAAGGGTAACTATACCCACATCGTGCCCGTTCTGGGCCTCCACAACCACAATGTCTCCAATCTTCAGGTTCTGCTCTGATGCGTTCCTGAATATATATTTGCGTGTATTCTTGAACCGTACCTCAAAGAGGTCCTTCATATCTTCCTGGGTTATCCCATCCAGCCAGTTGAATACACCCAGCTTGCAGCAGCTCCTGCTGTATGTGCATGAAATCTCACCTGTGCTGCTTATCTCCTTTTCACAACCTCTCTGGCAGTCGTACTCTTTAATTGTTCCCATAATCATATATTGTAGAATATGCGATTGCATAAATCGCAGAAAATAAATTTGGGGTTCACATTGCGCTCAATGCACTCCAGGGCATTGTTGAGCCACCCCGTGCCTTTCTGATAAAAATCGGGCCTTATTTTTCCCGACAGCTCCCGCAGCTTTTCCCTCTCCCCTGCGGAGGAATATGAAATCTCTTCCAGTCCGAGACTCATCATGTACAGCTTTCTCAATATTTCTCCACCTTCAATGCAGATGCCCTTCTGCTTCTCCTTGCCGCAGGAGGCAATCTGTTCCCATGAATCCATGAGGGAGGCCAGGTCTTTTCTGAGGGCATTTTGCAGAATTGAAATGAAGATGCCGTTCTCTTCACTCTGTTCTTCCCCCCTGCCTATAAGCTCCAGAGCCTTGCCCAGGCTCCCGCCCGAGCATCTTGCCCGGAATGCGGCATCCTCTTCATTGAGCCCGCATCTGCGCTGCAGCTCCTGCTGCAGGATTCCATTCTCAATGGGGTGGAGCTCAACTATCCTGCATCTGGAGAGGATTGTGGAGATTATCCTTTCCGGATTGTGCGAAATTAAGAAATAATATGTTCCGTTTCCCGGTTCTTCCAGATTTTTCAGCAGCTTGTTGGCCGCTTCCTGGTTCATCCGTTCCGGGAACATTACAAGCATAACCCTTGCCCCCCCTTCGTACGAACTGAGACTGAGCTTGCGTATGATTGAATTGGCTTCGGCAACGCTGATGGTACCCAGCTTGTTGTCTATCCCTAATGCCTTGTACAGCTCCTGTTCCCCAAAATAGGGGTTCCTCTTTACCAGTTCCCTCCATGCGGGGTAGAACTGTTCCACATCACCCCTCTTGTCGCCGCCTATTGTGGTGGAGACATTTATCGGGAAGGTGAAATGAATGTCCGGATGTACCAGCTTGCCTGTCTTTATGCAGTTGCTGCATACACCGCAGCTGTCCCCTTCCCTGTGCTCCCTGCAGAACATGTATTCCAGCGTTGCAAGTGCAACGGAAAGGGCTCCGTATCCCTCTTTCTCTACAAACAGTACGGCATGCGGCATCCTCCCGGCATCCACCATGCTCCGGAGGTTGTCAATTATTGCGCTATGTCCTGTAATCTTAGAAAAAGGCATGGTGTAAAATTAAGTTTTTTTATCCAATTACCAACATTTCACAATTGGCACAGTCAAATTTAAGCCTGAACCGGTTCTTGCCGTTGAGCAGGTATAGAGGCTCCGTAAATGAGATTTTTGAGGTGTTGTCCCTGTACCCCTTGTCTGTGGCCCATCTTGCCAGGTAGTTGGGGCATAGGCCCAGTTCATACTTTATGCAGTATTTTGTCCTCATGAGTTCTGCCTGAGGCTCCTCCTGCAGTTCGTATGCCGGGGCAATCTCCGTGGCTCCAAGGCTGGCGTAAAGCTCCCTTGAAAGGGAATTGGCACAGTTGGCCAGATATGTGAGCCTATTGTCCGCGCGGAGAGGGACTGCATCCCTCTTTTTCTGCAGGAATACCTCTCCGGCATGCTTTCTGGCAGCGTCTGTAACCCTCCTTATCTCATTGGAAAGTTCAGCGGCCATATCCCTCCTTATCCCGTTAAGTACGGAGGCGGGGAAAAACGGCATGTCCTGCACCAGGATTGATTCCACGCTGAAGGAGAATATGTCTGTCCTTTTTCCAAGCTGTTTCCTTATCCCCTCCGATGCCATTGCAGGATTCTGGGCCGTTTCGCCCTTTTGCCCCACCTTATGGCATATGCATATCCCTTCATCCGTTGAGGCATATATGCACAGCTCCCCCTCTTCTTCCCTTATGGCAAGCTTCACATCAATTTCCCTGCATGGCATGTTCCTTTCAAGTTCCTTCTCAAATGCAATGTTGAAGTTCCTGTATATTCTTGAATTGGCAGCAACCTGCAGCTTTTCCGTTGTGGCAACCATACTTCCGTTGCAGGTATTTGCCCTTGCTCCCAGAATCTCACCTCCGGGAGTAACAAAGCACAATCCGTCGCCATTCTGTATGGGTCTTTTCCCCTCATTCAGCCTATATGAGAAATGGAGTTGTCCGAACCGGTTCTTTCCGGCAGAAACCATATTCCCGACAAATTCTCCCAGATATTTCGCACCGTCCCTGCTGTTCCATCTCCCCCTCTTCCCGTCAATGAACAGGTTAGTGTAGTCCCTGTTGAATGTAGCTGCAGGATCCGGGGTGAACCCTCCCTTGCATGTTCCGTATGAGGCACGCCTGTATCTTTTGTCCCTGGCCAGGAATTCATCAATTTTCCGGCGGTAAAGCAGCACGGTATTCTTTATGTAGGATTCGTTCTTGAGCCTTCCCTCAATCTTGAAGGAGGTTATCCCAGCCTCCACAATCTGCTGTATGTGGCCGCTCAGGTTAAGGTCCTTGAGTGAGAGGAGAGGGGCATTCTTCCGCAGCTCCTTTCCGGTGCTGTCCACCAGCGTATAGCTGTTCCTGCAGGCCTGTGCGCAGCATCCGCGGTTGGCACTCCTCCCTGTAATCTTCTGGCTCAGGTAGCACTGCCCGCTGTAGCTTACGCACAGGGCGCCATGCACGAATGATTCAAGTGGAACAGTTGTTGCCGCCTTAATTGCAGCAATCTGTGCCGCCCCCAGCTCCCTCGCCAGGATGAGCCTGCTGAAGCCGAGTGATTCCAGGAACCTGGCCTGCTCAGGAGTCCTGATGTTTGTCTGTGTTGAGGCAAAGAGTTCAATGGGCGGAAGATCCATCTTCAGTATGGCAAGATCCTGTACTATGATTGCATCACACCCAATCCTGTGAGCCTGTACAATTGTCTCCCTTGCATGCTGCAGCTCATCTTCGTACAGGATGGTATTCACCACCATATACACCTTGGCGCCGAACTTATGGGCATAGTCAGCCAGCTCCGCAATATCGGAGATTGAATTGCCGGCAGCCTCCCTTGCCCCGAAACGCGGGCCTGCAATATATACAGCATCGGCACCACAGTCTATAGCTGCAATGCCGATACCTTTATTCTTTGCCGGAGCCAGCAGCTCAAGCTCTATTTGCATAGTGTGCCAACTTTGCTGGTTGCGTAAGCGCCGAAGTTCTTGTCTGAAGTGATCTGCTTGTAGTACTCACAAGCTTTTGCATTATTGCCTTTAGCCTCATAAGCCCTTGCAAGATAGTATTTTGCATTTATTGAAGCATCTCCCTCAAGCAAAGAGATTGCCTGATCGTATTTCTTCAGGTTGAATGCAGCCATACCGCCGTAGATGTTGGCTTTGGTGTTGCCGTACTCATTGGCCTTCAATACGTTCTCAAGGGTTGCGGCCTGGTTCTTTGCCTTGTATGCGGCAACTGCGTTCTTGAGGTAGATGTTGCCGAGCTGTTTGTCTGCGTTTGCCTTCTGGCCAAATTCGGCAGCTTTTGTGTATGCTGCTACAGCACCCTCTACGTCACCTGTGTTGGCCTTGCACATACCAAGTCTCAACCAGGCAATGCCGTTCTCACCGTTGAGGTCAATGGCTTTCTGGTACTCGGCTGCAGCCTCAGCGAATTTCTTCTCGTTCAAAAGTGCGTTACCGTCGGCGATGTAGATCTGTGGAACAAGGTCTTTTGCCTCCTCAGCAACCTCAGGATTGCCATACTCTGTTGCAAGTTTCTGTGCCTGTGCCAAAAGCTCAATGGCCTTGTCCATATCTTTTGCGTTTGCAGCATCCTTGCCCATCTTCAGTACAAGATTAGGGATGATGTTCTTGCAGTCACCTGCAAGGGTTGCACCCTCCTCGCCAAGGCCCTCTGCCATGGCAAGTGCTTTCTGGAAATTCTCCAGTGCACCGGCCTCATTACCCTCGTTAAGTGCAGTTGCAGCTGCATTGTACAATTCAGTTGCCTGTGTCAAATCCTGTGCGTTGGCAGCTGTGCAAACAGTAAATGCAAGAACTGCTGCCGCAAGTAGTTTAGCGATCTTTCTCATTTTGTATTTATAGTTTTTGTGTTGTTATTGTCTTTTATCTTGGCAAATGTAAAAAAAATAGATGTACAATCAAAAAAGAGATTTAAAGTTTGTAAATTTGCAATTTACACAACGGATGCAAAACATATTGTGAGAATGAAACAAAAATTGTGCCTGATAACCATATTGCTTCTTACTGCCCTGATCGGCAGCGCTGCGGCCCCACAGGATCCGGATGTAAAGAAGCTCCCTGATGACCCAAGGGTGAAGACGGGGAAACTTGCAAACGGACTTACCTACTATGTCATAAGGAATGATGCAGTGAAGGGACATGCGGATTTTGCTGTGGCCCAGAAGGTGGGGACCTCCCTTGAAGAGGGTAACCAGAAGGGGATGTGCAAGATGTTGGAGCTCCTTTCAACCAGAGGTACCAGGAACTTTACAGATTCCACAATAGTGAAATATCTCAATTCCATTGGAGTGGGGAGCAAGAACATTATCTTTGAGACCGGGGCGGACGAGATTGTGTACACAATAGGGAATGTCCCTGTCGGGAGCCAGAACACCATGGATTCCACCCTGCTGATATTATATAACTGGATGGCCTCAATCAACATTGATGAGGAGGATGTTGCACAGACAATGCCAATGCTCAGGAACAGTCTGATAGACCAGTTTGACGCACAGGAGAGGATAGATGATGCCCTGAGGAAGGAGCTGTATCCCAAGAGCCCGTACGCCCGTACAATTACTGCAGGGCAGATAAACAGCCTTGATACATATTCTTCAAAGGAGCTCAGGAACTTCTATTACCAGTGGTTCAGGCCGGACCTGCAGGCCGTGTTCGTTGTGGGGGACATAGATATTGCCAAGGTGGAGACACAGATAAAGTCAATCTTTGCAACCATACCAAAGCCGCTCAAGGCCGGGAAGAGGACATATTACACCCCCAAGGCGGTAAATGGTACCCAGGTAGTGATAGGAAAAGATCCTGAGTATGACAAGACATCAGTTTCCATTGATTTCCAGAGCATGCCGCTTACGGACAAGTATAAGCTTACAAGCGTTCCTTATATTGAGGGATATTTCAATCATGCCATATCAACACTGCTTTCCGCCAGGATACAGGAGGGGATAGTTGCACAGAACCTCCCTATCTCAAATGTGAGGATAAACAGGGGCAAGTTTATGGATATGGCAAATATGGAGACATTCTGCATAACATTTGAGACCTTGCCGGAATCTGTATATTCCGCAATATCCTTCATGAGCGGAGAGATAAACAGAATGGCAAAATCAGGCTTCAATCCACAGGAGTTCAGCAATTCCAGGGAGATATATTTCAGGGAGTTGGACAACATATACAGCAACAGGTTCAACCAGAGCAATGCTGTCTTCATGAAGAGGGCAATGGAGAACTGGTTCTACGGCTTCTCGCTGGCCAGTATTGAGATGCACTTTGAGATAATGAAGGAGATATTGTACACCCTCAAGACAAGCCAGCTCAACAGCTATGCCGAAGCCCTTCTGGGAAAGAAGGAAGGTGTGGTGATTTCATGCAGGATGCCGGATGTTGAGGGGATAGATGAACTTTCTCCAGACAGGATAAGGAATTCATTTGTCAACTCACTTTCAAAGTCATCCTACACAGCACAGAAGGAGGAGCTTGTAAACTGGCCCAAGTTCATATCGGGGGACAGGCAGGTTTCCATTGTGGGGGAGACACAGGATCCTTTGTCGGGAGCATATATGTTTGCCCTTTCAAATGGCATAAGGGTCTTTTTCAAGAAGACTGAGGGTTCCCTGGATACAGTGTCATTCAGGGCGGTGAGCAAAGGGGGGCTCTCCGTTGTGAGGGAGAATCTGGGAAGGGATATAGAGCTATATATAAGTGATATAGCAAATCTGAGTGCAGTTGGGGGGCTTTCAAGCCAGAGATGGGACAAGCTGTCATCCTATAACAACCTCTCCCTGAAGGTGAAGATAAATGACCATATGGAGGAGCTGTGCGGATACAGCGGCAAGGAGAGCCTGGAGAAGCTGTTCCACCTCATTAACCTGAACTTCACCCAGCGGCAGGACGACTATGGCTCATTTGACATTTACCGCAGGGGCAAGAGCTATGAGGCAATATACCGCAAGCTCTCCCCAAAAAAGGTGTTTGAGGATTCCGTTGAGTTCTACAACTTCAGCAACAAGCGCTTTATCCCTACCCATTCAAAGGAGTTTGTTGACAATATGGACTACTACAGGATACAGAAGGCCATAGCGGGGAGACTGGCAAATCCGGCAGATTTTGTATTTGCCTTTGCAGGTAATGTGGAAATTGAGGAACTTAAGGGCTATGTGGTGAAATATCTTGGTTCATTGCACACTTCGCATGAGACTGAAGAGTGGTTTGTCACTCCGGATTACCACACCAAGGGAAAGGTTTCCAGGAGTTTCCTCCACAGGATGGTGATACCGCGTACTTATGTTGACGCTACAGTGTCGTGCGGGATGCAGAATACCCAGGAGAATGTGGTTTTGAGCGGGCTGCTGCAAGAGTATCTGCACGGCATATGCTCTGGAGGAAAGGTAAAGGAGCTTTCTCCAAGAAGTACTGTTTCTGCTGGGATTGAGTATTATCCTGAGGAGATAATGATATGCCGTTCAAGGTTTGAGACAGACAGTGCCGGTGCTGCGGAAATACTCAACATACTTGATTCAAGGCTCAGGCAGGTGGCCTACAACGGCCTGCCGGAGAGCGGTTTTGCGGCCTTGAAGGAGAGCTTCATGAAAAAGGTTACGGCTGCAATGGCAACAAATGCATATTGGGTGGATGCCTTTGTGGACAGCTATCTGTTCGGAAAGGATTTCCATGCAGGATATCTGGCTGCAATTTCTGGGATGACCCAGGCGAAATTCAAGGATTTCGTGGATATGGTTTACAGGAGGGGCAATATGGTGACTGTTGTGATGGAGGGTACAACCCAGGATGTCAATACACAGAACCTCTTCAGGGAAAACCAGTTCATAAGGGACTTTTTTGATCTTTAGGCTATGGTGACAAGGGACAGGAGCTTTATATTTGAGATAGACGGATGTCTGGTCTCGTCGGAGATACTTCAGGAGTATTTTGCATGTGATTTTGAAAAATGTCATGGATGCTGCTGCATAATTGGAGACAGCGGTGCCCCACTGGAGGCAGATGAGGTTGAGTGTTTCAGGAAGGAGTATGATTCATACAGCAGGTATATGACACCGGAGGGGAAATGTGCCCTCCATAAGCAGGGGTTTGCAGTGGTGGACCGGGACGGAGACCTTGTTACCCCGCTTGTGAACAATGAAGAGTGTGTATATACCTCATTTGACAAGGACCACAACTGCTTCTGTGCAACTGAGCTTGCCTATTGCAAAGGGGAAAGCAAGTTCCGCAAACCCATATCCTGTGCCCTTTATCCCATAAGGGTAAGTGTGCTTTCAAACGGCGTGCAGGCCTTGAACCTGCACAGGTGGAACATCTGCAAATGTGCCTTTGAAAAGGGGAAAAAAGAAAAAGTCCCCGTATATCAATTCTTACGGGAACCAATAATCAGAAAATTTGGGGAGGAGTTCTATTCTGCACTTGAGTCCGCGGCTAGAAGCCTGCAGGCCTCAGAATAGTCCTCTTCATTCACTACCAGTTCAATACATAGCAGGTCCGTATTGCAAACCCCTGCCCACAGCGGTGTGTTCTCTCCGAGGATGGCGGCCTTTATGCCGGCATTCTCGAGCATCCCTTTTGCCACATTGGCGCTGAAGGAATCTGTGAACTTCTTTACGGTCTTCATGGTGCTGCTCCATTATTGCAGGATGCGGGAGGCTATTTGTCTTCCTCTTCCCTGCAGATGTAATACTCAATGTTGCGTGAAAACCTCAATACATCTTTCCTCAGCCCCTCAATGAGTACAGGGTAATCTGCATAGTCAATTATAACCTTGTCCTCATACAGGCGGAGAAGACGCATGAAAGGGTTTCTCAACTTGAAAGAGATGGAAGTTGCACTCTCTGAATCAATTACATAGTTTGCGTTCTCAAACAGCTCAACAATCTCTTTCCTATGTTCCTTTACATTTGATACATATATCTGCTTCTTCTGGAAACCCAGTGCGGGATAAACCGCTGCAACTGCCACAAAGAAGGCAAGCATCTTGTAGATTGAACCGTCCACAAGGAGCATGTCAATCAGGGTAAGGCCCTCGGGCTTTACCGAAAAGTGGAATGTAAGCACCAGAATTATGCTGCACACAACTGTAAAATAGACAAAGTATTTTACTGATCTGATCAAATATTTCATATTCTCTATTATGGTTTGTTTTAAAAAATCTTTCTTCTTGCCACCGTAGTGTTCTTTTTCTGTATTTCCTTTATTGCCAGCGCGGCAGCGCCGAGTATAGGGGCGTTCTCATATTCCAGTGATGAGAGGGTGAGCTTCACCTTCCCTTTCCATAGCGGCATTACGTTCTTCTCCATGGCCCGTTTGGTAGGGGTGAGTATAAGCTCCTTGGCATTGGCAACACCTCCGCTCAGGAATATGGCCTCAGGGGATATGAGGGCTATGAGGTTTGCCAGAGCCTCCCCAAGGTATTCACCGGTAATCTCAAACGCCTTTTTTGCAACGGGATCCCCTGCCTTTGCTGCAAATGCAATATCCTTTGATGTAAGTTCCTCAATGGGTATGTTCTTCAGACGTGTGCTTTCATTCTTCCCTTCAAGCAGCTCAACTGCTGTACGCCTGAGCCCTTTTGAGGAAGCATAGCATTCAAGGCACCCTTTCCTGCCGCAGCCGCATGGCCTGCCATTCTCCTTTACAATCTTGATATGCCCCAATTCACCTGCAAAACCGTCATGCCCGTACAGCACGTTTCCTCCAACAACTATGCCGCTTCCCAATCCTGTGCCCAAGGTTACTACGGCAAAGTGCTTCATCCCCTTTGCCCCGCCATAGATCATCTCGCCTATAGCAGCTGCATTTGCATCGTTGGTAACCACAACTGGCTTGTTGCCAAACATGGCACTGAGCTGCTGGGCCAGAGGAAGCCTCCCTTTCCATATGAGGTTGGCGGCATTCTCTATATCTCCGGTATAGTAGTTGCTGTTAGGGGCGCCTATACCTATTGCTGAGATGTCATGAGGGATATCCAGCATGCCGGACAAGGCCATTATCTCCTCCTTGATCCTGGCCACATAGTTCTTGAACTCCTTGTGGTCTGAGGTGGGGAAACTGCCTTTGGCATAAATCTTGCCGAATTCATCAACAAGGGCAAATGTTGTCTGTATGCCGTCAACATCAATGCCCGCAACCAGATTTTTCATAGAGATAGAGTATTAATCAGGATATATCCCGTTAAAGTGGGACAAATTTAATAAAAATTGTTATTTTTGCGGGGGTATCATTAAAATAAGTTGATATGGAGAAGAATTACAAGAACATCATCATAGCCCTTTCAGCAGTGGCGGTTGTCCTTCTGGGAGTGCTGATTTATGTATTCGTGGACAGGAACAGCATCATCAATGACCTTACAATAGAAAAGGAAGACCTTACAGCACAGATGGTGGAGCTGCAGAATGACTATGCCGGCCTTTCGTCTGCAAACGACACCCTGAATGCGGAGCTTATGCTGGAGAGGGAGAAGGTTGCCCAGCTTCTTGAGAGGGTGAAGAAGACAGAGGCGAGCAATAAGGCAAAGCTGCTCAAATATGAGCGTGAACTCGGTACCCTCAGGTCAATAATGAGGGGATACATCAAGCAGATAGATTCCCTCAATACCCTCAACAATGAGCTCAGGGTAGCTGCGGCAGAAGCCAAGAAAGAGGCAAGGCAGAACAAGACCCAATATGAGAACCTCAAGACCACAACTGAGGAGCTGGGCAAGCAGGTTGAACTTGGCTCAATAGTGAAGGGGAGGGGTATGACCATAGTAGGAATCAATGCCAACGGCAAGGATACGGACAGGAGCAGCCGAGTTGCAAAACTGAAGACCTGCATCAACCTTGTGGAGAATTCAATAGCCAAGAAAGGGCCGAGAAACGTATATATCAGGGTTAAGGGTCCCGACGGAATCCTGATGACCCAGAACCCTATGCAGATGTTCACAGTGGCAGGGGAGGAGATGATCTATTCGGCATCAAGGGAAGTTGACTATCAGGGTGACGAAGTTGAGATCTGCATCTACTTTGAGTACGGAGAGCAGTTCACAAAAGGAGTGTACACTGTTGAGGCATTTACAACAGAGGGCAGAATTGGTTCGGCAGACCTGCTCTTGAAATAATCCATGGCAGGCATATATGTACATGTCCCGTTCTGCAGCAGGTTCTGCACCTATTGCAACTTCTACTCTGTAAAGGGAGCAGGCTACAGGGAGCAGTACATACAGTCACTTGAAAGCGAAATGGAGTTCCGCAAGGAATTCTTCAAAAATAAGGGGGTTTCACCGCATACAATCTATTTTGGCGGGGGAACCCCTTCCCTTTTGCCTGCGGAGGTGTTGGGACGGCTTCTGCACAGGATAATAAGCACCTTTAATGCCTCCCCGGAGGAAATAAGCATAGAGGTGAATCCCAATGACATAACTCAGGAGTATGCCGAGTCACTCCGCAAGGCAGGATTCAACAGGGTGAGCATGGGGGTACAGTCTTTTGTGGATGAACACCTGCTCTGGATGAACCGCAGACATAAGGCTGCAGAGGGGGAGGAGGCATTCCATAACCTCAGGGCAGCCGGATTCAACAATATAAGCCTGGACCTTATCTTCGGGTATCAGGGACTCACAGATGAATTGTGGCAATACAACCTTGAGACAATCACATCCCTTTTGCCGGAACATATATCGGCATACCAGATGAGCATTGAACCCGGGAGCGCTCTTGGGAAGATGTATGAAAGGGGGGAGTATGATCTTGTTCCCGATGAAATATGCAAAAACCAGTATGCAGCACTTCAGGATTACCTGGGCAGGAGTGGGTACGCCCAATATGAGATATCCAGCTTTGCCCGGAGAAATCCGGAGGGGGAGCTCCTCAAATCCCGCCACAACAGCTCATATTGGACAAAGGAGCCATATCTGGGGCTTGGCCCTGCCGCCCATTCATACGATGGAAAAACACGCTTTTGGAACCATCCGAGTGTGGCGAAGTACTGCAGGTGCTATCCGGGCAAGAGTGGCATCATATCGCCGGAGAATCTGGCAAAGGCGGGCGGATACGAAGAGCTGCAGGGAAGGGACATTTTCAATGAATCTGTAATGTTAGGGCTCAGGACAGTGGAAGGGGTTGACACATCATTGCTGGACGCCGGGATGCTCAGGGAGGCCATGTCTGAAATCAGGAGGCATATCAGGCTGGGGAACCTCATCCAGGATGGGGTAAAAATAAGAATCCCGTCTGAAAGGCTGTTCGTTTCAGACGGGATAATAAGGGACTTATTTGTTTAGGCCGGTTCTTGGACGGGCCCTCTTCAAGAATTGGACTATCCTGTATGCTGGAGGTATTATAATCTTGTAAAGTACAGGACAATATTTGAGGAGAAGGTTGCAGCAGTCAATTTTGAAGGAATTCCTGCAATTGCCCCTCAAATCCCCAAGAGGTACACCCTTTATCTCTTTGCGTAAATCGCCAAACTGCATACCTGGAATTTCCAGTTTCCTATACTCCTTGTTGATAACAAACTGGAGGCATAATCCGGAGATATATCTGTAATATGCACTATAACACAACTTTTTCCTTGCAGGATTGTCAGTCAGCCCTATCATTATCCTGTGAATCTGGAGGGCATCTATGAATACAGGCTTTTTCAGGTTGTTGCATATGCTTTCAGGGTTGTCGGATCTGTAATAATAAAGCTTGTCGGGAAGGAATGCCATATCCATTCCCTGTTTTTCCAATGCGAGGCATACCTGATAATGGTAAAGGTTATCTTCGGCGTTGAGCCCTTCATAAAACAGAATGTCCTTTATGACACTTCTCCTGTACAGCTTGTTCCATACAGTTACCCCATAGGACGGATTGATTGCCTCGTCAAACATTTCTGATGAGGGTTTCCTCAATGTTTTAAGGGCAGCAGTATTCCATTCAACCTCCCGTTCCCTCTTCAGGGTCATGTACATGCAGGCTACAGCTCCTGTCTGCCCGTCTGCTGATATCAGCCGGATCATCTTTTCATACATGTCTGGAGCAATATAGTCATCGCTGTCTATGTATCCTATGTATTCTCCGGTTGCAATTTCCAATCCGGTATTACGGGCTGAACTCAGCCCGCCATTCTTCTTGTGGATAACCTTTATACGGTGGTCTGAATTCGCATATGAATCGCAAATGGCAGGACAGTTGTCGGGAGATCCGTCATCAACAAGGATAATTTCCAAGTTGGTGTATGTCTGTGCAATTATTGAATCCAGGCATTGCACCAGGTACGGTTCAACATTATATACGGGTACAATTACCGATATGAGATGATCTTGCATAATTGGTTGAACTTTTTATTGTTTAGCAGATAAATGGAGGATACATAAATGATGATGCCTATTATTGTCCCCCCTGAAAGCTGTAGCAGCGGAGACTTTGTGAAGCGGGTGAAGGTTATGATTGCGGAGCCCATCAGAAGTGTGTGCAGCAATACAGGAATGATGCATTTTACTACATTGCGTAGTGTCAGCAGGGGCATTGTCCGTCTTGTATATCTTGTAATGATAAATATATCTGCAAGAGAGTAAAGGACAAGGCTCCAGCACATGCCGTTTATTCCAAAAGGGATTGAAACAAGCAACAATGTGACAGCTGCAATTTTTTTCCAGATTTCTGCCCTGAAGAAATAATCACTTTTACCCCTAGCATTTACTGCATTTCCCAAAAATACCATAATGCAGTCCCAGACATATGCAAGGGAGATGATTCTTACAAAGGGAACTGAACCGGCCCATTTTTCACCAAGCAGCAGAGTTATGACGGGCTCTGCCAGGATGGACAGTCCGGCCATGGCGGGAAATATGAAAAATGATGAAAGCTCTACCATTTTCAGGACCTTTTTTGCAAGGTCTTCAGGATCAGCCTGAACCCTGCACATGATGGGGTACATTACCTTGCTGAGTATTCCGGAGATATTTGTGGATGGCATGCTGCTCAGCTTCCGGGCATTGGTAAAAAGTCCAAGTGAACTGGCAGAGAATAATTTGCCTATGAACAGGGTGTATAGGTCCGTATATATTGTGTGGAGAAGTCCACTGGCAAGGAGTTTGGATCCGAACGGGAATAGTGAACGGAAAGAATTTGCAGAAAACAGAAATAGCGGTCTCCATTTGCATCTGTACCATAATATTATACCTTGTATGGCAGAGTTGGATATGGATTGTGCCACAAGTGTCCATACTCCATAACCTCTATTTGCCAAATGGATGGCCAGCATTCCGCTTAATATTGTTGATGTGATGGCAATTCTTGCGAGACTTTTGAAGTCCAGACTGATTATCAGACGGGTGCGTTGGATTGCAGAGAGTGCGCCAATAACAAGAGTGAGGGAAAATGCAGGAATAATTCTTTTCAGGAGGGGCTGTCCGTAAAACTGTGCAACAAAGGGGGATATCAGCACCATAATGCAATACATTGCCAAAGAGGTAATGATATTGAACCAGAAGACTGTAGAAAATTCTGCATCATTGCGGTCCTGTTTTTGGATTAAGGCGTTGGAAAAACCGGAATCAACAAATGTTTGTGCAATGGCCATAAAGATTCCCAACATTGCAACAAGCCCATAATCTTGAGGTGAAAGCTTGCGGGCCACAATAATTGTTATTATGAAAGAAGCCAGCTGTGTGGAGAATCTTTCAATTGTACTCCACAATATACCGCTTAATGCTATTCTGGACAAATTGTGCATAACTTGCTGCAGTTTTCATAATAAAAATCCCGTCTGAAAAGCTGTTCGTTTCAGACGGGATAATAGGGAATCTGTTTATTTAACAGCAGCAAAGTCCGTTTGCAACCAGGTATGCTTTAACGGCAACTGCAATGAATACCAATACGATAATTGAAGAAACGATGATGCCGATAACTTTCCAGCGGCACATCCATACATTGTTGTTGAGGCCCAAAGTGTGGAATGCACTCCAGAAGCCGTGGTTCATGTGTAACCAGAGGGCTACGAACCATACGATGTAGATTACTAGAACCCAAAGAGGCTTGAATGTCTGGCGGAGAAGGGCTGCACCGTCATGTGTGTACTCCTCGCCCATGAACATAGGGAGCTGCATCTTAGCCCAGAAGTGTGTAAGGTGGAATGCAAGGACACCAAGAACAATGATGCCGAGAACGAGCATGTTCTTTGAAGCCCAGTCATCAGTCTTCGCTTTGTTTGCTACAGCATATCTCTGAGTACCTCTGGCCTTGTAGTTCATATAGTTGAGCACGAATGCATAAACAATATGGATTACAAAACCTGCAGCAAGTACAGGAACCATAACCGAGATTACAGGCAAAGCCATGAACTCGCAACCTGCGTTGAATGCCTCATCACTGATAAGTGACAAACCGTTAACAAAAGCGTGGACGCACATAAAAACGATAAGGAACAGACCGCTTATACTCATGATAAGCTTCTTCCCGATTGAAGATGTAAAGATATTAGCCATATCAAATGTTTGTATTTAAAATAATTCTATAGTCAGGCGTTAAAGTACGCATTCGGGATACAAAGATATACTCTTAGTTGCAATTTTCATAATCTTTGGCTACTTTTGTTTTGCATTTATTTTAAAAAACATGAAGTACAACAGGATATTGTTAAAGCTGAGCGGAGAGAGTCTTGGCGGTGAAAAGGGCGTTGGTCTGGACGTTGATATGATGAGCCAGTATGCCAGGGAGATAGCAAGAGTTGCAGCCGGTGGAGTGCAGATTGCAATAGTGATAGGAGGAGGCAACATCTTCAGGGGAGTTACAGGTGTTGGCAAAGGTTTCAGCCGTGTGAAGGGAGACCAGATGGGCATGCTTGCAACAGTAATCAACAGCATAGGCCTTTCAATGAGCATAAAATCGGAAGGTGTTGAAGCGGAGGTGTTTACATCTACTCCAATGGAGCCTATGGCAAGATATTATGCCAAGGAGAAGGCTGTTGAGGTAATGGAGAGGGGAGGTGTGGCAATCATTGCAGGCGGCACGGGCAATCCGTTCTTCACTACGGATTCGGCTTCAGCCCTCAGGGCATGTGAGATAGAGGCTGATGCGCTTCTCAAGGGGACAAGGGTTGACGGAGTGTATACTGCCGATCCGGAGAAGGACCCTACAGCAACAAAGTATGAGTCGCTCACATTTGACAAGGCGTTGGCAGACAACCTCAGGATTATGGACCAGACGGCATTTGCCCTGTGCAAGGAGAACAGCATGCCTATCATAGTATTTGACATGAACAAGGCGGGCAATCTCAATGCTCTTATGCAGGGAGAGCCTGTTGGAACCGTTGTATCAGACAAACTGTAAAATCTAAAAACTTTGAGATATGGAAATAAGTGTTTCTAAAGATTGTATTGCGCAGGCAAAAGAGAAAATGAACAAGGCTGTTGCGCACTTGGAAGATGAACTGAAAAACTTCAGGGCAGGCAAGGCAAACCCAGCCGTGTTCAATGCTGTGATGGTAGATTACTATGGTTCTGCAACTCCACTTCCTCAGGTGGCAAGCATCAATACTCCTGATGCCAAGACCATCATTATCCAGCCTTGGGAGAAGAAGCTCATCCCTACAATTGAGAAGGCAATCATGGATGCGAACCTTGGCTTCACCCCTGCAAACAATGGTGAGACTATCAGGATAAATGTACCGGCACTTACAGAGGAGCGTAGGAAAGAGCTTGTAAAACAGGCCAGGACTGAGGGTGAGAATGCAAAGGTAAGCGTAAGGAATGCCAGAAGGGATGTAGTTGATGCCCACAAGAAATTCCAGAAAGAAGGTCTTCCTGAGGATGTATGCAAGGATGCAGAGGTAACCATCCAGAAAGAGACAGATGCATTCAACAAGAAGATTGATGAGATTATTGCGGCAAAAGAGAAGGAGATAATGACAGTATAAGCTGTCTTAACAGCTTTTGAACGATATTCCCCGTCAGATTAATATGCTCTGGCGGGGATTCCTTTTTCCTTTTGGCGCGCTGCAAGTTGGCATTACTCCCTGCTTCGGCGGTTGTTTGTATCCCTGCGTACCGTTGTTACAATTCCGGTCACCATCTCCTTCAGTTCCTGGAGGAACTGCCCGGCCTGATACTCCTTGCGCTCTATCTGGCGCAGCTTCTTCTCCCATATTCCGGTAAGCTGTGCAGATTTGAGCAGCTCCTCCTTGATTAGGGATATGAGCTCTATTCCGGTTTGGGTAGGGTGAAGGTTCTTCCTTTCCTTGCGTATATACTCCCTCTTGAATAGGGTTCCTATGATGGCAGCCCTTGTGGAGGGGCGTCCTATACCGTTCTCCTTCAAGGCATCACGGAGCTCTTCATCATCAACCAGCTTGCCGGCTGTCTCCATTGCCCTCAGCAGGGTTGCCTCTGTGTATGGCTTCGGAGGCTGGGTATGCTTCTCCGCAAGTTCAGGTTTATGCGGGCCGCTCTCACCCTTCTCAAATGCCGGGAGTGTCTTCTCCTGTTCCCCCTCCTTCTCATCCTCCTGGTGCTGCTTGTCTGAGGCAAACACAGCCCTCCAGCCCTGCTCCAGAATCTGCTTGCCGGAGGTCTTGAACTCCACATTGGCAACTTTTCCAAGGATGGTGGTTGTGGAGATTTTGCTGTCGGGATAAAAGGCTGCAATAAACCTGCGGGCCACAAGGTCAAACACCTTACGCTCCATGTCAGACAAATTATGCGGTTGCACTCCGGTTGGGATTATTGCATGGTGGTCCGTTACCTTTGAGGAGTCAAATACCTTCTTGCTCCTGGCAAGCTTCTTCCCTCTTAATGGCTGCATCAGGGGTGCATACTCTGTAAGGCCGTTGAGTATACCGGCGCATTTGGGGTAGATGTCATCGCTCAGGTAGGTGGTGTCCACCCTTGGGTAGGTGGTGATTTTTTTCTCATACAATGATTGTATGGTCTGGAGCGTGTCCTCTGCAGAGTAACCGAATTTCCTGTTGCACTCCACCTGCAGGGAGGTGAGGTCAAAAAGCCTTGGAGCATATTCCGTCCCTTTCTTGTGGGTTACATCTGTAACTGTAAAGTCATTCCCCACAATGCTCTGGAGGAACTGCTCCCCCTCCTCCCTGGTTGTGAACTTCCCTTTTGTTGCGGAGAACTGGACATCCCTGTAGATTGTCTTCAGCTCCCAGTATGTCTGGGGGACAAAGTTCTCTATCTCCAGATGGCGGTTTACAATCAGTGCCAGTGTTGGGGTCTGCACCCTTCCAATTGAGAGGACCTGGCGGTTCATCCCATATTTGAGGGTATACAGGCGGGTGGCATTCATTCCAAGGAGCCAGTCTCCAATGGCGCGGGCCAGCCCCGCCTCATATAGGGACTGGTACTGTTCCTCGTCCTTGAGATTCTGAAACCCCTCCCTTATGGCCTCTTCCGTAAGGGAAGATATCCACAGCCTCTTTACAGGACATTTTGCCCCGGCCTTCTGCATTACCCACCGCTGTATCAGCTCTCCCTCCTGCCCTGCATCACCGCAGTTCACTATCATTGTGGCATCCTTAAAGAGGGATTCTATTATCTTGAACTGCTTTATATATGTGTCGTTCTCTATGAGCTTTATCCCAAAACGGGGCGGTATCATGGGGAGCTTGTATATGTCCCACCCCTTCCACTGCGGGGTGTAGTCATGGGGTTCCTTAAGGGTACACAGGTGGCCGAAGGTCCAGGTTACCCTGTACCCGTTCCCCTCCATATATCCGTCCCTTTTTGTTGTGGCTCCCAACACCTGTGCTATATCCCTTGCCACCGAAGGCTTCTCCGCTATACAAACTGTCATATCCTAATGATACCGGTGTGCAATAAACCGGTGTGCAAAAATACAAAAAACAAAAAGAGGGAACCAAAAATGATTCCCTCTTCCCGATATGTAGTAAAAGATTACTCTCTGATGGCCTTGATGCCGGGAAGCTCAATGCCCTCAAGGTACTCAAGCATTGCACCGCCACCTGTAGAAACGTAGCTGACCTTGTCTGCATAGCCCATCTGGGTAACTGCAGCAACTGAGTCACCGCCACCTACAAGGGTGAATGCACCTTTCTCTGAAGTTACTTTTGCAAGGATCTCAGCAATGTAGTTGGTACCCTTTGCAAAGTTAGGCATCTCAAATACGCCTACAGGACCGTTCCATAGAATAGTCTTTGAGTTCATAAGAACCTCCTCCCAAACAGCAAGTGTTGCAGGAGCGGCATCCATGCCTTCCCAGCCGTCCGGAATCTCAAAGTTGTTTACAATCTGGGTGTTCGCATCATTTGAGAAGTCATCTGCAATCACAACCTCTTTAGAGAAATAAAGCTTCACGCCCTTCTCCTGAGCCTTCTTCATGATGTTGAGTGCAAGCTCCATCTGGTCATCCTCACAAAGAGAACGGCCAATCTTTCCACCCTGAGCCTTAACGAAGGTGTAAACCATACCACCGCCAATGATCATATTGTCACAAACGTCAAACAGGTGCTCAATGATGCCAATCTTTGAAGAAACCTTTGCACCGCCTATGATTGCAGTTACAGGATGCTCTCCATTGTTCAGAACTGTATCAATAGCCTTGATCTCACCCTCCATAATGTAACCGAACATCTTATCATTAGGGAAGTATTTTGCAATAAGTGCAGTAGAAGCGTGTGCACGGTGGGCAGTACCGAATGTATCGTTGATGTAGCAGTCTGCGTAAGAAGCCAAAGTCTTTACAAACTCCTTCTGGCTCTCCTTAACCTGAGCCTTGGCCTCTTTCTTCTGCTCGTCTGTAGCATCCTCTGCAAGACCCCTTGGCTTGCCCTCCTCTTCAGCATAGAAGCGGAGGTTCTCAAGAAGAAGCACCTCGCCCGGCTTGAGTGCAGCAGCAGCCTCCTGAGCCTTCATGCAGTCATCGCAGAACTGGATTTTGGTACCAACAAGCTCCTCAATCCTGTAAATGATATGTTTTAGTGAGAATTTCTCTGTAACTCCCTTTGGTCTGCCAAGATGAGACATAAGGATAAGTGCACCGCCACCTGCAAGAACTTTCTTTATGGTAGGGATTGCTGCCCTGATTCTGGTATCATCGGTAATTTTGAAATCACCATCCAGTGGAACGTTAAAATCAACTCTGGCAATAGCTTTTTTGCCCGCAAAGTTGTAAGTCTCAATACTCTGTTGCATTTCTTGTCTTATTTTGTTGTTATTGTTTTCTCTCATTAAGCGGGGCAAAAATAAGAAAATAGTTCAAACCATTCAAATATTTGCCCTATCTTTGGATTTTATAACCAATAGAGAGGCAATAAGTTGTAATATGATACTGGAATCACCGCAGAACTGGAAAGATTACGAGCTCATAGACTCCGGTAATTTTGAGAAGCTGGAGAGGTTCGGCTCATTCATTTTGGCAAGGCCTGAGCCAAAGGCCCTCTGGAAACCTTCCCTCCCTGCCAAGGAGTGGGACAAGTTGGCCCACACAAGGTTTACTGCCGGTGCAGGGTTCGGCAAGAGCGGCAAGGAGGACACCGGAACCTGGAAGATGATGAAGAAGATGCCGGAGCAGTGGTATATCAGGTATAATCTTCCCGACAATTCCTTCAAGCTTCGCCTGGGTCTCACATCATTCAAGCATGTGGGGGTATTCCCTGAGCAGAGCCCGAACTGGGAGTTCATATATGCCCAGTCCAAAAGGCTGGTGGAGAAATTCCAGGCAAAAGGGGTGGATCCTGCAACCGGAATGGTAAGGAAGCCCAAGGTGCTGAACCTTTTCGCATATACCGGAGCCGCTTCATTGGCCGCCAGATGTGCCGGAGCGGATACAACCCACCTGGATTCCGTAAGGCAGGTTGTAACCTGGGCAAAGGGAAACATGGAGAGCAGCAACCTTGACAATATCCGCTGGGTGGTAGAGGATGCCCTCAAGTTTGCCAAAAGGGAGGCCAAGAGGGGCAATATCTACAACGGCCTCATAATGGACCCCCCTGCATACGGCCACGGTCCGGATGGGGAGAAGTGGAAACTGGATGAGCTGTTGTATGAATTCCTCCGGGAGGTGGCAAAAATTCTTGCCCCTGAGGATGCTTTCATGGTGCTGAACCTCTACTCAAACGGTTACTCCGCCATGCTTGGGGATACGGCGGTAAGGAGTGCCTTCGGGATGCTGCAGGGGAAAGGCAAAGGGGAGCTTACTTGTGGGGAGCTGCTGCTGAAGGACAGTTTCGGGAAGGCAATTCCTTTGAGTGTATTCTCAAGACTCGTGAGATAAAGATTAATTGTCGGGAAAATTATGATGTTATTTGTGAATTGGGATGTGGATCCCGTGATGTTCAGCATTGGAGGTTTCCAGCTCAGATACTATGGCCTGCTCTTCATTGTGGGCTTCTATCTTGGATATTATATGTTCAGATACTTTTTCCGCAGGGAGGGGAAGCCGCTGGAGCTGCTTGACACCCTTCTGTGGACACTCATGCTCTGTACAATTGTGGGTGCCCGTCTGGGGCATGTCCTCTTCTACCAGCCGGATTACTATCTGGCCCATCCGGGAGAGATACTCAAGGTGTGGGAAGGGGGCCTTGCCAGCCACGGAGGCACAATTGCCATAATGATAGGGATGTGGTGGTTCGTGAAGAAATATGGCCGCAGGCATGATTTCGGATACATCTGGCTGCTGGACCGCCTTGCAATAGCGGTGGCCTTTGCCGCCATGTTCATCCGCCTGGGCAACCTCATGAACTCGGAGATCTACGGGCATGAGACAACTCTCCCCTGGGGATTCATCTTCCTGCAGAACGGGGAGACCGTGGCCAAGCATCCAACCCAGCTCTATGAGGCGCTCTGCTATCTGGGTACAGGAATAATCCTCTTCAGCATATACAAGTTTGCCCTCCCTAAGATAAGGGAAGGTCTGCTGCTGGGCATCTTCTTCATAGGAATCTTCCTCTCAAGGTTCTTCATAGAATTTGTAAAGGAGAACCAGGTGGGCTTTGAAGAGGGGATGACCCTGAACATGGGGCAGCTGCTCAGCATCCCGTTTGTGCTGATGGGAATATGGCTCATTGTGCGGAGCTTCCGCCCTGGAACACCTCCGGCACTATATGAAGAGAAGAAACAGAAAAGAGGGTGACTCAAAAGGTGGAAATTTAAGGCTTGCACAGGTGAGGAAACCGGAGTTTACTTAGGTAAATGAGGATTTCCGAGGCAAGCGTAGCGCAAAATTTACCCTTTTGAGTCACCCTCTTTTTTTCTTTATATTTCATCGGTTACTCCTCGTACAGATCCAGAAATTCATACTCCCCGCCCCACCATTGCAGGAACTTGATGAAATCTTCGTTCCTTACTACAAGGCTCGCCGAGTTGTCATTCGGGTGAAAACTGAGCAGGGGGGCATCCTTAAGATTTTTGTCCAGGAAGAGCTTTACATGTTTTTCGGTATCATTTATAAGCCCGAAAGGGGATACAGAACCAGGCCTCAATCCCAAATATTTGTCCATTCTCTGCTCGGATGCAAAGCTGAGCTTGCCCTGCTTGAGCATCTTCTCTATCTGATGGATGGCCATCTGCTGGTGGCACTCAAAAACTACAAGATAGTGCTTGTTTCCCTTGTGGTTCCTGAAGAAAAGGTTCTTGCAGTGGGTAGACGGGAGGTCTTTCCAGTACTCCAATGCCATTTCTATTGTAGGGAGCGGCGGGTGTTCATACATTTCACATTCAATTCCCAGCTCTTTAAGGGTATCCAGCACTTTCTGGCGGCGTGCCAGCTGCTCCTGCTTTATCTGCTCTTCCATAACTATCTGATGTATTTCATTAGGAACTTGGCAAACCTCTGGAATCCCAGGTCTGTCATGTGTACTCCGTCAACTGTACCTTCGTGGTCCGGGCCAATAGGGGATTTCTTCATGTTACCGTTTGCATATGCATCAATGTAGCGCACATTGTAGCCCTCTTTCCTGAATTTCTCCGCAAACTCCTTCCACAGGGCGTTCTCCTCCTGGGTATCCTTATGGAACTGCGCATCCAGGTACTGGTAAGGGTAGCAGTAGTTTGAAACCATGAGGATTGGAACATCAGGATTGGCGGAGGCAATTGCTCTGATAAAATGCTCGGTGCTGTCCTTTACAATCTGTGAGGTGCAGTTTGCAAGGCAGTCAATCACAAACATGGATGCCTTTATGGTGGCTATCTTGTCTCCAAGGCATTTGTCCATACGGCCGTTGCCGCTGAAGCCCAGGTTGATTGTCTCCCTGTGAAGCTCCCTCCCAATAATTGCAGGGTATGCCATTCCCGGACGTGTTGCACATCCACCCTGAGTTACGCTTGTGCCGTAGAATACAATAGGAAGATTCTCCTTGCTTGGAACAAGGTCAGCCACATGGGGTTTCTCAATCACTGCAGTGGAATCAATTCCAATTGAAAGGTTTATTACTCCGTCATACAGCGGGAGGTACATTATATACTCACGCATCTGGCCGTCCATCCTGCGGATGAACACATTCTTGGGATTCTTGCCGTATGGCTGTCCGGCCCCCACAAAAAGCCACTCCCCGTCCTCAAGGGTGTACAGGTCCAACCCCTTCACACCGGTAGGGGTCATATGGGCCATCCCAAAATTATTCAGCGGCTGCCACTCTGCACCAATGCATTTTGAGTTAGTGCGGAAACGGATGGCAAGGCCTGCAGAGTTCTGTCCGAGGTCCCATTTTGCCTTCCTCAACACCCCATGCAGATCAGCGGGCAGGCGGGTAAAGAAGCCGTCACTGATTGTGTCATTCTGCCTTACACAATCCTGGAAGCCCTTTCCAAGGACAGGCAGCCCCAGCTCCCTCACATCATAATACTTAAGCTCAGAGGCCTTCTGGGCATAAACATTTGCAGAGAGCACCAGCACCGCTGCAAATGTCATCAACTTAAAAATCTTCTTCATGATTATATCTTTAAATATTTCTTCCCGATAATTTCACACCTTCACCCAGTGTATCTTCACCCCCTTGCGCTCCATTCCGCGGAACCAGGTCATCTGCCTTTTGGCAAACTGGTGTATGGCGGTGCGGAGCCCGTTCTTCATCTCTTCGTATGTGAGTTCACCTATTATATATTGTGTGAGGAATTTGTATTCCAACCCATAATAGATAAGGTTCTCCGGAGGGATGCCGCTTTCCAGCAGCCTCTTCACCTCATCTACCATTCCCTCCTCCAGGCGGGCCTCCAGGCGGGCGTCTATGCGGGCATTGCGGGTATCCCTATCTACATCCACCCCAACGAAGAGCACCTTCTTTGGAAGCGGCAGGGGTTCACGCTGCTCCCCCTGTGCCATCTCTATCTCAATGGCCCTTATTACCCTTTTCCTGGTATCCCAGTCCGTGCTGTTGTGGGGCTTTTCCCCCTTTGCGGCCTTAAGGTCCTTGAGCATCTGTACCAGCTCCTCCATAGGCTTTGGTTCCAGGCGGGCGCGGAGGGATTCGTCGGGGAGGACCTCATAAAGTTCATATCCCCTTGTGGCTGCCTCAATGTAAAGGCCCGAGCCTCCGCAGATAATTGGGAAATTTCCCCTCCCCGTGATTTCACACCAGGCTTTTGAGAAATCCTTCTGGTACTCGAATATGTTGTATTTGGTGCCGGCATCCACAATATTCACAAGGTGTACCGGAACCTCTCCGTACTCGGCCAGGTCCTTGCCGGTCCCAATATCCATCCCCCGGTATACCTGGCGGCTGTCTGCAGATATTATCTCGCAGGGCCTCCACTCTTGGGTGAGGGTACGGGCCAGCTGTACGGCAAATCTTGTCTTGCCGCTTGCTGTAGGGCCAAGAATGCACACCGCATCCCAACTCTCCTCCCTTATTGAACCTATAATCCGCTCCATACGTTGTATAACCACGCAAAGTTAGTTTTTTTTACTACATTTGCGCCGTTATGCCCAAAGCAAAAAGTAAAATAGAGATCAAAAACCGCAGGGCCGGATTTGAGTATGAATTCCTGGACAACTACACTGCAGGAATAGTGCTTACCGGTACCGAGATAAAGTCCATAAGGGCCGGCAAGGCTTCGCTTGTGGACAGCTACTGCTATTTTGTGAGGGGCGAACTCTATGTAAAGAACATGCATGTCTCAGAGTATTGGTGGGGCACCTGGAATGCACACGATCCAAAACGTGACCGCAAGCTGCTGCTCAACCGCAAGGAGTTGCGCAAGCTGGAAAGGGCAACAAAAGAGAAAGGGCTCACCATTGTGGCCACCCGCCTGTACATTGCTGAAAACGGATACGCAAAACTCAATATCTCCCTGGCCAAGGGAAAACGGGAATACGACAAGCGCAACACCATAAAGGAGAAGGATATGCGCAGGGATATGGAGAGAGGGTATTAAAAAAAGGGACCGGCAAAGGTCCCTTTTTTATTTTGGTACGCAGGAATCTGGGGATTCTTGCATAATTTTCATTTAATGGTGTGACTTTGTGCAAAAAAGAGTGCCTTCCTGCACAAAGTTGAGAGTCTGCACCCGGGTGAAACGTTGTGCCCGGGTGCCGGATATTCCTACTCGCAGTTGCAGACCAGGTTCCTGTCTCCGAATCCGTTGTCCACGCGGGCTACAGCCGGCCAGAACTTGTTCTCCCTCAGCCACTCAAGCGGATAAGCCGCTACGGTTCTGCTGTAAGGGTGGTTCCACTCGTCTGCACAAACCTCATCTGCAGTGTGAGGAGACATTGTTACAGGGTTGTCTTTTGCATCGTATTCACCTGCCTTTATCTTCTCGCACTCAACCTTAATCTGTTTCATTGCCTCAATGAAGCGGTCCATCTCCTCCTTAGGCTCAGACTCTGTAGGCTCAACCATAAGGGTCTCGTGTACAGGGAATGAAAGGGTAGGGGCGTGGAAGCCGTAGTCCATAAGACGTTTTGCAATGTCGGTTGCATCTACGCCGTACTCAGATTTGAAGTGCTGGCAGTCAATGATGCACTCGTGGGCTACGCGGCCTGTTGCACCTGAGTAAAGTGTCTTGAATTCAGGCTCAAACTGTGCAGCCATATAGTTTGCGTTGAGGATTGCAACCTGGGTAACTTTCTTGAGCCCTGCAGCGCCAAGCAGTTTGATGTATGCGTGGGTGATAGGCAACAGCAATGGGTTACCGTATGCTGCAGCCGAAACAGCGCCCTGGCCTTTGCCGCCGCACTCAGGGTCAAGCGGATGGCCTGGAAGGTATGGAGCCAATGCCTTGGTACAGCAGATAGGGCCTACGCCAGGACCGCCGCCGCCATGAGGCATTGCAAATGACTTGTGGAGGTTCAGGTGGCAGACATCTGCACCAATGTGGCCAGGATTTGTAAGTCCTACCTGTGCATTCATGTTTGCACCGTCCATATATACCAATCCGCCGTTCTGGTGGATGATGTTGCATATCTCCCTTATCTGAACCTCAAATACACCGTGGGTAGAAGGATAGGTAATCATGAGTCCTGCAAGATTCTCTGCGTTTGCAGCAGCCTTCTCCCTCAACTCGTCAACGTTGATGTTTCCGTTCTCATCACATCCTACAAGTACAATGCTGAAGCCTGCCATTGCAGCGGATGCAGGGTTGGTACCGTGGGCCGATGTAGGGATGATCATGATGTTCCTGTGGGCACCGCCGTTAGCCTCGTGGTATCCTTTGATGGTCTTGAGGCCTGCGTACTCACCTGCAGCACCTGAGTTAGGCTGGAGTGAGCATGCGTCAAAACCTGTAATCACTGCCAAATCGTTCTCAAGCTCCCTGATGAGCTCCATGTAACCCTCAACCTGATCTTTAGGCTGCAATGGGTGTACGTTGCCAAGTTCTGCCCAGCTGAGTGGGAGCATCTCCACAGCAGCATTCAGCTTCATTGTACATGAACCGAGCGGAATCATTGAGTGTGTAAGCGAGATGTCCTTTCTCTCCAGCTTCTTGATGAACCTCATCATTGCTGTTTCCGAGTGGTATGTATTGAATACCTCGTGGGTAAGGAACTCACTCTCCCTCTTCATATATGTATCTTCTGCAGGGGCGCCTGGGCATCCTGCAGGCTGTGCGTCAAATATCGCTGCCACCTGCATTGCCTCTGTGCAGGTTGTGAGCTCGTCAAAGCTTATGCGTACACTGTCGGGAGCAGGATAGAAGAAGTTGATGCCTGCTGCCTCTGCCTTTGCCTTGATATGGGCTGCATCCACACCTTTAACCTCAATTGTGTCAAAGAAGTGCTCTGCTGCAAGGGTGTAGCCTTTGCCTCTAAGAAGGCCGGCCATTGCGTGTGCATAGTGTGAAACTTTCTGTGCAATTGACTTAACTCCTGCCTGTCCGTGGTATACTGCATACATTCCGCTCATTGTTGCCATGAGGGCTGTTGCGGTACATACGTTTGATGTAGCCTTCTCCCTCTTGATGTGCTGCTCACGTACCTGCAGTGCGAGCCTTACTGCCTTGTTGCCCAGGCGGTCAACAGAAACACCTATGATACGGCCCGGAATCTGCCTCTTGTATGCATCCTTGGTTGCCATGAATCCTGCTGTAGGACCGCCGAATCCCATAGGGAGGCCGAACCTCTGGGCAGAACCCACTGCACAGTCTGCGCCCCATGCTGCAGGCTCCTTGAGGGCTGCAAGGGCAAGAAGGTCACAGTATGCGGTTACAAGGCCGCCTGCTGCGTGCACTTTCTCACAGAACTCTGCATAGTCCCTTACCTCACCGTTTGCGGCAGGATACTGTACCATTGCGCCATAGCATTTCTCGCTCAACTGGGCTGTCCTGTAGTTGCCGAGCTGTATCTCAATTCCAAGGCCTGCTGCGCGGGTCTGGAGTACTGAAAGTACCTGAGGGAAGATGTCCTCATCTACAAATACCACATTCTTGCCGGCCTTTACTGCGTCACGGCTCCTCACCTCATACATCATCCTCATAGCCTCTCCCGCTGCCTGTGCGTCATCAAGCATTGAGCAGTTTGAAAGCGGGAAGCCGGTAAGGCTGCTGATCATTGTCTGGAAAATGAGGAGGGCCTCCAGACGGCCCTGGCTTATCTCGGCCTGGTATGGGGTGTATGAAGTGTACCAGCATGGGTTCTCAAAAATGTTCCTGGTGATTACTGGAAGCACCCCTGTGCCGTAGCTGCCCATACCTATGAGGCTCCTGAACGGCTTGTTCTTTGAAACCATCTTCTTGAGGTTGGCAAGATACTGGTTCTCAGAGACGGCCGGTGTAAGATCAAGCTCCTTGTCCAAAAGGATATCTGAAGGGACAGTCTGTTTTGTGAGTTCGTCCAAAGTCTGCACATTCAGTACTTTGAGCATTTCATTTATCTGGGCATCCCTTGGCCCGATGTGTCTGTCAGTAAATGATAGTGACATAATTCTGTATTTTAAGTGTAATTATCCTTATAAATGCTAACTTACAAATATAGTGTAATTTTTGAAAATTTTGATATAAAAAAAATTAGTGTATTTTTGCGGAAACAAAACCTACGAAATATGAGTTTATTAAGCAAGAAAATTTCTGAGCTTCAGGAAAGGACAGCCAAAGCTGTGATGGGTGGAGGAGACAAGGCCATTGCCAAGCAGATAGCAATGGGAAAGCTTCCTGCCAGGGAGAGGCTCAACAAGCTTCTGGATGACGGTTCGTTCTATGAGTATGACCTTTTCATAGAGCATGATGCCAGGGAGTTTGGAATGGAGAACAAGAGCCTTGCAGGTGACGGTGTAGTTATAGGTACCGGAACCATCAACGGCAAGCCCGTAGCGGTGTATGCACAGGACTTTACAGTTGCAGGCGGCTCGTTGGGTTCAATGCACGCAAGGAAAATCACCAAGATAATGGATTATGCCCTCAGGATGAGGATTCCCCTCATTGGAATCAACGAT
Organism: Bacteroidales bacterium; assembly: GCA_017482565.1. Lineage (GTDB taxonomy): Bacteria > Bacteroidota > Bacteroidia > Bacteroidales > UBA932 > Egerieousia. Next base: position 39,512 of record JAFUMO010000055.1, on the reverse strand, counting down.
TCTGGCGGAGCGCGTATCCAGGAGGGAGTAAATTCGCTGGCAGGATATGGAGAGATCTTCTTCAGGAATACCCTAAACAGCGGTGTGATCCCGCAGATTTCAGTAATCCTGGGCCCATGTGCCGGAGGAGCTGTATACTCGCCTGCCCTTACAGATTATGTATTTGTAGTGGACAAGATTTCCAAGATGTTCATTACAGGGCCTGAGGTAATCAAGTCAGTTCTCGGTGAGGAGATTGACATGGAATCTCTTGGTGGTGCCCGCGTACATTGCGAGACAACCGGAAATGCCCACTTCTTTGCAGAGAGCGAGGAGGAGTGCTTCGGCCAGATAAAGAAGCTCCTGAGCTATCTTCCTGCCCACAATGCGGAGAAACCTGCCCCAATCAAGGCATCACAGCCGCTCAGGAAATACAAGATTGACAAGGTTGTGCCTGTGGACCCTACAACCCCTTACGATGTGAGGGATGTCATAAGGTCCCTTACAGATGATTCTGAGTTCATAGAGATTCAGGAGATGTGGGCACAGAATATAGTTATAGGATATGGCCGCATGGAGGGACGTACTGTAGGCTTTGTTGCCAACCAGCCCCTCTACCTTGCAGGTGTGCTCGATTGTGATTCTTCAGACAAGGCGGCCCGCTTCATCAGATACTGTGATGCGTTTGAGATACCTATCGTAACCCTTGAGGATATGCCCGGCTACCTTCCGGGAGTTGACCAGGAGCATGCCGGAGTTATCCGCCACGGGGCAAAACTCCTCTACGCATATTCAGAGGCATCTGTTCCAAAGATTACCATTATCCTCCGCAAGGCATACGGCGGCGGTTACATAGCAATGAACTCACGCCACCTGAGGGCAGACTTTGTATTTGCATGGCCAACTGCAGAGATTGCCGTAATGGGACCTGAGGGAGCAGCAAACATCATCTTCCGCAAGGAAATCATGGAGGCTGAGAATCCCGATGAAATGCGCAAGCTCAAGGTTGAGGAGTACAAGAACAAGTTTGCCAACCCGTATGTTGCCGCATCAAAAGGCTATATAGATTCTGTGATAACCCCACAGGATACCCGCAAGTTCATTGTGCATGCCCTCAATATCTCAGACAACAAGGTGCTCAAGAGACCTGCCAAGAAGCATGGCATTCCACCATTTTAATGGTCTGAAGGCAAAAGGAGGAGGTTTTTATGGAAGAGAAGAACATAGAGATACGCGTGGATTTGGGAGATGCGGTACTTATGTCCAATGATCCCAACATGTTCCAGGACAAGATACAGATACATGAATGCGGAAGGAAATACAAGACCCAATACACCCGCAAGTTCCTGGAGAGGAAAAAATGGCAGGCTCCCAACCCTAATGAGGTGAGGTCAATCATCCCGGGCTCCGTAGCGGAGATAAATGTAAAGGTGGGGGACAAGGTCAAGAAAGGTGCAAAGCTCATGGTATATGAGGCAATGAAGATGAAGAATCTCATTGTGGCCCCTTTTGATGCAACAGTTGCCACAATTGAGACGAAAGTGGGCGACAAGCTCCCCAAAGGGGTGATTCTTGTAACGCTGGAGCCATCAGAGAAGAAATAGGAAGCAGACCGGTAAGAGTTTTACCGGTCTCTTTTTTTGCAATGGCATGAAGTTTTTGTAACTTAGGCTTTTGTAAAGGGGGAAGTTATGGGAGAAGTTTGGTGTGAAAAGAGAAGCATTCTGGGACGCAGGGGGGAAGATGTGGCATTGGAATACCTTTTGCAGCAGGGAATGGTGCTTCTTGAGAGAAACTGGCGTTGCGGGCACAAGGAGCTGGATCTGGTGATGGATGATGGCAGCTGCATAAGGGTGGTTGAGGTAAGGAGCAGGAGTATTCCCACTGCAGTGGAGCCGGCGGAGACCATAACGGCCCCCAAGAGGAAGAAGATACTGGCGGCAGCCAGGGGATACCTGTCGGTGAAGAAAAAGGCGGGAATGGCGCTGGAGGGGAAGGAGGTGGTGTTTGATGTGGTATCAATCCTTTTCAACGGAGATTTGTTTAAAGTTGAACATATAAGGGAGGCCTTCGGGCCCACATGGTAAAATTATGGGTAAAGAACACAACTATTGTATAATCATGGCCGGCGGTGTGGGAAGCCGCTTCTGGCCTGTAAGCAGGAATGCCAAGCCTAAGCAGTTCCTGGATTTCTTCGGTACCGGAATCTCATTCCTCCAGCAGACCTACAACAGGTTTGCAAAGATTATCCCTGCGGAGAATATTCTGGTGGTAACCAGTGAACAGTACGGGGATCTTGTGCAGGAGCAGCTTCCTGCAATGCCTGTAGAAAACATATTGCTTGAGCCGCACAGGAGGAATACTGCCCCATGCATAGCATATGCAACCTACAAGCTGCAGAAGAAGGATCCTCTTGCAACTGTTGTTGTTGCCCCTTCGGACCACCTCATCATCAATGAGGATGTGTTTCTGGCTACCGTGTCCAACGCGTTGGGATATGCAGCAGGGCATGATGACCTTTTCACCCTTGGCATAAAGCCTACCCGCCCGGAGACAGGCTATGGCTACATTCAGGCAAACAAGATGCAGGCAATGGAGATAGGTGGCTCCCAGGTGTATAGCGTGAAGACATTTACAGAGAAGCCGGATGCAGAGTTGGCAAAGGTGTTCATGAGCAGCGGTGAGTTTCTCTGGAATTCCGGCATCTTTGTATGGAATGTAAATGCCATCTCCCAGGAACTTGAAAAGTATCTTCCCGATATAGCCAACCAGTTTAAGGATATAATACCATATTACTACACCGAAAAGGAGTCTGAGTATATAAAGGGTATATACGAAGGGTGCAACGGCATTTCCATAGATTATGGGGTTATGGAGAAGACCGGCAGGAGCTGGGTGTTTGAGACCTCATTCGGATGGAGTGATGTGGGTACATGGGGAGCCCTCTACCATCTTGGGCAGAAAGATGAATGCAACAACCTGCTGAGCGTGGGTGACAGTATGATAGACAGAGTGGAGAACTCCGTGATAGTATCAAACGAGGAGGAAAAGCTTGTTGTAGTAAAGGGGCTTAAGGATTATATGGTAATCAATACGGATGATGTCATTCTGGTTTGTCCGCGTGATGAGGTGGAGTTCAAGAATGTGATAACAGATCTTACAGTAAACGAGTTCAACAAATACCAGTAGCAGATGGAAGAGGTATTGAGGCTTGGCATACAGAGCGAAATAGGCCAGCTGGAAGGGGTAATCCTCCACACCCCCGGTGCTGAGGTGGAGAACATGACTCCAGGAACAGCGCAGAGGGCGCTCTATAGTGATATACTTAACTTGTCCATAGCACAGAAGGAGTACAGCCAGCTGAGGGGTGTGCTTGAGAAATATACGGTAACGTACCAGGTGACAGACCTCCTGGAGAAGGCTTTGGGGAATTTCAGAAGCAGGAAATCCCTTATAACAAAGGTGTGTTCCACATCCGGTGCGGAGGAGTATTTTGATTCCCTTATGGAAATGCCGTCCGGGGAACTTGCAAGGGCCCTGATAGAGGGCATTCCTGCAAGGATCAACACACTTACTGCATACCTCAATGAGGAGTATTATGCACTGAGCCCGTTATATAACTTCTATTTCACCAGGGATGCATCTGTAGCCGTGGGGAATAATGCACTGATTTGCAAGATGGCCAATAAGGTGAGGATGAGGGAGTCTCTCATAATGGAATCAATATTCAGGGATTCAGGTGCATTTGACTGCAATATAATCAATGCAAATGAATTCGGTGGAGGGGATGATGCCATATTCATGGAAGGAGGTGACATAATCATTGCAAGGGAGGACATCCTTCTGGTGGGCAGCGGGTGCAGGACCAGCAGCAGGGGAATAGACATGCTTATTGCAAGCCTCTGCAATGGGAAACATGAGGGAACAAGGCACATAATAGTGCAGCAACTCCCTTCAGCGCCAGAATCATTCATACACCTTGATATGGTGTTCACCTTGCTTGACAGGGACAAGTGCATGATATATGAACCCCTTATCCTGGGGAACAACCAGTACCAGACAGTGCATATTACGGTAGAGAACGGCAAGGTCTCAAAAATAAAGTCTGTCCCCGACATCCTCCATGCGCTCAGGGGACTTGGAATGGATCTTGAGCCTGTAATCTGCGGAGGAAGGGAGGATGCATGGAACCAGGAGAGGGAGCAGTGGCATAGCGGGGCAAACTTTTTTGCCATTGCCCCTGGAATGCTCCTTTCGTATTCAAGGAATATAAATACCCTAAGGGAGCTCAACGAAGCAGGGTTTGAGATAATCCCTGCATGGGATGTGATTGAGGGGAGAAAGGATGCGGCGGATTATGCAAGGTGCGTGATAACCATAGAGGGGAGCGAACTGCCACGTGGAGGAGGCGGAGCCCGCTGCATGACAATGCCGGTGAGGAGAAAAGCTTTGTAGAATAGGATTTTTTTGTAGATTTGCATCCTTAAAATGTTTGATATGAAACAGAAGATAGAAGAATTGTTGGCCAGGATAGAGACCCTTTCGGCAGGCAAGCTGCAGGAAGTGGAGGATATCAGGGTAAAGATGTTGGGCAAGAAAGGTGAGATTACGGCCCTTTTTGATGAGTTCAGGAATGTGCCTGCAGAACAGAAGAGGGAGTTTGGGCAGAAGCTCAATGTTCTTAAGACCAAGGCCGCTGAGAAAATTGAGGAGCTGAGGCAGAAAGTTGAGGAGCTGGGTGGAAGCGATGCCCCTTCATTTGACTACACAAAACCGGGAGACAAATTTGATTTGGGTACAAGGCACCCTATCTCAATAACAAGGGAGGAGATCATCTCCATCTTCAGCAAGTTCGGATATGCCGTGGCTGAAGGTCCGGAGATTGAGGATGACTGGCATGTGTTCGGTGCATTGAATTTCCCTCCTGAGCACCCCGCAAGGGATATGCAGGATACTTTCTTCATCTCTGCAGGCGGTGACAACCCTATTCTGCTGAGGACACATACCAGTTCTGTACAGGTAAGGAGCATGGAGAAGATGCCGCTTCCAATCAGGATTGTCTGCCCTGGACGTGTGTTCAGGAACGAGGCAATATCTGCCCGTGCACACTGCATCTTCCATCAGGTTGAGGGCCTGTACATAGACAAGAATGTATCATTCGCAGACCTGAAACAGGCAATTCTCCTCTTTGCAAAGGAGATGTTCGGAGAGGAGACCCGGATAAGGCTCCGTCCTTCATACTTCCCGTTCACAGAACCAAGTGCAGAGGTGGATGTAAGCTGCAACATCTGTAAAGGCAAAGGTTGTAACATCTGCAAGGGTACAGGCTGGCTTGAGATTATGGGCTGCGGTATGGTTGACCCTAACGTACTTGAGGCTTCTGGCATTGATTCAAAGGAGTATTCAGGCTTTGCATTCGGAATGGGTGTGGAGAGGATTGCAATGCTCAAGTGGCAGGTAAAGGATCTGCGCCATTATTTTGAGAACGATGTAAGGTTTCTTAGGGAATTTGAGACGGTAATATAGGAGGTACAGGATGAAAAGGAGCTTTTTTTAAAAAAAATTCAAAAATTTTTTGGAGGTTAAAAAAAAGTTCTTACCTTTGCAGTCGCAAAACCAAACGCGGAAATAGCTCAGTTGGTAGAGCACGACCTTGCCAAGGTCGGGGTCGCGAGTTCGAGCCTCGTTTTCCGCTCAAGAAGGTTCCAGAATTTCTGGAACCTTTTTTCGTATGTCTGTGTCTGCTGTTTTCCATTTTTCTTATATTTGTACTCTTTATTAAAGACTTTTTAACATGAGATTTTTAGCGTCACTTGCAGTTTTGCTCTTCATGTGCCCGGCTTTAATTCAGGCTCAGGCTAAGGAAGACAAGGATTGGGCCCTGTACAGCCGTTACAGCGGAGCCAATGATACCATTACCGTTGCCCCAAAGGTGGTATTTATGGGAAATTCCATTACAGAGAACTGGCTGAAGTTCCATCCGGAGTTCTTCCAGAAGAATGTATATGCGGCAAGGGGTATCAGCGGACAGACAACATACGAGATGCTGGCAAGGTTCCATAATGATGTGGTTGCCCTGGGGCCTCAGGCTGTTGTAATCCTGTCGGGAATAAATGACATTGCGCGTAACAGCGGGTATATCTCTTTGGAAAATATTATGGGAAATATCATTTCAATGTGTGACATTGCACGTGCTAACGGTATTGTCCCTATCTTGTGCTCTATCCTTCCGGCAGACCGCTTTTCATGGAGGAAGGACCTTAAGCCTGCCCCCCTTGTTGTGGAGATGAACAAGCTTATCAAGGGGTATGCGGATACGCATGGGCTGCAGTATGTGGATTTCTATACGCCGCTTGCAGATGAGAATGGAGCCCTCAGGGAAGGACTTTCAAAGGACCGCTGCCACCCTTATCCGGAGGTTTATACCGGGATGGAGGAACAGGTTCAGGATGCCATTGCCAAGGCACTGAAGGGCAGTAAGAAGAAAAAGAATAGGAAATGATAGGAATTTTACTATTTTTGTGCCGGTTTACCTTAAAATTAAAACTTAGACTTGATATATGATTAAAAGATTGTTCGTTTCAGTATTGGCATCATTAGTGGGTTTTGCCCTGTATGCACAGGAGAACCCCGTGTCCTGGAGTGCCAAGGTTGAGAATTTGGGCGGTAACCAGTATGAAATAGTGCTTACCGGAGACATAGAGGGCGATTGGCATATCTATGATCTTGGCCCGTATGTAGACGGCCCTATTGCCACATCTGTTGTTGTTGCAGGTGATGGTGTGAAGGCAGTAGGTGAACCATACCTCAAGACAGAACCCCACAAGGCTTACGATGAGTCTTTCGGGATGGAGATAGGTACATGTGATTCTGGTGTGCAGATTGCTCAGAAGGTTGAGGTTACAGGTGCTGCTGCGGTGGTAAAGGTTACTGTAGAGTGGCAGACGTGCAATGTGGGAAGCTGTCTGCCTCCAACTGATGAGGAACTTACTGTAAAGCTTCCTGCAGCATCCGGAGCTTCTGTTTCTGGTGATGCTGAGGTTGCACCTGTGAAGAAGGAGGGCGGAAAATCCATCTGGGCTGTAATTCTTGAGGCAATTGCATGGGGATTTGTGGCATTGCTCACCCCTTGTGTATTCCCTATGGTACCTATGACCGTTTCGTTCTTCCTCAAGAGCAAGGACGGCAAGGGCAAGCTTTACGCATCTCTGTACGGTTTCTTTATTGTAGCCCTCTACACAGTTCCAATTGCTGTAATCATACTCCTTACATACATCCTCGGTGGTGATGCAATTACTGCAGATATCTTCAACTGGCTGGCTACGCATTGGATTCCAAATGTAATCTTCTTCATCATCTTCATGGTATTTGCTGCCAGCTTCTTTGGTGCATTTGAGATTACAATGCCAAGCTGGATGGTGAACAAGACAGATGAGAAGAGTGACAAGGGAGGCCTTATAGGTGTGTTCTTCATGGCACTTACACTTGTACTTGTTTCATTCTCATGTACAGGCCCTATTGTAAGTTCTGTGCTCATCAAGAGTACCCAGGGTGAGATTTGGGAGCCTATTATAACAATGTTCGCATTTTCGGCTGCATTTGCCCTTCCGTTCACAATATTTGCATTTGCACCGTCCTTGCTAAAGGACCTTCCAAAGAGCGGCGGATGGCTCAACTCTGTAAAGGTTGTGCTCGGTTTCATTGAGGTGGCTCTCGGCTTGAAGTTCCTCAGCGTGGCGGACCAGGTTTACCAGTGGGGTATCCTCGACAGGGAGGTATACCTTGCAATATGGATTGTAGTGTTCTTCCTTTTGGGCATGTACCTTCTTGGCAAGCTCCGTTTTGCACATGATACACCGGAACCGTACATATCGGTGAAGAGGCTCTTCCTGGCAATAATTGTATTCTCGTTTGTGGTATACATGATCCCTGGAATGTGGGGTGCCCCTCTCAAGGCTCTGAGCGGTTATCTGCCTCCAATAGAGAGCATAGACTTCAACCTTGCAAAACAGCAGAATGTGGTTGTGCAGAGTGTGCCGGAATCTGGTGCCCACCAAGACAACCCATACCCTGCAAAGAAATTCACAGATATGGGTCTCAAGCACATAGATGGGATTCCGGGTTTCTTTGACCTTCAGGAGGCACTGGAGTACTCAAAAGGTGCAGGCAAGCCTGTATTTATAGATTTTACAGGAGCGGCATGCGTGAATTGCAGGGAAATGGAATCAAGGGTATTCAGTGACCCTGCCGTGAAGGCACTCCTGAACAACAAGTTTATCTTTGTATCCCTTTACGGAGATGTGAAGACAGAGGTTGCACAACAGGATTGGGTAACCCTGCCCAACGGTAGAGTGCTCAAGGGACTCGGCAAGATAAACACCAACTTCATAATGGAGAAATATAAGGTGAATGCAATGCCTTATTACATCATTGTGGACGCACAGGGGAACGAAATTGTTGAGCCACGCGGCTATAACCTGGATAAGGATGCCTTTGTGGAATTCCTTGAGAATGCGGTTGAGGTTTATAATAAATAGGAATGAATACAAAAGTTTTCAAGACAATAAAAGAATACAGTGTAATGGCATTTGCCCTTGCACTGTATGTCTTTTCATGGACAGCCTTCCTTATTCCAAATGAGATAACAGCAGGCGGAGTGACAGGCATGTCCTCAATCCTCAATTACGCATTTGGCATACCAATCTCGTTGAGCTATCTGGCAATCAATGCGGTACTGCTGATAGCCGGAACCATAATAATGGGAAAGGGATTCGGATTCAAGACAATCTTCTGCGTACTGGTAAGTTCGCTCTATTTTGAAATATTCCCCCATATCCCATGGACCTCAGACATAGATGACAACCTCATCAACTCAATAATAGGAGGAGCAATGAGCGCTACCGGAATAGCGCTGGTGTTCACCCAGGGAGGCAGCACCGGAGGAATAGATATCATTGCGCTGGTAATAAACAAATATAAGGAAGTTTCACCTGGCAAGGTATTCATGACAGCGGACTTCCTCATCATCTCCTCAATCCTATTCCTTCCCGACAAATCCCTCCAGGACCTTGTCTATGGATATGTGGTGACAGTGGCATTCTCATATACGGTGGATTACATCCTCACAGGAAACAAGCAGTCAGTGCAGATGCTCATCATCACCAGCAAATACGAAGAGATAGCAGACAAGCTGTGCTATGAGCTTGACAAAGGTGTGACAGCCATCAACTCAATAGGCTGGTACAAGAAATCCAACAGCATGATAATAATGGTTGTTACCCGCAAGGACAAGATGTATGAGGTGATGGGTGCGGTAAAGGAGGTTGACCCTCATGCCTTCCTTACAGTTTCCACTGTGATGGGGGTATATGGAGAAGGCTTTGAGCAGGTGAAGGCAGGTACAAAAAAGGCCAAGTAGCAGATTTGCCTGTGGGAGCATAAGCTAAGAGGAGATCCTTGCGGGAGCTCCTCTTCTTTTTTCTATATCTGCATGGAAATGTATCTTTCAATTGTTTCAGGAAAATGTTCCTGTTCAAGAAGGTGTATCTTTGCCGCCACATCCTCCGGGGTATCCTCTGGAAAGACAGGGCATTTTGCCTGGAAAAGGATTTTCCCGCTGTCATATTTTTCATCCACAAGGTGTATTGTTATTCCCGACATCTTCTCCCCGGCCTCCACAACCGCCTTGTGCACATTCATGCCGTACATCCCTTTTCCGCCGAATTTAGGGAGGAGGGCAGGATGGATGTTTATGATCTTCCCCCTGTACATCTCAGTGAGTGACCGGGGAATCTTCAGAAGGTATCCTGCAAGTATTATATAGTCTATGGAGTTTTCCTTCAGGAGGCTCATGAGCTTCCCGGGTGTTTCACAAATGAGCTCTTCCCGCGGCAACACTGCGGTGGGGACATTGGCGCGGGCTGCCCTTTCAAGCACATAAGCATTTGGATTGTTGCAAATTATAATTTTAACGGCAGCTTTTGTCCCTCCGTTGAAATGTTCAATTATATTTTGGGCATTGGAACCGCTTCCTGAAGCGAATATTGCTATATTATCCATTACTTTACGTGTTTGGTGGCGCAAAATTAACCAAAATTTAATTTTTTTATTAACTTTGCACTTTGTAGTAGGTGAAAATAACTAAAATTTATAAACTTATTTATTAACTAATTATTTTTTTAATCATGGCAGACATTACTTCTAAAGTTAAAGAGATCATCGTTGACAAATTGGGCGTTGATGCAGCTGAGGTTACACCAGAGGCTAGCTTTACTAAAGATTTAGGAGCTGATTCACTTGACACAGTAGAGCTTATCATGGAGTTCGAGAAAGCATTCGAGATCACTATTCCAGATGAGGCTGCAGAGAAAATTGCAACAGTAGGCGACGCAATCGCATATATTGAGGCTAACCAGAAATAATTTATCTTAAGAGAATCTATGGAGTTGAGAAGAGTTGTCATTACAGGTCTGGGCACTATAAATCCGTTGGGTAACAGTGTAGAGGAGTATTTTACTAATCTTAACAATGGCGTTAGCGGAGCAGGGCCCATTACAAGATTTGATGCTTCCCTTTTTAAGACCAGATTCGCTTGTGAGGTAAAGAATTTCAACCCTGCCGATTATGGCATAGACAGGAAAGAGGCCAGAAAGATGGACCGCTTTTCACAGTATGCTGCAGTGGCTGCAGACCAGGCGGTTGCAGACAGCAAGCTGGATCTTGAGTCTATTGACAAGAAGCGTGCAGGTGTTATAGTTGGTTCAGGAATAGGTGGAATAGAGACACTTACTGACGAGATTATGGGTTATTGCGAGGGGGGCAAAGTTCCTCGCTTTAACCCATTCCTTATTCCTAAAATGATTCCTGACATCATAGCGGGCCAGATTTCCATCAAGTATGGTTTCATGGGCCCTAACTATGCAACAGTTTCTGCGTGTGCATCTTCTGCACATGCCATGTCCAATGCCTTTGACATGATCAGATTGAACAAGGCCGACATCATAATCACTGGAGGCTCTGAGGCCGGAGTGACTATACCAAGTGTGGGCGGTTTCAATTCAGCACAGGCTCTTTCAACCAACAACGATGAGTATGCTACAGCAAGCAGGCCTTTTGACAAGACAAGAGACGGTTTTGTAATTGGCGAGGGTTGCGGTATCCTTGTATTTGAGGAGTACGGGCATGCGGTTGCAAGGGGTGCGAAGATCTATGCGGAGGTTTTCGGTACAGGCATGTCTGCTGATGCCCACCATATAACAGCTCCTCATCCTGGGGGCGAAGGTGCCATGGAGGCAATGAGGCTTGCCCTCAAGGAGGCAGGTCTGAAACCTGAGGATGTGGATTATATCAATGTTCACGGAACGTCTACGCCGCTTGGCGACATTGCGGAGCTGAAGGCTGTAAAGGAAGTGTTCGGAGAGCACGCGTACAAGCTGAACATCAGCTCAACAAAATCTATGACAGGCCATCTACTTGGTGGTGCCGGTGCAATTGAGACAATGGCATGTATTGATGCCATCTGCAACGGTATAATCCCTCCAACAATCAACTTTAAGGAGGAGGATCCTGAGATAGACTACAAATTGAACCTCACATTGAATAAAGCACAGAAGAGGGAGGTTAATGTGGCAATGAACAATACCTTCGGTTTTGGAGGCCACAACTCTTGTCTGGTTTTAGGAAAGGTAAGATAAAGGCGCAAGCCTTTGGTGAATTATTGAAGGCAGCTGTACATTGTGCGGCTGCCTTCTTTCTAATATTTCCATCTCTCCATGTCAAGCCTGATGAATATGAAAAGCAGTACGGTAAAGCTCCACAGTGATGACCCTCCGTAGCTGAGCAGTGGCAGAGGGATGCCTATTACCGGCACAAGCCCCATTGTCATGCCTATGTTTATGAACACATGCATGAAGAAGCAGCACGCAACGCAGTAGCCGTATATACGTGTGAAGTTGTCCTTCTGCCGTTCACTTAGCACTATCAGTCTTGTGATGAGGAACAGGTATACGGCAATTACGGCAACGGAGCCTGCAAAACCCCACTCTTCCCCCACAGTGCAGAAGATGAAGTCCGTACTCTGTTCCGGTACAAAATTGAATTTTGTCTGTGTGCCGTCCAGGAATCCTTTTCCCCACATACCACCGGAGCCTATGGCAATCTTGGACTGGTGGACATTGTATCCTGCCCCTTTGAGGTCCTCAGTGATGCCAAGAAGGTTCTCAATCCTGGCTCTCTGGTGCGGCTGGAGTATCTCCTGAAAGATGAATTCCACAGAGAATACAAGTGCTATGGAGCTGGCAAGGCTCAAAAACAGAAGCTTCATGTGTCTGCCTCTCTTGCCGCGCAGCTTGTACATGCAGAAGATGGCAAAGGCCAATATTATGGCAACTGCAATATATTCTGGCTTGATTCCGTTCAGATATTCCAGGTTGATGAGCGTGTGTAATGACGGCAGGAACCATAGGAGGGCTGCAACAGGCAGAGCCAGAAGCAGGTGTCTCATAAGTCTGCCTGTGTATATTCCGTTTATTATGGCATGGAGCAGGAACAGGATTATGATTGCTGCAAGCGGTGACACGGCAAGGGTAACAACAAAGAGGAGTATGGACATGAGTCCGTACAGGATAAACCACCCGCTGAGCCCTTCCCTGTACAGCAAAAAGATGAAGCCGCAGTATACAAGGGCTGAGCCTGTCTCCTTTTCCATAACAATAAGTGCCATTGGAAGGAGTATTGCAACAGCTACAGAAACGGCATCCCTCATCCTGCCCAGCCTGAAACTGTATTTGCTCATAATATAGGCCAGGAACAGGGATGTGCTTATCTTGGATATCTCTGCAGGCTGGAAGCTTACCGGGCCTATCTCAAACCATGAGCGGGAGCCGTTCACCTCCTTTCCCAGGAAAATCACTGCAAACAGAAGCAGGCATACAGCAACATATATGGGCGGGGCAAGTACGCTGTATATCTTATGGCTGAGAGCAAAGAGGATGGCGCCGGCAATCACCAGTGCGGTAAGTATCCATATGAACTGCATGCCGTACCGCTGGCTCATGTCAAATATGGAACTGTGCTCTTCTGAGTATACGGATGCGAATATGTTTATCCACCCAACAAATATCAGGAAGAGATAGCACAATACCAGAGGCATGTCAATTTTCCCTATCTTGAAGCTGTTTCCCATCTCAACGCCTCCTTTTTACCGGTACATTCTGGATGAGGCTGGTTTCCTTCATCCTCTTTTCAAGGTCTTTTCTGCTTATCTCCCCGTTGAGGTATTTTTCCACCATCAGTGAAGCTATGGGTGCAGCCCATGTCCCGCCGAATCCTGCATTCTCTATGTATGCGGCAATTGCAATCTTAGGGTTCTCCCTTGGGGCAAAGCAGATGAACACAGCATTGTCCTTTCCGTGCGGGTTCTGTGCTGTTCCGGTCTTTCCACATATCTCAAGCCCGTCCACACGTGCCAGGCGGGCTGTGCCGCCTGCCCCTGGTCCGGAGTTTACAGCCTGGTACATCCCCTGTATCACCTTATGGAAGTGTGATGTGTCAACCATGGTATAGTTCCTCTCCTTGAATCTCGGGCTTATGGTTGTATCAGGAGAATCCTTTACAAGGTGAGGTATGTAGTAATAGCCCCTGTTTGCAATTGTGGCTGCAAGGTTTGCAAGGTGCAAAGGGGTTGCCCCAATCTCTCCCTGTCCTATGGAGAGGGAAATTACAGTGTTGGCCCTCCATCTGTTCTTGCCGTGTATCTTGTCATAGGTGGAGGTTGTGGGGAGTGTCCCTCCAAGCTCTGACGGAAAGTCAGACCCCAGTTTCCTGCCGAATCCGAAACTCATCACCATTTCCCTCCAGTTGTTGAATGCATCCCCAATTGTAGGGTATTTCCTGTTCTCCAGAATTGCCTTGAATGTGTGGCAATAGTAGGCGTTGCATGACATCATTATGGATTGTGTGAGGTCTGTAGGGGATGGATGAGCGTGGCATCCCAGTTTTCTGTTCCCGTATGTGTATCCCATATTGCAGGAATAGCGGGTTTCAGGGGTGATTACCCCTTCCTGCAGCCCTATGAGGCCGTTCACAAGCTTGAATACTGAGCCTGGCGGGTATGCAGACATCACAGCCCTGTTGAACATGGGCTTGTAAGGGTCATTGACTATCTCCTTATAGTGCTTGTTTATGGTGGCAAGCTGTTCAATATTTATTCCGGGGCTTGAAATCAGGGCAAGTATCTCACCTGTAGAGGGCTCTATGGCCACAACGCTTCCAACCTTGTTCTGCATAAGCTCTTCACCGTACTGCTGCAGGTATCCGTCAATGGTGGAGACAATATCCTTTCCCGGAACGGCATCCTTGTCGTATGCACCATCCTCAAAGCTTGAGTGTATCCTGTTGTGTACATCCCTCAGGAGGATGTTGTATCCTTTTTCCCCCTTCAGCACATCTTCGTACGACTTTTCAAGTCCTGATGCCCCCACATAATCCCCGCTACGGTATTCTGGATTCTTCTTAATGAAATCTGCATCCACCTCTGTAACATATCCGAAGAGGTTGGCACCTGCTGCAAAGGGATAGTTGCGGGAAGTGCGGGACACGGCGCTGAAGCCGGGAAATTTCCAGGCCTTTTCAATGAAGATGCTGTATTGTATACCGGAAACCTGTTTGAGGAAAGTGAGGGATTGGTATCCGATTCTCCTCCGGTAGCGCTTGTACTCCTTGAACTTCTCCCTCACATCAAGAGGATTGAGGTTGAAGATGGTGCAGAAGTCGAGGGTGTCAAAATCCCTTACTTCAATGGGGGTTACCATGATGTCATATGTGTTCTTGTTCCCCACAAGAATGTTCCCGTTCCTGTCCAGGATAAGCCCCCTTACCGGATACCGGGTGACATATTTATATGCGTTATTCTCTGCGTTGATCTTGTACTCATCCTTGAGTATCTGCAGGTTGAAGAGCTGCAGGATGAGTATCAGCCCCACCGCCAGCACGCCTGCAATGAGTATGTTCTTCTTCTCCATCCTACCTCAGGAATTTATCGAGCAATACAATATTGCAGATTACCGTAATTATGCTGTTTACCGCCACACAGAGCCCTATCTTCAGTAGTGTGTACCAGAAGGTGAAGCCTGCGGCCGAATCCAGCAGGATGTATGCTGTGAAGAATATTGCCAGCATCAGGGTATTCAGCATGATGAGCTTGGGTGTCTCCACTGTCTTTGGAGTAAGTGGCTGCCCTTCCGCATTGTCCATGTTCCCCTTGCTCAGTGTGAGCTTGAGGATGAAAGGCCTTGCGTATGCCATTGCAACCAGGGCTGCAGCGTTGAGGCCCAATACCCCGTCGGCCAGGAGGTCAATGCAAAGTCCCAGCAGAAATGCCACAATGAGGTGGAGCGGCCTGTTCATTGAAGGGGGGAGGAGAATGATGAATTGTGGGAATATGGCAATGTAGAGCACTGCCCATATATTCACATACTCGCTGAGCAAAATCTGGCACACCACCATCAGGGCTGCAAGGGCAAAGTATCTGATATGCTGCTTCATGCTATTGCGCTCCTTTTATAAGTTTCTCTATCTCTTCCTTGTTGTTGTCCTTCACCACCATAACATAGTTGAGGTTGCGGAACTCCTGAAGCAGCCTTACATCCACGCTCAGATGCACACCGTTCACTATCCTGGAGTCCTCCACAACACCTATAGGTATGTCGGGAGGGTAGAATGATGAGTAACCGCTGGTGTATACTGTATCCAGCCTGTTCACCTCAACATGTTGGGGGATATCGCTCAGTATGGCCACCCCCTCCCTGTGCGGATCCCAGCACATGGGCCCGAATGTGTTGCTCTTTCCAATCTTTGCACTAACCTGCTGGCTGGTGTTAAGGAAAGAGATGACATAGGCATATCTGCTGCTTACAGCACTTACTATACCAACCGCTCCGGCCGGTGTGATGACACCCATGTCAACCTCCACCCCATCCTTGCTCCCCTTGTTTATCAGGAGATAGTTGTGGGTGGTGTTTACGGTGTTCCTTATAACCTTTGCACTTATGAAAGAAAACGGATACTTCACGGTATCCTGTGGGGCGGATTCATTCTCCTTATGCCTGTACAACTGTTGCATAAGGAGAGTATTGTCATCGGCCAGCCGGCCGTTGGCCCTCCTGAGTGAGGAGTACTCATCAATGGCAGCATATCTCTCCCAAAAGAATCCCTGAACCTCACGCAGCTTCCCTATGAGTCTGTATCGTTGCACTATCCCGTTATTGCACACCATATATACCGATATGGCCTCAAGCAGGATAAAAAGGAGAAACCTCCCCACCCCAAAAAGCAATGAAGGAGGTATTCTCATTTATATTATCTCATTAAGAATGTAAGTTTGTCCGCTTTCTTCAAGGCAGCGCTTGTGCCCCTTGCCACAGCCCTCAGCGGGTCATCGGCAATATGGAAAGGAATGTTGATCTTGTCCTGCAGCCTCTTGTCCAGCCCCCTTATCAATGCTCCTCCTCCCGACAGGAATATGCCCCTGTCCACTATGTCGGCATAAAGCTCAGGAGGTGTCTGCTCCAGCACCTGCATTACTGCAGCCTCAATTTTGGCAAGAGACTTGTCGAGGCAGTGGGCAATCTCCTGCGGGGTGACAGAAACTGTGACAGGATGTGCTGTCATGAGGTTCGGACCCTTCACAACATACGGCTCCGGACCCTCTTCAAGGTCTGTAAGGGCAGAACCCGCATTGATCTTTATCTGCTCCGCCGTAATCTCACCTATCCTGATATTGTGCTGCTGACGCATATACTGCTGTATCTCGGAGGTGAACACATCTCCGGCAACCCTTATGCTCTCCTTGCATACTATACCGCCGAGGGAGATTACTGCAATCTCTGTTGTGCCTCCTCCAATGTCAACCACCATGTGGCCTGTAGGGGCCTCTACATCCAGCCCGATACCAAGTGCTGCGGCCATTGGTTCATAGATGATATACACATCTCTTCCGCCGGCATGCTCTGATGAATCGCGTACGGCCCTTATCTCTACCTCGGTACTTCCGGACGGGATGCATACCACCATCTTCAGGCTTGGGCTGAAGAACGAGCGCTTGTTGTTTATCATCTTCACAAACCCCCTGATCATCTGCTCTGCAGCGTTGAAGTCTGCAATCACACCATCCTTCAGAGGTCTGATGGTCTTGATGTTGGGATGTGTCCTCTCATGCATCAGCCTTGCCTCCTGTCCGTAGGCAATCGGTTTGTTTGTGTTCTTGTCAATGGCTACAATGGACGGCTCGTCAAGCACAATATTGTCATTCATGAAAATGACGGTATTCGCTGTTCCAAGGTCAATTGCCAGTTCCTGTGTCAAAAAAGAAAATGCCATACATCTATCTCCTCACAATCTTAATTCTGTATATAATCCCTTTTATCTTAGTGTTTGAAATGTCTGGTTCCTGTAATCACCATTGCAATGCCGTTCTTGTTGCAGAACTCAATGCTCTCGTTGTCCCTGATTGAGCCGCCAGGCTGTATTACGGTCCTGATACCCTCGTTGGCTGCAATCTCAACGCAGTCAGGGAACGGGAAGAATGCATCTGAAGACATCACTGCTCCTTCAAGCTCAAATCCGAACGATTTTGCCTTCTGGATGGCCTGTCTCAATGCGTCAACCCTTGAAGTCTGGCCTGTACCGCTTGCAAGGAGCTGTTTGCCTTTGGCAAGGACAATGGCATTTGATTTTGTGTGCTTAACAAGCTTGTTTGCAAAAATGAGGTCTTCAATCTCCTCTGTGCGCGGCTGCTTTTCTGTAACCGGCTTGAGCTCCTCAGGTGTCTCAACATGTGCATCCCTGTCCTGTACGAGCACACCGCCAAGCAAAGAGCGGAACTTCACAGGGGTAGGTGTTACATTGTTGCCCTCAAGGATAATCCTGTTCTTCTTTGACTTAAGTATCTCAAGGGCCTCAGCATCGTAATTAGGGGCAATTACCACCTCAAAGAAGATCTTGTTCATCTCTTCTGCTGTAGCCTTGTCAACCTCCCTGTTTGTTACTATGATGCCGCCGAAAGCAGATACCGGGTCTCCTGCAAGTGCCTTTTCCCAAGCTTCAAGTGTTGTGGCTGCACTTGCACATCCGCAAGCATTGTTGTGCTTGATGATGGCAACCGTAGTCTCCTGGAAATCAGAGATAAGTTCAATGGCAGCCTCAATGTCAAGCAGGTTGTTGTGTGATATCTCCTTCCCGTGCAGCTGTTTTGGAAGGCTCCCCTCAGCACCGTAGTATGTGCCTTTCTGGTGAGGGTTCTCGCCGTATCTCAAGGTCTGCCCCTTCTGCTCGCTCACCTTGAATGACGGGATGCTGAACTTCCTGTTGAAGTAGTTGAATATGGCGCTGTCGTAATGGGAACTCACATTGAATGCCTGAGCAGCAAAGTACTCCCTCTCCTCAAGAGTGGTCTTGCAACCCCTCTCCTTGAGAATGTCCAGCAATGTGCCGTATGAATCCTTTGAAGGGATAATCACAACATCGTTATAGTTCTTGGCTGCACCGCGGATGAGCGAGATGCCTCCAATATCAATCTTCTCAATTATCTCCGCATGCGGAGCCTCTGCTGCAACATACTCCTCAAAAGGGTAGAGGTCCACAATCACAAGATCAATTGGGGGAATCTCATATTGTGCAATCTCTTTTGCATCCTGCTCATGCTCCCTCCTGTTGAGGATACCGCCAAACACCTTAGGGTGCAGTGTCTTCACCCTGCCTCCAAGGATAGAAGGATAGCCGGTAACCGATTCAACGCTCTTTACCGGAATGCCCAAGCTCTCCAAAAATGAGTAGGTTCCGCCTGTAGACAATATCTCCACACCATTTGCGGCGAGGATCTTCACAATCTCATCCAAACCGTCCTTATAGTAGACGGAAATTAGGGCCCTTTTAATCTCTTTCACTGACAATATGTATTTTAAAGGTTAAAAAATCAAATTTATACAGGTTGCTAAATTACGAAAAATTAACCTATAATTTGGTATATTTGCGTGTATTTTATCTATAAAATTTTTAACAATGGCAGCGGTTGATCCAAGTAAAGTATATGTGATAATTACGGCTGGAGGTGTAGGGCGCAGGATGGGGGGCAAGACAGCAAAGCAGTTCCTGGAGCTTGACGGGGAGCCTGTGCTGCTGAGGACAATAAACCTCTTCAGGGACAACTATCCCGGAATCAATATAATAATTACAATTCCACAGGAGTATAAGGATTACTGGAGGGAATACTGTTTCAGCCATAACCTCTGGTTCAGGCATGTGCTTGTGTCTGGAGGCATCACCCGTTTCCACTCGGTCAGGAATGCCTTGGAGTATGTTCCGGACGGCGCCATTGTGGCAGTGCATGACGGGGTGAGGCCGTTCGTGCCTCTGGAGATGCTGGATGCGCTCCTGAAATATGATTTTGTAAAGGAGGGGGCTGCTGGAGTAATACCTGTGATGCCTTCAATTGAATCCATGAGGATACGTACATACGGTGATGACGGTCTGCCAACCGGTTCAAGGACTGTGAACCGTGATGACTACATGTTTGTGCAGACCCCGCAGGTGTTTGACTCCACAATCCTGAGGGAGTGCTACAAAAAGCCGTATTCACCTTCATTTACAGACGATGCATCTGTTGTGGAGAGCTGCGGGCACAAGGTGGCCACAGCAGACGGTAGCAGGTTCAACATCAAGCTCACCACTCCTGAGGACCTTATAATGGCAAAAATCTTCCTCACCATACTTGGCAAGGAAGATTGATTCCTTTTGGGGAGGGCAGTGCCTCTATTTTTTCTTGGAAGAGGCCTTCTTCTCCGGAAAGCTCTTCACCCATACCTGTCTCTCAATTGCCTGGTCGAGGGAGATCATTGTCTCTGTCTTGTGTACGCCGGGAATGTTCTGGATAGTGTTTATGAGAATCTCCATCAGATGGTCATGGTTTGTACAGTAGATCTTCAGCAGCAATGAGTGGTTTCCTGTTACAAAGTGGCACTCCACAACTTCAGGGATGTGTCTAAGGCTCTCTATAACTTCCGGGTATTTATTTGCTTCAGAAAGGTTTACAGCAACAAATGCACACACGTTCAGGCCCAGAGTCTGAGGCTTTACCAACAATCTGGAGCCGGTGATTATGCCCATGTTCTCCATTTTCTTTACCCTCTGGTGTATGGCTGCTCCAGAAACGCCGCATTCCCTTGCAATTTCCAGGAATGGCATCCTTGCATTCTTTACGAGAAATGAGAGGATTTTCTGGTCAATTTCGTCTATCTGGTACTTCTGCATCTTTGTGACAATTTGTTATTAACTTTCACAAAATTATAAAAAATTTTCTATAAAAGGGCAAATTTTTGATAGAAAAATAACCATCTCATTGGAATTTCACCGCAGCAGGCGGTCCTGTAGTCGGCGGAGGAGCATGGTACAATGTGTGTACCCTTGCCTTGCGGTGAGGAGATTTCCATCCACCATCTGTCTGTGGTATAACTGTTTATGAAAACAATCTCTTCGCCATTGTCTCCCATTCCCACTATCTTCCTTACAAAGTGTCCCTCCTCTTCCAAATTGTTAGGATCTTCTGAGATATTTGAGGCCATCCCCTCGCACAGGTGCCAGATTGTCTCTGCAACCAGCCTTGCACATACCTGCGGATCCCCTTCTTTTGGGAGGGAGTGGAGGAAAATCACCTTTGTCTCCAGTCCGAATCCGGCATATCTGGCCAGCCGGCATATTTCCTCTGCATAAAGTCCGTTGGGGTTTGGATTTGAAGGCAGAGGATAGTCTGCATGCCTCACGCTTTTCATGTCAATGAAGGTGTAGCCGGAATTTCTCAGGAGCGGCTCAACAAGGGCAATGTCCTCCCTCATGGCTCCAAGCCTGAGTTCCTCAAAGTATCTGCTGCGAAGTCTTTCAAGACTGTCGGGAGAGGAATAATAACCCTGGAATCCCATGAATGAGGCATCTGTAGCATGTTTGTCATTGAGGATATGTTCCAGGAAAGGGTTGCCGCTTCCAGGGGCGGTTACGGTTGCGGAGTATGGCTCCCCCTGTGGCAGGGATGCAATTATTGTGGCCTCATCGCAGATGCTGCAGTTCACAATTGCGGGAACCCCAATTTCCCTGCATCTTAGCAGGATCCGGGACAACTTCTCCATTGAGGAATCCACTACATATACCTTGTACCCGCGGGTGGGAAATGTCTGGTGCAGGGAATCCATGATTCCTTTGCAGTCTCCTAAGTTCACCATCACGGCCAGGCACTCCGGCATTGCGCTGGAGAGGGCACCTGCAGATATGTTTTCAAAGTTTTCCATATAGCTTATTTCCTCTTCCTGCCTGCGCCCTTGCTTCCCGACGGTTTTGTGCTGGAAATTATCTCAAGGCAGGCAGCCGCATCAAGGGTTTTGGCATCTGTCCCCTTAGGGATCTTGTAGTTCTGCCCCGCATGCTTTATGTAGGCACCAAAACGGCCGTTGAGCACCTGGATATCCTCTGCAGGGAATTCTGCAATGAATTTCTCGGCCTCTTTCCTGGCATGCTCCTCAATGAGGGCTATTGCGCTATCCGCTTCAATGGTGCGGGGATCGTAAGCCTTGCCCAGGGAGACAAACTTGCCGTCATATTTGATGTACGGGCCAAAGCGTCCCACTGCAGCAACCATAGGCTTGCCGTTGTATTCACCCACTATGCGTGGCAGTTCAAAGAGCTTGAGGGCCTCCTCAAGGGTGATGGACTCAATCAGCTGCCCCTTCTGTAGGGAGGCGAACTGTTTGTCGGGATCATCATTTGTGCCTTTCTGTACAAGCGGGCCGAATTTGCCCAGCCTTACTGTCATTGTCTTGCCGCTTGCCGGATCTGTTCCCAGTACCCTCTCGGCATTTGTGTGGGAGCTCTCCTGCAGTGTCTGCTCCACCTGCGAGTGGAATGGAGAGTAGAAATCAGCTATAACCTTGTTCCATACCAGCTCCCCGTCTGCAATCTTGTCAAAGTCCTCCTCAACCTTGGCGGTAAAGCCATAGTCCAGGATGTTCTCAAAGTTCTTGCCCAGGAAGTCTGTAACAAGGATACCTATATCCTGAGGGAAGAGCTTCTTCTTCTCGGCTCCGGTAATCTCAGTTTTTGTCTGGGAGGTGATTTTACCCCCTTTAAGGGTTATCTGCGCATACTGGCGCTCTGTCCCCTCCCTGCTGTCTATAAGTATGTATCCCCTTTTCTGTGTAATTGTTGAGATGGTTGGCGCATAGGTGGAAGGGCGGCCTATGCCAAGAGTCTCCAGCTTCTTTACAAGGCTTGCCTCCGAGTAGCGTGGTGGCCTTTGCGGGAACCTCTCGGTGGCGGTAATCTCCACCCGCTCCATAACCTCATTCTCCGCCATTGCAGGGAGAATCTGTATCTCATTGTCAATCTCCTCATCATCCTTGCCTTCCATGTACAGCTTTAGGAATCCGTCAAATACGGGGAGCTCGCCCTGTGATATGAATTTCTCTCCAAAAGAGCCGCTTCCTATTGTAAGGTCCGTCCTCTCAAATATGGCATCTGCCATCTGGCATGCAACTGCCCTTTTCCATATGAGGTCATAGAGCTTCTTTTCCTGAGGGGTCCCCTCTATGGTGCGGTTCGCAGGGAAAGTTGGCCTGATTGCCTCGTGGGCTTCCTGTGCCCCCTTGGCCTTTGTCTTGTACTGCCTTACCTTTGAGTATCCTGCACCAAAAGTCTCTGTAACCACCTGCTTGATGGTTCCTATGGCAAGTTTGGAGAGGTTGGTGGAATCGGTACGCATGTATGTTATGAGTCCGTCCTCATAGAGCTTCTGGGCTATCCTCATTGTCTGGGAAACGGAAAAGCCCAGCTTGCGGGCCGCCTCCTGCTGTAGTGTGGAAGTGGTGAACGGAGGTGCAGGGGTCCTGTAAACCTCCTTCTTCTCTACAGACTCAATTGCAAATAAGGCGTCTGCACACTTGTTGAGGAATGCCTCTGCCTCCTCTCTGGTGTTATATTTTGCATTGAGGGTGGCATTTATCTTTACGCTCTTTTTGGCTGTTGCAGGGTGGAATACCCCTGTAACCTTGAAGAACGGGGTGGCATTGAAGGCCATTATCTCCCTCTCCCTTTCTACAATGAGCCTTACTGCAACAGACTGCACCCTTCCTGCAGAGAGTTTAGGTGCCACCTTCTTCCATAGGATTGGGGAGAGTTCAAAGCCTACCAGCCTGTCCAGTACCCTGCGGGCCTGCTGCGCCATTACCAGATTGTTGTCTATGGAACGTGGGTTCTCCACAGCATTGAGGATTGCATCCTTGGTAACCTCCTGGAACACTATCCTCCTTGTATTTTCCTCCTTCAGCCCGAGTGTGTGGAACAGATGCCATGCTATGGCCTCCCCCTCACGGTCGGGATCGGATGCAAGCCACACGGTATCCGCCTTTTTGGCAAGGCTCTTCAACTCGGAAACCACCTTTTTCTTGTCATCCGAAACCTCATATACAGGCTCAAAACCGTTATCTATATTTATACCAAGATTTTTCTTTCCAAGATCCCTTATATGTCCGAAGCTGGACTTCACGGTGTATCCTTTTCCAAGGAACTTTTCAATCTTCCCGGCCTTTGCAGGCGACTCCACAATTACTAGATTCTCTCCCATTACATACTTATTTCCATGAATTTGCAAAGTAAGCCATAAAGTAGGTTAAAATGCAAATTTTTATTAGTATTTTTGCCAAATTGTTACCCTTTCAGGCAAAGGGGAAGGAGGATTTTTATGGAAATAAAAAATAGGAAAAGAGTAATCAGATGGGTGTGGGCGCTGGCTTTTGCACCGGTAGTAATGGTGCTTGCGGCACTGCTCCTTGTGGGTATCTTTACAGATATCCCTTCGTTTGAGGAACTGGAGGATCCAAAGAGCAATCTTGCAACGCAGATCATATCTGAAGATGGTACTGTAATAAATACATTCCATATAGAGAACCGTTCATACGTAACCTTTGATGAGCTCTCCCAGCCCCTCAAGGATGCAATTGTGGCAACAGAGGACGTTAGGTTCTACAACCACAGCGGAATTGATGCCAAGAGCCTTGCCAGGGTAGTGGTGAAATCGTTCCTCATGGGCAACAGGACATCCGGCGGCGGCGGAAGTACCCTTTCGCAGCAGCTTGCCAAGTCACTCTTTCCGCGTGATACCGTAAAGAGGAAGTTCCCGGGGGCAAAATACTTTGTGCTGGGTACAAACAAGTTCAAGGAGTGGATAACTGCCGTGAAGCTGGAACGCAACTATACAAAGGAGGAGATCCTGAGCATGTATATGAACGCCGTGTTCTTTGGAAGCAATGCGTACGGCATAAAGGCCGCATCACAGACATTCTTTGGGAAGATGCCCATTGACCTTAACATTGAGGAGAGCGCCCTGCTGGTGGGTATGGTGAACATGCCTACCCGCTACAACCCTGTTAGGAACCCTGAGAAGTCCCTTGTACGCCGCAACCATGTGATAGGGCAGATGTACAAATATGGCTTCATCACCAGGGAGCAGAGGGATTCCATCAGGGAGCTTCCAATCACCCTGTCTTATTCCCGACAGGACCACAACTCGGGCCTTGCACCACATTTCCGAGACATGATAAAGAGGGTGATGAGTGCCAAAGAGCCGCAGAGGAAGAACTATTCAAATGTTGAGGACTACCGTGCGGATTCAACCGCATGGATGGATGACCCTCTCTACGGCTGGCTGAACAAGAACCTCAAGCCTGACGGCACCAGATATAATCTGGATAAGGATGGCCTGAAGATATATACACCTATAAATGCCAAGATGCAGCAATATGCCGAGGAGGCGGTTGCGGAGCATCTGGGGCAGGATCTCCAGAGACAGTTCAACAGGGAGCTCCGCTGGAAGAACAACAGGCCTTTTGCAAATGATGTACCCAAGCCGGTGATTGACCAGATAATGAAGCAGGCCCGCCGCTGGAGCGACCGCTACCGCGAGATGAAGCGCAGCAACGCCACAGATGAGGAGATAGCAAAGAGTTTTGAAACCCCTGTAAGGATGAGGGTGTTTGCATGGAATGACAAAGGGTACGTGGATACACTCATGACCCCTAATGATTCAATAAGATACTACAAGTCTTTCCTCAGGGCAGGAATGATGGCAATGGAGCCGGGTAGCGGTTACGTGAGGGCATACGTGGGGAGCGGGAACTACAGGTATTTCAAATATGACCAGGTTAAACAGGGTAAGAGGCAGGTTGGCTCAACCTTCAAGCCGTTCTTGTACACATTGGCAATGCAGGGCGGATATACTCCATGTGACAAGGTTGTGAATGTACCCCAGTCGTTTGTAGTTGGGGAGGATATCTGGACCCCCAAGAGTACCGACAAGCCGGAGTGGATAGGCAAGAGTGTCACACTCAAATGGGGCCTTACAAAGAGCAGCAACAATATCTCGGCATTCCTGATGAAGCAGTTTGGCCCTAAAGCCCTTGTGGATATGGCACATACAATGGGCGTGAAGTGCTGGCTGGATCCTGTGGAATCACTTTGTGTAGGCTCTGCAGATGTGCCGGTTTACCAGATGGTATCCGCATTCAACACTTATCCGGGGAGGGGAGTGTATGCAGAACCGGTATTTGTAACCAGGATAGAGGACAAGATGGGCAATGTGCTGGCCACATTTACCCCACGCAGGAAGGAGGCCATAAGCGAGCAGACCGCATACCTTATGGTTAACCTTATGAAGGGTGTTGTGAATGAGGGTACTGCAGCCAGGATAAGGAGCAAATACATAAAAGAGGGTGAAGTGGCAGGGAAGACCGGTACCACCAACGACCAGTCCGACGGCTGGTTTATAGGCTATACCCCCAAGCTTACCGCCGGAGTGTGGGTAGGTGCGGAGGACAGGCAGGTCCATTTTGCCAGCCTTGCTTTGGGAGGCGGTTCCAATATGGCCCTCCCTATATGGGGTATCTTCATGAAGAAGGTGCTGGAAGACGGAACCCTGGGGGTTACGCAGTATGACCAGTTTGTGGCTCCGCAAGGTTTTGACCTCAACCTGAATTGTGATGGCAGCGATGATGACATTGCAACACAGGAGAAGGAGGCTGAAGAGTCTTATTTCGGATTTTGATTTGGATTATGAAGAAGAGCATTGCGTTGATATACGGGGGAAACTCCGAGGAAGCAGGGATTTCCATACAGAGCGGCAAGAATGTTTCTGGATGTATCTGTAGGGAAAAGTATGATGTTTATGAGGTGCTGCTGCGAGGCGTGAACTGGAGGGTGCTGAATCCCGATGGGGATGCGGTAGGGGAGGATCTTGCCCGGAAGTGCCTGGAGAATCCTCCGGAGGTGGGGGTTGAGGTGGACAAGACAGATTTCTCCTTTGTGTATGGAGGAAAGAAGGTGAAGCTGGATATGGCTTTCATCATGATTCATGGCACTCCCGGGGAGAACGGCCTGCTGCAGGGGTATCTGGAGATGATGGGTGTCCCTTACAATACCTGCAGTGCGTATGTTTCAGCAATTACATTTGACAAGCACTCCTGTAAGAGGTTCATTGAGCATGCTGGGGTGAAGATGGCCAAGGATGTCTTCCTGCGCAGGGGTACAGGGTATTCCGTGGAGGAGATTGTGGGGCAGCTGGGGCTTCCGGTGTTTGTGAAGCCTACCAACGGGGGAAGCAGCTTTGGAATTACAAAAGTGAAGAGTGTGGAGCAGCTGGCTCCGGCAATAGAACTTGCATTCAGGGAGTACGATTCGGTAATCATTGAGGAGAGCATAACCGGAAGGGAGCTTACAAACGGAATCTATCCTGATGGTGATGAACTGGTGCGCCTTCCGGTGACAGAGATTGTAACCTCAAGAGAGTTTTTTGATTATGAGGCCAAGTATCTTGGGGAGAGCCAGGAGATTTGTCCTGCACAGATTCCTGATGAGCTTACTGCAAGGATACAGGATACAACGGAGAAAATCTACAGGTATATGGGGTGCAGCGGCCTGGTGAGGATGGATTATATTGTCAGCGGGGATGACATCTATTTCCTGGAGACCAATACTGTACCGGGGATGACCGCCATGAGCCTTGTCCCTGCCCAGGTGAGGGCTGCGGGAATCTCAATGAGTGAGTTTTTCAATACGCTTATAGATAATATAAGGTAGCGGGCGTCCTGCAGAGCGGGTATGACTTTGAAGAGCTATATAGATTTTGTGGTGGAGCGGCTTTCTCCCCTTTATCCGGAGCAGGAGTGCAGGGCGGTTGCCGTGCGGATACTGAAGGAGTGCATCAGCGGCTACAGGGGGTATGAGCACCTTGTGGAGCCTGGAAGGGAGCTTGGGGAGTTTGTGCTGGCCGCCCCATGGCAGGAGTGCCTTGCCAGGGATTTTATGATTGGGGCTGTGGAGCGTCTTTCCACAGGTGAGCCCCTGCAATATGTTTTGGGATATGAATGGTTCTGCGGACACCGCTTCAAGGTTGCCCCTGGTGTCCTTATACCGCGTCCGGAAACGGAGGAGCTGGTACGGGAGGTTGTGGAGAGCGCCGATGCGGGAGCTCCTTTGAGGATATTGGACATCTGTACCGGAAGCGGGTGCATTGCGTGGAGCGTGGCGGCACAGCTGCCTGGGGCCGGGGTGTACGGGTGTGACATCTCGGAGGCTGCACTGGAAATTGCCCGGAGGCAGGACGGGATGCCTGCCGGGTCCAAGGTGGAGTTCTTCGGGTGTGATGTCCTTGCCGGTGATGCTCTGGAGAGGATTGTACAGGTATGCGGGGAGGAAAAATTTGATATAATTGTGAGTAACCCCCCTTATGTGTGCGAGAGTGAAAAGGCGCTCATGCAGAGGAATGTGTTGGATTTTGAGCCGGGGCTGGCCCTTTTTGTCCCGGATGATGACCCGTTGAGGTTCTACAGGAAGATTGCTCGGCTGTCGGGAAAATTGTTGGGGGAAGGGGGAAGACTGTTTTTTGAGATTAATGAGAGATTTGGCAGCGAGACCGTGCAGATGATGCTGCAGGAGAGTTTTGAGGGATGCAGGATTATAAATGATATTTTTGGAAAGGAG
Source organism: Bacteroidales bacterium (assembly GCA_017482565.1). Lineage (GTDB taxonomy): Bacteria > Bacteroidota > Bacteroidia > Bacteroidales > UBA932 > Egerieousia. The sequence continues at coordinate 11,465 of JAFUMO010000055.1, read as the reverse complement.
AGGATTGTTGCAGGGGTGAGGAAAAATGACTACATTTACAATCGGCTTTGAACTTAAACAACTATGAAAGGATATATTTCTCAGATCATCGGTCCGGTGGTTGATGTCTCTTTCCCTGAACTGGGCAATGAGGAGAGCCTGCCGGCCATAAATGAGGCTTTGGCTGTACAGAGGGAGAATGGACAGAGGCTCATCATGGAGGTGCAGCAGCATATAGGGCAGAAGACCGTGCGTGCAGTTGCAATGGATTCTACAGACGGTCTGCGCCGCAAAATGGAGGTTGAGGCATTGGGTGCCCCCATCTCCATGCCTGTAGGTGACCAGATAAAGGGGCGCCTGATGAATGTTACGGGCGGAGAGATTGATGGTATGCGCCCTCTGGAGCATGCCCATGCGGAGCCTATCCACAGGGAGCCGCCCAAGTTTGAGGAGCTGGCCACATCGCAGGAGGTGCTCTTTACGGGAATTAAGGTGATTGACCTTCTTGAACCATACGTGAAGGGTGGAAAGATAGGCCTTTTTGGAGGTGCAGGAGTGGGCAAGACAGTGCTCATCATGGAGCTTATCAACAATATTGCAAAGGGGCACAACGGATTCTCCGTGTTTGCAGGTGTGGGAGAGCGTACCAGGGAGGGAAATGACCTCCTGAGGGAGATGATTGAATCCGGTGTGATACGTTATGGCGATGAGTTCCGCAAGAGCATGGAAGAGGGTGACTGGGACCTTTCAAAGGTGGATTATGATGAGCTTGCAAAATCACAGGCTACACTGGTTTTCGGCCAGATGAACGAGCCGCCTGGAGCGCGCCGCTCCGTGGCACTTTCAGGTCTTACAGTTGCGGAATCCTTCAGGGATGGGGGCAAGGAGGGGGAGAAGAGGGATCTGCTGTTCTTTATAGACAATATTTTCCGTTTTACACAGGCCGGCTCGGAGGTGTCTGCACTCTTGGGCCGTATGCCTTCAGCTGTGGGTTACCAGCCTACGCTGGCTACTGAGATGGGCCAGATGCAGGAGAGGATTACATCAACCAAGAGGGGCTCAATCACATCCGTACAGGCGGTGTATGTCCCTGCGGATGACCTTACAGACCCTGCTCCGGCAACTACCTTCACCCACTTGGATGCCACTACAGTATTGAGCAGGAAGATTGCAGAGCTGGGAATCTATCCGGCTGTGGATCCGCTTGAGTCAACATCAAGAATACTTTCCCCAGACATTGTGGGTGAGGAGCACTATGAGACAGCCCACAGGGTTATCCAGATTCTCCAGCGCAACAAGGAGCTTCAGGATATCATTGCAATCCTTGGTATGGACGAGCTTTCTGAGGAGGACAAGCTTGTGGTTAACCGTGCCCGCAGGATACAGCGCTTCCTTTCACAGCCGTTCTCGGTTGCGGAGCAGTTTACAGGAGTACCCGGAGTTATGGTTCCTATTGGAGAGACAATCCGCGGATTCAAGATGATTCTCAGCGGTGATGTGGATTATCTCCCTGAGCAGGCATTCCTCAATGTGGGAACAATTGATGAGGCCATCATGAAGGGTGAGAAGATGTTGAAATCAGCTAATGCTTAATACAGGATGGAACTGGTTGTGATTTCACCCAAAGGAACACTCTGCAGGGAGGAAGTGGAGAGTGTTTCCCTGCCAGGTACTGCAGGGAGGTTTACCGTATTGAAGGACCATGCTCCCCTGGTATCCTCGCTTGTTGCAGGGGATATAGCATACAAAAAGGATGGGGAACTCCATGATATCCATGTGGAGGGAGGCTTCGTAAGGGTAAGCCACAACAGGATTGAGGTTGCAGCAGAGATAAAATAGAAGTCATCTTTATGGGATACGGCAGGAAAATATTTAATTGGATTGTATTGTCTGCACTGGCATTGGCGCTGGTGTTGGAATTGCCTGTGCGTGCGCATGCCCATGGGGAGGGAGGTGATGTGATAGTGAAGGACATTGTCCTGGAGCATATAGGGGACAGCTATGAGTGGCACATAGGTAAATTCGTAGGGAAGCATGTAGCAATCCCGCTCCCTGTGATAGTCTGCAGCCGGGAGAACGGGTGGAAATGCTTCTCTTCATCCCACCTGCATGGGGGACATTCATACGAAGGGTTCCACATTGCCACAGAAGGGGCATACGCAGGAAAGGTTGTGGAGACTCTTCCCGACGGATCCCAGGTAAGGCCTTGGGACCTCTCCATTACAAAGACAGTTGCAGGACTTCTCATAAACAGCACCATAGTGGTGCTGCTCATCCTGGGGGCAGCCCGCCATTACAGGAAAAGGAGAATTACCGATTCAGCTCCCATGGGGCTGGCAGGCCTTGTGGAGATGCTTGTGGAATCATTGGTGGATGGCATAATCAAGCCATGTGTGGGGCCGAACTACAGGAAATTTGCCCCGTACCTCCTTACGGCATTCACATTCATCTTCATCAACAACATTATGGGAATCATCCCAATCTTTCCTGCAGGTACGAACATTACAGGAAACATTGCGGCAACATTTGTGCTGGCTATGGCAACTTTCCTTGTAACCAACCTGTTCGGGACAAGGCATTACTGGAAAGAGGTGCTCTGGCCTGAAGTGCCAACCTGGCTGAAGGTTCCACTTCCGATAATGCCTGCAATTGAGATAATAGGATTGTTCACAAAGCCGTTTGCTCTTATGATAAGGCTCTTTGCAAACATAATGGCAGGGCACTCGGTGATACTTATCCTTATATGTATTGTGTTTGTGACAGCCAGGATGGGGGCAACGGTTAATACATCAATGTCCATAGTGTCCATCCTGCTGGGAATATTCATGAACTGTATGGAACTGCTTGTGGCGTTCCTGCAGGCATACGTGTTTACGATGCTCTCTTCAGTATTCATAGGAATGGCGCAGGAGGGGGCAGGACACCATGAAAAAAAGAATGATATTGACAACTTAACAACTAAACGATAAAAAGCATTTATGGAAACATTGGGAATTTTGGGCGCAACAATCGGCGCTGCATTGGCGGTAATAGGCGCCGGGTTCGGTATCGGTAAAATCGGTAAGGCTGCAATGGAGGCTATAGGCAGGCAGCCTGAGGCAGCAGACAAGGTGCGTACCACCATGATTATTGTTGCCGCACTCATTGAGGGTGTTGCATTGTTTGCTGTGGCAGTTTGTTTTATGGCTCTATAAAAAGGATCTGCTATGGGACTTTTACAACCCGAATCGGGACTCTTGTTCTGGATGTGCCTTGCCTTTGGGGTGGTATTGTTCCTGTTGTGCAAGTTCGGCTTCCCCATCATCTTGCGTGCAATTGAACAGAGGAGAGAGTATATAGACAACTCTCTTGAAGAGGCCAGGGGTGCAAGGGAGGAGACCTTGCAGCTCAAGCAGGAGAGCATGCATATAATTGAGGATGCCCAGGCCCAGAGATGGAGAATCCTTGAAAATACAAGGGCGGAGCAGGAGCAGCTTGCCCATCAGCTGAAGGAGAAGGCTGAGAAGGAGGCTGCCGGAATTATTGAGAGTGCCCGTATGGAGGCCCTGGCTCAGAAGGAGGCTATTCTGCGTGAGGCAAACGAGCATGTTGTATCGCTTGCAATAGCGGTGGCAGGAAAGGTGCTCATGCAGGAGCTTAAGGAGCCGCAGGCACAGGAAAAACTGGCAAGGAAACTGATGGATAAGGTGAACAATACCCAAAACTGATTGAAATGTACACAGGACTTATAGCAAAGAGATATGCGGAGGCCTTGTTCCGTTTTGCCGTATCAAACGGTGAGGCGGAAGTTGTGTACACCAAGGTGAACGGTATAGCCGGCAGGCTTATGAAATCCCGGCAGCTGAAGGCGGCGCTCGCTTCCCCTGTCCTTTCTGTGGAGGCAAAGAGGAGTGCGGTGCTTGGGGCGGCAGGTGATGGCGTGTGCCGTTCACTGGAGGATTTCATCTCCCTTGTCCTCAGGCATGGACGTGAGCATTACCTTATCTATATGCTCCACTCATTCCTTGGAATCTATGAGGAGCGGAACGGCATTGCAAGGGTATCACTTGTAACAGCTGCCCCTGTAGGGAAGGAGATTGAGGAGGGGATACGGGAAATGGTAATGAAAAGGACGGCCTGCAGCAGCGTAAGGCTGGAAAAGGAAGTGGATGAGAGGCTGATAGGCGGATTTGTATTGAGAGTAGCTGACAAACAGATGGATGCGAGTGTAGCTGCCCGTTTGGAGAAGCTCCGCGGCATTCTGTCAGGCAAATTATAAAGGAAACTGTTATGGAGAAAGAGAACATAAAACCCTCGGAGATAACCGATATGCTCCTTGCCGAACTGCAGGGTGCGGATCTGGCTGCAGAGTTTGCTGAAGTTGGAACCGTACTTCAGGTAAGTGACGGTGTGGTGCGCATCTACGGCCTTCAGAATGCCGGAGCAGGTGAGCTGCTTGAGTTTGGAAACGGCATGAAGGCAATTGTAATGAACCTGGAGGAGGAGAATGTGGGTGCTGTATTGCTCGGCCCTACAGAGAAGATTGAGGAGGGTGATACAGTAAGGCGTACCGGCCGCATCGCATCAATAATGGTAAGCGAGAAGATGCTGGGCAGGGTAATCAACCCGCTTGGGGAGCCTTTGGACGGTAAGGGTGAGATTGGCGGTGAGAAGGTACAGATGCCTCTGGAGAGAAAGGCTCCGGGTGTAATATACCGCCAGCCTGTAAACGAGCCTCTGCAGACAGGCTTGAAGGTGATTGATGCCATGATTCCTATTGGAAGGGGGCAGAGGGAGCTCATCATTGGTGACAGGCAGACCGGAAAGACTGCCATAGCAATGGATGCAATCATCAACCAGCGCAAGAACTATGAGGCGGGTGAGCCTATATTCTGTATTTATGTTGCTGTAGGCCAGAAGGCCTCCACAGTAGCCTCTTTGGTTGAGACCCTCCGCAAGCATGGTGCAATGGACTATACCGTTGTGGTTGCCGCCACAGCTGCAGAGAGTGCGGCACTGCAGTATTTTGCCCCGTTTGCCGGAGCTGCCATAGGTGAATATTTCAGGGATACCGGAAGGCATGCCCTCGTGGTATATGATGACTTGTCAAAGCAGGCGGTTGCCTACAGGGAGATTTCCCTTGTATTGAGAAGACCGTCGGGAAGGGAGGCATACCCCGGAGATATCTTCTACCTCCACTCAAGGCTTCTTGAGAGGGCTGCAAAGATCATCTCAAGGCAGGAGGTTGCAGAGAAGATGAATGATTTGCCTGAGTCCCTTAAAGGGAAAGTCAGGGGTGGCGGATCACTCACTGCGCTTCCTGTGGTTGAGACCCAGGCGGGTGACGTTTCAGCGTATATCCCTACAAACGTGATTTCCATTACAGACGGACAGATATTCCTGGATGCCAACCTGTTCAACCAGGGCAACAGGCCTGCGGTGGATGTGGGACTTTCAGTATCCCGTGTGGGCGGTAATGCACAGATAAAGGCCATGAAGAAGGTTGCAGGTACACTCAAGATAGACCAGGCACAGTACAGGGAGCTTGAGGCATTCTCAAAATTCAGCAGTGATATGGATGCTGTTACTGCAAGCATCCTGGACAAGGGGAGGAAGAACACCCGTCTGCTGGTGCAGCCGCAGTTCAGCCCAATGCCGGTAGAGAAGCAGATAGCCGTGCTGTATTGCGGTACGCATGCCCTCATGAAAGAGCTGGACCTTGAGCAGGTGAAGGAGTTTGAGAAGCAGTTCCTGAATGCTGTGGAGAGTTCACCTATACTTGATTCACTCAGGAATGGTGTGATAAATGATGAGATAAGTGAGGAGATAGAGAAGATGGCAGGGCAGATAGTTGCCCGCATGAAAGACAACAGGTAAGTATGGCATCTTTAAGGGAAATAAAGGAGAGGATAAGTTCTGTAAGCAGTACCCTCAAGACAACCTCGGCAATGAAGATGGTGGCTTCTGCAAAGTTCCACAGAGTGCAAGGGATGTCGGCCTCGCTGCAGGTTTATGAGAAGAGCCTTACAGAGACCCTGCGTGTACTTTGCGCGGATACCTCAGTAAAGCTGGAGTCTCCGTTTGTGGGTGCGGGAAAGCAGGGGGGCAAGGTGATTGTACTGGCCCTCGCTTCAGATACCTCCCTGTGCGGGGCATTCAACTCCCAGGTGATAAAGGCCCTTGAGCAGAAGCTTGCCCGGCTGAAGGCAGACGGTGCGGAAAGTGTCTCAATATGGCCTGTAGGGGAGAAGATGGCCGCAGCGGTGAACAAATGGAGCTGGCCTGTATGCAACGATTTCAGGAACATATCCTCCCAGCTGAACCCTCAGAAGGCAGCCCTCATCGCCGACAGGCTTATGGAGGAGTATCTCAAGGGGAATGCGGACAATGTGGTTGTGGTATATAACCATTTCTACTCAATGGGCCGCCAGGTGCCCCAGCAGAGGCAGTTCCTCCCATTTGACATCACCTCCACAACAGAAGGTGTAAAGCTTCCCGACGAGGACTACATCTGTGAGCCTTCAAAGCATGAACTCTTTGAAACCCTCCTTCCTTATGTCCTCCGTTCCAGGATATATGCCCTGCTGCTCAACAGCTCCACAGCCGAGTTTGCTGCCCGTACCGTGGCAATGCAGACCGCCTCGGATAACGCCAGGGATCTGCTTGACGAGCTGAAGCTCAGCTACAACAAGCGCAGACAGCAGGCAATCACCGATGAACTTGCGGATATTGCGCAGGTGGACTAAGAAAAAAGGCTCAAAAGCCATGTTTCCAAAAAATAACGAGGGTGGCCCAAAATGACGGGCCACCCTCTGTTGCCTTTAAGGAAGAATGTGCAGTACAAGAATTACTTATGTAATTCTTGGAGCAACTTTCTTATATAGATATCCAGATTCGTGGCGGTACTCTCCAACCCCAACTTCTTCCTGATTAAAATATTGACATTATAATGTGTGGAAGTGCTCATATAGTTGCCAACATCCTTCACCCTCAACCCAATGGCATACAGGCAGCAATAGCCTATCTCCAGATTTGTAAGCTGCCTTTCCTTCAAGAACCTGATAAATTCCGGATAACTCACCTCGTAGACCTCCCTTGTGGAACGGATGAAAGCCTCCCTGTTCCCCAACAGCTTCTCAAGTTCCTTCCAGGCCCTCATTTCAGCACGTCCTGTCTTGTCTATATCAGCTACCATAAAACTGTTCAGGACCGCCAACCTCCCCATAAGGACACTCCTCATCTGTTCCATCATGCTGCCACTATCCTCCAAAATCTTCTCAAGCCCATATTTCTCATCCTCAAGCTGTGCACACCTCAAAATATAATTCTCCTTCTCAATGCTCCCAATCCTATACCGGCTCCTAAAGAACAGCACAATCCCCACCAGTGCAACAATAATCAATACCAATGAAAATACATACATCTGATTCTGCCTGGATTCCTCCAAAGATGCTATCTGCATATTATACCGCTCCTCTATGAACTTTGTATCCTGCTTGAAAATACTCATGTACAATTTTATATACTGCTTGTAATTCTTCAGAGCCTCAGAATGATTCTGTAGATGCTCATGTGTACCGGATAAAAGAGCATAATAACGGTCTGGCCTTTCTTTAGAAAATCTTTCATAATTTCTTATTGCCTCCAGGCAGTCAGAATATCTTCCATTTTTATAAAGGGCTGCAGCTACTGATAGCCATGCAATATTTTTATCATGAACATTATTGATGTACTCATCAATCAACTTGAGGGATATGCAGCCCGAATTGAACTTGTTTTCGTGAGCTATCCTTACCTCATACATTTCTGCCTTTTGACTGGGATTGCTATAGTCTGCAACCGTACTTAATGAATCAAGAATAGCGGCCGCTTGAAGCGTGTCATTCAAAATCACGGCCCCATTATGAGCACTTGACAATGCCCTAAAGTATGAAGACTGCTTTTTCCCCTTAAAAAACTTGGCAGCTTCCAACATGCCCGCTACGTATTTATCAAACTGATACAGTTTATTATGTATTAAGGCCTTTGAAAGTAGAGTTCTGGCCATTGTAAGGCTGTCATCTGAATCCTTTCCACAATCCAAGCCCTTGAGATAGCATTCCATAGCGGACTCTTCATCCCCGGCATTCCTGAATATACACCCTTGGTAATAATACATCCTCAGCCTGTCTGTAGGAGAACCCTTTTTCTCATAGTGGTCAATTGCAGGCTGTAGAATTGAAAAATCTGTCTTGTCAATATAATTCTTGTCAAGTGCCATGGAATATAGCAAAGCATACCTGGCCTTAAGTCCCTTATCAGACAGCAACTCGCTGTTGACATCCTGCAATGCAAGAAGGGCACTGTCGGGATACTGTTCAATATACGATTCAACATCATCCAAAATTATCCCAACACCTGTATAATCATTTGAACACTGCAAGAACAAGGCAACAAAAACAACCTGCAATAAAAACAAATTACACTTCATACATACCAATTCTTTATATCAAAGGTAATAATTAATACATATACAGGCACACGAAATCCTACTTATGACAGCAAAATGAAACTTTTAAGGATTATGCAAGGCAAGATTAAGGATAACGTATTGTTTTACAACACAATATGAATTGCAATAAAATATGAAATGATACTTTTATCAAATATATTTGAATAAAGAAATCTTAAAACACAACATTCATGAAACACTTTTTCATTAGTTTGATTGCAATTATTGTTTGCGCGACAAATTTTCAGGCAAACGCATATTCCGTAAAACATACGGAATCAGACCCGGAAGAAATTGACATCGGAATTGAGAATAAAGATGACCCATACAAAAGGGAAAGGGGGATATACTCAATCTCATCACACCTGTTCAGAACATCTTCTACACTAACCGTTGAACTTTTCAACATTGGTACAGCTACAGTTACAGTCATGAATTCTGCAGGAGTGATTGTAAGCACTTCATCTACGGATACTGCTGTTCCTGTAACTCTCAATCTGCCGCTTCCGGGGGAAGACTCCTATTTTATTGAGATAATCTCTACAAAATACTATGCAAGCGGATTTTTCAATTTATAAAACTATCTAACTCATTTACATATGAAACGGAATATCCTATTACCCCTCATTATTGTATGTACTCTTTTTATATCATGCAATAAGAGTATTCAACCGGACATAATACGATCAACAACTATTGCAGGAAATCCAAGCTATAATGTATCAATGGATGAAGTAATGCTGTATGCCAATGCCCGGTTTAATAAGACGAAAGGCAATACTTTAAATATTGAAATTTTCAAAAGAAACAACGATTCCGTTGCCTTCCTTATTGAAGCTCAGGATCAATGGGAAATTATCTCTGGAGATAAAAGGACCCCGCCAATAATAGCAAAAGGGACCGGATCTTTTGACACATTAAATTTAAACCCGAATAAAAAGCTTTGGCTTGACATGACTTTATGCGAAATACAACAGCTGAAGAATAATGTCACAAAAGCCGATGAAGACTTAATTGACAATTTTTGGTTAAAATTAGGAGGCCCTATTTTAACAAAAGCTGATGGCGATCCTATTGAAGACAATCTACACTGGGAACTAATTAATATAATACCTATTGATGCTGGGGAAACTGGATATCACCATTTGTTGAGTACAAAGTGGGGGCAAGGCTCTCCTTGGAACCAGCATGTTCCATACGCTAATGATGGTTCGCAAAGATGTGTTGCAGGGTGCGTTGCAATATCCGCTTCTCAGATGCTTCATTATTTGCACTATAAAATTGGGAAACCTGCCAGTTTTTTTACAACAGGCTACTATAATGGCACAGTAAGTAATGGAGGTTATTCTTTTGGAAACAGCAGTCCTAATGCGTGGGACAATATGGCCTTAGATGTATTTGACACATCTGCTAGCAGGCGCTCTCAATCTGCATTGCTTATAAGTTGGTCAGGCATTCAACTTGATCTGGATTATGGCAAGAACTCAACATCAGGAAAGACAAAGGATATTGTTGATTATTATAACACCTATGGAATCTCATGTTCTTATCAATCATATAAAAAAGAAAAAGTTAAAGCCAGTGTATTGAATGGCATGCCAGTTATAGTCAGAGCTGATAAAAATCTGGTTATTGATATCCCTACCATTATTGAGATTTCAAACGGAGGGCATTCATGGATTATTGATGGCTATATAATTGGCACTGATACTTATAAATATCAGTACCAGTGGACATCTACTACAGATAACCATCTCTACGAATATGGCGAAATCAGAGAGGAAATAGTTGAAGAAAGTAGAGAATATATCAAGATGAATTGGGGATGGGATGGAAGTCAGGATAATTCATATTACTTACCAGGAGGATCTTGGCAAACTGATAATGGTACTTTCCAATATGAGAAAAAAATGATTGTTGATTTCAAATAAAACAATAGACATGAAATCTAAAACAAAACTACTTATATTTAGCATAGCACTATTGATTAATTCAGTTACCTATGCTCAAAACAACACTAATTCAGGTAGCCCAAACATAGATCTATCGCTACTAAGCGGCATAGGTAAGCATAGTGGCGAGACTCAAATTACTTTTGGCATTAATGCTGCTATATTAAAGTCTGCTTCAGAGGCATTTTCATTTGGAATAGGAGCAGGTTACTTGTGTAACGTTGATTACGGAGTTGAAGGAAGCTCATCAAAATCAGATTCATATATCCCAATATTTGCAAGGGCAAAATTTAAGGCTCCAATATTCCCAAAAAGCAACCTCGTTTTTGATTTCGATGGAGGATGTGCAGTTGGAGACAAGGCACATATGCTTATTTCTCCTCAAGCCGGTTTTGATTTTAAATTGGGAGAATCCAATAAATCAATTGCCACAAAACTCATGTACCATAACATCATCGGTACCAATGGCGGTGTTTGGGGAATTACTGTAAGCTTATCTTTATAATGTTTAAAATACCCACTTAAATATCAATGACTTTTAACTAAAACTATTCACAAATGACAAACAACACCCGCTCTGTTATATATGCATGCCTGTTGTTGCTTGCCATAATTATCGGAGCCTGTACCAAAGACTCCGCATTGCCTGAGAGCAATAACAAGCAGCCCCTAAATTTCAGGCTTTCTACAGCCAGACAAATCTATGAGGAAAACTATGGAAACCTGTGCTTTCCCGAACTCTACCTAAAACCTATCGAACAAACGAAAGGAAGCAACTTTTTCCATAACCTTCAACAAACTCCTTTATGGGAAAAATTCCATTTTATGGAAAATGACTGGTCTTATGTATATGAGATTCCCATTCTTTATTCCAATCAGTAGCTGAACTACTTTAAAAATAGTGTTAAACATGAGCCCTGAAGAGCCCTGAAAAATAATGTTGTTGAGTGAGATTTATAGTAGGAATTATTTGTAAAAGCCTCTGGAAATCAGTAACTTAGAGAATAATGCACCACTATCAATCTCGAGTTATGATTCCCAAGGACAAAGCATTTAAGCTGATC
>JAFUMO010000054.1 GCA_017482565.1 Bacteroidales bacterium | reverse complement strand
GTTCAGGAGAAGAATCTGTCATTTACAGAGGCATTGGAGATAGTAAGAGCCTCTTCACTCTTTACAACCCACACTCCTGTGCCTGCAGGACACGATGCTTTTGCAGAAGATATGTTGAGAAAATATATTTCACACTATCCTGAAAGGTTGAGAATAGACTGGCCTACCCTCATGTCTTTGGGTATGATAGACCCTTACAACCTGGGTGACAAGTTCTCAATGAGCAATCTGGCTGCAAATCTTAGCCAGGAGGTGAATGGTGTGAGCTGGCTGCATGGTAAAGTGAGCCAGGATATACTTTCAAACCTATGGCCTGGATATCTTCCTGAAGAGCTTCATGTAGACTATGTTACCAATGGTGTACACTATCCTACATGGACCGCTCCTGAGTGGAAAGAGCTTCATGCAAAGGTATTTGGAGAGGAGTTTGCAAGCCACAACTATGACAAGAGCTGTTTCAGCGGAATCCGCAAGGTGAGCAATGAGCAGATCTGGAGCATAAGATGCGGCTTGAAGACAAAACTCATCAACAAGATCAAAGCATATCTCTCTGATCCTGCTGTAGCAAACCACTACTCTCCACAACATATTGTAGAGATTAAGAACACTTTGAGAGATGATATCCTTACTGTAGGTTTTGCAAGACGTTTTGCAACATACAAGAGGGCTCACCTGCTCTTCAGAGATCTTGATACTTTGAATGAGATAATCAATAATCCTGAGCGTCCTATACAGTTTATATTTGCCGGTAAGGCGCATCCTGCAGACAAAGCCGGTCAGGATTTGATCAAACGTATTGTTGAGATCTCCAAGATGCCTCAGTTCATAGGAAAGATTGTATTTGTACCTAACTATGACATCACTTTGGCAAAATATCTTGTACAGGGAGTTGATATATGGATGAACACACCTACAAGACCTCTTGAGGCTTCTGGAACCAGTGGTGAGAAGGCTGTAATGAATGGTGTAATGCATTTCTCTGTCCTCGACGGATGGTGGGTTGAAGGTTACAAGGAGGGTGCCGGATGGGCTCTGCAGATGGAGCGTACATATCAGGACCAGAATTTCCAGGACGAGTTGGATGCCGCTACAATATACCATATCTTTGAGTCTGACATTGCCCCTAAATACTATGACAAGAACTCAAAGGGCATATCAAATGCATGGATTGAGACAATCAAGAACTGCGTTGCTGAGGTTGCATGCGACTTTACAACCAACAGGATGATGAATGACTACTTCAACAAATTCTACAATCCATTGGCAAAACGCTATAATAGATTGATTGAGAATGATTACGCTGTGGCAAGAACAATTGCTTGCTGGAAGAGGGGAATGCGCAGGGAGTGGTCTAAAGTTGAGGTTGTAGATAATACTACAATAAGCAACGGATCATTGGTATTGGGTGATTCATCACAATCAGTAATTAAATTGTATATAGGTAATGATATTGAACCGGAAGATATCGGAATTGAGATATTGCTGGCAGAATACAACAGAAAAGGAAGAC
>JAFUMO010000053.1 GCA_017482565.1 Bacteroidales bacterium | reverse complement strand
CATTGCGAAAACATATAATTGATTGGTTGAGCTGAAAAACCGTAGAAAAAGGTTCTGCTAACTCTTTGGTATTCAAGAAATATTTTGTAAAATACGCGCGATAAGAATGTGTGTGTGTGTGTGTTTACACTATTTTTCCACATAACCAAATTATTTACGACATAATTTGCAGAAACTTTGCAGTTCCCGCAGCCTTCAAAATAGCCGTATCTCAATGAATTTTTGTTCATTCTTACCTGTTAAAGCTTATTCTTCTATGCAAAGATAGTGATATTTTCCATATCTATTTCCGAATCCTATTAGTAACAATATCGGATGAAAACAAAAAATCCCCCGCAAATTTTGCGGGGGATTTTTTGCCTGTAGAGTGACTCCGACAGGATTCAAACCTGTAACCTTCTGATCCGTAGTCAGATGCTCTATTCAGTTGAGCTACGGAGCCGTTGTATAAGCTGATTACTCAGCTTTGTTTCCACCGTAAGTGCGCTCTTTAATACGAGCTTTCTTACCGGTTAGATTTCTTAGGTAGAAAATTCTTGCTCTTCTTACTTTACCGCGTTTCTCAACAACGATTGACTCAATGAATGGAGAAGCAAAAGGGAAAATTCTCTCTACGCCTACACCGTTTGAAACTTTTCTGATAGTGAAAGTCTCAGTTGAGCCAGCTCCTCTTCTCTGTATGATAACACCACGGAATTTCTGAAGCCTCTCTTTGTCACCTTCTTTAATCTTGTAGGTAACAGTAATTGTATCACCTGCCTTAAACTCTGGATACTCTTTTCTTTCGCCGGCAAATGCCTGCTCTGCAATTTTAATTAAATCCATTTCAATTAAATTTTTTAAGTGCAACATTACACCTTAAAAAACCATATTGCAGGTGCTTGTAAGAGGTTGCTTTATTTTTTGTGGGTGCAAAGGTAGGAATTAAATTTAAAAGTGCAAATTTTTTCGCAAAAATTTTCCCCTTTACAATTAAAGTACTCCGCCGGCCTTGTACAACGCACCACCTATACAGTTGTATCTGGCTCCGGTAACAGAGCTCATGCAGTTAGGCTCATCCACCACATACAATGCCCCAAGGAAAGCAAAGATGAGGGCCTCCTTGAAGTTGATTGTAAGCTTGTCGGGAACAAAATATTCACACTGTGGGGCATTTGCCTGCATCCTCTCCACAAGGAATTTGTTCAATGCTCCACCTCCTGTAAGGAGCACGCGGCCTCCGGCAATGTTGCGGGAGATCTGCCGGGCTACATGTTCGCAGAAGGTGCAGAGAAGATCAGCGCGGGAAAGTCCGTATGAATCCAACAGAGGGAACACCTCTTTCTCCACCCACTCACGGGCGAGGGATTTAGGCCCTTCCTGGGTATAGAATGGCAGATTATTCAATGCATCAAGAAGTCCGGTGCAAACGGAACCGCTGCGGGCGAGCTCCCCATCCTTGTCATACTCCTGCCCTATCTGCCTCATATAATGGTTCATCACATAGTTTACAGGGGAGATGTCATAGGCAATGCGGGTTGCCACACGGGTACCGTCCTCACGCTCCACATAACTTTCTGATGAGATGTTTGAGAATCCGCCCATATTCAGGCAGTAGTCATAATCCCCAAAGAGGTTCCTGTCCCCGATAGGTACAAGCGGTGCCCCCTGTCCGTGCAGGGCAACATCTGTAGTCCTGAAATCACATACACAATCCACACCTGTCTCCGCCGCAATTCCGGCTCCTGAGCCTATCTGGGTTGTGAACCTGAGTGCCGGCTGGTGGAATACTGTTGAGCCGTGCGAGGCAATAAAGTGAGGCTCTATGCCATGCCTGTCTATAAATGCCTTCACCCTCTCTCCCAAGTAAATGCCGTAATCGGAATTGAGGAGTGCATAATCAAGTGCACTCATATTCTGGGCAGTTGCAAGCTTGTGCTTCAAGTCCTCAGAATACCCCTCGTCCTCAGCTATGAGGATGTTGTATTCCCATTTTCCATCTTTCTTCCTGAACTCCACGTAGCAGATATCCAGGCCGTCCAGAGATGTTCCGCTCATGAGGCCAATTACCCTGATTCCCTCTTCTGCACTATAATGCAGACCTGTAGATGTAATTCCCATATTATTAAATGTTAAAGATTTACCATGTAAAATTTCTCTTCATCCCTGCCACATTCCCGCAATTGTCCTCCAGCTCAAACACAAGTGAATGCTTCACCCCTTTCTTTATCCTTGCATGCTGCAGCGGCACAATCACCCTCCTGGTCTTGGCATCATGCTCGGCAAGTACCCAATGCCCGTCAATCTCCACCCTGTATCCCTTTATTCCCGACAAATTATCACTTATCCTGAATACCAGTGAATTCCCCTTAACCACAGCATTGTTGGCCAGAGTGGAGGTTATCCTTGGGGCAACCTCATCCACAGCAACTGTGAAGTTCCCCAACGAAAGTACATTAGCCTTCATCATCCTGCTCTGGGGATCATATTTTCCCCCTGCATAACCAAGCTTCCCTCCGTTATATACATGTGCAAGGAAGGCTTTGGAGACAAGGCTGTCGGGAAGAGAGCACTCTATTCCAACTGAAACTGAACTCCTGAGGGCAACCCTGCCGCTCCCCGCACTCCATACAGGTGCAAATGGGGTGATCCTGTTCTCCAGGGTATCTATATGCATGAAAATAGAATTGTAAAGCACACCTACAGGCATTCCCAGCTTGAATCCTTCCCTGCTGTATATGTTTGGCAGGAACCATACGGCGCAGTTATCCTTGAGGGTATCCTTCAGCTTGCCCACAAAGAGGGAATCAGCCCTCTTTACGGTATAGTTCCTTACAGCCCTGTTCTGTGCTATATCCTTTACCTCAATCCTGAGCTTGTGCCTGAGTGTATCCTGCAGTGAAATCACCCCGCGCTCCTTGTGGACAATCCTGTCCTGCAGGAGGTTCCCCGGCTCAACATAACTCTTAACGTATGTCCTGCCGCGCACCACCTTCTGCTTGAACTCTATAAGGGAATTGATATCCCTGCCCCACTCTGAAGGGACCTCGCCAAGGGTAAAATGGAAAATCAGGTCTGAATCCAGATACACCTTGTACTCGCTTACGGCCAGCTTGGCATTTGTCCCCTCCTGCTTGTCAACGGCATCTATGCACACATAGGACTCCTCAGGGAGGTTGATCACCCCATACTTTGGCATACCTATATAATAGCTCTCTGGAATGCCGTCCTTGTGCTCCAGCCCATAAAAGACCACATTGTTGAATATTGGGGGGAGATTGTCCTTGATAGTGTAGTACCCCCTGGCAAATGCATCAGTATGCTGCCCATCCTCATCCCTTATCTCAAAATGGAGGTGCGGACCTCCTGATGAGCCTGTATTTCCAGCCTTGCCAATATACTGCCCCTTCTTTACAGGGAACTGCTCCGGAGTAAAGGAGATGTCCTGCCTGAAGCTCTCCTGCTCATACTGCCTGCCGCGCACGAACTCCGCAACCTCATCCGCAAAGCAGTGCATGTGGCCATAAACTGTCATATATCCGTTGGGATGTGTTATATAGATTGCATTGCCATACCCGGAAGGGGCAACTGTAACCCTTGAAATGTATCCCTCTGCCGCCGCATAGATAGGGGCGCCAACCACTCCTCCAACCCTGAAGTCAATCCCTGCATGGAAATGGTTGCTGCGGAGCTCCCCATAATTGCCGGAAAGGCTCATGGGAACCTCAAGGGGGTAGCGGAAACTTACAGTCGTGTCTCGACTTTCACTGTAGTCGTGACACGGGTGTGCGTGCAGTCGTGTCACGAGTGTACCAAAAAAAGAGAGGGCAACAACACCTGCAAGCATCATTACCCTCTTAAAAGTATAATTGTATTTCATATAAGGATACCAGCTTTATTCAGCTGCGAATATACCACTTATTTATGAAAACATCCTCTTGATTCTGTCAAAGAAATTGCGTTCTTCGCTTGATGGCTTAGGGGAGAATGAACTTGAGCCCTTCAGTTTCTCCATCATCGCCTTCTCATCACTGCTGATGTTCTTAGGAATCCACACCTGAATGTATACCAACAGGTCTCCCGCGCCGTAGCCGTTCACATCCGGTACACCCTTGCCGCGCAGCCTGAGCACCTTGCCGCTCTGGGTACCGGGCTCAATCTTTATGCGGAGCTTGCCGTCTACAGAAGGGATCTCAGCAGATGTACCCATGATTGCATCAGGGACGCTGATGAACAGGGAGTAGATGAGGTCGTTGCCGTCCCTCTGCAGCTCCTTGTCAGGCTCCTCCTCAATTACAACCAGCAAGTCTCCGTTTATGCCGCCCGCCTTGGCAGCATTACCCTTGCCCTGTACTGTAAGCTGCATGCCCTGAGCAACACCGGCAGGTATCTTGAATGATATCTCCTCCGAGTCCTTCACAAGTCCGCTTCCGTGGCATTTGTTGCAGGCCTTGGCAATGGTCTTCCCCTCTCCCTTACACACAGGACATACCCCCTGGCTCTGCATCTGCCCGAACATTGTGTTAACCACCTGGGTTACCACTCCTGTACCGTGGCAATGGCCGCAGGTCTTGATATCAGCCTCTGAAACGGCGCCTTTTCCGTTACAGTCAGGGCAAAGGACACTCTTGTTTATCTTCACCTTCTTCTCCACGCCATGCATCACCTCCTTTAGGGAGAGCTTCACGCGTATCCTTATGTCACTGCCCCTCTGCACCCTCTTGCCGCGTCCGCCGCCACCGAATCCGCCGAAACCTCCGAATCCGCCTCCGAAGTGGCCTCCGAAAATGTCACCGAACTGGCTGAAGATGTCCTCCATTGAGAATCCGCCGCCACCGAATCCGCCGCCACCGGCTGCCCCGTCTACACCCGCATGCCCGAAACGGTCATAACGCTGCTTCTTGTCGGCATTGCTCAGCACGTCGTATGCCTCTGCCGCCTCCTTGAACTTCTCCTCAGCATCCTTGTCTCCAGGATTCTTGTCGGGATGATACTGGATTGCCTTTTTCCTGTAAGCCTTCTTTATTTCTTCCGCAGAGGCATCCTTGCCAACACCAAGGACCTCATAATAATCTCTTTTTGCCATATATTTCTCTCCTCTTCCCGACAAATTCCCATATCTGTCGGGAAACAAAATGTCTTTTAAAAACTGCCTTGAGGCTTCACACTCCAGTGGAATGACCTTGCAGCTTCATACCCCAAAATATGCCTCAGGCACCCATGGTGATTAAATTCCAACCACCACTTTGGCGAACCTGATAACCTTGCCGTTGAGGGTGTAACCCTGCTGGGTAACATCAAATATCTTGTTCTTCTTCTCAGCCTCCTGTACAGGAAACTGGGCCACAGCCTCATGGAAATCAGTGTCAAGCTCCTTGCCCACTGCCTCAATTGGAGCAAGCCCCTTGGACTTTAGATATCCCATAAGCTTGTTATAGATAAGTTCAGTACCCTCCTTGGCAGCCTTTGCAGCCTCTGAATCTGTAGAGGAATTGAGCACCTGAAGGGCCCTCTCACAATCATCCAGGACAGGGAGCAGTCCCTTGATCACATCCTCACCGGCTGTTGAAATAAGGTCCAGCTTCTCCTTTGCCACCCTCCTGCGGTAATTGTCAAACTCCGCAGCCAATCTTATGTACTTGTCATTTGCCTCTGCCAATTTTGCTGTAAGCTGCTCCTCTGCAGACGGCTCCGCCTGGGCCTCCCCCTGCTCCCCTGCATTCTCTCCAGCCTTCTCCGCTGCTGCCTCTGCCTGAGGCTCATCAGCCTTTACATTCTCCTGGTTGCCAGCCTCTTGCTGCCCAACCTTAACCTCTTCCTCCGTATTGGTCTCCTCTTGTTTCTTGCTTTTGAACATAGTTATATATCTTTTATCGTTTTCTCTTGGGATTACACCCTTGGTGTAAGGCAAATAATCTGCCACAAACAATTTCCGCCAAAATGTCACACGGGTCACCGGTTACAACAGGCCGTAATGCTCAAGTGCCTTTACAAGGCCATTGTCATCCACATCATCAGTCACATACGCCGCAGCAGCCTTTACAGCATCATTGGCATTGCCCATTGCCACGCCATATGGAACGTGCTGCAGCATAGGGATATCATTGCCGCCATCCCCAAATGCCATTGCGCACTCCAGGGGAATGCCGAAATGCTCCAGCATCTTGTCTATTCCCAGCTGCTTGTTCATCCCCCTGACATTCACATCTGCAAACAGCTCAATCCAGCGCATTCCCACGCACCCGGGGAGCGTCTCATCTATAATCCTCTGCAGATGAGGCTCATCCACATAAATACACAGCTGGAATACATCCTCCTTGATAATCTCCTCCACCGGCCTCTCAATTGGCGGCTCAACCTCAACCACCTTTGCCACTCGGGTAACCAGCTCATCAAGATAATTAACATACATCTCATCCCTGCACATGAAAGAGACAGGGAAGCGGTCACGCCTGAGCCTCTCCACCAGCGCCTCCAGCTCATCCTGTGGCACCGTATTCTTGAAAATCACATTCTCCCTGGTTGAATCCACGCATAAGGATCCGTTATAGGTAATGTAACCGTCAAACTCAATGTCATTGAGCACCTCCACCATCTTCAGCATCCTCCCTGTTGCCACAAACACCTTTATCCCCTGCTCCCGTAGCCTGCGGATTGCATCCTTGGTCTCCTGCGGCACCTTGTGTGTCTTGAAGCTCACCAGTGTACCGTCAATATCAAAGAAGATGGCCTTTATTTTACGTTGTCCTTTTGTACAACCCATTGATTATAAAGCTTATAAAAATAAACCAAATTTCAAATACGCCAACCTTTAAAAACTAACACATTAACAGTTAGTCATTTACAAAAAAGGACAACGTAAAAATGAAATGAAACCAAATAAAACGCCCCCGCACATGCAGGGGCGCTGTTATATGACAACAGTGCTGATTAGCACTCAAGTTTGCCGTCAGAAACAAGCACGTTGATAATCTTGTGCTTGTACATCTTCTCCATGTTGTCTCTTGCAGGACCGAGGTATTTGCGTGGGTCGAACTCTGCTGGCTTCTCCACAAAAGTCTTGCGGATAGCGGCAGTCATTGCAAGACGTGAGTCAGAGTCAATGTTGATCTTACATACTGCAGATTTAGCAGACTCCCTCAACCACTCCTCAGGAATACCGATAGCAGCTTTCAAAGCTCCACCGTACTTGTTGATGGTCTCAACCTCCTCCTCAGGAACTGAAGAAGAACCGTGAAGTACGATAGGGAAACCAGGGAGCTTCTCCTCAACAGCCTTGAGAACGTCAAATGCCAATGGAGGTGGAACCATCTTGCCTGTCTGAGGATCAATTGTACACTGCTCTGGAGTGAATTTGTATGCACCGTGTGAAGTACCGATTGAGATGGCCAATGAATCACATCCTGTACGGGTAGCGAAGTCAATCACCTCCTCAGGGTTGGTGTATGTGTGGTGGTCTGAAGAAACCTCATCCTCAACACCTGCAAGAACACCAAGCTCGCCCTCTACAGTTACATCAAACTGATGTGCGTACTCAACAACTTTCTTTGTAAGTGCAACGTTCTCCTCGTATGGAAGGTGTGAACCGTCAATCATAACTGATGAGAAACCTGAATCTATACAGCTCTTGCAAGTCTCAAAAGTATCACCGTGGTCCAAATGAAGCACAATCTCGGGTTTTGCACAGCCAAGCTCCTTTGCGTACTCAACTGCACCCTGAGCCATGTAACGCAAAAGTGTAGCGTTAGCATACTGGCGGGCACCCTTTGAAACCTGGAGGATAACAGGTGATTTTGTTTCAACGGCAGCCTTGATGATAGCCTGCATCTGCTCCATGTTGTTGAAGTTGAAAGCAGGGATGGCATAACCGCCTTTAATTGCTTTGGCAAACATATCCCTTGTGTTTACCAAGCCCAACTCTTTGTAAGAAACCATTTTATTTCTATGTTTTTTGTTAATGAATATCTTTCTTGCGGGCGCAAAAATAAAAAATATCTGTAGATTTTCAAAAGGGACTTTACTATCTTTGTCATCCGTTAAAAACCCGTTTGGAATCATGGATAAAAAAGTAATAATATTCTCAGCACCGTCGGGAGCAGGAAAAAGTACCATTGTAAGGCACCTGCTCACAAAGTTCAACTGCCTTGAATTCTCAGTTTCCGCAACATCAAGGGCTCCAAGGGGGCAGGAAGTTGACGGGAAGGATTATTACTTCTTCTCTACCGAAGAGTTTGAGGACAAGATCCGCAAGGGGGACTTTGTGGAGTACGAGGAGGTATATAAAGGCTCATACTATGGCACTCTTGTCTCAGAGGTGCAGCGCATCTGGGAGAAGGGAAACATCATCATATTTGACATTGATGTAAAGGGTGGGGTTAACCTCAAGCGCCTTTATGGAGAGAATGCCCTTGCGGTGTTCATCCAGCCGCCTTCAGTTGAGGAGCTGCGCAACAGGCTGGTGGGCCGCGGAACAGATGCCCCTGAGGCCATTGAGAGGCGCGTTGCCAAGGCTGAAGAGGAGCTCACATATGCAGACAAGTTTGATGTGGTACTCATTAATGACCGGCTGGAAGAGGCCCTTGCCACAGCAGAAAAGATTGTAGGGGAATTCGCGGCAAGGTAATATCTTCCTCCCGACAGCTTTACATCTTACCTGCACACAAGTTCACATACAGTCCCGAACGGCACAAGCACATAACTGAAAGTACAATGAGAATCCTCATCCTCTGCACCGGAAACAGCTGCCGCAGCCAGATGGCACACGGCTTCTTGCAGTCATTCAGCCCTGCACTGGAGGTACATTCTGCCGGCACAAGGCCTGCAGCACAAGTAAACCCCAAGGCAGCGGAGGTTATGCTGGAGGCAGGAGTGGACATTTCCGGCCATACCCCAAAAAGTGTGGATACTTACCTGGGCCGGGAATGGGACTATGTGATTACCGTCTGCGGAGGTGCCAATGAAAGCTGCCCAGCCTTTACGGGCAAGGTTAGGCACAGGATACACATAGGATTTGAAGACCCGTCCGAGGCAACCGGCACACAAGATTTCATTATGGGTGAGTTCCGCCGCATAAGGGACCAGATAAGGGAGAAATTTCTGGAATTCTTCCACACAAAGATAAAAGGGGTAACAGTACTGTACTTCGGCAGCTTCAACCCCTTCCACATAGGGCATGCATCCGTGGCAAAATTTGTTGCACACCTTCCGTGGGTGGAAGAGCTCTGGTTTGTCCTCAGCCCCAAGAACCCCATAAAGGAGAGCAACACACTCCAGGACGCCGGCATCAGGTGGAAAGACCTGCAGAGGGTGGTGGAAAAGCTCAACCGGGAAACAGTTTCCTCTGGCAGACAAATGATTACAGGTTTGAATCCTGTCGGGGTCACCGCATCTGCCACAGAGGGGATAAGTTCACTTCCCGGGCGGGGTACAGGCGTCTCAGAGGCAGAACCTGTCGGGAATACAAACATGAAATTCTCCGCCTGTGACATTGAATTCCACCTGGAACCGCCGCTTTACACATACAACACATTGGAGCACCTCTCCAATGAGTATCCCGACAAGAACTTTGCCCTCCTGATGGGCGGGGACAACATCAACATCCTGCACAGATGGTACAGGGGTGAGGAGATAATGGAGAAATATCCCGTTCTGGTTTACCCCCGCGAAGGTGTGAATACAGAGGCCCTCTGCAAGGAGAAAGGGGCAATATTCATTGATGCCCCAAAGGTGGATGTCTCATCCACCCAAATCCGCAACATGCAGGAAAAAGGGGAAGATGTCTCACATCTGAGGTACTGAGTGACTCCTCAATATCACACCCAAGTTTGAGTTCCTGCTTCCTGCAATTCAACGGCCACAAGAAGATGCCCCACAATGCATAGATGAATATATACCGTGACCGTTGCAACAAACTTGTTGCGACCGCCACCCCTACCCCACTTCCAACACACTGCAGACCATTCCGCCGTGGCCGTTGATTTGCAAATTACATTTATATCGGATTAAGCATGTCGGAATTCCCTACATACTCAGCTAATCATTTGAGACAGAACAATTTTGAGTGGTTGTTGCAAAAAATGCAACAACTGATTCATTATTTAATTTACCTCTGTTAAAAATCCCTTTATTATAACAATTGCTTTCGAATTATAGTAACTTTGACATCATAGACAACTTTTATGCGGATTTTTGAGGTGAGGGAATTGTTGTGAATTGCTTTCGAATTATTGTATCTTTGACATCATAGACAACGCGCTTATCTTTGCCATTTCTTTTTTAGTTGTTGTGAATTGCTTTCGAATTATTGTATCTTTGACATCATAGACAACTTCCCAACGTTCGCGCAATATTTCGTATGAGTTGTGAATTGCTTTCGAATTATTGTATCTTTGACATCATAGACAACATAATGAAGCGCAATGCCATGAAGGGTAGCGTTGTGAATTGCTTTCGAATTATTGTATCTTTGCATCTAATAACGGTGTCAATAATCTTATCTGGATCTTTATGCTTGTTCATTAGATCTTGGATGCTGATTTGAGAAGCGTCCAAACTATAATAAGCGGCAGAATTATGAATAATGAAAGCGATCTTTTCGTTGTAATTATTGAAGCCAGCAAAGAACATAATTAAACAGAAAGCACATTCTTTCTGATTTGATGTCAGCAGTTCAGTAGCATCTATAGGTGCATCATCATGCATTGCCCTATCTGTTACCGGTTGAACTATTTGCCTATCGGGTATAACTGCTTCTTTTTTGTCTTGATTTTCCTTTGCTTTCTCCTTCTCCTTTTCTTTCCCTCTATATATGAGAAATGCACCAAGGGCAATCCAAAAACAAGGACCAAAAACACTGCTGGAGCCGATTGCAGCTCCAAGGAAACTTACTATACCTAAGATTAAGAAAATCCAGCCTGCTGTTTTCATTATTATTATACGATTAGTTGTTATTATATCTTCTTTGAACAAGCGACTGCAATGATTCCGATGAATAAATTGAATAAGGACAGTATGAAGGCAAACCAGAATCCGATTTTACGTCTCTTACCCCAGCACCCAACGGCATAAGCCAAGGATAATGCAATAACAAAAAAGAATAGACTTTCCATAGGTCTGTTTGTGATTACCCAGCGCCAAGGTAAACTATAAATATAGAAAGCGTGGCACTGAAGTCTATTTATCAGAACCGGTCCTAGGATAACCATGCACATAAATAGGCTACAATAGGCTCAGTAGCAAAAGTATGTGTTTCTATAAATAAGTGATACCTTTGTAGTGAAATATAAATACAAAGGTTATGACAGACGAACAGAAGATACTTTTAGCATTAGTCAAGTTAATGTTTCCACGTGAGATGTTGGATTAT
>JAFUMO010000052.1 GCA_017482565.1 Bacteroidales bacterium | reverse complement strand
TCTTATAAATATGTTCTTATAAATATGTTCTTATAAATATGTTCTTATAAATATGTTCTTATAAATATGTTCTTATAAATATGTTCTTATAAATATGTTCTTATAAATATGTTCTTATAAATATGTTCTTATAAATCTATTAATTTTTTACAAAATGAAGAAAACACTTTTAACGATGGCGGCGGCCCTCGCGCTTGTGGGCTGTTCGAAGAGTGAGTTGGTGGAGACACCGATTCAGGAGCAAAATGCTATTGCGTTTGGCACATATTTGGGCGACAACGCCCAGACTCGTGCGAGCGTGGTAACAACCGAGACTCTCGGCGTAGATGGCTTTGGTGTGAATGCCTACTACACTGGGCAGAATAATTATGCCGCTGGCGCAGAACTGAACTTTATGCAAAACACCAAGGTAACCTACAACAAGGACAACCAGAAGTGGGAGTACTCACCTGTAAAGTATTGGCCTAACAACAGTGGCGACAAGGTAAGCTTCTTTGCCTATGGTCCGTATGCGAAAAATGCTGGAGATAACAACATCACACAGAACGGCACAAGCCTTGGTTTCGTTGTACCTGCCGAGGTGAAGAATCAGGTTGATTTGATTTACAATACCAACTATAATGGTACAATCGACCAGACTAAACCATCAGTTGAAGAACTTATCCACTTCCAGTTTGGTCATGCTTTGTCGCGTATTTCGTTAACCGTGGAGGCTGCCGTAGATGAGGTTACCAATGGTAACAACTTACTTGACGGCAATACTCGAATCAATGTGAAGAAAGTGGCATTGGTGAGTAATACCGATACTGATCCTTTGAAGCCTACTGGTCCTTTCTACACAAATGGGACTTTGAGTTTGTTGAATCCTGGAACAGCAGATGATGGTACACCTAATTCTCCTTGGAGCAACCTCACTGGCTCACAAGGCTTCGTATTCAACGCAACCGACCACTTCTACCACACAGTGAAGGATGTAGGTGCTGAAAATATGACAGATGATAAGATTGATGTTGTCCAGCTCACCCGTTTTAATGCCAGCGAGCCACAGCGTCTTCTCAACGATGACTCTTATTTGATGGTTATTCCGCAGGAGGATGCTGAGTTTAAGATTTACATTGAGTACGATGTAATTTCAGGAGGTTATGAGAACAATGGCACAGGAACTTA
Organism: Bacteroidales bacterium; assembly: GCA_017482565.1. Taxonomy (GTDB): domain Bacteria; phylum Bacteroidota; class Bacteroidia; order Bacteroidales; family UBA932; genus Egerieousia. The sequence continues at coordinate 27,949 of JAFUMO010000052.1, read as the reverse complement.
CGATGAAAGTGCCATTACCAACAAGATTACCTCATCAGAAGCTCTTAAAGTAACATTCGAACAGGGCAAGGCCTACAACTTCAACCTTGTACTCGGTATGACCAGCGTGAAAGTAGATGCGGAGGTTGCCGAGTGGGGTGACGAAATCGATGGTGGCGAAGTATGGTTGCCTGGGGATGAGGATGACGTAGATGAGTTGACAGCAACCAGTTTGGTTTATAATGCGAATCATGAAATCGTGATTAACAGTGCTAAAAATTTAGCGGAAGTGCGTGACCTTATCAATAACCGCGAAATTTATAAGGTCAATTATCAAGAGACAGATGATACTGGTAATTATTATAAAGTGTATAAAGTCAACGTCAAGGGAGAGCCTGATGAGGAGTACAAATCTTTCCACGAAGCCTATTTAATGCAGGTTGATGATATTGACCTTGGTGCATACGACAATTGGGTACCTATCGGTTCTTCTTACGAAACGAGTTTTAATGGTCATTATAAGGTTGATACGAATGGAGACCATCACTTTTCCATTTCTAACCTTAAGATAACAAGTGCCAGTGTGTATGCAGGTCTTTTCGGTTATACCACTGGTAATATAGAGAATGTAAAAATGGAAAGCGTGAATATTGGTACTGAAGACGCTCCACTTGATGCTGATTATGCAGCTGCAATAGCAGGTCATGCCAGTGGTACATTGACAAGTTGCTCTGTCACGTCTGGCCAAATCTACGGTAAGCAGGTTGCAGGTTTGGTGGCTGCTGGAAATAACGCATTTTTTACTGACTGTTCAAATACTGCTACTGTTGTTTCTGGAAGTGGTGATGCCGCTGGAATATATGCAGGTGATGGAGGACTGATAGAGAGCTGTGTGAATACTTGCGCAGTAACATCAACAGGGGGAAAAGCGGCAGGTATTACCATATGCACTCCAGAAATCACTGATGCAAAAAACAGCGGAAATATTTCAGGATACGAATACGCTGGAGGAATCGCTGCTTATCAGAATAATAATGGCAGTAAAATAGTTGCCTCATACAATACAGCAAATGTCACTTGTTCAAATGGCTATGCAGGAGGTATTGTAGGTTACACATATGGCGAAAGTTTTGAGGCTTGCTATAACACTGCAAATACGATTTCGGGCAAATTTGCAGGAGGTATAATTGGTTATTGGTGTATCAAGGGAAATGAAACGCCACTTGACGCAAAACTGACTTCTTGCTATAGCACAACAGCAAATATTACTGCCACCACCGATGGTAAAGCCGGAGCATTGTGTGGTGAAGTAAATGTTGAAACAACTGAAGGAAGAAACTCTGTAACATACACAACGTGCTACTATTCTGATTTTATGGGTAGTGCCATAGGTAACAATGAGAATGCGGAAGGCATAACTTTCATAGATGACTCAGAGGGCAAGACATGGACAGAGGCTACTACAGCAATGAATAATAACATATCAGATTGGTTATATTCAAGTGCGGATGGTGCTGCACCTACACTCAGTGCTGCAGAATAAATCATCAGCAAAGAACTTGTTCTATAATACTTCTTTAGCGACAAGTATCGGCGGGCTCTTCAGGGCTCGCCGATTTTATGTTTTGAAACGCACGTATTGCCAAATGATCGCCATAATTTGCAGAATATTCATTAATTTACTTTGTAAGTTCAAGCGCGTCAAGTTTAATAAAATTTGAGAAATATATAGGGAACTTATTTGAAATCACAAAAAAGTTGTACCTCTGTAGGGTGGTTATTTGAGAGTATTGCTACCGCAAACCGCAGAAATTCGCACGATTCCCAAATCGTTACCTCGCTCTTTTCAAAATAACTTCAAGTGTTTATTCTTCAAACGATTATATCAAATCGATGAAATGTTAAAATATTATATTGTAGATTTCAATTATTCATTATAAGAGAATTAAATCACTCTTATATTTGAATCAAAGATAGTTGACCAGAAGGACTGATATGGAGTCAGTAATTTCAGCGCCTCCTGGCCAGCCAGATTGAGAAGAATCTGTTGGAGATGAAGTAGAGGCCCTGCCAGGAAATTACCGTTTCATCCAGAAGCAATGGCTTCAGAGCGCCCTGTACGGCACTTGCACTGCGCAGGTTGTGTTTCATAATGAACTCCGCACCTGTAATGGAAGCAGCCTTGCCTTCTTTTGCAATTGCGGACAATAGTGCCCTCTGCCGCTCCGACATCCCCATAAATATTTCCTGGAATATTGGAGCAAATATATCTATAATGTAGTCTGTTGCAGCATTTGCATCATCAATGGTGAGCGGTGCATCCTGAGCCATTTCATAGAGCCTGTTGAAGATGTATTGGATAAACCATGTATGCCCCTCAAATTTGTCATATACATAGCTTATGCTGTCGGGAAGAATACTTTTTCCACCCTTCTGGAAATGGTCCATTACAAATTCCGTGTATTTCCGCTTGTCTATGGGCTCCAGGTTGATTGGGCTGCAGCTCATGAAGAATGGCTCTGACGGGGAGTGGAAAAGCTGCCCCATCATCCTGCGGTTGCTCCCGGCAAATATGAAGCGGGTCTGCCTGCATCCCTGGACTAAGGTGCGCAGTGTGGCTATATCCTTTTTCGCATTCTTGTATTCCGCCATCTGCTGGAACTCGTCTATAGCCACAATACATGGTTTCTCAGATGACTCCATAAATTCAAAAAGCTGCTCAAGGGTCCTTACAGGATTCCTGATGTCTCCCAATGAGATATCAATTCCCGGCTGGCCTGTAAGCGGATCTGCGCCAAAACCAATTTTTACCGAATTTACAATCTGGAAGAATTTATCCAGAAGCTTAGACCCTTTTGGCTGCAGCCTGGATGTAATCTCCTTGCTCAGAAGAAGTACAAAATCCTCCATATTGGCGGTATCATAAATATCCATGAAGAATGTTTCATAATCCCTCCTGATGACATCCTTGTGATACAAATGATGGATCAGGCCGGATTTCCCCATTCTCCTTAGGGAAATCAGCACCGTATTCCTCCAGTTCTCCACATTTGACAACAATTCTGCGGTCTCCTTCTCCCTGTCGCAAAAATACTCCGGAGCAATATACCTGCCTGTTACAATAAAGGGATTATTCATGCCTCTTCTTTTTATACAGAACAAATATAATTATAATTTTTCTTATTATAACTTTTATTATAATAATTTTTCTTATAAAATATTACTCCGTTTTTATTTTTCAATATTTTTACCACTATTTATTTTGTTTTATGGAATTTTATTATCTTTGTGCAAAACAGAGAGGTTATGAGGGTTGTTTCACACAAGAAGTTAAGGGAATTTTATGAGACGAAGGGGTATGAAGATTCCAAAGTTGCGCTGGAGAGGTGGCACGATATTGTGGAAAAGGCACAATGGAAGAATTTTGGGGATATAAGGTATGATTTCCCTTCAGCTGATTATGCAGGCAACCAACACTATGTGTTCAATATAAAAAGGAACAAATACAGGGTTGTAGTTGTTGTGAAGTTCATTATGGGTTATGTATTTATCCGTTTTGTAGGGACCCACGCCCAATATGACAAAATTGATTGTTCTACAATATAATATTCAATACCATGATTGACATTACCAATACACAATACGAATATGCACTGGCAAGAATTGAGGAGCTGTTGCCGCTGGTAGATGAATCCACCCCTGCAAATGACAGGAACGCCGTAGAATTGTCACTTGTTTCTGATGTTGTAATTGCATACGAGAAAAAGCATTTCCCCATTGAAAAGCCGACAATTTCGCAATTGATAGAGCTGGCCCTGGAGGAGGCCAATATGACCCAGAAGCAGCTTGCTTCAGAAATAGGGGTGAGCCCTTCCAGGATTAATGATTACATTACCGGCAGGGCCGAACCTACCCTTAAGGTTGCAAAATCGCTCTGCAAGGTACTGAGTATCCAACCCTCTGCAATGCTGGGGCTTTAGAAGAGACAAATCCCGCCTCCGTTTACGGAAGCGGGATTTTTAATCATATTTGATAGTCAACCAGTTGTACAAAAGGACGACGATACTTTACCAAATATTGATACGCTCCTCCGGTGCCATCCACATTGCATCACCCTCTTTGATATCAAAAGCATCATACCAGGCCTGGATGTTCCTCAAGGCACCGTTTACGCGCCATTTGCCCAATGAGTGTACATCTGTCTTGGTCCTGCGGAGAATCTCCTGAGGACGTACGTTCTGTGCCCAAAGGTTTGCATAGCCAAGAAAGAACCTCTGGTTGTGGTTAAAGCCGTCAACATCTGCAGGGGTCTCCTTGCCCTTCAGGGTGTTCAAGTATGCCTGATGTGAGATGAGCAATCCGCCCTGGTCTGCAATGTTCTCGCCAAGGGTGTATGCGCCGTCTGCGTGTACGGTGTCAATTACAATTATCTTGTTGTACTGCTCTACAAGCACCTGTGCACGCTCGTTGAATTTGGCTGCATCATCTTCTGTCCACCATGCGCTGATGTTGCCGTCCTTGTCATAGTTGCGGCCCTGGTCATCAAAGCCGTGGGTCATCTCGTGGCCGATAACCACACCAATACCACCGTAGTTTACAGCATCATCTGCGTTAGGGTTGAAGAATGGCGGCTGAAGGATTGCTGCAGGGAAGCAGATTTCATTTGTGGTAGGGTTGTAGTATGCGTTAACTGTCTGAGGACTCATTCCCCACTCAGTACGGTCTACAGGCTGACCCTCATCCTCCATCATCTCCTTGTGGCGGAACTCGCTTGCGCGGCACATGTTTGCCCAGTATGAATCATTCTGGATGTCAAGCTCAGAGTAGTCTTTCCAGGTATCAGGGTAACCCACCTTAACAATGAAGGTACCAAGCTTCTCCTGAGCCTTTGCCTTTGTCTCGTCGCTCATCCAGTCCAATGCATTGATTCTCTCGCCAAGGGCAGCCTGAAGGTTTGAAACCATCTCAAGCATCTTCTCCTTTGATGATGCAGGGAAGTATTTCTCCACATATTTCTGGCCCAAAGCCTCAGACAAGGTGCGGTTTACAACAGAAAGGGAGCGCTTCCAACGCGGCTGGAGCTGCTCGCGGCCCTGTACAGCCTTTCCTGAGAACTCAAAGTTTGCGTTCACAAAATCATCGCTCAAGTAGTTTGAAGCCGAGTTCAGCAGTTTGAAAGTGAGATACTCCTTCTGGTCATCCAGCGGGGTGTTCTTGAGAACCTTTGTAAGACCTGCAAAGAAGGATACCTGGCTTGCATTAAGCTCTGTAGAATTCTTGATTCCAACCTCCTTGAAATATACATCCCAGCTGATGAAAGGATATTTCTTTACAAAATCTTTCACGCTCATCTTGTTGTAGTTCTTGTGCACATCCCTCAGGGTAGCCCGGTCTACAGATATCTCCGCAATCTTGGTCTCAAGTGCCAGAACTTTCTCTGTTGCCTGTGCAGCAGCCTCCTCAGAGTAGCCTGCAAGGGTAAAGAGCTTGTTCATGTACACCTTGTATGCATTGCGGATCCTTACAGAGTTTGCATCATTCTGCAGATAGTAGTCACGGTCACCCATTGAAAGGCCTCCCTGTGAGAACTGGAGCAGGTTCATCATGCTGTTCTTCTCATCAGCACCAATGTACATTCCAAAATATGACCTCACACCAGTTTTCTGTAGCTTTGCAATCATCGCAGAAAGCTCATCCTTGTCTGCAACCGCCTTGATTGCAGCCATCTGCTCCATAACAGGAGCTGCACCGTCTGCATTGCGTTTTGCAGAATCCAGCCCCTGTGCATATACAATCTGTATCTTCTCACCTACGCTGCCAGGCTCCTGTGCAGTTGCATTCAGCTCCTCAATAAGTGACTTGAGCTTTTCCTGGTTCTCCTTGTCCAGCTGGTCAAAGATACCATATCTTGCATACTCCGGGGTAAGCGGATTGGCCGCCATCCAGCCTCCACATGCATACTGATAAAAATCCTCACCGGCAGAAACGGTGTTGTCAAAATTTGCAAGGTCAATTGCAGGCTTTCCTGCATCCTTGCTCTGGGTACATGCAGCGAATGCCATTGCTGCAACTCCAAGTACCATAAATAATCTTTTCATTTTTTATAAATAGGTTAATAATATCATCATTCTTCCTCCCGACAGATTTATCTGTCATTTTATTGATGAGGTTATAAGCAATGGGGACGACGCAGTCTCCTCTGCCGCGTCATTGCGCAAGCGCAATAACTTGCAACCGTCGAATGAGGTCCCCATTGCTTAAACCTCATCAAAATCTCATCCCTTCTGTGCCCAAACCGCAGAAATCTCACGAAACCGGGGCACGGCACAGCATCACAAGTTCCGAGGCACGCCTTCGTAGCACACAACACCGCCGGCATCCCCGCCCTCCGGCCCAAGTTCTATCTCCCAGTCTGCAGCCTTTATCACATCCGGGTTGTGCTCCACCACTATTATGGTGTGCCCCTTGTCTACCAGGGCATTGAATGCTGCCAACAGCTTCTTGATATCATGGAAATGCAAGCCGGTAGTAGGCTCGTCAAAGATGAACAGGGCAGGTCCTGTAACGCCCCCTTTGCCTCCGCTCTCCTTGCTGAGGAACTGCGCCAGTTTCACCCTCTGGCTCTCGCCTCCGCTCAGGCTGCTGCTGCTCTGCCCCAACTGCACATATCCCAGCCCCACATCATCCAGAATCTGGAGTTTCTGGGCAATCTTTTTGGCAGCCGCCTCCTTCTGGCTCCCGAAGAATGCAATCGCCTCCTCCACACTCATGTCCAGCACCTCGTTTATGCTCTTTCCCTGATATTTCACCTCCAGTACGGCCGGCTTGAACCTCTTTCCACCACACTCCTCGCACACCATCTTTATGTCTGCCATAAACTGCATAGGGATGGTAATGAAACCCTCGCCCAGGCACTGCGGACAACGCCCGCCGTCAATATTGAACGAGAAGTGCGAGTGCCCGAACCCGTTCACCTTGGCAAACTGCTGCTCAGAGTAAAGCTTTCTTATATCATCATATATCTTCAGGTATGTGACAGGATTAGAACGGGAACTCTTCCCTATAGGATTCTGGTCCACAAACTCAACTCCTGAAAGCTTGCCCAAATCCCCTTTCAGTTCCTTGAATGCCCCCGGCTTGAGCCCGAACTGCTGGAAATGCCTTGCCAGCGCAGGATAAAGCGTATCCCCAATAAGTGTGGATTTTCCGCTTCCGCTCACACCCGTAACGGCAGTTATCACCCCCAGCGGGAACTTCACCGATACATTCTTAAGGTTATGCTCCATAGCCCCGCAAATCTCCACAGAATATTTCCAGGTCCTCTTCCTTGAAGGGAAATCCATCTTCTTTATTCCCGACAAATAGTCAATTGTAAGTGACCCGGAAGTGGTATCGTCCCCCTTCTTCCTCCCCTTGAGGGCAGCCCTGATCCCCTCTTCAACCGGCCCCTGATACACAACCTCACCTCCATTCACACCTGCATACGGCCCTATATCAATCAGTTCATCCGCAGAGCGGATAATCTCCTCATCGTGCTCAACAATAAGTACTGTATTCCCCAGGTCCCTCAAATCCTTTATCACATTTATAAGGCGCCCGGTATCCCTCTGATGCAGCCCTATGCTCGGCTCATCCAGGATGTACAGTGAACCCACCAGGCTGCTTCCCAGCGAGCTCACAAGGTTTATCCTCTGGCTCTCCCCACCGCTCAATGTATTGGCATGGCGGCTGAGGGTAAGATACCCGAGCCCCACATTCTCTATATAGTTCAGGCGGCTGCATATCTCCTTAATGGCCCTTTCAGCCACAGCCGCATCATATTTGTCAAGCTCCAGCCCATTGAAGAAGGCATTCAGCGCGGTTATGCTCATGTCCATCAGCTCCGTGATGGTCTTCCCCCCTATCTTCACATAATTTGTCTCCTTGCGCAGGCGGCTCCCCTCACACTCACGGCACACGGTCTTGCCCGAGTAGCGAGCCAGCAGATACTTATACTGTATCTTGTAGCGCATGCTCTCAACCATCTCAAAGAATGGGGTAATTCCTGTAAACATGCTGTTCCCGTTCCAAAGCAGCCTCTTCTGCTCCTTGGTAAGCTCTGCATATGGCTTGTGAATAGGAAAATCAAACTTATGGGCACACATGATGAACTCCTTGAGGAATTTTCCCATAACCTCACCCCTCCAGCATGCTATTGCCCCTTCATAAACCGAGAGCGAGGCATTCGGTACAACCAGGCTCTCATCAATCCCTATCATGCTGCCGTAACCTCCGCACACAGGGCACGCCCCTATAGGGTTGTTATAGCTGAACATCAGCTCTGTAGGTTTCTCAAAACGGAGCCCGTCCGCCTCAAACACATTTGAGAACTCATGCATCTGCACCTGAGCCGCACGCCCCTGCTGCACGGCAACCACAATATGCCCCTGCCCCTCATTGAAGGCAATCTGCACGGAATCCAGCAGCCTTGTGACATCCTCTTCAGAGATGCGGCCCATTCCCCCTACAGCCTCAGCAGCGGCAGCCACCAGATACCTGTCCACCATTATGTATAGCTTCTCCCCCGCAAACCCCTCAACATCCTGCAGCACGGTATCCAGCCTTACCATACCCTTCCCCTGAGAGAAGAGCCTTGCATAACCGGCATCCTTCACAGAGAGGAGCTTTTCCACCTTGTTCCCGTTCCCAACCCAGTCTATCTCCGCAAGGATATAGGCGGTAATATTGTCGGGACCGGGATTCTTTATATTCCCGATAAATTCCAGCACGTCATTTGCCGTATGGCACTTCACCTCCTCCCCGGTAACAGGGGAATAGGTGCGCCCAATCCTGGCAAAGAGGAGCCTCAGGTAATCATATATCTCAGTGGTTGTACCCACAGTTGAACGGGGGTTGCGGGTATTCACCTTCTGCTCAATTGCTATGGCAGGGGGGATTCCCTCAATTTTGTCCACTGCAGGCTTCTGCATCCTCCCCAGGAACTGTCTGGCAAAAGAGGAAAGGCTCTCTGCAAAGCGCCTCTGCCCCTCCGCGAAAAGGGTGTCAAAGGCTAGCGAAGACTTGCCGCTGCCGCTCAGGCCGCTCACCACAACAAGCTTTCCGCGGGGAATCTTCACATCTATCCCCTTGAGGTTATTTGCCCTGGCCCCCTTTATGTATATATATTCCTGTTTTTCTTTCATTGTCATTTTCTGTCCGTTTATGATGGCGGTCCAAATGCCGGAGATTTAAGATTTCTCGCTTGTCCTCAATACGGTCTTTACCTCCCTTATCTTCTTGAGGGCCGATGTCACCCTGTCCAGATGGGCATTGTTGCCAACCGAGATGCCCAGCTCCGCCACAAACTCTGTCTGGTTGCCCGGCTTGCGCCTCTCCGATATGCTGAAGGACCTTATTGAGGCTGCCTGCTTGTTCACGCAGTCCATAATCTGGGCCCCTATTGAGGCATCTCCGTCACCTATAACCTTGAGGGCTGTCTGGAACTGTGTGGTGTTGGAAACCTGTTTCCACCTCACCTTCTGTACCCTGTACGGATACATCTCCAGCAGGCGTGCCGCATTTGGGCAAGAGATCCTGTGTATCTTTATGCCACCCGTTGCCGATACAAATCCGAACACGTCATCTCCAAAGATAGGGTTACAGCACTTGGCCATCTTGAAGCTGATATTGTTGAGCTTGTCGCTGATCACCAGGTAATCCCCGTCTGAGGATTTCCCCTGCTTCTCCCTGTGCTCCCCCCTCTGCTCATTCTTGTCGGGAAGAGTCTCCTCCTTCCCGTTTGTAAGGAAATCCTTCAGGTCCAAAAGGTCTATCTTCTCCTCATATATTGCCAGGAACACCTCTGCCGAAGCCTTCATCTTGTAGTGCTTGGCAATATCTGCAAGGACATCATCATTGAGCTCCATCTTCCAGTTCTTCATCCTCCGCTCCAGCAGCTCACGCCCCAGCTTTATCAGTTTCCCTTCCTCCTCCTTCAGCTTGGCCTTGATGCGGTTGCGGGCCTTTGACGAAACAACTATCTTGAGCCAGTCTGCCGAAGGCTTCTGGTTCTTGTTGCTCATGATCTCCACCACATCACCGGTGTGGAGTTCGTCCTTTATGGAGGCTATCTTGCCGTTTACCCTTGCCCCGCTGCACTTCACACCCAGGTTTGAGTGTATGTTGAATGCAAAATCCAGCACGCTCGCCCCCTTGGGGAGCTGCTTCAGGTCTCCGGTTGGGGTAAATACAAATATCTCATCCAGTTCAGTCTGCACCGCATTGGTATATGGGTTGGCCTCCGAGCTCTCCAGCATGCTCTTCACATTCTTTAGCCACTCATCCAGCCCCTGCACGCTCTTTATCCCCTTGTAGCTCCAGTGTGATGCGTGTCCGTTCTCAGCCATGTCATCCATGCGGGCAGTACGAATCTGTACCTCTATATAGGCCCCCTCCTTGTTCTGTACTGTGGTGTGGAGGGATTCATATCCGTTGGGCTTTGGATTGGTGATCCAGTCCCTCAGGCGTTTTGTATCAGGCTTGTACTCCTGGGTAACGCGTGAATACACCTCCCAACAATAGTCATGTTCCTTCTCTAAAGGCACATCCAGGATAAAGCGCATTGCAAATACGTCATATACCTTCTCAAAAGGGACATTCTGCTTCTGCATCTTCTTCCATATTGAATAAGCCGTCTTTGTACGCACCTTCAGCTTGTAGCTGATGCCGCTCTCCCTGAGCGACACCTCAAGGGGCCTTACAAACTCCTGTGCAAGTTTCTCCCTGTCCCCCTGGGTTGCCTTAAGCTTGTTGGTGATGGCACGGTAGTTCTCAGGATCAGAATGCTTGAAATAGAGGTCCTCCAATTCGCTCTTGAGGTTGTACATCCCCAGCTGGTGGGCCAGCGGGATGTAGAGCATGATGGTTTCTGTAACCTTGCGCATTATGCTGCTCTTGGGAAAGAGCTCCAGGTTACGCATGATCTCAAGCCTGTCGGCGAGCTTTATGAGTGTAACCCTCGGGTCCTTTGAATAGGAGACAATGAGTTTCCTGTAGTTCTCCGCCTGCAGCCTGGTATCCTTTGGTGTTATTCCCGATATCCTGTTGAGCCCCTCTACCATAGTAATAACCTCCTGGGGGTACTCCTTTGCCACCTGCTGCAGCAGGGCATCATTTCCCCTTGTGGCCTCGTGCAGGAACACGGCAGCCACAGCCTCCGGCATGAGTCCTATCTCATTTGCCACAATTGAGGCAACACCCAGGGGATGCTCAATGAACGGATGCCCGTTCCCCCTCTGCTCCCCTTCAAGAGCCTTGTAGGCCAACAAATATGCCCTCTCAACCAAATCTTTATGCTCCTGTGAAGCATGAGCAATTATGCCCTTCAAAATCTCCGGTATCATGTCTCCTCTACTTTTTTGAAATCAACTCACCCAAATATTTCATTTCATCCCTGAACTTGGCAGCCCTTACAAAATCAAGTTCTGCAGCTGCCTTCTCCATCTCCTTTTTGGCACTTGCCATAGCCTTCTGCAGCTGGGCCTTGTCCATATATCTTATTACTGGATCCTGCAGGATATCAGCTTTTCTCGCATCCCCTGCATATTCCATACCGCCCTGAACACGGTCCATCACATTCCTCTCCTTCTTGAGCACCTGGGTTGGGACAATATTGTTCGCCTTGTTGTACTCCAACTGCTTCTCCCTGCGCCTGTTGGTCTCATCAATGGTGCGCCTCATGCTCCTGGTAACAGTATCTGCATACATTATCACCAGTCCGTTGATGTTTCTTGCAGCACGCCCGGCTGTTTGGGTAAGGGCCGTTTCGCTGCGGAGGAACCCCTCCTTGTCTGCATCCAGGATTGCCACCAGCGAGACCTGCGGCAAATCCAGTCCCTCCCTCAAGAGGTTCACCCCAATAAGCACGTCAAAGCGCCCCGCCTGGAAATCCTCAATAATCTCTATCCTCTCCATGGTATCCACATCCGAGTGGATATAGCGGCAGCGTACACCCACTTTCTGCAGGTACTTGTCCAGTTCCTCAGCCATCCTCTTGGTAAGTGTTGTAACCAGTACCCTTTCATCCTTATCCACCCTTATCTGTATCTCCTCCAGAAGGTCATCAATCTGGTCCTCCGTAGGCCTTATCTCAATAGGAGGTTCCAGCAGTCCGGTAGGCCTAACCACCTGCTCCACTATGAGTCCATGCGATTTGTCAAGCTCGTATGGGGCCGGGGTGGCACTCACAAACACCGTCTGGTGGCTGAGAGATTCAAATTCATCAAACTTCAGCGGCCTATTGTCCGCTGCAGCCGGGAGCCTGAACCCGTATTCAATCAGGGTCTCTTTCCTGGAACGGTCACCACTGTACATGGCCCTTATCTGTGGGATTGTAACGTGGCTCTCATCTATGAAGGTAACAAAATCCCTGGGAAAATAATCCAGCAGGCAGAAAGGCCTGGTTCCGGCGGAGCGGCCGTCAAAATATCGGGAATAGTTCTCAATACCCGAGCAATAGCCTATCTCCTTAATCATCTCAAGGTCATATTCAACCCTCTGCTTGAGCCTCTTGGCCTCCGCATGCTTCTCTATGCTGTGGAGGAACTCGCATTGCTTTACAAGATCCTCCTGGATGTTCCACACCGCACTCTTTATCCTCTCCTTGGTTGTGCTGAAGATGTTTGCCGGAAAAATTGAAATCTCATCTACAAACTCTATTGAGCCTCCGTTCACGGGATCAAACATCTCAATCTCCTCAACCTCATCTCCAAAAAAGACTATCCTGCACCCCTTGTCCCCGTATGCCAGATAGATGTCAATGCTGTCTCCCTTCACCCTGAATGTACCCCTCTTGAACTCCACATCATTGCGGGAATAGAGCCCGTCCACGAGCTTGTAGAGAAACTGGGTGCGGGAGAGCACCTGGCCCACCTTGAGGGTAATTGTATTGGAATGGAAATCCGCAGGATTGCCAATGCCATACAGGCAGGAGACGCTGGAAACCACTACCACATCCTTCCTTCCGCTCAACAATGCACTTGAACAGCTCAGCCTCAACTTCTCAATCTCATCATTTATGCTCAAATCCTTCTCAATGTATGTATCGGTTACAGGCATATATGCCTCAGGCTGGTAATAATCATAGTAGGAGACAAAATACTCCACCGCATTGTTGGGGAAGAAAGACTTGAATTCACCATACAGCTGGGCAGCCAGAGTCTTGTTGTGGCTCAGGATAAGGGCCGGCCTCTGGAGCTGCTCAATCACATTTGCCATTGTGAAGGTCTTGCCTGACCCGGTCACGCCAAGCAGCGTAACCGCATCTACCCCCTCCCTTATGGCCCGGGTAAGCTCCTTTATGGCCTGGGGCTGGTCCCCTGTAGGCCTGTATGGTGATTCAATCTTAAATTCCATTCCCTATTTCTTCGCCTGTCCCTCAGCAATTCTGCAGGCTTTTATGTAGTCATTCAAACCTTTTGCAACATTCTCCATCATAGCCTTGCGGAAAGCAGGGTCTGCAAGCTTCTCCTCCTCCTGGAGGCTTGTGATGAAGAGGGTCTCAACCAATACGCAAGGGAAATCTGTAATGGCGCTCAACGAGAAGTTGAAGTTGCCCACCATTCCAAAGTTGTTCACCCCTTCCATCTGTAGCAGATAGCCCAGAATATCCTCAGCCAGCGGCTTGTATGGGTTATATCTGTAATATGTACTTGTTCCAAGTGATGAGAGCGGGCCGCCACCTGCATTGCAGTGTATTGAGAGTACAATATCACATTTGTTCGCAATGAACTTGTCCTGTCTCTCACGGATTGTCATCCCAACATCCGAGTCCCTTGAAAGGACAACCTTTGCTCCCTGCTTCTCAAGGATAGCCTTGAGAGTGTGTGCCATGTCCAATGTCATATCCTTCTCCTTAAGGCCGCTCATGCCCACTGCCCCATTGCTCTGAGGCCCCCCGTGGCCGGCATCAATTCCTATTGTAAGGTTCTTCAGGTACAGCTGGGCAGGAACGTGCTTGATATCAATGTTCAGGTTGTTGCCGCTGTAATCCATTGAAAAGCCCCATGATGATTTTGTCTTCAAGTAAATTGTATACCTTGTGATGTCTGAATCTATACTCTCCACATCAATATGGTCTACAGATTTCAGGCCGCTCTTGTGTGTAAGCCAGTTTGAGTTGCACTGCACTCCGTAGAGGTCAACTACAATCTTGTGAGGATCTGTATACTCTTTAACAATGTAAGGCTTTTTGCCGCCTACACCTATGCTCACCCTGTCATACTCCCCCGCATTGTATACAGAAGAACTTCCGCTGAGGACAACATTGTCCTGCATGAAATCGCTGTCGGGAGAATACTTGCCTTTCACCTCAACCTGGCTCTTGGGAATATAAGCATATCTGTTCTGTGAAAGTTTTACCCTGTAAAGGTTCTCATTCTCTGCATCTGCATACATCTGGATTCCTTCAGGCAGGTAATTTATCTTTGCACCGCCAAGACGGTCTGTACCCGCACCGTAGTTAAGGTAGGCATATTCCCTTGTGGAAACCTTAAGGCTTGTAGGGTAAAACCTGGCCTTTTCCGCCTCTGCCGCCTGCTTCGCCTGAGCAGCTGCCTGTTCCTTAGGTGTCACTTTTTTAGGGGTAGTGCTGTAAAATACCTTGAAAGTTGCACTGCCTGTCCTATTATCAGCTATCTTTATATCATTGTTGCCGGGCTGCAGCTCCAGCTCAATTCCCCAGGTACCGGTCTTATATGCCTTAACAGGCTTTCCGTTTACGGTAAACTCCGCACCCGGATCAGCCATACCTACGACAACATGTTTAGCCTTGTACACTGTATCGGCAACCCCTCTCTTTACAACAATATTGCCCACATGTACCGCACTTGCGCTTACCGTTGCAGCAGCCACCATTGCAACCGCTGCAAAAATACTGAGTCTCTTTTTCATATCTTTCTTATTTACACTTCATTCAAGCCATTTCCACAAGATATTTCCTGCGTAATTCTAAAACCGGGTAAATTTACAAAAAAATTAGCACTTTATTTATCGTCGTCCTTTTATACAACTCATTGATTTACAACATATATTATTACAAACACCATAATATTTTCCAATTATTATTTTTCACTTCACTAATAATCAACAAGTTGCAAAAAAGGACAACGTAAACACAATTGGCACAATTAATGTTGTATCTTTACAAAAACTTTTGGCCATGAACAGTAAATTTGGGATGATAGGACTCATATTCATTGGAATATGTATGGTGATTGCAGTAAACAGGTTCAAATCCTATGACCGCAGCGTTTCGGTAAAGGGGCTCTGCGAAAAGGAGGTGATGGCAGACAAGGTAATATGGCCGCTGGTTTACAAGGTGGTGGGGAACGATATGGAGGCCATTTACAGGGAAATCAAGGCAAAGAACGCCATTGTGGTGGAATACCTGGAGTCAGAAGGAATTCCTGCGAGTGAAATCTCGGTATCAGCGCCAAATGTAGTGGATCTGAAGGCAGAGAGGTACGCCTCTGAAGAGAGGGCCTACAGGTATAATGTCACATGTGTGATTACAGTTGCTTCCCGACAGGTGGAAAAAATCCTGGGACTAACCTCCCGGCAGGGTGAGCTCATTTCCAGGGGAGTCACCCTTGTAGGCGGTGACTACCAGTACAACACAATCTACGAGTTCACCGGCCTGAATGAAATCAAGCCCCAGATGATTGAGGAGGCTACAGCCAATGCCCGCCAGGTGGCACAGAAATTTGCCGAAGACTCAAAAAGCCGTCTGGGCAAGATCAAGCGGGCATCTCAAGGGCAGTTCTCGGTAACCAACCGCGACAGCAACACACCTTACATAAAGAACGTACGGGTTGTCACCAGCATAGATTACTATCTGAGATAAGATGAGCGGACATGCACCGCACTGCGGCACAAGTGCCCTGTGGAGGAGAAATGCAACGAGGGTGACTCAAAAGGTGGAAATTTAAGGCTTGCGCAGGTGAGGAAACCGGAGTTTACTTAGGTAAATGAGGATTTCCGAGGCAAGCGTAACGCAAAATTTACCCTTTTGAGTCACCCTCCTGAACTTTCTGTAGTCACATACTACATCTCGCTCTCCTTGAGACGCTCTGCATTCTCTGCAATCTGCAGCTGGTCAATCACCTCCTGGATTGCACCATCCATAAATACAGGGAGGTTGTACATTGTCCAGTTTATGCGGTGGTCTGTAACACGGCTCTGCGGATAGTTGTATGTACGGATCTTTGCAGAACGGTCACCTGTAGAGACCATTGTCTTCCTCTTTGCAGAAATCTCATTCAGGTACTTCTCATACTCAAGATTATACAGACGGGTACGCAGCTCTGCCAACGCCTTGTCATAGTTCTTCAGCTGGCTCTTCTCATCCTGACACTGCACCACAAGGCCTGAAGGGATATGTGTAAGACGGATAGCTGAGTATGTGGTGTTCACGGACTGTCCTCCCGGACCTGATGAACAGAATGTATCCTTCCTGATATCCTTCTCATTCAGCTCAATGTCAAACTCATCAGCCTCCGGCAGCACTGCAACCGAAGCTGCTGAAGTATGTACCCTGCCCTGGGTCTCTGTCTGTGGCACACGCTGTACACGGTGAACACCTGATTCATATTTGAGCACGCCATATACTCCCTCTCCGCTCACCTTCATGATAACCTCCTTGAAGCCTCCGCTGGTTCCCTCACTCTGGCTTGTAACCTCCATCTTCCAGCCTCTGCGCTCAATATATTTGCAGTACATCCTGAACAGGTCACCCGCAAAAATTGAAGCCTCATCACCGCCGGCACCGCCACGGATCTCAATGATAGCATTCTTTGCATCCTGAGGGTCCGCAGGAATAAGCAGCAGCTTGATCTCCTCCTCCATCTTTGGAAGCACCTCTTCAAGCATGGCAGCCTCCTCCTTTGCCATCTCCCTCAGCTCCTCATCCTTCTCATTCTGCAGGATATCCTTGGCAGCCTCATAATCCTCCACCATCTTCTTGAATTTTGCACCTGCCTTTACAATAGGGTCAAGCTCCTTATATTCCTTGTTAAGCTGTACATATTTCTTCATGTCATTCATAAGCTCAGGATCCGAAATCTGCTCCTGAAGCTTGTTGAACTTGTCGTACAGCCCCTCAATTTTAGCCAACAAACTGTTCTCGCTCATATATTATTCTGCTTTATTCATTTCTATACCAAATACAACCCGCAAAAGTACTCAATTTATTTGATACCGCAAATACCCCTACCCCTGCAACTTGCGGCAGATACCGGAAGTGTGCCTCTGCCGGACAACATGAAAATTTTTTGATTAATTTTGAACAAAACATCCACACCATTGTTATAAGGATTGTAATGCAACTCTATACCCGGATAAATTCAGACAAGAAAGCCATCCTATTCTTTGCAGGCTGGGGAATGGACGGCCACCCTTTCATGCACATGGAACACAATGGGTACGACCTGTACATATTCCATGACTACTCCACCATCACCTTTTCCACATGCCCTGAAGATGAAGTCTGCAACCCTGAATGCAGCGAGACATGCGTCATGCAGCAGATATTCAACAATTACCATGAAATATACATAATAGGATTCGGGCTTGGCGTATGGTGTGCAAGTGCAGCTTTTGACAAATACCTCATAAGGCTCAACAGGATGGGGCACTTCTCTGAGCTGAAGTTCTGGGCAAAGATAAAAAGGTGCATAGCCATAAACGGCACCCTCATGCCTATCAGCAAGGTATGGGGAATATCACCACACAGCTACATAAAGACAATGGAACTCCTTCCCGACAAATCAGTTATGGATAAATTTCTCCACAGGATGTGCCACACAAAGAAGGAGTATGACTTTTACATGACACACGCCCCGCAAAGGGATCCCCGTCAGGCAAAGGAGGAGCTGGCCACAATCTACAGCCATCTGTTCATGAGCAACTCCCTCACCTGGGATACGGCAATAATAGGGGACAATGACCTCATCTTCAAGACAGACAGGCAGCTTACATTCTGGGAAAACTACGCAGGGATAGCCCCCGGGGGATATATCCCAGGTACAAGAAAAAGGTTTGGCCTCCGCAGCATAAAGCTGGAAGGCTCACACTATCTGTTCAACAGATTCAGCAGCTGGAGTGAAATTATAGCTCTTTGATCCAGCAGCGGCGGCGCATGAAAGGCTCATGGTCATAGCTCTCCCAAACCTTCACGGCAGCAATGTTGGTATCAATCTGAGGGTTTGTGATGCAGTACTTCAGCTTCAGCTCCTGGAAATTGGCAGCAAGATTGTTATGATATATTGCAGAAAGCCCTTTCTGTGCCCATGCAGGGTTTGAACCCACCATCATGAGATCTATGGTATCATATTTCCTATATGCCTTCAATATATGGTACCACCCAAACGGGAAGAGGCTTCCGTTTGCCTTCTTCAATGCCTCAGACAACGATGGGAAGCACAGCCCAAATGCGGCAATGTCATTGTTCTCATCCACAACCATGCAGGTAAGTTCAGGTTTGAGCAGCGAGAAATAGGCGTTTCCTGTCTTCTCAATCTCCTTGGGTGTAAGCGGTATAAAATTATGTACCGCCTTGAAGCACTCATTATAGATTGCAAAGAACTTCCCTATGAGCTCCTTCTTGAGGTTTCCCCTAATCTCCTTCAGGTCCAGCAGACGGAGGTTATACCTCTTCAGCAGGATATCCGCCATCCTCTGCAGCTTCTCAGGGGCTCCCTGTGAGCCGTTCAGCCTGTACTGGATCCAGTCTGCCTCCTTCACGAAGCCCAGCTTCTCCATATACTCCACATAATAAGGATAATTGTAGAGGCAGTTGTACGGAGGGGTATTCTCAAATCCCTCAACCAGCATACCCTGCTTGCCCAGGGTATTGTAGAAGAGCGGGCCATGCACTTCTGTCATCCCCTGCTCTTTTCCCCAAGCCATTGCGGTATCCAGCAATGCCTTTGCAATCTCAATGTCCTCCTCAAAATCAAACCAGCCGAAACGGATTCTCTTCAGGTTGTAGAACTCATTGTAACGGGGGTTGATGATGCCCTGGATACGGCCCACCACGCGCCCTTCCTTATAAGCCAGCCACATCTTGCGGCTGCAATACTCCAATGCAGGGTCCTTTGTAAGTGTACTCTTCTGGTCTGCATCCAAAGAGGGCACATACTGGCTGCACCCCTTATAAAGCTTGTTCTGGAACTGGTAGAAGACCTTCAACTCCTTCTTGCCAATAACTTCTTTTATTGTAATCTGCATTGTTGTATGGTTTTGGGCTACAAAGGTAGCATTTTTATCCAATTAAATATTCTATTGCAGCCTGGGCACATACGCATCCGAATACCGCAGGGAGATAGGATATTGTCCCCACCTGGCTCTTCTTGTTCCTCTCCTCCATTGGGATAATGGCCTCCCTGGAGGGAAGCTCCTCAGAAAAAACCACCTTGAACCCCTTGGAAATACCCTCCTTACGCAGTTTTTTACGCAAGATATAGGCTAAAGGGCAATTGTAGGATTTGCTCAGGTCTGCAATCCTTATCTTTGTGGCATCCAACTTGGCTCCGGCACCCATCGCCGTAACATGCGGAATACCGCTGCTGACACAATGTTTTATCAGTGAAATCTTTGGGGCCAGGGTATCAATGGCATCCACCACATAATCCGGCCTGCCTGTGCGGGCAAAGATTCCCCCGATATTCACCTCCTCCACATACTCCGGCACAACGGTAAGTTCTACAGCCGGATTGATGTCCCTGAGCCTTTCCGCCAGGACATCAGTCTTAAGTTTGCCCAGAGTGCTGTTCAGGGCAATCAGCTGTCTGTTTATATTTGTCGTACCCACTGTATCAGAATCCACCAGCACCAGCTTCCCTACACCGGCCCTGCAGAGCATCTCCGCAGCATAGGCACCTACGCCGCCAAGCCCCACAACCATAACCTTACGTGCTGCAAGTGAATCCAGCACAGCCTCACCCAACAGGATTGAGGTCCTCTCCTGCCACGGCTCCATCACTCCCTCTCCTTTCTTTTTGCCTCATCCCAGATGGCATCCATCTCCTCAAGTGACATATCACGGAGGTTCCTCCCCTCCCTGATGGTATGCTCCTCCAGATAGGTGAACCTGCTGCGGAACTTCCTGCAGGTAGCCTCAAGCGCACTGTCGGGATTAAGGTCATACAACCTTGCTGCATTTATGACAGAAAACATGAGGTCTCCCAGTTCCTTCTCCGCCAGGTCCCTGTATTTTTCCTCACCCAGACTCTCCTTTTCTCCCGACAGTTTCCCCAGTTCTACCTCCAGCTCGGCAACCTCCTCCTTCACCTTCTCCCACACATCTTCCTTTTTGTTCCAGTCAAAGCCAACGGCACGGGCCTTGTCCTGCATCCTGTAGGCCTTTATCACTGCCGGAAGGCTCTCTGGGACACCGCTGAGAATCCTCTTGTTGCCGTCCTTCTCCTTTGTCTTGAGCTGCTCCCAGTTCTGGAGCACCTGCTCCGCATCCTTCACCTTCTCGGTTGAAAACACGTGCGGATGGCGGTAGATAAGCTTGTCACACATCTTGTCCATTACCTCCACAATGTCAAACTTGCCGGTCTCGCTGGCAATGAGGGAATAGAATACAATATGCATCATTATATCCCCCAGCTCCTTGCACACATTTGGCATATCGTTGCTAAGGATTGCATCACTCAGTTCGTAAGTCTCCTCAATGGTGAGGGGCCTTATGCTCTCTATTGTCTGTTTGCGGTCCCAAGGGCACTTCTCCCTCAGTTCATCCATTACATCAAGTACGCGGGCAAATGCCTCAAGTTCTTTAGTCCTCTCCTTTTTCATTATCATAGAATTTTATCATTATCTCACAATTTGTGGCCACGCTCTCCACACCACAGAAATTCCCGTTCCTGAGGGCCAGCTCCAGCAGCCCTGCCGAGTTGAACAGAGCCAGTTCCTCACCGCTCTCCACATCAGTATAGCTGTTGCAGATGGTTTCCAGCACCGTATGCGGCCCTCCCACATATATCCTGAATGCCGGATCATCCTCATGGCCTGAACGCCAGCGGAAATACCCCCTGGCAAATGTCTCCCTTGAGATGTTGGTGATTGCGTTGCCATATGAATCCACATAAACCACCTTGCCCACAATCCTGTCATCCAACACCGAAGGCATGCCGCCCGCCACGCTCCTGAGGCCGCACACCTGCCATCGGGATGCAAAGGTCCCCGCTGTTATGTTCCATACCGCTTCTGCAAAGAGCGTGCTTGAAAGGAAGGTGGAGAATTCGTCGGGAAGGGGAATCCTGTATGCCACCGCCTCCCCCTTCTCCATTGCCGCAGGCTCAATCAGGAGGGAGAACCTTCCGTCATTGGGGGCAACTATCCAGTGCCCTGCATACTGCACCGCAACCATATCCACCCCCTCTGCAGGTTCACTCTCCACCGCCATGAGGTGGATTGTCCCCTTTGGAAATGCCCTGAAGGAATTCTTCAGCACAAAGCACCCCTGCACTATATTGAAGGGTTCAATGGTATCACTGATAGTCTCTATTACAACATCTTGGGGAGATAAATGCCCAGCACCGGCAGCTGCAGACAAAGAATATATTTTCCCCTTGAGGACGGGGAGATAATAGGCGGAGCCATTCCAATCACCGGTTACTGTAACAATGGGCATAACGGCACAAATATAAGAATTTTAATGCCCTATTTAGATTAAAAATTACTATCTTTGTGTGTTTTCAGAAACTACTAACAAAAAAACAACTATAATGCACGCAAACATTAAATTTATCAGCGCAGACGAGGCTGTAAAATATGTGAAGTCTGGTGACCACATCCATTTCAGCAGTGTGGCAAGTGCCCCTAAGGTACTTATTGATGCCCTTTGCCGCAGAGGTGACAGCGGGGAGCTCAAGGATGTAAGGATCCACCACCTCCACACAGAGGGTGAAGCCCCTTACACAGATGCAAAATATGAGGGAATCTTCTTCCACCAGGCATTCTTTGTTGGCGGAAACGTAAGAAAGAGCGTTCAGGCCGGATATGCAGACTACATTCCTATCTTCCTCAGCGAAACACAGAAACTCTACCGCAGCGGTGCACTTCCTTGTGATGTTGCAATGATCCAGGTTTCAACCCCTGACAAGCACGGCTATGTTTCATTGGGTACTTCAGTAGATGCAACACTTGCTGCAATTGAGTGCGCAAGGGAGGTGATTGCCGTTGTAAACAAGAATGTGCCACGCTCATTTGGTGATGCAATGATTCCGCTCAGCATGATTGACCACTTTGTTGAGCATGATTCAATCCTTGAACCTGCACACTTCTCCGCTCCGTCTGAGATTGAGACAGCAATAGGCATACATTGTGCAAACCTCATTGAGGACGGTGCAACCCTACAGATGGGTATCGGTGCCATTCCTAACGCGGTGCTTGCACAGCTAGGCAACCACAAGAACCTGGGTATCCACACAGAGATGTTTGCAGACGGTGTGCTCCCACTTGTGGAGAAAGGCGTTATCAACGGTGCAAACAAGGCAATTGACAAAGGCAAGATGGTATCTACATTCCTTATGGGTTCACAGACATGCTACGATTTCATAGATGACAACCCTATGGTTGCAATGATGGATGTAGGATATACCAACAACCCATTTGTAATTGCAAAGAACCCTAAGGTTACAGCCATCAACTCTGCACTTCAGGTTGACCTTACAGGCCAGGTTTGTGCAGACTCACTCGGCACAAAATTCTACTCAGGTGTGGGCGGACAGATTGACTTCATCTACGGAGCTTCAATGTCTGAGGGCGGCAAGGCCATAATTGCAATGCCTGCAGCTACAAACAAGGGGATAAGCAAGATTGCCCCTATCCTTACTCCTGGTGCGGGTGTAGTTACCACAAGAAACCACATCCACTGGTTCGTGACTGAATACGGTGCAGTAAACCTTTACGGAAAATCCCTCCAGGAGAGAGCCAAGCTGATGATCAGCATCGCTCATCCTGATGCACGTGAGGAGCTTGACAAGGCTGCATTCGAGAGGTTCGGATCACACTTCCACTTCGTTGCAAAATAATTGGGGCAGCATTATTGGAACAGGATAAAAAGGCAGAGGCCGGATCTGTTTGATCCGGCCTCTCTTTTGTCTTATATATCCAGGAATCCACGCACCCGGCGAGCCATCCTAATAAATCTCATCAGGCTCAACGTACAGCCAGAATATCAGCGGCTGGTAAGGACCTATCTGGTCTGAACCGCTGCTGCTGTACCCATATTCTGAATAGAACATTGCAAATGCCTTGTCTCCATAGCTCATTTCCTTGAGCGCCATACAGAAACCGCGTACAAGAGAGTTGTCCTCCACCATAGTGTCAAGGTTCTCCGCAAACTGCACGCTCAACGCCTCATACTCGCTTGAGCTGTCATAAATGCCATACTTCTTGGCTGTATCGGCAATGTTGGTGTCAAACACCCAACCGTCCAGCAGCCTTCCCACATAGCGTACATTCACGTTCTCATTCTCCAGGGTATCACCGCCTGCATCATGCAGCTTCTTGAAGTAGAAGTTTGACTTCAGGGTATCCAGCCCCGGATAATGTGTGTTGGCATATGCCTTCATGGTATCAATCTGCCAGTCCAGGATATTTGTAATCACCTCCTTAAGCTCCACCTCATATATCACGCTGGTTGCAACATTCCAGTCTCCGCTTCCGGTTGAAGCTGCAGACCCTACACCATCTATATATGTAAGCCATGGCGGAAGGATGAACTTGGCCTTCGCACCAACCTGCATACCTGTCATTATCTCCTCAAGCCCGGCATAAGTTGACTGGTACCCTATCTGAAAAAGCTTGGGCCCATAATAGTTTGAATTTGCAAATGTACCAAGCTCCTTTGCCAGCTCCTCAACAGTGGTTTCCGCATAGTTGCCGGACAATGCCTGGGTAGAGTACTCAAAGAAACCGCCCTCATACCTGTCAAGGGTATCACCAGTACCCTGCTGATAATCTATTACAACAAGACCGCTGTCCCATACCTTTGCTTCAGGAAACTGTGTCTCAACCACAGCATTAAGAATCCTCTCCTGTATATCCCTGTCTGTCTCTGACTTCTCTTCAGCACACGAGGCCAAGTTAATGGCCGCAATGGCCATCATCATAAAAATATTTATCTTTTTTACCATAAGGCTGCAAATATACTAATTTTTATTTTTAACAATGTCTTCCACCCATATCTCAAAAATGAGCGGAGTCATCTTGGGCACATTATATACTGCCGTATTGCCATATCCATACTTGGCGGAAAAAACCACATCACACTTCTCTCCTGCCCTTGCCCCCATAAGACCATTGGCCAGTCCCTTTACCATATCCCCTCTTCCGGGCACCCTCTCTTCAATCCCCCCAGCCAACGGAAAATCATTATTTGCGGCAATCTCAGGATTATTGGTTGCAAAAAGGGCCCCTTTCCCCCCTGAAAAAACATATCCGGCATAATAGAACTTCACAGAATCGCCGGCCGCGAGGGAATCCCTCCCCTCCCCTTCAATATATACGAGCCTGCTGGCACCGCCATTTCTCACCACCCTCACATCCTCCAGCTGCGAAATATATCTGTCTATGGCCTCCTCCTGGTTCACAATCATGTTGTTCCTGTCCTCCTTTGCACATGAGGCAAAAAGAAGGATTGTCCACATTATCAATAGTACTTTTTTCATCGCATTCATTCTTTAACAAAAGGTATGCCTATTTTTCATTCCCGACAAACTTTCCCAACGATTCCACAAAATACCCCTCCACTTCATCCACCGGAATGTACAGCCTTCCACCGGCAGCCCTCTCATGCCCTCCTCCATTGAAGAAGGCCCTGCTGAGGCTGTTTACGGAAAAGTCCTCCTTTGAACGGAGAGACACCCTTATGAACTCATCACCTTCTGTAAATAGGGCGGATACCTTCACACCCCTTATATTAAGGGCAAGGTTTACAAATCCTTCAGAATCACCGTCGGCGAAATTGAACCTCTCCTTTATCTCCTTGGTAAGCACCATTACAGCAGCGTTATACTGGGGTATCATCTTCATGTTCTCCAGCAGCATATAGCCCATAAGCCTCATCCTCTCCTGCGAATACCCCCCGAACACCATCTTCTGCACCCACTCCTTGTCAACACCGGCCTCCATAAGCTCACCTGCCATCCTGAAGGTTGAAGGGAGTACGGAATTGGAGAAGTTGTTGGTATCTGTCATCATGCCCGTATACAGGGCTGTGGCAGAATGCAGGGGCAGCTCCAGGCCGCTCCCGCGGAGAAGCCCTCTGATGATCCAGTAGGCAAGCTCACAGGTTGAAGAGTATCTTGGATAGGAATATACCAGGTCAAAAATTCCGTCAGGCTGCGGATGGTGGTCAATGAGGACCTTTGGCACACTGGACGACTCTATGGCATCACCAAGGGCATCAATTCTCTTCAGGGAATTGAAATCCATACATATTATGAGGTCCGCAGCACCAAGGGCCGCCTCCACCTCCTGCCTCTGGTCTGCATATGAGAGGATCTGTCCCTGCGGATCAAGGAATGAGAGGAAGTCGGGATACCTGTTTGGAACCACCGCCGTTGCCCCCTTGCCCAAAGCCTCAAGATATCCGGCCATCCCCACAACAGAACCTATTGAATCACCGTCGGGATTGACATGTCCCACAAGTATTATGTTTGAACAGGGCTCCAGAATGTCCCCCAGTCTCTCCAAATATGCTATGTTTTCCACCTTAATTCTCAATTTAGTGGATGCAAAATTAAAAATATATTGCAAGGGAAAAATATATTTTTTACTTTTGTGCGATAAAAGGTCAATAAAATACACACATAATAACAATGAAAAAGATTTTAACATTCCTTATTCTTCCATTGGCTATAGTTGCCTTGGTATACGCTATTTGGAACAGCGTACAGGAGCCGGTACAGTTTCAGAAAGACACTAAAGCTCGTGAGAGCATAGCTATCCAGCGTCTTAAGGACATCCGTACCCTTCAGGATGCATTCAAGGGTGCACACGGCCACTTTACTGCAAGCATTGACTCATTGGTTAACTTCTACCACAATGACAGCATCAAGATTATAAGGCAGATTGGTTCAATGGATGACTCTGCAGCAGTTGCAAACACTGAGGCTTTGAAGAAGAAGAACAGGAGAATCACCAACGAGCAGTTGTTGGAGTACTATGAGAAAGGCATGAACCTTGTATTGTCAATTGAGATGGCTATCCCTGTAAAGGATACATTGCTCAAGAGGGGTGATTTCAAGGCTGAGGACCTGAAGACTATCCCATTCTCAGGCAAACCTATCATT
The DNA here is from genome assembly GCA_017482565.1 of Bacteroidales bacterium. Classification (GTDB taxonomy): domain Bacteria; phylum Bacteroidota; class Bacteroidia; order Bacteroidales; family UBA932; genus Egerieousia. The sequence continues at coordinate 1,625 of JAFUMO010000052.1, read as the reverse complement.
ATGAACGCCCTTGTAAAACAGGTTTCAGGTGTTGATGTTCCTTTGTTTGAGGCTTGCATGCCTTACGAGGATTACCTTATAGGTCTTGACCGTCAGTACATCATCAACCTCAAGTGCGAGGCTGAGGATATGGGCAGATACCCTGGCTTGAAGGTTGGTAGCGTTGATGCTCCTAACAACAATGCAGGTAACTGGGAGTAATAAGTTACACAGCACATAAAATTATTGGACCGGCCCAATGGCCGGTTCTTTTTTTGCATACCCCCCGTTGCTCCAACTCCAGTTTTTTGTTTATCTTTGGAATCTGCTATGAAAAAATATATTACATCCGGAACATTCACACTTATCCCGCATGAGATTTATACCCGGGAGAGGGGCATTGAAGCACTTGAGGGACAGTTTGCCCTACAGGGGGAGCATGTATTCAACGAATACGGATACAAGGATGCGGTTGTGGCCTTTGCCCTCGGCAAAGACATTGCAGGAGAAGATGTATATCCATTCATTGTAAGGCTCCTGGAAGAGGCAGAAGGGCTTGAAGCATTCAATAAAGTTGTTTTCCATTACAGCGGTGCCGGAAATGTTGCACATATAATAATATGTACGGGGGAAGAGCTTAAATTGGCAAACTCCTTCAAGGCAGACAGCTTTGAGAGCGCATTGTATTTCCTGTTCCTCTCCATACAGCAGCTGCACATGAATCCGAGACAATGTACGGTGAGGGTATGTTCAGGAATCAATGAGGAGCAGGAAGCCACCATTGCAAAATTCTTCAATGGTGTGGAGAAGAACAATCTGGACAATCTTATACAATAATCATGAGAATCATTGGAGGAGACCTCAAGGGCAAGAATATACTCCCCCCTGCCAATTATGGGGCAAGGCCAACTACGGACTTTGCAAAGGAGGGGCTGTTCAACATCCTTATAAATGAATACGATATAGAAGAGCTCTCGGTACTTGACCTTTTCTCAGGCACCGGAAGCATAAGCCTTGAATTTGCATCACGCGGATGCCAAGACATTGTGAGCGTGGAGATGAACCCCATGCACGCCAGGTTCATAAAGCAGGTGGCAACCGCCTATAAGGTGAAGGGGATGCAGGTTGTAAGGCACAATGTGTTTGACTTCCTGAACATCTGCACAAAAAAATTTGACATTATCTTTGCAGATCCTCCCTATAGCATTGAAGGGCTGGACACCATTCCGGACAAAATATTTGAAAAGGGGCTTCTGCTTCCCGACGGATACCTCATTCTGGAACACCCGGGAACATACAATTTTGAGGGGCACCAGTATTTTGTAAAGGAAAAGAAATATGGAAATGTCCATTTTTCTTTCTTTAGGCCAAAATAATTTTGCAGAAATAAAAATTACTTCTATATTTGCAGTCCCAAAACGGGAAAACTACTGTTGGTGCGGTAGTTCAGCTTGGTTAGAATACCGGCCTGTCACGCCGGGGGTCGCGGGTTCGAGCCCCGTCCGCACCGCAAAAGAACTGCAAGTTGTAATCCTCAACATTGCAGCCCTGTAAAAGGGAGACATACAGGATTGGTGCGGTAGTTCAGCTTGGTTAGAATACCGGCCTGTCACGCCGGGGGTCGCGGGTTCGAGCCCCGTCCGCAC
>JAFUMO010000051.1 GCA_017482565.1 Bacteroidales bacterium | reverse complement strand
CTTCAAACTCTTTGCACCTACATTTTCACCAGACTTCACTTCTATTGGAATAACATTCCCCTCACCTATTTGGGCAAGCTTACCCGAAGAATCTCCATTGATATGTTTCGCAAGAAAAACCGGAAGAAGCGCTGGGCCTCAGAGTATGCAATTTCCCTTTCAGAGCTGGAGGAATGTATATCCGTGGGAGATGTGGCCGTGGCAGCAGTGGATGCGCAGCTGTTAGGAGAGGTCATCAATGCATTTTTAAAGAAGCTTCCAAAGGAGTCCCGCAACGCCTTCATAGGCAGATATTATTTTTTAGATTCGGTGAAGGAGGTTGCAAGGTATCTGGGTATAAGTGAATCCAAGGCAAAGAGCATACTTTTCCGCACCAGAGGGGAACTGAAGACCTACTTGGAAAAGGAGGGATTTGAGGTATGAAACAGGAAAAGCTGCATGATGCATTAAATTTTCTGGATGAGGATATGATAGCGGAAGTGGATAAGCTTCGAAGCAGAAGGAAATGGATTGAAAAGCATTGGAAAAAGTGGGTGGCAGCAGTGGCAGCTGCTTGTATCGCGCTGGTGGCTGTGGGCATCAGGGATATGTCTGCTGTGCAAGCAAAGGATTTGATGGAGGGGATTGAGCCTCAGGAAGTGGCAATGGTGGAGAATTTGAGTGAAAGCAGTGCGCAGGTGACAGATTTCGGTATCAGATTGTTTCAAAGCACCATGAAGGAAGGAGAGAGCACCTTGCTTTCACCTTTATCTGTACTGTGTGCCCTGTCCATGACTGCCAACGGTGCCGAGGGAGAAACACTTAGGCAGATGGAGGAAGTGCTGGGATTGCCTAGAGAGGAGCTGAATTCTTATATGTATACCTACATGTCTCGGCTGCCGCAGGGAGAGAAGTACAAGCTGAGCATGGCCAATTCCATTTGGTTTGCGGATAAGAATACCTTTCGGGTAAATCAGGAGTTTTTGCAGACCAATGCAGATTATTATGGGGCGGACATTTATAAATGTAACTTTGACAATAGTACTGTGGGAGAAATCAATCAATGGGTAAAGCAGAAGACGGATAATATGATACCTGCCATCTTGGATGAGATGGATGAGGAGGCTGTTATGGTTCTTATCAATGCCCTAGCCTTTGAGGCGCAGTGGCAGTCCGTTTACAATGAGCATCAGGTGCGGGAAAGGGAGTTTACCTTAGAGGATGGTACCATACAAAACACAGAGCTTATGTATAGTGAGGAGTATTTTTACTTGGAGGATGCGCAGGCTACAGGCTTTATGAAGTATTATGTAGATGAAAAGTATGCCTTTGTGGCACTGCTACCCAATGAGGGAGTCAGTGTGGCAGAGTATGTAAACAGCCTGACTGGGGAGCATGTGCAGGAGCTGCTACAAAATACTCAAGGGACTAAGGTAGAAGCTGCGATTCCCAAATTTGAGACGGAATATAATGTGGAATTGAGAGAGGTTTTGAGTGAAATGGGTATGCAGGAGGCCTTTGATATGATG
>JAFUMO010000050.1 GCA_017482565.1 Bacteroidales bacterium | reverse complement strand
GTACATACGCTACTACAATAATGATAGAATCAAACTGAGGCTAAAAGGAAAAAGCCCGGTACAATACCGAGCTTTATTCCAATCTAAGAGCGCCTCTTAATAATGTTAAACCGTCCAACTTTCTGGGGTCACATCATTTTGCGTTACCCTCAATCTTATTTTAACGGACAATATTGTGGTAGCCGTGTACTGCATATGTCTTCAATCTGCCTGATAATCTCCTCGCATCTTTTTTGGGGTATCCTGATTTTTGTTCCGGCTTTGAGGACAAGTTCTCTGCCAGGATTCCCTTCATAGAATAGAGATGTTGCATGTTGTCTGTTTGTGCCTTCAGGTGAATATGTTATGTCGTATGCAGGAGCAATGCTCCAAACGCCATTCCTGCATATAAAGCTGAAGTTCTTGGCATGGTCATCCTTATTGTCACATACCAAGTTAAAGACCATTCTTCTGTACATTTGCTCAACCTGAGCAGGGTTTTGTGTAAGATAGCCTGTGAGTGCAAGCAGATTTGTATAATCAGTTCCCTGGTTTTTGAAATCAATCTTTAAAAGAGCTGCTGCCGTTGCTGTATGGATTCTCTTTCCCTCTTCAATATCAAACCGTTCTATCCCAAAATATTTTCCTTTCATAAGTTTTGTCCTGGGAATTGTTATACCACACTCAGCAGCTGTATTCATATAGAGAAATTCTTCTTTTCCTATCTCAGGAGAATCATAAGTATGACGGAATTTAACCAGCCAATGGCTCCCATCATTTTCCCTGAATGCTATCTTTGGCCTTGCACCGCCTGAATTTGAACTGTTATAGTATAACAGCGGTTCATCCCCGCTTCCAGCTTCTGACAGGATTTTAATAGCCTTTATTTGAATGTCATCAAAATCATCAATATTAATGTTGCCACCTGTTCTCTTCCCGATATTTATTTGTGGCTTATATATTAATGCACCAAGCCCGCCTCCCCCAACTATGGCAAGCCGTTCAAGAGGAGTAAGATCTTTGAGCCTTTTACCCTCCTTCATGAGCATCCTGTCCAGGAGATAAAGTCCATAGCCATCAGGCATACTGTCCTCAAAAATTGCAAAATTATTGCCGAACTCATCGGGTTGTGAATATATGAGCCCTGATTCCAATGGCAGCTCAAGCGGAGAGAGGGAAAAGCCCTCTTTCAGCCAGACTTTTGAATACTCAAAAACACATCTGTTCCCATCTGGAGTCATCTGCAGTACACCAACCGGAGTATCATTATGGAATACCTCTATTTTATCAACCTGCTTCATTATCTCCCTTTAATCCTATTCTTATTTCTGTTTATGGTTTCCAGTTCGCTGCCGGTTGTATATTTGGCTTTTGAGAGGATTTGTTCCATTTCCTGTAAATAATCAAACTCAACAACCAATATACAGAACGATTCAAAAGAAATTTTTCCGGTCTTTTCAAAACGTTCAATGGTTGGGGCAGGTATTCCAGTCCTCTCAGCCAAGGTTCTCCTGCTGTATCCACGCTCCAGCCTGCGTGATTTGCAGTACTTGGCCATCTTCTGCATCAGCACCTCGTGCTTATTGGAGTATATATCAAGAGTGTATTCCATAATATATTACTAAATACAGTACAAATATAGTGTTTATTTTATAATATGTTATGTAATATGTGAAGTTTATATAGGTTGATTTGTATAACAATGAATTATCTTTAAAACAAAGAAATCCCGTTAGATATGTTCTAACGGGATTTCATATTAATATGTATTTTTTTCAGAAAGGGCAGGAGGGGATTAGTCCAGCCAGCCGGCCTCTTTTGCAATTGCATCAAGCTTCTCAACCATTGCCCAGCGGCTGTGGTCATTACGGTTCTCAAATACAAGCATCAGCACCTCTTTCTCAGGGAAGCGGCCTGCGTAGATCTGGAATCCGCCGTTGTCACCGGTGTGGTAAACTTTTCTTGGCATGCCTGGGTTGTCCTCAATGAACCAGCCGTATCCGTATGAGGTATTAGGCCTGTTCTGGTATGAGCTGAATGTGCTGCCGGTAATCTTTGTTACAGGGCCGTGAGCCTCAGCAGTCATTGCAGGAGTCATGAAGAGGTTGTTCCTGAGGGCTTTCTCCCACTGCACGAACTCGTGGGTAGAGGTGTAGATACCGCCGTCTGCCTTGGTTGCAAAGAATGTCTCTTCGCCGTAATCATACTGGCGGAACTGTTTTGTCTCTGCAGGTGCATCATCATCCTCAGTCACATAACCGTGTGCCATTCTTGGAATCTCCCTGTCTGCCTGGAAGTATAGTGTCTCCTCCATACCTGCAGGAGTGAAGATCATCTCCCTCATGTACTGCTCAAACGGCATTCCGCTGGCTGCCTCAATCATGATGTAGAGGAGCTGGAATGTAGGGTTCATGTACTCATACTGTGTACCTGGCTCAAAGTTGAGCTCTTTGAGATCCTTCATATACTGCAATGACTCCATGTCGGTAGCTGTGAGCATGAAGTTGCGGTCTGTACGTGGCCTGCTGTCAGGGATACCTGAAGAGTGGGCCATAAGGTCCTTTACAGTGATGTCTGAGAATGGTTTTTTCTTCTTTGGAAGGAACTTGTTCACGCTTGGGCTTACATCGTAGATGCTCTTGTAGATGTCAAGCTTGCCCTCTTCGTGGAGCTTCATGATTGCTACAGCGGTAAACTGCTTTGATACTGATGCAATATTGAAGAAGGTGTTTCCGTCAATCTTTGTGTTGAGCTCGGTGTCTGCAATTCCCCAACTGTTCTCATAGAGCACAGAGTCACCTTTCATAATGAGTACTGTACCGCCAGGATTAGGTTGTGGCGAGTATCTTTCAGTAAACAGAGAGTCCAGTTTTGCCACTGCAATCTCATCTTTGGTAGGGGCGGGGCTTGAACAAGAAATCATAGTTCCCATAGTTGTTGCGGCTGCAAGCATGCAGGCCATGTTTTTGAAATTCATAGTGTTTATTGTTTATTAAGTTGTAATCTGAGCATATTCAGGGCATTGGAGGCAAAGCGCTCAATATTTATGTTCCTGCGGGTGCTGTTGAAGGAGAATTTGCGGCTTATTACCTCCTGAGGTGTGGCAACTGCCACCCATACAGTTCCTGCAGGTTTCTCAGGCGTACCGCCATCCGGGCCTGCAATGCCGGTTGTGGCAATTGCATAATCGGTTCCAAGTACCCTTCTGGCCCCGGCAGCCATCTGCTCTGCGCATTCCCTGCTTACCGCACCATATTTTTTAATCACCTCTTTCTCTACACCCAAAGTATTGGTCTTTACGCTGTTGTCATATGAAATGATACCTCCGTAGAAATAGGCGGAAGAGCCGGGCTGGGAGGTGAACAGGGAGGCAAGGAAACCGCCTGTGCAGGATTCTGCAACACCCACGGTCTGCCCCTTCTCCTTGAGCATATTCCCGATGACTTTTTGCAGGGAATCAGTCCCCTCTCCATATATTGCATCACCTATAATCTCCTTGAGTGATGCCTGGTTTTCAGCTAGTTCCTGCAGTCCCTGCAGCTCATCCACGCCATAGATGGAGAGCCTGAGCCTTACCCCCAGTACAGGGTTGGGCAGGTAGGCGAGGTGTATGTTCTCAGGGAGGTTGTCTTCCCATTGTTCAATCTGTTGTGCAAGTGTGGATTCAGGTATCCCAAAGGTGCATATTGTCTTGTGGAATATCTTTTCCAGCTTGAAGTGGGCCTGGATGGATTCAAGAACCTTTGGTATTGCAGCCTCAGCCTCAAAAGGTACTCCCGGCAGGGAGAACATCAGGGCCGGGTGGCCATATCTTTCCTGTGGTATCTCAAACTCCATGCACGGGGCAGTACCGAATTCATTAGGAATCACCTTGCAGCTGTCGGGAACCAGGGCCTGGGCCTTGTTGAGCGGGCTGAGGGGAACCATTCCCCTTGCTGAGAGGATTCTGGTTATGATCTCCAGCTGCACCTTGCTCTCCACATCCGCTGTGGCCCCTGTAAGCTTGCCGAGCGTCTTCTTTGTAATGTCATCCTTTGTAGGGCCAAGGCCGCCCGTAATTACCACTACATTACTGGTCCTCAGGGCATTCTCTACCGTATTTATGATGTCCTCCTCAGTGTCTGAAGTTGAAACCATTGAAACCACCTTTACACCAATTGAGTTGAGTGCGGTGGAGATTTTGGATGAATTGGTATCCACAATCTGGCCTATGAGTATCTCATCGCCTATTGTGCATATTGTTGCCGTTACCATTATTTCAGTTTTTTAACAAGATACTTGTTGATGTCTTTCACAAAGCCAGGTCCGTTGTATATGAATCCGGAATATATCTGTACCAGTGATGCACCGGCCTGAAGCATCTGGTGGGCCTGCTCAGGTGTCATGATTCCGCCAACTGCAATGATAGGGAGCTGGCCTTCAGTCTTTTTGTGTATATATTTCACCCTCTCAAGGCTCCTCTCAAACAGAGGTGCACCGCTGAGTCCGCCATTGCCTATTGCATTCACCTCTTCCTTGCTTGTCTTCAGCCCTTCGCGGCTCTGGGTGGTATTTGTGGCAATTACGCCGTCGAGACCTGAAACCAGTACAAGATCAATTATCTCATCAAGCTGGCTCTCCGGGATATCCGGTGAAACCTTGAGCAGGATAGGGCGGTAATCATCATAGAAACGTCTGAGAGTAAGAAGCTTGTCAATTATCTCAGAGAGGAAGCCTATATCCTGGAGCTGGCAGAGGTTCTTCACATTGGGGCAGGATACATTGAGGGCGAAGTAATCCACAAAATCGTACAGGATTGCGAATGACCTCTCAAGATCCTTAGGGGCATCCTCATTTGAGGATTTGGTGCATTTGCTCAAGCTGGCGCCAATCACACATTTAGGATGGTGCTTCTTTATATATTCAACGGTATATTTTACACCGTTGTTGTTGATTCCAAACCTGTTTATTATGGCCTTGTCCTTAGGGAGCCTGAAGCATCTGGGCTTGGCATTGCCAGGCTGTGGCTCCGGGGTGATTGATCCTATCTCCACAAAACCGAATCCGAGGCTTGAGAGTTCATTGTAGCAGTTGCCGTTCTTGTCAAAGCCGGCAGCGAGTCCCACGGGGTTCTTGAATTTTATGCCGAATACTTCCCTCTCCAGCTTGGGGTTCCTGTAACAGAATATTGTCCTTAGAACCCAGCCCATCCCTGGAATACAGTGGGCGAACTTAAGAAGTTTGACTGTAAGGTTATGAGCCTGCTCGCCATTGAACAGGAAAAAGATTATAGGTCTGATAAGTTTGTACATATTATATATAATAAGGTGTCAAATCCGGTAAAACACAAATTTAACACAAATTATCCAATATGGGGAAACAACTCCTCAAAACTTCCGTCGCTATAGAACACAATAACCCTTTTTATACTCTTTTTTTTGCCGGCAAAGGGCTTGGTTTGCCCGTTTACGCAATTCTCAGAGGGTTCAGAACCGGCATTATCTGGCGTAATCCCTTGAATGACAGAAGTATTTGTGTCATTATGGTTGTCCCTGATATCTGATGATTCTGGAAAAATTGCCGTTGAACCGCCTGAATGGGTGGCAACATCCACCTGTATATCATCATATTGTACACTGTTATTCTGTAAACTGCTATCTTGTATACCTTGATAATGTATACTATTATTTGGTATGTCATTATATAGTATACTATCGTATGAAAATTTCTTCTGCCCGAAATCAGAAGATGCAGAATTCCTGTTTTGGCCGTATCCGGAATTTTGGGAAGATGGGAGAGGAGTAGTGCCGTTTGGGGAGACCATCATCTCCTTGTAAGGTTTCCCTTTTCCCATCATCAGCCACTCCGAATTTATATGGGGAAATTTGGTGAGCAGCTTGGTTAGGAATTCAAACCCCGGCTTGTTTCTTCCCGACAGAATATGTGACAGTCCGGAGCGCTGCACTCCAAGAGTGTCTGCAAGACGTGCCGGAGTGATGTTTTCAAGCTCCAAAAATTGCTGTAAACGGTTATTCATAAATGTAAAATCTAACGGATACAAATGTAAGCAAAAAACTTTACAAAAATAACGGATATTAAAAATTTAGTTTTGTATACAGATTTTACAAAAATAAACGCAATCCTCCATGATACAAGGTGTTAGAGATACCTTGATTTATTTTAACTAATACAATATATAAAAGCATATAAATAGTTGGTAAACAATAACATAAATATTAAAATAATACTACTTTTGCCGTTTTTTACAGGTTTTTTATACCAAAAGGGTGCCCCACTATTTAAAATATAGCTTCAATAAAAATGTGTAACTAACAGGAATAGAGTACTATAAAAATACAAATAACCTAAAATAAAAATTGGTTATAGCCCCATAGAGACCTTGAGGCAGTTGTAACTGAAGTGGATGTCCGATTTGATTACAAAAGTAATCCGATTGGTTTAAAGATGTAATTTACAAAAGTAAACAAAATGCCGGATTTCAATTATTTTTAGTTTGAGGTACATTTATATACCTTTGCATAAAATAATTGATTGTGGAGCCTAAAATTAAGATTCAAGATTACTCGTATATTTTGCCTGATGAGAGGATCGCAAAATATCCATTGGAGAAACGTGATGCTTCAAAGCTTCTTATATATAAAAGTAACGGCATTGCTGAAGATCTCTTTTCTGCCCTGCCCTCTTTCCTCCCTGAGAATTCCCTGATGGTATTCAACAACACAAAGGTTGTCCCTGCGAGGCTTCTTTTCAGGAAGGAGACTGGTGCTGTGATTGAAATTTTCTGTCTGGAACCTGTTGAACCCAATGATTATGCCCTCTCTTTTGCCTCTACAGGGAGCTGTTGCTGGAATGTTGTGATTGGAAATGCCAGAAAATGGAAGAGCGGGGATATAAATTTCATTTGCGGAGAGCAGGACAAGGAGGCTTTAGCTCTCAATCTCCGTGCTGAGCTCCTCCATAAGGGAGACAACAATGGATCCGTGGTGAGGTTCAAGTGGGACGGAGCCCTCTCATTTTCAGAGGTTTTGGATATATGTGGCAGGATTCCTATCCCTCCGTATCTGAACAGGGATACTGAAGCGCTTGATTATGAGCGCTATCAGACACTGTATGCACAAATAAAGGGATCCGTTGCTGCCCCTACGGCAGGCCTGCATTTTACAGATGCTGTACTTGATGGGCTCAGCAGCATGGGAATTGTCTGTGAACACGTATGTCTGCATGTGGGTGCAGGTACCTTTGTCCCTGTAAAGAGCGAGTATATTGCGGACCATAAGATGCATACAGAACCTTTTGAAGTAACCAAGTCTTTCCTATTGAAACTTAAGGGGTTAAAGGACGGCCAAAAGGTGGTCTCGGTGGGTACTACATCCACCCGTACGCTGGAGTCCCTCTACTTCCTTGGAGTGCAGTGCATTGAGAATGGTGAGCCTGAGGCCGTACGCCAGTGGGAACCGTATGAGAAGGAGTATAATTATACCTTGAAGGAGTCTGTAGGGGCTCTTCTGGACTATATGGAGCGCAAAGGACTTGATAAGTTGGTGGCCAGGACAGGTATAATCATAGTACCTTCGTACAAATTCCGCGTTGTGGATGTGCTTGTGACCAATTTCCATCAGCCTCAGAGTACTCTGCTGCTGCTTATTTCGGCATTTATCGGTGAAAACTGGAAGAATGTTTACAAATATGCCATGGATAACGGCTTCAGGTTCCTCAGCTATGGAGACAGTTCGCTGCTATTCCGCGGGGAGTAGCGGCTCTTCTGTAAGCCAGTTGAGTACCTGCATGCCCCATCCTGTCATGAATGGTCCGCTTCCAATCAGTTGTGGCTCAATGTTATATATCTGCTGTTTGAAAGTTCTGATGTAGATGTCATTCCCCCCTGTCATCTTGTGCAGCAGCAGAAGGTTATCTGCCATTATGGAGTTTGATGAAAGTGTGTTGTAGTCTATTACCGGGGATCTTTTTACCGGTATTCTTGGCTCATATCTGGCTGTTTTTGTAAACATCCCCGTAGACGGCTGGTAGTGGTTGAAGATAATGTATGCGGTAAGGGTTTTTGCCAGTTCCATGTATTTCACATCCTTTGTGAGAGCATGGCAATGCAGCACGCAATTGAGAAATAGGGAGTAGTCATACAGGTCTGATATAGAGTACTCTACATTTGTTGAGCTGATGTATTTATAGAGGTTGATTTTTCCCTTCCTACGGTATCTCAGGATGTTGTCAATTATCTCTTTTGCCATTTGGATATATGATTCCCTTTCCCCTTTTCTGCTGTTGCGGGCCAATGTACAGAATGCAACGGCTGTCCTGCAGTTATAGCCGGTCATTACCCTCTTGTCATAAATTACCTCGTTTTTCCTGCCGTATCTTATACTTTTCAGAATTTCCAGTTCTGAAGGAAGTATTTCCCAGTATTTTGGAGTGTTGATGATATTCTGGTATACAGAGCTTTCTTCAGAGGTATCCATTCCCAATTTTGCTGCTATTGACTTGTATTTCAATGGGAACGCCTGGCGGAGTTCTGCCAGGGAGTACTTATAGTATGTGGAATCGTCGGGAAGGCTGTGGAGGGTCATGTATGTCATGTAGCCTTTCCCGGGAATGAGCATCTGCTCCTCAAGGAAATGTACTATGCGCTCTGCTGCCTCCTTGAATATCCTTCTTTTCAGGTATTTGTGGGCTGTGGAGAAGAGTATGGCGGCATTGGCGTTCTGGTATATGTTCTTCTCAAATGTGGGGCGTGTGAAGGTGTAGTCCTCGGCCTCCCTGAATATGCCTCCGTCTATGGGATCGAACATTGCAGAGTAGTAGAGGTGTGTCAGGGTCTCATCTATGTATTCCAGATACTCCTTTATCTGGTATCTCCATGCATATTCCAATATGAAGTGGAGATTCCTGGCAGTAATTGTGTATGGTTCTCTCCTGTATTTGTTCTCTTTATCCAAAAATCTTGTGGACCAGCTCTTTATATATGCATGCAACAATTTTGGGGATATATTCTTTGGCTTTTCCCTTTCGGTTACAATCCCGGAGAATTTGAGCCTCTTTGTGAGGAATCTGCTGGCCTGTTCCAACTTTTCCCTGTGGTCCTCAAATGATATTACAATATTGTTGGCTATGTAGAGGAAATCGTCTGGATCCAGGCTTGAAAAACATGTTACAGGCTTGATTCCCGGGAGGGAGAAGATGTTTATATGCTCCGATATCTTCTGTTCGTTGATAAGGAGGAGGTCCATCCCTATGAGGTAGGCTTCGGGGACATCTTCAGTGTCCAGTGCCACAGCTGTGAAGTTTTTGCTGATGATTTCTATAACATCCTTGTTTTTAAAGAGTTCATAAGCTTCCTTGCGCTTGCGGATATTGGATATGTTCCCTATGTGTACAAAAATGGGCCTGTTCTCCCTTATTGACCTCCTGAGCGTATCCATGGAGAAGGGGAGCCACTCTATTTCCCCTTTCAAGAGTTCTTTGACGTATGGCGAAGCAGTTTTATACATCTTATTTTCTTATCTTTGTAAAGGTAAAAAATCTAATTGTAAAATATTCCTGTGGAAGTTAGAAATTTATACAAGACATTAGCTTTTTACATTTGTACGGCCCTTGCTGTCCTTGTTGCCCTGGAGATAGTGCCCCAACGCAATATAAACGGCAGAGACTCCCAGGATTTCTCTCCCCTGAGGGTTTCTGACGATATACGGGTCATTGGCAAGGAACCTCACTCTATACAACATCCCAAAGAGAGAAAAGTTCTGCGGGATTATCTCTTTCATAGGCTGGAACAGATGGGTGGCGATACCCAAATCTTTGATTATGATACAATTCCAAGTAAAATAGGTGGCGAATTTTCTTACTCCAACATTTATTCAACATTCAGCCCGGCTTCCATAGATTCTTCCATGCAGGCCAGCTATATCCTCCTTGTAGCCCACTATGATTCCAGGTACAGGCAAATTGTGAAAGGGGATACAGTCTTTTCTTATGGGGCAGCGGATGATGGATATGGGTTAGGGGTGATTCTGGAGAGCGTATCCCTTGCCTTGGAGTACAGAAAAGAGTGGAAACAGGGGATAAAGGTGCTTTTTACTGATGCTGAGGAGCATGAACTGGATGGGATGAGGAGCGCATGGGAGAGGGACCGCAATATTTTTGAGGGGGTCAACCTTGTGGTGAACGTAGAGGCGAGGGGGGTGAGGGGGCCGGCTCTGCTCTTTGAAACCTCGCCAGGGAATGAGAAGATTATTGAACTGTATTCTTACACCGGCAAGCCGTCGGGAATGTCACTTACTTCTGCCGTGTACAGGTTTCTTCCCAACGATACGGACTTTTCTGTTGTTAAGGATTCCATTCCAGGGATGAACTTTGCCGTGATAGATAACCTAAAGTTCTACCATACAGACCTGGATAATTGCTCCAATATATCACTTGCTTCAATACAGCATTATGGAGATCAGTTGCAACCTGTTATACATGAATATCTTGTCAATGCAAAATACTCTGCGCATGATGCATTGGAGGGGGATGGGGATGTAGTCTTCTTTACCCTCCCTGTACTTGGGCTTTTTGCTTTTTCAAAGGGCGGGTATATGGTACTGAATATTCTCATCTGTGCTCTGTTCCTGTTTGTCCTGCATGTTTATGTGAAATACAAGATGCTGGGCTTCAAGGGTATTTTAAGGGCAATGAGGCATATCCTTACCTTTGCGGCAGGAGCTTTTGTGCTTGGAACAGCAGCAGCTTACATGGCGGCTGTGCATAGCGGCGTGAAGTTCAGTTTCATTGACCTGAGGTATGTAGACTATGACAACTATATGGTTTTGGCAATGCTTCTGGTGCTGGTTGTGTGGATATTGGTTTTCTGCCGCCTGCAGGAGAGAAAGGACCGTTTTTATGCATGGAAAATTCTTCTGGGTGTAAATATTATCCTGATGGTTTCAACGTTGGTACTTCTGGTTGTATATGGTGAGGGATTCTTCTTGGCACTGCCTTTTGCAACATCGTCCATTGCGCTGTTTTTCAGTATCGCCAGAAACTTCAAGTGGTTGTATCTCATCTCAGCTTCCCTAACTGAGCTGTTAGGTGTGCATTTCCTTTACCTGCTATATTCAGCGCTTACTGCAGGTTCGTTGGGTGTAATAATGTTTTTATCCGTAATGTACTCATTCTCAATAGTATCGCAATATTATTGCCTTAAGAGGCGGGTCCTTTAATTGTACTTTTGATTTTTAGTTCTTAACTTTGCCTGAAACATACCTATAAAAAATACGTTATGGATTCAAATAAATTTGATGATATCAGGCCATATAATGATGATGAAGTGCATCCGGCGCTGGAGAGGATTGTAGCAAACCCCCTTTTTGTGAATGTGGCCAGGTATCTCTTCCCGGGGCAGGATGTGGCCCGGTTCAAAGCTTTGCTGCTCTCATGCCATACAAAAGAGGATTTCCAGGTGAGGGTTATGTCGGCAATAGTGGCAAAGATACTCGCGGATACCGCAAATAATGTTACATGCAGCGGTAAGGAGCATTTCATGGGAGGGAAGAAGTATCTGATAGTTTCTAACCACAGGGATATAGTGCTTGATTCTGCTATAATCCAGCTTCTGCTGTACAGATGCGGTGCGCAGACAACAGAGATAGCGGTTGGTGATAACCTCATTACCACATCATTCATTGAAGATATTGCACGTTCAAACAAGATGATAAAGGTTGTAAGGAGCACTTCTCCAAGGGAGGTATATATCACTTCAAAGAAGCTTTCTGAATATATCAGGTATAATGTTTCAAGCCAGGAGAGCTCCATCTGGATTGCCCAGAGGAACGGCCGTACAAAGGATGGTGCGGATATGACTGAACAAGGTGTGTTGAAGATGTTTGACATGAGCGGCAGCGGTGATTTTGTAAAGGATTTCTCGGAGCTGCATATCATGCCGGCATCCATTTCGTATGAGTTTGAGCCATGTGACATCCTAAAGGCAATGGAGATATATGTGAGCAGGAGGCAGAAATATGTGAAGGCGGAAGGGGAGGACCTCAACAGCATCCTTACGGGTATAATGCAGCCTAAGGGAAATATACACATTGCTTTCAATGAGCCTGTGACAGCAGCCGAGATAGATGCTGCGGCAGCTTTGGACAAGAATGAGAGATTCAAGGCCCTGGGTGCGTCCATGGACAGGAAGATAAACGCAAACTATAAGTTGTGGCCCAACAACTACATTGCATACGATATGCTCAATTCAACCGGCAGGTTTGCCTCTGAGTATACTGCACAGCAGAAGGAGGAGTTTGCAGCCTATATGGAGCATAAACTGCAGAAAATGGAGGCTGACAGGGAGGAGCTGAGGGAGATCTTCCTCTCAATATATGCAAACCCTGTTGTAAGCAAGGATAATCTGTAGAAGACCTTAAAAAACCGCCCGGGGGTGGAGAAGAAAAAGGGCTGACAGTTTTGTGCCAACCCTTTTTTTGTGTCTTTTTCCCGATGAAAAAAGCTTATTTCCTGTAATCGTAGAAACCTACACCGGTCTTCCTTCCAAGAAGTTTTGCCCTTACCATCTTTCTGAGAAGCGGATGAGGCCTGTATTTGGTGTCACCGAACTCATTGTAGAGTACCTCCATGATTGCAAGGCATACATCAAGGCCGATAAGGTCTGCAAGTGCCAAAGGACCCATAGGGTGGTTTGCACCAAGCTTCATGGCCTCGTCAATCTCCTCTTTTGTGGCAACGCCGTCAGCCAGGATGCCGATACCTTCGTTTACCATTGGGATAAGGATTCTGTTAACTACAAAGCCAGGAGCCTCGTTAACTGTAACAGGGGTTTTGCCAATCTGTCTTGAAATCTCAACTACAGTCTTGTGAACCTCATCTGAAGTGAGCTGGCCTTTGATTACCTCAACAAGCTTCATCATTGGAACAGGGTTGAAGAAGTGCATTCCTATAACCTTCTCAGGACGGCTTGTGTAGGAAGCAACCTGTGTGATGGACAATGAAGATGTATTGGTGGCAAGGATTGCCTCAGGTTTGCAAATCTGGTCCAAAGTCTTGAAAATCTCCTCTTTGATAGCCATATCCTCAGCAACAACCTCAACTACGAGATCTACGTCGGCAAGATCCTCATAAACCTTGGTGTCCCTGATTCTTGCAAGGGTTGCATCCCTGTCGGCAGCCTCCATCTTGCCTTTCTCAACCATTTTGGCAAGGCTTTTCTCAATTGATGCATGGGCTTTAGCCAATGAAGCGTCTGAACGGCCCTTGATTATTACGTCATGTCCGGCTACTGCAAATGTCTGGGCAATACCGTTACCCATTGTGCCGTTACCTACAACTGCAACTTTCATAGTGTTTTGTTTTAAAGATTTTAGTTATTATTTATAAGTTGATGTCCATTATCTGTTCTTGAACTGTGGGGCTTCCTTCTTGAGGAATGCTCCCATTCCCTCCTTCTGGTCTTCGCTTGCAAAGCACAGGCCAAAGAGGTTTGCCTCAATGGCAACAGCAGAATCAATATCTGTCTGGATTCCCGTATTGATGGCTTCCTTGCTGTATCTTACTGCTATAGGGGCTTTTGAGGCAATCTTGTTTGCCATCTTCATGGCCTCATCCATAAGGGCTTCAGGCTCTGCAATTTTGTTTACGAGGCCAATCCTGTAAGCCTCAGCTGCATCAATGATGTCAGCTGTGTATATGAGCTCCTTTGCAATACCCATCCCGACAATTCTTGGAAGCCTCTGGGTACCTGAGAAGCCGGGAGTAATGCCCAGGCCAACCTCAGGCTGTCCGAATTTTGCCTTTGCAGAAGCAATCCTGATGTCGCAGGCCATTGCAAGTTCGCATCCTCCGCCAAGTGCAAAGCCGTTAACTGCAGCAATTACCGGTATGGGCAGCTTTTCTATCTTTCTGAACACTGCTGCACCCTGCTCTCCGAAAGCCTTGCCTTCTGTAGCATTCATTGTGCTCATCTGCGAGATGTCAGCACCGGCAACAAAAGCCCTGCCTTCTCCGGTGATAATCACAACTTTAAGCTCTTTGTCGCATTCAATTCCGGTGAAGGCTGCATCAAGTTCGCCCAGGACTGTTGTGTTGAGGGCGTTCATGGCTTGAGGGTTGTTGATCTTCACAACGCATACGGCCCCATGTTTCTCTACTATTAGTTTTGTATATTCCATAGTTTATATGATAATTGTTTGTTATACATTCTTTACTGTAATATCCATCTTGGGGATAGGGGCGTTGAGGCCATTTTTAGGGAATTCCCTGTAGATTTCCTCATTTATTTCAAAGAAGATGTCCCAATAGTCATCAACCTTTACCCAAGACCTGAATGAGAGTACAACATATCCGGCCTCAAAGCTTGTGAGATATACATGCGGTGCTGCGGGCTCGTTCACAACGGCCTTGTGTTTCATTATCAGGGCGAGTCCTGTTTCCTTTGCCTTTTCAAGGTCTGTCCCGTAAGGTACTGAGACGTTCCAGTCGCATCTTCTGAGTCCTGTGGTTGAGTAATTGTTTATGGTGCCGTTTGAGAGGGCTCCGTTAGGGAGGATAATCTTCTTGTTGTCGGGAGTGTTGATATGGGTTGCGGTAATCTCAATGGATGTCACTGTTCCGCTGTATCCCTGGGCCTCTATGAAGTCGCCAACCTTGAATGGCTTGAATACAAGAATCATTATTCCTCCAGAAAAGTTCTGTAATGTCCCGCTCAATGCCATACCTATTGCAACGCCGGATCCTGCAAGAAGAGCCACGAAGGATGTTGTATCAACCCCAAGTACGCTGATGGTGGTTACGATGAGCAGGATGGAGAGAGAGATGCTTGTGAAGCTTAGCAGGAATGTGGACAGTGAGGTGTCAAGGTTCCTTTTCTCGCATATCTTTCCTATCAGTCTCTTGATTTTCTTTATGAGCCAAGCTCCTACGATGTAGATGAGTATGGCAGCGAGTATCTTTACCCCGAACTTGAGGCCGTAATCCAGTCCGGTTGATATCAGCTGGTCAACGGGAGTCTGGATAATTGTCTTGATGGTCTGGTCAATAACTGCAGCGGGTTCTTTCAGTGAATCTGCCGGAATAGCCTGTGCCTGAAGAAGATTTGTAAGTAGCATGGTATTTCTTTAATGTTTGTTGTGACAATTTTTTTTTAGAGCAACACAAATGTACAGATAATCCTTTAAATTTGGGAATTAAAATTTCAAATTTTTGTTAAATTTATAACACGTTTGTTATTTGAAATGATATTTTATTTACCTAATTTTGCCTTGCTGTAAATACAGTCGTTAAGTAAATGCGTTTTTTGCAAAAATTTTAACAAAAATTATAATGGACAAAAGAATTTCTTTGCAGGATGCCGTTTCTAAGGTTAAGGATGGCATGACAGTAATGGTTGGCGGTTTCTTGGCTGCCGGAAGCCCAATTGCAATTCTTGATGAGTTGGCCAAGAGTGGCGTGAAGGATCTTACCCTCATCTGTAATGATACAGCGTATGCAGATGTTGCACATGGAAAGCTCATTACAAACAAGCAGGTGAAAAAGGTGATTGTTTCACATATCGGAACCAATCCCAATACCAGCGAGCAGATGAATTCAGGTGAGCTGGAGATAGAGTTCAGCCCTCAGGGTACTTTGGCAGAGAGAGTAAGGGCTGCTGGAGCAGGTCTCGGCGGAGTTCTCACCTCAACCGGTTTGGGTACCGTTGTTGCTGAGGGCAAGACCGTCATCAACATTGACGGCAAGGATTATCTTTTGGAGAAACCGCTCAAGGCTGATGTGGCGCTTTTGGGAGCAACCTTGGCTGATGAGGCCGGCAACTTGGTATATGTTGGTACAACCCAGAACTTCAACCCGCTTATGGCAACTGCAGCTGACCTTGTCATTGTAGAGGCAGAGAAGGTTGTGAAGGTAGGGGAGATTGCCCCAGAGCAGGTACATACACCAGCTGTCTTCGTTGATTATATTTACTCAAAATAAACATTTAAAATACTTTTCCTATGACTAAAAAAGCTTTGATCAGAGTGAGAATGAGCTGTCACGATGCACACTACGGTGGAAATCTTGTTGACGGTGCAAGAATGTTGAACCTATTTGGAGACGTTGCTACAGAGCTTCTTATCATCAATGACGGTGATGAGGGTTTGTTTAAGGCTTATGACAATGTTGAGTTCATGGCTCCTGTGTATGCAGGTGACTATATTGAGGCTACCGGAGAGATTGTTTCTGCCGGCAACTCTTCAAGAAAGATGGTTTTTGAGGCCAAGAAAGTTATCGTACCACGTCCTGATATATCAGATTCAGCTGCTGACGTACTTGAGGAGCCTATCCTTGTGTGCAAGGCAAGCGGTACCTGCGTAGTTCCAGTTAAATGTCAGAGAAATAAAAAATAACGGTTGATATGGCTAAACTTATCATTACAGCTGCAATTTGTGGCGCAGAAGTTACCAAAGAGCAGAACCCTGCAGTTCCTTACACAGTAGAGGAGATTGTACGTGAGGCAAAGTCTGCAGTTGATGCAGGTGCTGCAATCGTGCACCTTCACGTGCGTGAGGATGACGGTACCCCTACACAGAGCAAGGCTCGTTTCAAGGAGTGCATTGATGCAATCCTTAAGGAGTGTCCTGATGTAATCCTTATCCCTTCAACCGGCGGTGCAGTGGGTATGACAGCTGAGGAGCGTCTCCAGCCTACTGAGCTTTTCCCTGAGATGGCTACACTTGACTGCGGTACATGCAACTTCGGTGATGACGTATTTGAGAATACAATGCCTATGATGAGGGCATTCGGACAGAGAATGCTTGAGAATGACATCAAGCCTGAGTACGAGTGCTTTGAGATGGGGCATCTTGATACAGTCCTCAATATGGCCAAGAAAGGTCAGGTGCCTGGTGCACCTATGCAGTTCAACTTCGTTCTTGGAGTGCCGGGATGTACTCCTGCTACCATTCCTAACCTCTGCTGGCTTGTAAACAGCATCCCTGCAGGTTCTACCTGGACAGCTACAGGTATCGGACGCCATCAGTTCAACCTTGCAGCTGCTGCAATTGCAATGGGAGGTAACGTGCGCGTAGGTTTTGAGGACAGCATCTACATTGAGAAGGGTGTGCTTGCAAAATCAAACGGCGAGATGGTTGCTAAGGTAGTGCGTATGGCCAAGGAGTTGGGCAGAGAGGTTGCCACTTCTGCTGAGGCTCGTGAGATTTTAGGTTTGAAACCAAGAAAATAACAGTTTAAAATACATACAAAATGAAAAAAGGTAATAAATACGGCGTTCACCGCGTGATTGAGCCAGTTGGCGTTCTTCCACAGCCAGCCAACAAAATTGACAACAACATGGACGAAATCTATGACAACGAAATCTTGATTGACGTCCAGACACTTAATATTGACTCTGCATCTTTCACTGATATCCACAACTATGCCAAACAGCAGGCAGGTGAGGGTGCTACAGAGGAGCAGATCCTTGAGGAGGTTAAGAAAGAGATGTTCCTTAACGTTGAGCTTCAGGGCAAGCACCGTAACCGCCGTACAGGTTCAGGTGGTATGCTTCTTGGTAAAGTTGAGAAGATTGGTGATGCCCTTAAAGGCAAGATTGACCTTAAAGAGGGTGACCGCATAGCTACACTTGTATCTTTGTCACTTACTCCACTCAGGATTGACGAGATTCTTGAGATCCGTCCTGATGTAGACCAGGTTGACATCAAAGGTAAGGCTATCCTGTTTGAGAGCGGTATCTATGCCAAGATTCCGGATGATCTTCCAGAGAAGCTTGCATTGTCTGCACTTGACGTTGCCGGTGCTCCTGCACAGACTGCAAAACTTTGCCAGTATGGCCAGAATGTAGTTATCCTTGGTGCCGGCGGTAAATCAGGTATGCTTTGCTGCTACGAGGCCAAGAAGCGTGTTGGTGTAACAGGTAAGGTTATCGGTCTTACAAATTCACAGAGAAGTACACAGCGTATCAAGGATCTTGGTTTCTGTGATGTTGTTGAGAGTGTTGGCGGCATGACTCCGGTTCAGGTTAACGAGCTTGTTTCAAAACTTACAAACGGGCAGATGGCAGATGTTACCATCAACTGTGTAAACGTTCCGGATCAGGAGATGACAGCAGTCCTTTGTACTAAGGATGACGGTGTAGTATACTTCTTCTCTATGGCCACAAGCTTTACAAAGGCAGCCCTTGGCGCAGAGGGTATAGGTTCAGACGTTAATATGATTATCGGTAACGGTTATACTAAAGGTCACGCAGAATTTACTCTTCAGGAGCTTAGGGAGTGTGAGGCTTTGAGGAAAATCTTTACTGAACTTTACGCATAATTACCAATAGTTACCAATAGTTACCAATAGTTACCAAATAATAATAGATTACAATGGCAGAATCAAGACGCTATGAGCTGTTCCCTAACGTTACCGACGAGCAGTGGAACGATTGGAAATGGCAGGTTAAAAATAGAATTGAGACTCTTGAGGACCTGAAGAAATACGTATCCCTCACTCCAGAGGAGGAGGAGGGTGTGAAGAAGACCCTTCAGACCTTGAGAATGGCAATCACCCCTTACTATGTAAGCCTGATTGACCCTAACAACCCTGAGTGTCCTGTAAGAAAGCAGGCTGTACCTACAGGTAAAGAGACTTACCAGTCTCCTGCAGACCTCCTTGACCCTCTTCACGAGGATGAGGATTCTCCTGTTCCAGGCTTGACTCACAGATATCCTGACAGGGTGTTGCTCCTTATCACTGACATGTGCTCAATGTATTGCCGCCACTGTACCAGAAGGCGTTTCGCAGGCCAGAAGGACGGTGAGAGTGCTATTGAGAGGATTGACAGGGCTATTGAGTACATTGCAAGGACTCCACAGGTTCGTGACGTGCTCCTTTCAGGTGGTGATGCATTGATGGTAAGCGATGAGAGGCTTGAGTACATCATTTCCCGCTTGAGGCAGATTCCTCATGTTGAGATTGTACGTATCGGCTCAAGGACTCCTGTAGTTTGCCCTCAGCGTATTACAGATGACCTTGTAAATATGCTCAAGAAATATCATCCAATATGGTTGAATACCCACTTCAACCATCCTCAGGAGGTAACCAAAGAGGCTGCAGAGGCTTGTGCAAAACTTGCTAACGCAGGTATTCCTCTCGGTAACCAGACAGTTCTCCTCAGAGGTGTGAACGATTGTGTGAACACCATGAAGAAACTCATGCATGAGTTGGTTAAGATGAGGGTAAGGCCTTACTACATCTACCAGTGTGATCTTTCTATGGGTATCGAGCACTTCAGAACTCCGGTATCTAAAGGTATTGAGATCATTGAGGGCTTGAGAGGCCATACTTCTGGTTATGCAGTGCCTACATTCGTAGTTGATGCACCTGGTGGAGGCGGAAAGACTCCAGTTATGCCTCAGTACGTTATCTCACAGGCTCCGGGTAAAGTTGTCCTCAGGAACTTTGAGGGTGTAATTACCACTTATACAGAGCCAACAGATTACAAGAACGAGTGCAACTGCAAGTATTGCCAGGCTAACAAGAGCAAGTCTATTGAGGGCGTTTCTTCACTGCTTGAGGGAAGAGGCATGGCTATTGAGCCATCTGTATTGAGCAGAAAGGAGAGATCCAAGAAATAGCATATAAATATTCTGTCTATGCCTTTCATCAAAGAGATCCTAAAGTATGACAGCTTGTCCATTGTGGGCTTGGAGAAGAACGTTGGCAAGACAGAGTGTTTGAACTATATCCTGTACAGGTTACCGCTGCACCAGAAGAAAGTGGCGGTAACCTCTATAGGTATAGATGGAGAGAACAAGGATCAGGTTACTTCAACCAAGAAACCTGAGATATTCTTGAGGGAAGGGATGTATTTTTCAACCGCAGAGGCCCATTATAAGGAGAGACGGCTTGTGAGTGAGCTGGTTGAGATTACAGATGAGAGAAGTTCTTTGGGGAGGATTGTTACTGCAAAGGTATCTGTAGGGGGGAAGGCGCTTATTTCCGGCCCTTCGTCGGGAGTATCATTGAGGAGGTGGGTTGCAGGGGTCCAGAAGTTCGGGATTGGCCTTACAATCATTGACGGGGCAATTTCCAGGCTAAGTTCGGCCTCTCCGGCAATCAGCAAGGCAATGGTGCTTTCTACGGGTGCGGCATTTTCTTCAAACATAAACACATTGGTGCAGAAGACCAAGTTTGTGGTGGAGATGATAGGGCTCCCTAAGCTTGAGGATGATAGCAGGGATACCTTGTGCGATATTGAAAGTGGTGTGTGGGGTGTTGATTTTGAGGGGAATATAATTGACTTTAAATTGACTTCGGCGCTGGCCCTGAGTTCGCTCAAGACAGATATAACTGCCGGCATGAAGTTGATCTATACAGTTGGGGCACTTACCGACAAGCTGCTGAATCTGGTTGCGGATTCCAGGAATGTGAAGGAGGTGACCCTTGTGGTGAAGGACTTTACAAAGATTTTTGTGGGTGAACAGGCTTACAGGATCTTTTGTGCGAGGGGGGGAAAGATTAAGGTTCTGCAGAAGAGCAAGCTTGTTGCTGTTTGTGTGAACCCCACTGCTCCAAACGGTTATGTTCTGGACAGTGACATTTTGTGTGAAAAATTGCAGGATGCCTTAGGGCTTCCGGTTTATGATATAGTTAAGAACAATTATGACATTTAAGTCTGCGCTTGATATAGATTGCGGCATAAGGTATATGTTTGAGACATTGGATATTATGTCTCCTTGTGGAAGGAAGATGCTGCTTGCTTCCCAGATGATGCAGACCAAGAGGGAGCTGGATTTCCATTACCGCAGGCTTAATGAGATTTATGACAAGGACTGTACTCAGATAGCTGCCAAGCTGATGTGTCTGAAGGATGTACAGACAACTATAGGCAGGCTTGAGGCTGGAGTGGTCCTGGATGATATTGAGCTCTTTGAAATCAAATATCTTTCAATAGTTTCCGGTGAGGTAAGGGAACTTTTGGAGCAGCAGCGTATTGTGGCAGTAGGTTTGCCTGAGCTGGATGCTGTTGTGCAGATTCTGGATCCAGACAGCCTCAATATCCCTTCATTCTATGTATATGATTCTTATTCAGATGAATTGAGGAATATAAGGAAACAGATGAGGGCCCTTCAGGGTAATGGAGAGGAGCTTCCCGATGAGAAGAGGGCTGAACTGGCAGTACTGCTGCAGAAGAATGCAGACCTGGAACTGGAAATAAGGGGAGATTTGTCGGGAAGACTGCAATCTTATGCATCTGATCTTGCACTGGCCTTGAGGAACCTTTCATTTCTGGATATTCTCATTGCAAAGGCTGCCCAGATGAAGAAGATGGGGTTGTGTTTTCCTGTTGTTGTGGAGGAGGGGGAAACTTTCTACAACGGAATGTTCAATCCGGCAGTAAAGGCTGTTCTGGCGGAGGCCGGGAGGGAGTTCCATCCGGTGGACATTGCATTTGAAAGGGATCCGATTACCATTATAGGAGCAAATATGGGTGGCAAGAGTGTAGTGTTGAAATCTCTGGCGCTGAACCAGTTGCTTGCTCAGTTCGGTTTTGGGGTTGCTGCGCACGATTGTTGCGTAAATCTGGTGGATGAGGTTGCGTTGTGCATAGGGGATGAACAGAGCATTGTGAAGGGTGTCTCTTCATTTGCAGGTGAGATTATGGCAATTGATGCAGTCATCAGGAAGATAAGGGAGGGGAGGAGCCTGCTGGCGCTGATAGATGAGCCGGCAAGGACTACAAATCCTGTTGAAGGTACCGCCCTTGTAGAAGGGCTGCTTGATGTGATTGGACAGGTAAGGGGAGGATTTGTACTTACAACCCACTACAACATATTGAATGATAAGGTAAAGAGATACAGGGTAAAGGGATTGGTAAATGGCGTGATGGACTATACCCTCCAACAGACCCATTGCGGGGAGGTGCCTCACGAGGCAATTGCAATTGCTGAGAGCCTTGGCATTGACCCTCAGTGGATTGAATGTACTAAAAAGAACTTAAATAACTAATATAACTATTATATGCAGAGTAAATTAGGATTGGATTTTAAAAAGGTTGAACATGCCAAGTCGTTGGCTCAGGAGATTGCCAATGAGGTTCAAGCTTTTGTTGAGTCTAAGACAACTGTAGCTGTTGAGCGTACGTTGTGCAGACTTATGGGGATTGACGGAGTTGATGAGAATCAGGTTCCGCTTCCTAACGTTATTGTGGATGACCTTAAATCTAAAGGTGTACTTGGGGAGGGTGTCCTTTTCTACATTGCAAACGCAATGGTGAATACAGGCATGAATCCACAGGAGGTTGCAGAAAAAGTTGCAGCAGGTACCCTGGACCTTACAAAAATAGAGGTTGCCGACAAGGCATCCCTTGACAATATCCTTCAGCCTGTAATTGATTCAAGCATTGCAAAGATCAGGGCAAGAAGGGAGAGAAGGGAGAACTATCTCAATACAATAGGCGAGGGTCCTAAACCTTACCTGTATGTAATTGTGGCTACCGGTAACATATATGAGGATGTTGTCCAGGCTGAGGCTGCTGCACGTCAGGGTGCTGACATCATTGCAGTTATCAGGACTACCGGACAGAGCTTGTTGGACTATGTTCCTTACGGTGTTACAACTGAGGGATTTGGCGGTACCTACGCTACACAGGCCAACTTCAAGATAATGCGTGAGGCAATGGATAAGGTTGGTGAGGAGCTTGGCAGATATATCAGGGTATGTAACTACTGCTCTGGCTTGTGTATGCCTGAGATTGCTATCATGGGTGCATTTGAGGGGCTTGACGTTATGTTGAACGATGCCCTTTACGGTATCCTGTTCCGCGACATCAACATGCAGAGGACATTGGTTGACCAGTATATGTCAAGAATAATCAACGGCTTTGCAGGTGTAATCATCAACACAGGTGAGGACAACTACCTTACTACAGCTGATGCTGTGGAGGCTGCACATACAGTACTTGCTTCTGACCTCATCAACGAGCAGCTTGCATTGCTGGCAGGCCTTCCTGAGGAGCAGATGGGTCTGGGACACGCATTTGAGATGGACCCTATGCTTGAGAACGGTTTCCTTTATGAGCTTGCACAGGCTCAGATGGCACGTGAAATCTTCCCTAAGGCTCCGCTCAAATATATGCCTCCTACAAAATTCATGACAGGAAACATCTTCAGGGGCCACTTGCAGGATGCCTTGTTCAACATGATAGGTATCTGGACAAGCCAGGGCCTGCAGCTCCTTGGTATGCCTACAGAGGCTATTCACACTCCATTCATGAGCGACCGTTTCCTCTCAATTGAGAACGCAAAATATATCTTCAACAACATGAAGAGCATAGGTGATGAGATGGAGTTCAAGGAGGGTGGTATAATCAGGAACAGGGCAAAAGAGGTTCTTGACAATGCAATTGCACTTCTTGAGCAGATGACATCAGAGGGATTGTTCAATGCCCTTGAGAAAGGTATCTTCGGTGATGTGAAGAGAAGCAGAGTTGGCGGTAAAGGTCTTGACGGCGTTGTTGATAAGGGTGCCAACTACATGAATCCATTTATTAACTTAATGAAAGGGAGGAAATAACAATGGCTGGTGGACTATATTCAATGTCTGCAAAGGATTTTGACCAGACTCTAGATTTGGCTAAAGTAAAGCCATACGGTGATACAATGAATGACGGTAAGGTTCAGGTGAGCTTCACACTTCCTGTCCCTAATGGGGCAGAGGCAGAGGAGGCTGCAAAACTTCTTATGAAGAAGATGGGTTTTGAGAATCCCCTTGTTGCTTTTGCAAAGGAGCTTACTCCAGGCTTTACATTCTTCAACTGCTACGGCAACCTTACACATACAGTAGACTACTCAAACATCTATGTTCCAAAGGTAGAGAGCAACACCATGGATATGCATGAGTGTGACGAGTACATTAAGGAGAACATAGGCAGGAAGCTGGTACTTGTTGGTGCAAGTACAGGTACTGATGCCCACACTGTAGGTATTGACGCCATTATGAACATGAAGGGTTATGCAGGACACTATGGCCTTGAGAGATATGATATGGTTGAGGCATACAACCTCGGCAGCCAGGTGCCTAACGAGGAGTTCCTTGCCAGTGCAATTGAGCTTAAGGCAGATGCAATTCTTGTTTCACAGACAGTTACCCAGAAGGATGTACATATCCAGAACCTTACTGAGCTTATTGAGCTTATGGAGGCTGAGGGCTTGAGGGACAAGATGATTGTTGTATGTGGTGGACCAAGAATCAGCCACGAACTTGCAAAGGAGCTTGGATATGATGCAGGTTTTGGCGCAAATACCTATGCTGATGATGTTGCATCATTCGTTGCACAAGAGTTTGTGAAGAGAAACAAATAATATCTGCGGATATAATAAACTAACTAAATACATTATGGACAAGAATCAGATTAGAGAATTTATTGCCAAGAGGGCAGCTCTAGAGATTAAAGACGGTGATGTAGTTAACTTGGGTATAGGCCTTCCAACCATTATCCCTAACTACCTTCCAGAGGGTGTGAGTGTTACATTGCAGTCTGAGAACGGTTTGCTCGGTATGGGCCCTACACCTGCAGAAGGTACAGAGGATCCGCATTGGGTAAATGCAGGTGGTGGATACATTACTTATCAGCCAGGTGCGGCTTCATTTGATTCAGCTACAAGTTTCGGTGTAATCAGAGGCGGTCACGTTAATGTAACTTTTCTTGGTGCACTGGAGGTAGATGAGAAAGGTGACTTGGCAAACTGGATGATCCCAGGCAAGAAGACCCCAGGTATGGGTGGGGCTATGGATCTGCTCGTTGGTGCCAAGAAGGTTATCCTCACTATGGAGCATACAGCAAAAGGGAACCATAAGATTCTTAAAAAATGCCGTCTTCCGCTTACAGCAGCAGGCCAGGTGAACATGATTATCACTGAGATGGGTGTAATGGAGGTTACCCCACAGGGCATTGTTCTTACTGAGATTAACCCGGAGTTCACTGTAGAGCAGGTACAGGCTGCCACAGAGGCTCAGCTTATCATTTCTGAAAACTTAAAACAGGTAAACTTAAATTAAATAACTAAAGTATGAATTTCGGACTTACTAAAACACAGCAATTGTTCCAGCAAATGATTAGAGAATTTGCTGAGAAAGAGGTAAAACCTCTTGCTGCAGAGGTGGATGATACTGAGAGATTCCCTATGGAGACCGTTGAGAAAATGGCAAAATTAGGTCTGTTTGGTATCTACATTCCTAAAAACTATGGTGGTGCTGGTGGTGACCATATCATGTATTCTATAGCTGTTGAGGAGCTTTCAAGAGTATGTGCCACTACCGGTGTAATTCTTTCAGCTCACACTTCATTGTGTATGTCTCCAATTTGGGAGTTCGGTACTGAGGAGCAGAAACAGAAATACCTTCCAAAACTTGCAAGCGGTGAGTGGATTGGTGCCTTTGGTCTTACAGAGCCAAACGCAGGTACCGATGCTGCAGGCCAGCAGACAACCGCAGTAGAGGACGGTGATGACTATATCCTTAACGGAAGCAAGATCTTCATTACCTATGCATGTCCAGCACACGTATATGTTTTTGCCACCATGACTGACAAGTCAAAAGGGAACAAAGGTATCACTACTTTCATTGTAGAGGCAGGTACTCCTGGTGTCTCTATCGGTAAGAAGGAGCATAAACTTGGTATCAGAGGTTCTGCTACTTGTGAGCTTATATTTGAGAACTGCCGCGTTCCTAAGGCAAATATGCTCGGCAAGATGGGTGAGGGCTTCAAGGTTGCAATGAAGACTTTGGACGGTGGCCGTATCGGTATCGCATCACAGGCTCTTGGTATAGCTCAGGGCGCTATGGATGAGACTGTAAAATATACTAAAGAGAGGAAACAGTTCGGCAGATCTATTTCTGCATTCCAGAATACCCAGTTCCAGATGGCTGATCTTGAGACCAAAGTACAGGCAGCACGCCTTCTGGTAAGATCTGCAGCCTGGAAACAGGATATGGGCCAGCCTTTCTCAGCTGATGCTGCCATGTGTAAATTGTTCGCAGCTGAAACTGCAATGGAGGTAACTACCAAGGCTGTACAGTTCCACGGCGGTTACGGTTACACAAGAGAGTATCCTGTTGAGAGAATGATGCGTGATGCTAAGATCACCGAGATCTACGAGGGAACTTCAGAGGTTCAGAGAATGGTAATTGCAGCAAAATTATTTAAGTAAAATCACACAGTATGAAAATAGTAGTTTGTATTAAACAAGTACCTGACACTACAGTAATCAAGATTAACCCTGTAACAGGTACACTTATCCGTGACGGCGTTCCAAGCATTATGAACCCTGATGATAAAGGTGGCTTGGAGATGGCTCTACAGTTGAAAGACCAGTATGGTGCACACGTAACAGTAATTACAATGGGCCCTCCTCAGGCAGATGCTATCCTAAGAGAGGCTTACGCTATGGGTGCTGATGAGGCTATTTTGTTGACCGGTAGAGAGTTTGGTGGCGCTGATACTTTGGCTACATCACACACTATTGCTGCTGCATTGAAGAACCTTGAGTATGACCTCATCATTGCAGGCCGTCAGGCAATTGACGGTGATACAGCTCAGGTAGGTCCTCAGATTGCTGAGCACCTTGGCCTCCCACAGGTTTCATACGTTGCAGGTCTTGAGTATAAAGATGGCAAATTCTTGGTAAAGAAAGAGACAGAAGAGGGTTACCAGATGCTTGAGGTAGCCGGTCCTGTTCTTCTTACTGCTCTTGCAAGCGGTTTCAAGGCACGTTATATGAATGTGGCTGGTATCGTTGATGCATTTGACAAGCCAGTTGCTGTATGGGGTGTTGATAAAGTAAATCTCCCTCTTGAGATGCTTGGTTTGAAAGGATCAGGTACAAGAGTTTACAAATCATTCACTAAAGGTGTTAAGGCTGCTGGTGAGGTTCACGAGGTTGATGCTGAGCATGCAGTTGGCTTGATCGTAAGCAAACTTAAAGAGAAATTTATCATTTAATCGCCAAAACTTAAGAAGAAATGAATAATAAGAATGTATATGTATTCGCAGAGCAGAGAGAGGGTGTTATACAACCTGTTGCTCTTGAGCTTATAGGCAAAGCAAGGGATTTGGCTGATGTTTTGGGCGATAAAGTTGTTGCTATTTTCGCTGGCCATAACATTGCTGATCAGGCTAATGAGCTGATAGCTTACGGTGCAGATGACGTTATAGTAGTTGATGCTCCTGAACTTAAAGATTATGTAACTGAGCAGTATACTCAGGCTGTATACCAGGTTATCACAGCTATGAATCCAGATATCGTTTTGTTCGGTGCAACTACCATCGGCCGAGACTTGGCTCCAAGGCTTTCTGCAAGACTGGAGAAAGGTCTTACAGCAGACTGTACCAAACTTGAGATTTCAGACGGTTCAGATCCTAAGCTGGAGGCAAGAAAGCTTATGATGACCCGTCCTGCATTCGGCGGTAACCTTATGGCTACCATTGTTGCTGCAAAAGAGGGTGTACAGATGGCTACAGTACGTCCTGGCGTTATGCAGAAGAAGGAGAAGGATGCAAGCAGAACAGGTAACATCATTCCTTTTACCGCTACATTTGATGCATCCAAATTTGCAGTTAAGCTCCTTGAGACAGTTAAGGCTGAGAAAGGTCTTGTTGACATTACTGAGGCTAAGGTACTTGTATCTGGCGGTAGAGGTGTAGGCAACAAGGAGAACTTTGAGAAACTTGCTGCTCTTGCAGAGGTTATAGGTGGTGAGGTTTCATCTTCACGTGCTATGGTTGATGCCGGCATCATGGATCATGACAGACAGGTTGGCCAGACAGGTAAGACTGTACGTCCGGACCTATACCTTGCTTGCGGTATCTCAGGTGCTATCCAGCACTTGGCAGGTATGGAGGAGTCTGAGCTTATCATCGCTATCAACAAGGACAAGTTTGCTCCTATTTTCCAGGTAGCAGACCTTGGTATTGTTGGCGATGCCAACAAGATTGTCCCTATGCTTACTGAGAGATTGGCAAAAGAGATCAAGAAATAGTAATGGGTTTATAATCCGTTACTTGTAAATATTTCACCCGGATAGTGTGTATGAGTCACTTACATTCTATCCGGGTGTCTTATACCCATAATTTGGTATTTTAAGGTTAAAATTTGTAATTCTTTTTCATTTTATATAGATTTGTCTGTTGAACTAAAAAAGTAAATTATAAACCTTAAATATACACTACCATGAAAAAATTGATGCTTATTGCAGTTTCAGCATTCTGTTTCGCTGCATGTGGAAATTCAAACGCAAACAAAGAGGCTGCTGCCGGGACTAAAGCTGCCCACGAGTGCACTGAGTGTACAAAAGCTGCTGAGGCCCAGGCTGCCCACAAATGTGCAAACTGTGCGAAGAATGCGACTGCTGAGGCCCAGGCCGTGCATAAATGTGCAAATTGTGCGAAGAAGGCTACAGCAGAGGCTCAGGCTGCCCACAAGTGTGCAAACTGTGAGAAGAAGGCTACAGCTGAGGCTCAGGTTGACCACAAGTGTGAAGGCTGTAAAAATAATGCAGAGGGCCAGGCTCACGAGTGCAACAAGCCTGCTGACCAGAAATGTGAGAAATGCAAGCAGGCTGAGGCTGCCAAAACTGCGGTGCAGGCAAAGTAATGATCCTGTCAGCTGTTATATAAGGCTCTCTGGAATCCAGAGGGCTTTTTTTATGTTCTGGTTGAAGAGATTCTTGCTGCAGGGCAGATTTTGGTGGGGGGCCCCGGTGGTAGGCATTCTTGCTGCGGAGCAGATTTTGGAGGTGGTTTATGTGCGGGACGGGGACATTTTTTGTAAATTTGCGGATTGGGTGGCGGGTGAGCCACTTTTCTTTGCGAAAATTCAGTTGTGGATGAAATTTTTATATTATGGGAAAACTTATTGATTTGTCGGTGAAGTTCATAAGGAAGTATCTTCCCGATCCTTTTGTCTTTGCAATTATTCTTACCATAGTGGCTGCTTTGGCGGCCATGTTCTCAACAGGGCAGACACCTGTGGAGGTGATTGGAAATTGGGGCGGTGGTGTATGGAGCTTGCTGGCCTTTTCAATGCAGATGGCTCTGGTGCTGGTATGCGGTTCGGCTCTTGCTGATGCTCCTCTTATTAAGAAGGGATTGCGCAAGATGGCTGCATTCCCGCAGTCACCTGCTGCAGCAATTACTACTGTTACTTTGGTCTCTTCAATTGCTTGCTGGATCAACTGGGGGTTCGGCCTCATAGTGGGAGCAATATTTGCAAAGGAGATTGCAAGGCAGGTTAAAGGGGTTGACTACAGACTTCTTATTGCATCTGCATACAGCGGTTTTGTGGTTTGGCACTCTGGCCTTTCTGCTTCAATTCCCCTTGCAATGGCTACAGAAGGGGCCTCACTGGTGGAAGTTTCAAGAGGAACAATTATTGATGCAATTCCAATTTCCCAGACAATCTTTGCTACATATAATCTTATCATTGCATTTGTTATCATTGCTGCCCTTACGGTTGTAAATACAATCATGCATCCTTCTCCCGACAAGACTTTCTGTGTGGATCCTGCACTTCTTGGGGAAGAAGAGGATCTTCAAGAGAGGGAACTGTGTGGTGCAACAGGGGAAAAGGAGTGTAAATTGGAGTGGAGACTTACCCCATCTGAAAAGCTGAACAACAGCGTTGTGCTGTCGGGAATAGTGGCTGTTATGGGATTGGGTTATCTTTGTATCAGACTGTTTGTGGATAAGGGTGGACTGGATCTGAATAGTGTGATCATGCTGTTCATGTTCCTTGGGATAGTGCTTCATAAAACCCCTATAAAGTATGTAAAAGCGGTTACAAAGTCATCTTCTTCATGTGCGGGCATATTGCTGCAGTTCCCATTCTACGCAGGAATTATGGGGATTATGACCTCATCTTCCGCAGAGGGCGTATCACTTGCGGGACAGATTAGTGAGGCTTGTGTTGCAATCTCAAACGAGACCACATTCCCTATGCTCTCTTTCCTGAGCGCCGGATTGGTGAACATATTTGTACCGAGCGGAGGAGGGCAGTGGGCAGTCCAGGCACCAATCATGCTTCCTGCAGGCGTGCAGCTGGGTGTTGACCCTTCGGTAACCGGTATGGCAATTGCCTATGGTGACGCCTGGACCAATCTCATCCAGCCGTTCTGGGCACTTCCGGCCCTTGCAATCGCCAAACTGGATGCCAAGGATATAATGGGCTACTGCCTGATAGACCTCTTTATTGTAGGGATTATAGTGGTGCTGGGATTCCTGTTCCTGGTATAAGCAGATTGGGGCACGTTCAAGTGCCCCAACTTTTTTATAATGTAGGATTATGGCAGCTCATGCCTCCATCTGCCACAATGGTTTGTCCGGTGATGTACCTTGCATCCTCACCGGCCAGGAATGTAATTACATTTGCAATGTCTTCCGGCTTCCCTGCATATGGCAGAGAATTATGCCTGAGGAACTTGTCCCTTTCCTCCTGGGTGAGGTTTTCCACTGCGGCAGGGGTGAGGATGAGTCCCGGGGCCACAGCATTGCAGCGGATCCCGTATTTGCCATACTGGGTGGCAATATATCGGGTAAGGTTTATCACTCCGGCCTTGCCTATCCCGTACAGGGTACCTCTGGAATCTCCCAGAAAACCGCTGATGGAAGCCACATTCACAAAGCATCCTTCCTTGCGGCCAATCATGTAGGGTAGGGCAGCCTGTGCGGTGGCAATCATGCTCCGCAGATTCACATGCATAACCTCATCAAAATAATTGATATCCAGTTCTCCTGCAGACAAATCCTTTGAGAGGTCACTCCCTCCTATATTGTTCACTATGCAGTCAATTCCTCCAAACAGCTCAATGGCCTTGTCAACAGCCCTTGCCGCGCACCTCTTGTCAGAGGCCTCAAACATCACCGCCTCCGCATGGAACTCATTATCCCTCAAAGATGCGGCCAGCTTTTGGGCCCTCTCCGGATTATGGTCTGCAATTATCACTTTGGCCCCCTCCTTCACAAACCTCTCCGCAGTAGCCCTGCCTATTCCGCTTGATGCTCCCGTAATGAGAGCAACCTTATTCACCAACTTTTTCATATATATCATTATTAAAGTGTTACTATTACACTTAACAACGGTGGGCGGGTAAAGGTTTGGAAAGGTGAACAATAAGTTTAATTCCGTATCTTTGGGAAGAAAACACTTTAAACTGATCCCAGGAGTTTGTATGGTGCAAAGGATTATAAAATGCATAGACAGGCATATTACCGGCCAACGTGTGCAATATATTGATTTTGATGAAGCAGTGGATCTTCTATACCCCAAAGGACTTCTCACATCAACAGTTCAAGGCAGCAGGCGGAAATTATATAAAATCCTGCGTGATGGAAAGATTCCTTATGCCTATATTGCATTTTTCCACCAATGGGTCATACCTCATTCCAGATATGCTAAAAATGTAAAAGAAGAGCGCCTGTGTGGCACATTGCCCCGTTCCATTGATGATAAATTCAGCATCCAAGATGATTCTTTACACTATGACATGGATTGTCGGGAAGAGAATATTTCAGATATCCATGAATCAGCTGCACCCCAAAATATACTTTCAATTTTTTTAGGTTCCGACAGCAATCCTCTTGACAGCAGCTATTTCCACATGGACAATGAAGTCTATGAGGAGGCCGTAAAAGACACATCTGATTCCGCCACCCAAACCCTCCATGAAGGCACTATAGAAGACATTGCAGACTCTGAGGATGCAGTAGATTATGAAGGATGGGAGCCTTGGGATTAAAGGGAATGCTGATTATTATACGAAGTGTATAGCTTATTAATCCCATATTGTCTTTTAACTTAAAAGTTAAAAATATTTCTGAAAACTTATTGTTTTATACAATGTTATACCTATATTTGTATTTTAGATAATAGGGCTGAATATGAGGCAGGTTGAGTTTGTTCCATTTAAGTTGACGGAGTTTGCGGAGATATTCTCTATAAGGTTGGAGGGGAAAGAAACTACTGAATTGCAGGAGTTTTTGATTGCATTTAAAGATGTGGATAATATCTCTTTACAGAAGGATTTTGAGCAGATAATAAAATCATTGGCCGGGATTGTACAGGAAGGTGTAAAGGAATCTTTCTTTAGACCTGAAGGAGGAATCGGTGACAGGGTTTGTGCTATTCCATTGTTTTCTTCCAATAAGAGTAAAATGCATGGGACATTAAGGCTATATTGTATCCGTATTTCAAATGAATTGTTGATAGTAGGAGGTGGGGGACTTAAGACAACAAGGTCTTATGAGGAGGATGAAAAATTGCACAGTCATATCTCTATTCTGCAGAGTATTGATAGAGAATTGATGAATATGGAGAGAGAGGGAAAAAATTTACCACAAGAAATTTACAATCTAATTTTATATATTGACTGATATGGCAACAGTATATTACTCTGATCCTATGTTTGACGAGTTATATTCCAGGATACCTGAAGAGAGCAGGCGTATGAGTTCCCATTCGTTTGCTATTGCTGCACACATTAATGAGATCCTTGAGCGCAAAGGATGGAGCAAGACAGATTTTGCTGTTGCAATGGGGAAAAAGAATGCAGAGATTTCCAAATGGATGAGTGGTCAGCATAATTTTACAATTGCTACCATTGCAAAGATAGAATCGGTTTTAGGGGAGGATATTATTGTTGTAAAGAAATATAGGAAACCGATAGCAAAATATGATCAGATGCCTGAATCCAAGAGGCAGTTTGTAAGTGATGTTAAAACAAAATACATCAGCAAGAAAAAAGACTCTTCAAATGACTGAAGCTGGCAGAACAACTAGATTTAGGACGAAGAGTGGGAGAGGGAGTTGTAAACAAAAACGGAGAATCGCTTGATCCTCCGTTTTGTCGTTTATAGTTGCCGGTATTTTTGTCGGGAAGATTATTTCCTTCCGCTCAGTTCGTTGGCCTTGGCTACGGCCGGGATGATGTGAGGGAAGATGTATTCTTTGCCGAGTTCCTGGGCGAAGCCTACTTTATTGAGGTAGGCGAGGACGTTGTCGTTTACGCCACTGAGGATTATCTGTACGTTCTCTTTCTGGGAGCGTTTCCAAAGGCTCCTCAAGTTGTTGAGGCCTGTTGAGTCCATGAACGGTACTTTTCTCATGCGGATGATACGTACCTTGATGCCCTGTTTGCGCAGATCCCTGTCTATTTCGTCAAGCTTGCTGGCAAGTCCGAAGAAGAAAGGGCCGTCAATTTCGTATACCTCTACGGCAGGGTCTATATCCAGGTGTTCGGTGTCTGCAAGCATGGCTTTTTCGTCATTTTCTGTGCCGGCCACAGTGTCTCCTTCCAGAACTTTGATAGTAGAGGTCTCAGAGATACGTTTTACAAAGAGGATGATGGCAAGCACCAGACCTACTTCAATTGCTACTGTAAGGTCAATTATTACAGTGAGGAAGAAGGTTATAAGGAGTACAGATACATCTGTCTTGTTTCCTTTCAACAGGTATTTGAAGGTTCTCCATTCACTCATGTTGTAGGCTACCATTACAAGGATTGCAGCGAGGCATCCGAGCGGGATGTATACTGCGTACGGCATGAGGAAGAGGAAAATAAGCAGCAGCACTACTGCGTGTACGAGTCCTGCAACCGGAGATTTACCGCCGTTGTTGATGTTTGCCATTGTCCTTGCCAGTGCGCCTGTTGCAGGGATACCGCCAAAGAACGGAGTGATGATGTTTGCTATACCCTGGCCAATAAGCTCAGTGTTTGAATTGTGTCTCTTGCCGGTTACGCCGTCTGCCACCATTGCTGCAAGCAATGATTCAATTGCACAGAGGAGGGCAATTGTGAATGCCGGCTGGAACATGTTCTGTACCACATCCCAAGTGATGTGCGGAGCCTGAGGCTTTGGCACCTCTATGCCATTTGCAAGTTCTGGAAATTTGCTCCCGATAGTTGCGAACTCAACCACACCGAATTTGGTGAGGAGAATTGAGGCAGCTGTTCCCAGGATGATTGCAATGAGGGAACCAGGAACCTTGTTGGTTACCTTCGGCCAGAAGATGATTACCAGCAGACAGCCAAGGCTCAGAAGGAATTCGTGGAGCCTGAATGTGGCTATGTGGCTGAAATATGCGCTCCATTGTGGTATGAACTCGCTTGGAAGGTTCTCAATTGTGAGCCCCAGGAAGTCCTTTACCTGTGTGGAGAAGATTACTACCGCAATACCGCTGGTGAATCCCACTACAATAGGATAGGGGATGAACTTGATTATGCTTCCGAGCTTGAAGATACCCATAAGTACCAGGATTACACCTGCTATTACGGTTGCTATGATAAGGCCGGAGATGCCGTATTGGGCTACAATTCCATAAACGATTACAATGAATGCTCCGGTAGGGCCTCCAATGAGGAAGTGGGAACCTCCAAAGAATGATACCAGAAAACCTGCCACTACGGCTGTAATGAGACCTTGCTGTGGAGAAACTCCCGATGCTATACCAAAGGCAATGGCCAATGGGAGAGCAATAATACCTACAATTACACCGGCAATGAGGTCTGCGGTGAAGGTCTGCTTGTTGTAGTTTCCTTTTTTGAATAGCTCAAACAGTTTGGGCTGGAATACCTCAGTCAATTTGAAACTCATCGTAAAGTATAGTCAGTTTAAGTTAATTTTCAGGTTAGAAAAGTTTGTCAACCGCTGCAATTACCTCTTCAGCAGGGGTTGATGCATCCATTACAAGGTGTGGCTCCACGTTTACCCAGTTGTGTGAGGCCTTGAAGCGTTTCTCACCGCCGCCGGTTATGTTGAGCATGATTGTCTCGTCTTTCTTCACAATGCCTTCCTTAACGGCTGTCATGAGTGAATGGAGGGCAACGCCTGCTGCAGGGTGGATGTCACATCCCTCAAGCTTCTCAAACAGCTCGCAGGCTGCTGCAAGCTCCTGGTTGGTTGCAAGGAGCATGTCTCCGTCTGTAGCCTTGAGCACGTCATACAGGCCGCCAACTATGCCGTAAGGCGGTTTTCTGTTTGAAAGCACTTTTGCGTCAATCTCAAGGGCCTTTACACGGGCTTCGTCCTCATCAAACGGGAGAAGTGCCCTGCTGTCTGCCTTGAATGCATCGTACATAGGGGTGAACGGAATGTTCTGAGAAGGGATAAGCTTCATCAGGTGGCTTCCGAAACGGCCGTCCTCAAGGAGCCTGAGGTTTGATTCGTATGCTGCAATTGTACCTGTTCCGCTTCCTACTGCCTGGAAATAGCTGTCGGGAATACGCCCTATAACCTGTGCCGCTGAAAGGACTGTGGTTGCCATACCGTCCCTGCGGGCCACGTTCTTTGCTCCTCCCTCTTCCATGTATCTGGCGCTGCCGTTGAGCTTGGCGGCAAGGGCAATTGCATCAAAGTAGTCTGTTCCGGCAGGGGAGCAGATGATCTTCACACAATCATTGAGGGGCTCCTGGAACCAGAGGGCATTGAGGTTGTCCTGAGGGATTGCAATCACTACAGGGATGTTGTTCTTTGAACATACCTGTGCGAATGCCCTTGCAGTGTTGCCGGCAGATGCCACAACCATAATCCTGTTGTTGTCCTTTGGAAGCCTTGCGCAAACCGAGTATGCCTCTGTCTCCTTGAATGAGCAGGTTGGCATCTGGGCGCCTTTCTCAGGCCACCAGCCGCTGAATGTGATGTAGAGGTTCTCCAGGCCCAGTTCCTTTGCAAGAGCCTCGCTCTTGTAGGTTACAGGGGCGCATGAGCCCTCAAGCATCCTCTGGATTGGCATCCAGTCTGCGAACTTGTATATTCCGTATGAGTTGTCCTTGAACTCAATCTGTTTCTTCTCGTAAACGGCCCTTACCAGAGCAGGGTCCTTGTGCTGGGGGTCTGCAAGCATCCAGCCTGTTTCATCCTGGAACTGGCGTTTTGTGGCGCAGTTCTCAAGTTTGTAGGAAGTTGGTTTTATCTCCATTATCGTAGTTTTTTAAGCGCACAAAAGTACGCTATTTTACCTTACTGAGCAAATGTTCTCGTTTACAATTTGGGCTATGTCAACCACCGGTCTGTCACTCTTGTCGGAGAAGGTCTTAAGGCACAGAGGGCACGCGGTCACTATCCTTTCAGGGTTGTTTACGGTGAGTGCCGCAAGTGAGCCCTGGGTGATTTTTCCACGGTCTTCGTAGCTGAGGGTAAGGCTGCCAAGGCTTCCGCCGCAACAAATGCTCTCCTTGCCCTCTTTTGCGGCCCTCTTGAGCTCTCCAAGCTGCTCCAGTACGTTGAGCGGCTCCCTGTAGATTCCGCATCCGCGTCCAAGTTCGCAAGGATTGTGGTATACCATGCTGCCGGCCCCTTTTGCAACCTTTATCTTTCCTTGTGACAGGAGGGTGTTTATGAACTGTGTATGGTGAACCAGTTCAATACCCTTGAGATTGTATTCCTCCCTGAGCACCTTCAGGCAGATAGGGCAGGAGAGGACCACCTTTTTGCACCCGCTGCTGCGGATAAGCTCGGTGTTCTTTGCAATCACCTCTTTTGCAGCATCTTCCCTTCCGGCTAGGATGAGCGGTCTTCCGCAGCATACCCCACCATCCTTGTCTGCAAACACATATTCTGTTCCCGACGATTCAAAGATTTCTGTGAGGTTCTTTATGATTGAAGTGGTAAGGTGTGTCATGCACCCTGCAAAGTAGAGCACCTTTTCAGTGGCAGGGGCTGCCACAGCAGTTGCAGTACCCATCATTGCAGCCGGTGTGATATTGTCGGGAAGAATCTCAGGAGCCCCGGCAGGGGTGTGGTGGGCTGCTGCCAGATAGCTGTAGTCATGCTTTATGCTGTTGTACAGGGTTCCTCTCTGGGCTCTCTTTATACCGCAGGATTCAATTCCAACAGGGCACAGGGCCACACATTTGCCGCACATGAGGCATTTGTCTGAGATTTGGTTGATTTTCCTGGTGTTATGTCTTCTGAGGAACCTTATGAAATATACTGAAGAGAAAGGCAGATTCTTCTTCTGTATGTTCATAGGGCAGGCGTCTATGCATATTCCACAGCTTGAGCAAGAGTAGATTTCAGCTTCCGCAAATCCTTTGCGGGGTTTTGTAACCTTAAGGCCTGCATTGCGCAAAAGTATGAGGAATGCCTCCGTTGGGATGTGCATATATCTGCTGAACGGCAGTGCCAGGAAGAAGAGTCCCAGAGCGGTGGAATAGGCCCACCAGGTAGGGAGTATATGGGTGTCATCGCTCAGGAAGTTGGCAAATAGCCAGTACATTGGTTTGGTGAGGAAACTTCCTCCGGCAATTCCGGCTGTAAAGCTCTCGGCCAGGAGCCTTAGGGGGAAGATGCTCCACAGGCAGGCCAGGGCCACGCGGTCTGCAAAGCATGGTTTTGTGGTCCTCCTCATTCCCATGGCGGTTGAGCGGAATCTCTTGTACATTGCAAGCCCTACTCCCGACAGGACCATCAGTAGGAAGAAATCCATCAGGAAGAAGAAGAAGGCTCCCTTGAGGGTGAGGTCCCCTTCCTGTTTTACAAAATACCTGAAGAAGACAGGGTAGTAAAGGAGGCCGTTCCTCTGGGGAACATAAAGCCACATCTCTATGTGTCCTACCACTATAAGCATGAACCATCCGAATGCAATGCTGGCGTGCATATATCCCAGCAGCAGGTTGCGCTTGAATATCTTTACATGCAGCAGGCAGTCCATCAGGATATCCCTGCAGTTCATATAGAGAATTTTAGGATTAACAAGCGACTTGAAGAACTTTATCCTGTCCTTGGGTGGTATGTGGGCGAAGAGCCTTATAAGTGCAATGAAAAGGTAGATGAAGATGAACGTCATCCCAATCATGAAGGGAAGTACGAAATTATCATATCCACCGGCTATTCTTTCTCTCATAATTTTTTTTTTACAGTCGTGTCTCGACTTACACTGTACCCGTGACACGACTTCAGCGTAACTTATTGATATACTTTGAGTATTGAAATTATCAGATGGCGTGTGTTTATGGCGCGGGGGCAGACCATGGTGCATTTTCCGCAGAGGAGGCAGCTCTTGAGGAGGCTGATGGCCTCTTCGTTGCGGCCGTTCTGCAGGGCAAGGATGGCGCTACGCATGCTTGTCTTCACAAATTTGCCGGCGGTGCAACTTGCGGTGCAGCTTCCGCAGGCCATGCATTTGAGCACATCGGGTTCAATTTCAATAAGGTGTGCAAATTTTACATTGTCTAATGTGTCCAGGTTGATTCTGGAGCTTGGGCTGAGTGCAAATCCGAATTTTCCCATAATTATTCCTCCTTTTCAGATATGCATCATCATTGATGGTCCCTTGCCTGCAGGTAAGTGTGGATTGCAAGGGCTGCGGCACGGGCTTCATGAAGGCTGTCGGGAAGAGTCTTGGGGCCGGTGCAGGCTCCTGCAAAGAATACTCCCGGCTTGAGGGCCTGCTGCAGTGAGTAGATACTGTCCTTGGTTTCAAAGAAGCCGTCATTCTCCATTCCTGCAACTCCAATCTGCCCTGCAACCTTTACTCCGGCGCTGCAGTTCTGCATTCCGGACATAAGCACCAGCAGGTCTATAGTCACTTTCAGAGGTTTGCCGCTGAGGGTGTCTTCTGCCTTTACTACCAGCTCTTTATTGATGTTTTCAGCCACTTCTGAAACCCTTCCGCGGATAAATCTTACTCCGTATTCCTTTTGCGCAGAGAGGTATAGGTCCTCGTATCCTCTGCCGAACATCCTCAGGTCCATGTAGAAGCAGAACACTTCTGCACCTGGGAATTCCTGTTTTATCTCACAGGCTTGCTTTACGGCTGTGGCGCAGCATACTTTTGAGCAGTATCTGTTGCCGGCTTTCTCATCCCTTGAGCCCACGCAGTGTACAAATCCAATCCTTTTAGGGTTTTCCACAATCCTCTGGTCATTCTTTGTCCTGAACCAGTTTTCAAGGTCTGCATTTGTAATTACGTGCTCATAGATGCCGTAACCGTACTCCTCCTTCTTTTCTGCCTTGAAGAGATCAAAGCCAGTTGCGAAGAGTACCGCATCTGCCAGGACAGTGATTCCGTTGTCCAGAATCACGTTGTAGGATTTGCCAAGGGCATTGATGCTCTGTACATTTGCATTGAGGAAGTATTTTACTCCGTTTATGTTTGAAATCATCCCCTCCAGAATGTTTCCGGCATGAACGCCTTGAGGAAACAGCCGGTCCCATTTGGCCAGATGCCCTCCCAGGGCAGGGGACTTCTCCACCAGAATTACATTGTAGCCCATCTTGTGCAGCTGTGCACTTGCCTCCATACCGCTAGGGCCACCTCCAATTACTACTATATTTTTCATTTTCAAAGTATTTCAGTTAAATGGAATTATCTTCCCGATATTTTACAGGCATCCGCAGGTTGGAAGTTCAGGCCTGCCGATATCCTTGCCGCCCGGACCTTTGTATTTCTCTTTTGGATCGTATGGGATACCTATCTTCTCTAGCAGAGGCTCCACTCCAACCTGATGCATCTGCAGCCCAAGGTCCCAAGGGTTGTAGCCCATTACCAGGCCTGCAACCTCCTCGTAGGTGAATACAGGAATGCCGTGGCCGTTCTCTCCGTAGGTTTTCCCTTCCATTTCTGAGATTACGTATTGCCAGCGGTCAAGGAAATACGGGCAGCCGGGACAGTTGGTTATTATCATATCAGGCTTGT
The DNA here is from genome assembly GCA_017482565.1 of Bacteroidales bacterium. Classification (GTDB taxonomy): domain Bacteria; phylum Bacteroidota; class Bacteroidia; order Bacteroidales; family UBA932; genus Egerieousia. The sequence goes on along the minus strand of JAFUMO010000050.1, from coordinate 44,647 downwards.
AAGGCTCCATGCTCTCAAATTTCTTGTGGGTGTTTGAGAGGGAGTAGCCCCTGTTGCTCCTTATGTGGTACTGGCGGAATCCGTATCCACAGCAATGCCTCCTCTCCGGGTAGTCAATCACCTCTCCGCCCCAGGCCTCAATCATTCCGGCAAGTACGTAAGGGTACTCAGCCCCGCCCACACTCTTGCTCGGGAACATCTTGCCGTAGTGGCATCCTATATGCTCCACAACTCTGAGCGGCTGGCCGGTTTTCTTGTTTATTAGCTTGTATTTTGCCTGTGCGGCAATCAGGTTCCTGTATTTGTAGATGATGTCGCTGGCATGCGCAAGATATTTTGGTTTTGCAAACTCCAGCTTGCATGTCTTCCAGAGGTTATCCTTTATCTTGGCTTCAAGTTCCGGGAACTCATGCCAGGTCTCAAGGGTCTCTGTGTAGAGCCCGAATGAGGTTATGCAGGAGCATACATAGTTCTCATAACCATATTTGTGCATGAGGGCAAACTGCCTTGCAATTATGGTCATTGAGGTCTCCTGGGGGATTGTATCGCAGTGGTAGGCAATTCCTCCGCAGGTTGTGTGGTGTTCGGTCTCAAAGAAATCCTTCCCCAGCTTGTTCCTGGTGATGTCCAGGAAGGTCTTTTCGCTGGCTGGAAAGAGGTTTTGGCGTATGCAGCTGCGAACGTAGAAGTAATGGTCATCGGGAATCTCCTTCTGATAATCACTCCAAATTTTTTGTTTACCCTGATATATCATAATGTGGCTATTGGTTCAGATGTTCTTTTTCTGTGTTGTTGAAAACATGATGGAAATATTCGTCGGGAGTAAGGCCCATTTCACGGGCTTTTTCCATTGAGTATCTGTTTATGGCCTCAATGCGGGCTGTGGCCCCTGTGTGGTCAAAAATTTTCTTGAGCTGGTCCAGGTCTTCCTGAGGAATTCTCCTGAGGGCTCCCGGGCCTTCACCTTCCAGGTTTGCCCCGTTCCGCTCATATACATCATCCATGTTCTGCTCAATCCATTCCCATAAAGGACCGGCCTCGGGATGGTCCTTAGCCTTTAATGTGCGGGCATATACGCAATAGCCGTAGTTGAGGATATTCCCGCTGATTATCTTGGCAAGGGCATATTGCTGGCGCCCCTTCTCGCTCTCCACAAAGTAGCCCAGTTCCATTGAAAGGTTGCGCAGGGCCATGATTACAAGGCCGGGGGCATTCTTCCTGGGGCATCTGGTGAGGCATGACATGCACTCGCCGCAGTACCAGATCTGCTCGCTCTTGAGGAGATTCTCAATCTCGTGGTCATCCTTGCTCTGGACTATGTCCACTATCTTGCGGGGGTCATATTTGTAGAATTCTGCTGCAGGGCATATTGCAGTACATGTGCCGCAGTTGATACAGGCCTTGAGCCCCTCCTTAATCCTGTAGTCTTCTGTAAGTTTATCGTATAGTTTTCCCATCTGTATTTCCGTTTAGAATAATGTTGTTTGGGAGTCCTCCGGTTGGGCAGGGGAGTTGTTGTCGGGAATGGGGAAATCCTGAGGTTGGGCAGGGGTGTTGCCTGCAAGCGCCAGAAGGTCTGTATCCTCATTCATGTTGATTGCCATTTTGCCCAGTGTCCGGATGAATAACCTCAGCTCATCCGTTGGGATATCCTTTATGATGTGGCTAATGGCCTCAAGGGCTGCATCAGTTACGTCATCCTTTATGCTCAGGGCGTATGGGGTAAGCTCAATCATGTTCTTGCGGCGGTCTGCCTTGTCTGCAACCCTCCTTACAAGATCCTTCTTCTCCAGCCCGTCTAAGAGCTTTACAATGGAGTTCTTGTCCTTCATTATGTTGTCTGCCAGTTCCTGCTGGGACATTACCCCGTTGTCCCACAGGGCATCCATTACAAGGAACTGCTCTGGGGTGATATTGAACCCATGCTGCTGGAAAATCCCTGTAATATACTGTTTTGTGCGGTTATGTACCAGATTCAGGAACACACCCACCTGTTTGTCAAGTATCATATTTGATAGTAAAATGGTTTACTAATCTGCAAATATATGCATTTGTCTGAGTTTTGCAAAATTATCTTATCATCTATTTTAAATACTTGTAAAATTACCAATTACTTTATTGCATAATTATGTCATTAATATCATGTAGATAGACATAATTTGTCAAAAATCTCTTTGTATTCGTCAGAAAAAATGTAAATTTGTATCGCTTATTCGTTAGAATTTTTGTTGAATTAATCTGATTGAACGTCGTAATTTATGTGTAAAATACGTTGTTTAACGTCAGAATATTTGTGATATGAAAAGAGAGATATACTTGCAACTTATTGAGTGGAAGAGTCGTAGAAATCATAAGCCCCTCGTTGTAGATGGAGCTAGGCAGGTTGGCAAGACTCATATAATTAAGAAGTTTGGCGAGAAACAGTATGATAATTACTCATATGTCAATCTTGACAAGGATGCAGTTGCCAGGGCCATCTTCGAACCGGATAGTGATATAAGTCGCATTATTCGTACGCTTTCCGCTCATACCAACGAGGATATTAAGCCGGGAAAGACCTTGATAATTATTGATGAGATTCAGGAAAGTGCTGCTGCGCTCGGATGTTTGAAGTATTTTAAGGAAGACGCTCCGGAATATGATGTGGTTGTGGCTGGTTCACTCCTTGGAATATCAATTCACCAGAACCAATCATTCCCTGTAGGAATGGTGGAAATTTTGCCGATGTTTCCAATGTCATTTCACGAGTTTCTGACTGCGACAGGCAATAAACAGTTGGTTGAATTGTTGTTGAACTGTGATTGGAACATAGTAAATACTCTCAGTGACAAATATATCGATCTTCTTCGACAATACTATTATGTGGGTGGTATGCCAGAAGCGGTTAAAGCTTATGTCGAGGGAGAAGGATTGCAGGCAGTTCGTAGAATTCAAAAGGAGATCTTGGCTGGATATCGCAGAGACTTTTCAAAGCACGCTCCGAAGAAAGAGGTGCCACGTATAGAACAGGTCTGGGACTCTCTTCCATCGCATCTCGCAAAAGAGAATAAGAAATTCATTTATGGAGCAGTTCGCAAGGGTAGTCGTGCAAAAGATTTCGAGGTAGCTATCACTTGGCTAAAGGATGCCGGACTCATATATAAGATACATCGTGTCTCAAAGGTTGAGATGCCGCTTAAATTTTACGAAGACTTTGATGTATTCAAGATATTCCCGCTTGACGTTGGACTTCTTGGTGCAATGACAGATGTGCCTGCCTCCCAGATGCTGGTTGGCGATAATTGTTTCACAGAGTTCAAAGGAGCGTTTACGGAATGTTATGTGAATGAGCAATTAGCAAGGATCCAGTTGCCTACATACTATTTCTCTGGTAATGATACAGAGATTGAAATTGATTTTGCAGTTCAGACTGAGAACAGGGTTATCCCTATAGAAGTGAAGTCTGAGGAAAGTGTTCGCTCAAAGTCTCTAAAAACATATATTGACAAGAATCCTTCTCTGAAAGGTCTAAGGGTCTCAATGAAGAACTATATTGATCAGGGTTGGATGGAAAACATCGGACTTTATGCTGTGGAGGGATTTCTAAGAAAGTCCTAAAACTGTCTTTCTGGCAGAATATTTGAAGCAATTCATATAGAGTCAAACGAAGCCCTGTAAGTGATTGGGACTTCGCTTTGTATGGTTCAATGGTATAAAGTGGCAGTAGATGTCGAAGGGTAAATAATCAAAACTGTATATGTATGTCTGGTTATATTCATCCGAAATATCAAGAAAAATGGCTGTGTCAATGGTACTATTGGCGTAGTATCAGAACTTTCAGAGGATATAATAAAGGTTAGATTGGAAAATGGCGTAGAGTGTGAGGTGGAGATGGAAGTATGGGAAGCATTTGAGTACCAATACAATGAAGCTGCAAAGGTGGTTGAGAAGAAAGTCATTGGCAAAATGACTCAATATCCATTACGACTTGCATGAGCAATTACAATCCACAAAAGCCAGTCTTTGACTTTTGACAAGGTTGCCATCAATTTTGGCAAAGGAGCACTTACCTATGGACAGACCTATGTAGCTTTGAGTCGTGCTATTGGAAAGAATACTTGCAGCCACTTAAAACGAAAAAACATTCAGAGATAGTATTTCCTCCGATGTTCTCTCCTGCCAGGTTAAATACAATATTCCACGTAGATGAATATAAAATGGAAGAGAGACTAAAAACAGAGAGAGGCGCAGTTTGTGAAATTCAGGCAGAACAATTCGATAATGTTTTTAACAATATAGTTAAGCTTTCTTATGACGATTGGTTTGCGAGAACATTTCCGGGTTTAAAAAGGAACGATAAAAAGTCTTCTGTCATTATTGCATTAGAATTCAGTGCAGCGTGTGATTATTCCCAAGATAAAAAGAGAACTAACAAATTTATGTTAGGCGCTTTAATAGAAAAAGACTCTATTGAGAATTTAGACAAAGATAAAGTTGGAGATTTTTTATTAATCCCTCCATTTCCGTTTAATTTTGAAGACAAGGATTATTGGATTGGCTTAAATCTTAACTACACTTTTATAGAACAAGAAAATTCATTATTTCTCTGTAATCCAAAATTCATATTGCGTAAAGAGATTATGGATATGATAGGAAATAAATATGCTAACCATGTTTCCAGGATAGGAATTACTAGTTTTTAGACCATAAAAATTTTTGATAAAAAGTTGTGACGGAAACCAGGTAATCTGGTTTAACAAATGTTTAACAAGTAAAACAAAATCGCCTTCCCAGATACCTGAGAGGGCGATTAAAGTGATTCGGTTGGGATTCTAATGCTATAGCAACCTTACAACCCCTTTATTGTCCACACAACAAATGCTACGTAGAGGGCTACCAGCAGGGCGCCTTCTATACGGTCTATCTGTTTCTTCTTGAAGGTGAAGGCAAACATGAAGATGAGTACGGATGAAATCATCAGGGCAATGAGGTCAACCGGTTTGGTGCCGCTCATTACAAGCGGGTGGATGGTGGCGCTGCCCCCCAGGATGAGGAAGATGTTGCAGATGTTTGAGCCTATGACATTTCCAAGGGCCTGGTCGGTATTTTTCTTGTAGGCTGCCACAAGACAGGATGCCAGCTCGGGCATTGAGGTGCCGCCGGCAACAATGGTTACGGCAATTACGGCGTCAGAGATGCCCAGGCTGCGGGCAACTGCAGATGCGGAGTTTACAAACATGTCCCCTCCAAATACAAGTCCGCACAGGCCTCCCAGGATCATTATCAGTGAGAGCCATACAGGAGGCATCTTTTTTCCTCCCGACAGATTGTCGGGAAGGGGATCGTTTCCACCTTGTGAGCTGCTGGAATATATGGTGTAGGCCATGAATACCCCGAACAGGCAGAGAAGGAGCACTCCGTTCACTCTGGATATGGTGTTCACCTGTGTGCCGTCGAGCCAGGTTGAGCACCCCATTGTGCAGAGGACAAATGCTGCCAGCAGGGCAAACGGGATGTCTTTCTTTACATTGTTTGATGTGAGCCTGATAGGGTAGAATAGGGCGGTAAGGCCCAGGATCATAAGGGCATTGAAGATGTTTGAGCCCACTACGTTTCCTACTGCTATGTCTGCATTCCCCTTTATGGCTGAGGCGAAGCTTACCACCATTTCAGGGGTGGAGGTGCCTATTCCAACAATTGTCATTCCAATTATGAAATCGGAAAGGCCGGCTTTTTTTGCAATGGCGCTGGCGCCATCCACAAGATAGTTTGCACCAACGAGTATGAGTGCAAGTCCTATAATCAGTAATAAAATGTCAATCATATCCTGTAAATAAAAACAAAGACCCGGGCATAAAGTGTTTATTCCCGAGTCTTATTCTTTTTTCAATAATTCTTATTTATACTCATCCCAGCTCTTGATCTGGATGCTCTCCAACGGAACATTGCAGAATGCGTTGATGAATGCGCTTGCAAGGCGGGCATTGGTAATGAGCGGAATGTTGAAGTCTACTGCCGCACGCCTTACCTTGTAACCGTTCTCAAGCTCTTCCTGAGTAAGGTTCTTAGGGATGTTCACAACCATGTCAATCTGCTTGTTGGTAAGCATATCCATTGCCTGAGGCTCCATAGAAGGCTCAGTAGGCCAGTAAACCCTTGTTGCAGGGATATTGTTCTCAACAAGATATTTCCATGAACCTCCGGTTGCAAACAGGCTGTAGCCTTTATCTGCAAGCATCTTGGCTGCGGCAAGCAGGTCTGCCTTGTTCTTGGCGTCTCCAGTTGAAAGGAGGATGTTCTTCTGTGGAACCCTGTAGCCTACAGAAAGCATTGACTTGAGGATAGCCTCATTTGTATCATCACCCAGGCAGCCAACCTCACCGGTAGATGCCATGTCAACACCAAGTACAGGGTCTGCCTTCAACAGACGTGCAAATGAGAACTGCGAAGCCTTGATGCCTACATAATCCAGGTCAAACGCACTCTTGTGGGGAACCTCGTAAGGCTCGCCTATCATAGCCTTGGTTGCAAGCTCAATAAGATTGATCTTAAGCACTTTGGATACGAACGGGAAGCTTCGTGAAGCCCTAAGGTTACACTCAATTACCTTAATGTCGTTCTCCTTTGCAAGGAACTGGATATTGAACGGACCTGTAATCTGGAGGGCCTCTGCAATCTTGCGTGAGATCTTCTTGATCCTGCGGGCAGTCTCAACATACAGTTTCTGTGGAGGGAACTGGATTGTGGCGTCACCAGAGTGTACGCCGGCAAACTCAATATGCTCGGAAATTGCGTATGCAATTACATTACCCTTGTCGGCAACTGCATCAAACTCAATCTCCTTGGCATTCTGGAGGAACTCAGTAACCACTACAGGATGCTTCTTGGAAACATTGGCAGCAAGATTAAGGAACTGCTCCAGCTCAACCTTGTTTGAACATACATTCATTGCAGCTCCCGACAGTACATAAGAAGGCCTTACAAGTACAGGGAAGCCCACCTTGTCCACAAACTCATATACATCAGACATTGTAGAGAGTTCCTTCCATTTAGGCTGGTCAATCTCAAGCCTGTCCAGCATAGATGAGAACTTGTGCCTGTCCTCAGCGTTGTCAATGAACTTGGCCTGTGTACCAAGAATATTTATGCCGTTTGCGTCAAGTTTCAGTGCAAGGTTGTTAGGAATCTGTCCGCCTACAGAAACCACCATTCCGTGAGGGTTCTCAAGGTCGTGGATATCAAGTACGCGCTCAAATGTAAGCTCATCAAAGTAGAGCCTGTCGCACATATCGTAGTCTGTAGATACTGTCTCAGGGTTGTAGTTGATCATTACACCTCTCCAGCCGCATTTCTGGATGGTTGTGAGGGCGTTTACGCTACACCAGTCAAACTCAACAGAGCTTCCTATCCTGTATGCGCCGGAACCGAGGACGATGATTGACTTCTTGTCATCTGCAAACTCAATGTCGTGCTTGTCTCCGCTGTATGAAAGATACAGATAGTTGATCTTTGCAGGATACTCTCCTGCAAGTGTGTCAATCTGTTTTACAACTGGGAGGATACCCAATGATTTTCTGTATTTCCTTATTTCAAGCAGACCCTTGTCCGAATCCTGTGCAGTAAGCTCCTTAAGTACGAGCCTTGCAATCTGGAAGTCAGAGAAACCCTGGCGTTTTGCAATCTTAAGGAGGTCATAGCTGAGCTCATCAGTGCTGTTGAGGGCCATAAGCTCCTTGCCGGTAATGATGATATTGTAAAGCTTGTCCAGGAACCACTTGTCAATCTTTGTGAGCTCGTGGATCTGGTCAACTGTATATCCTGCATTGAATGCCTTTGAAATTACAAAGATACGGTTGTCGGTAGGCTGGCGGAGGGCTTTATCAATGTCATTAACCACAATCTCCTTGTTTGCCACAAAACCGTGTGCGCCCTGGCCTATCATACGGATACCTTTCTGGATAACCTCCTCAAAGGTACGGCCTATAGACATAATCTCACCCACACTCTTCATTGAAGAACCAATCTCACGGCTTACGCCCTGGAATTTTGAAAGGTCCCAACGTGGCATCTTGCATACTATGTAGTCGCATGAAGGCTCCATGAAGGCTGGGGTAGTGCCTGTAGCCGAGTTCTTGAGCTCGAACAACCCGTAACCCAAACCAATCTTTGCGGCCACAAATGCCAGCGGATAACCTGTAGCCTTTGAAGCAAGTGCAGAAGAGCGGCTCAAGCGGGCATTGATTTCAATTACCCTGTAGTCCTCGCTCTCTGTATCAAATGCATACTGCACGTTACACTCACCCACAATGCCAATATGCCTTACAATCCTTATTGCAATCTCCCTGAGCTTGTGGAGCTCTGAGTTTGTAAGTGTCTGGCAAGGGGCAACAACGATACTCTCACCGGTGTGGATTCCAAGAGGATCAAAGTTCTCCATGTTACAGACTGTGATGCAGTTGTCATATTTGTCCCTTACAACCTCAAACTCAATCTCCTTCCAGCCCTTCAATGATTTCTCTACAAGAACCTGTGGCGAGAATGTAAATGATTTTTCTGCAAGTTTCACAAGCTCCTCCTCATTGTTGCAGAAGCCTGAACCCAAACCTCCGAGTGCATATGCAGCACGGATGATTACAGGATAGCCCAGCTCTTTTGCTGCAGCCACCGCATCTTCAAGATTCTCTACAGCGTGGCTCTTGATTGTCTTTACATCAATTTCATCCAGTTTCCTGTTGAATAGCTCACGGTCCTCTGTATCCATAATGGCCTGTACAGGGGTGCCAAGAACCTTAAGGTTGTATTTCTCTAGGATACCGGTCCTATAGAGCTCAACACCGCAGTTGAGTGCGGTCTGTCCGCCAAATGCGAGGAGGATGCCCTGAGGCTGCTCCTTCTTTATTACCTGCTCCACAAAATATGGAGTTACAGGGAGGTAGTATATCTTGTCTGCAACACCTTCAGATGTCTGTACTGTTGCAATATTAGGGTTGATCAGGATTGTCTCAATCCCCTCGTCCTTCATGGCCTTGATGGCCTGCGAACCCGAGTAGTCAAACTCTCCGGCCTCGCCTATCTTAAGCGCTCCGGAACCCAAAAGAAGTACTTTGCTAATTTTCTCCATTATATTACAACATTTTAATGAATTCATCAAATAGGAACTCTACACCATCAGGCTGGAACTGTATAGAGAAGAAAGGCTTGCTCTTGTGCCTGATACCCTCGTTTGAACCGTCATTGAGGTTCTCGAACATAGGTTCCCAGTCGGCGCCAAGTGTAGCGGCGTCAAGTGCGTAGCCGTGGTTCTGGGTAGTTATGTAGCAGGTTGTTGTACCTACTCTCCTTACCGGCTGGTTCTGTGTCCTGTGCCCGAACTTGAGCTTTTCTGTCTTTGCACCGGCAGCCTTGCCCAGCAGCTGGTTACCCATACAGATTCCAAAGACAGGCTTGTCATTACCCATAGCAGCTTTGATGTTCTCTACTGCCTCAGTGCAGAAATCAGGGTTGCCCGGACCGTTTGAAATGATGAGTCCGTCATACTCCATCTCATTGAAGTTATGGTTCCATGGAACCCTTATAACCTCAACATCCTTCTGTGTGAGGGTTCTGAGAATGCTGTTCTTTACACCGCAATCAAGAAGGACAACCTTTTTGCCGCGTCCCTCATTGTACCTGATCACCTCCTTGCAGCTCACCTGGTCAACCTGGTTCACCACATTAGGGTTCACGCATGCAAGCTCAGCATTGCAATCCTCCTGCACAATCTTGCCCATCATTGAACCGTTGTTCCTCAAGACCTTGGTAAGCTCCCTGGTGTCAATGCCGAAGATGCCTGGAATCTTGTTCTCCTTCAACCATTGGTCCAGGCTCTTTGCAGCATTCCAGTGGCTGTAGTTGAAAGAATAGTCAGAAATCACCAGCGCCTTTACCTGGATCTTGTCCGACTCAAAATATTTAGAAATGCCGTTCTCCACCTCGTCAGCCGGAACACCGTAGTTTCCGATGATAGGGTAGGTCACGCATAGTATCTGTCCTGAATAAGAAGGGTCTGTAAGACTCTCCGGATATCCTACCATGGCGGTACTGAAGACAACCTCTCCACATGCAGGCTGGTCAAAACCAAAGGAAAAACCTTGGAATTCAAGGCCATTTTCCAATACAAGCTTAGCTTTTTTAACTGATTGCATTTATTTAAGTGTGTATGGGTTTAACAAAATCGGACAAAATTAGTCATTAAATCTTTTTTTTGCAATAAAGGCGCCCCCCCTCATGTCTGAAAATTTCAACAATTTCACCTTTGTGGGCATAACCGTAATTGAGCTGTGCCTGCCAGGTTTTCCCCTCAATCTCCACGCTCCCCTGAGGCTTCAGGTCTGTGGCAACAACTGCATCCTTTCCCACAAGCTCCGCAAGACTCTCTTTTTCAACCCCTACAAAACCTTCTCTTCCTGACGAAAGGCTGGTCTTCAATGCAATATGGGAAAATGCCCTGGAAGGGAGAAGCTTGCCCGCCAGATAAATTGAGAGGAAGAGCATGGCGGTTGTGGAGACAAGCACAATGGCAAAAGGCTTCACCAGAGGGATAAGGTTGATGTCACCGGCATTGAATACAATATCGTTGTCTATCATTGCAAAGGCCAATGTAATTACAACCAGTACGATTCCGCATATCCCCGCAATGCCGAACCCCGGCAGTACAAACACCTCCACGGCCAGCAGTACCAGGCCGAGGATGAAGAAGATTATCTCCCAGTTCTGCACGAACCCTTCCAGGTAGAGCGGTACAAAATAGAGCACCACACCCACTATTGCGGCAACGAGCGGAAAACCTATGCCGGGGCTCTGGAATTCAAAGTAGATTCCTCCTATTATGAGCATAAGCAACAGCCCCTGGATTATAGGGCTGAGGAAGAAATATATAATCTTGTCAAGCAGCGATGATTTGTGCTCTGTAATGGTATAATCAATTTGTTTATAGTTGTTTATATGTGCAATTACCTCTGCGGTGTTCTCAGCTTTTCCTTCACAGTACCCGTTGGCTATTGCCTCGCTTGGGGTAAAGCTCAGGACGCTGTCTGCGCTCACCATCTTCTCCGCTATAAGTGGGTCCCTGCGCCATATCTCAAGTGTGTCATTCCCGGAAATGATGTGCCTTATCCCGTGGCTCTCGGCTGTGGCCCGCATCATGGCCCGCATGAAGGACTGGTATTTGTCGGGAAGAACCTCTCCGCTCTGGTCTACAACTGTTGCAGCCCCAATGGAACTCCCGTTCCTCATATAAATTGAATCGCATGCTATGGAAATTAGGGCTCCGGCAGAGGCTGCCTGATTGTTGATGAACGCAACCACCGGTATGGGGGAGTGCATTATGGCTGTCCTGATTGAATCGGCCGCATCCAGTGCCCCTCCGTAGGTGTTCAGGTCCAGGATGCAATAATCTGCCCCTTCTGTCTGCGCCTGCTTGAGTGCATCCGTGAACATCCTTGCGGAAGATTTGTCAATCTCCTTGTGCAGCCCAATGATATAGAAGGATCTGACCGCCTTTTCCTGCGCTCTTGAGCCAATTGGGCAGGATAGTATGATGAAGATTGATATGAAGAGAGTTGCAAAGCTTTTCATGTCTCAAAATTTTGATGCCAATTTAATGAAATAATTCCCAAAAACCATATCCTGCCCCACTTGCCGGCGGTATTTGTTTTGGGAAAGCCCTCCCGTATCCATGGGAGGGGCACTTGCAGGGATACGCCAAAAAGTGTGACAGTGAGGATTTTTTTATATATTTGTGAACACGCTTTATTGAAATTATTAACACTTAACTAATCAATAATCAGTTACCTATGAAAATCAAAAGATTATTTGTTGCAGCCGTGTGCCTGATGATGTCGGGGGCGGCAATTGCACAGAGCTACGGATGGCATCCGGATGATGAGAATTATGCGGAGAGCTGTACTTCAATTATGGTTGGAAAAAATGCAAGTTCAGACGGCTCGGTTATGACAGCACATTCATGTGACTCAAATTACCGCACATGGCTTTCTATGGAAGAGAGCAAGACCTACAAGCCTGGTGAGCTTCAGGCAATCTATTGGGGCCTGCTTCATAATGAGGAGAGGGATGATATGCGCAATGTGGTTAAGAAAGGTGAGATTCCTGCTCCTGCAGTACCTACATACAGGTTCCTTAATGTGGCATATCCTTGTATGAATGAGAAGCAGCTTGCAATTGGTGAGACCACTACAGTAGGCAAGAGGGAGCTCAAGAGGGAGGATGGCCTCTTCATGATTGAGGAACTTGAGAGGATAGCTCTTGAGAGATGTGCTACAGCAAGGGAGGCTATTGCAGTTATGGGTGCGTTGGCTGAGGAGTACGGCTATGCTGATGGCGGTGAGTGCCTTACAGTTGCAGACAAGAAGGAGGTATGGCATTTTGAGATTTATGGAAACGGGAAGCTGCCTGCGGATCCAAAGGCAAAGAAATCAAAGAAAGCCCCTGCAGACAAGCCTGGAGCACTATGGGTTGCCCAGAGAATCCCTGATGACCATGTGGGAGTTTCTGCAAATATCCCAAGAATAGGAAAGGTTGATTTCAATGATCCCGACAATTTCATGTATTCAAAGGACCTCAAGGAGCGCTCAAAAGCTATAGGATACTGGGACGGTGAGGGAGACTATATCTTCTGGAAGGTTGTTTCAAGCGGCAAGAAGCCTTTTTCAATCCGCGAGTATTTTGTGTTGAGCACTCTGGCCCCTTCATTGAACCTCCAGTATGATGCAGATGAGATTCCTTTCTCAGTGAAGCCTGAGAAGAAGGTTTCCCCAGAGGATATGTTCGCATTTTACCGCGAGACATATGAAGGTACTGAGTATGACCAGGTGAAGGACCTTGCAATTGAGGTTGACAGGAGAAGGGTAGAGGATGGCAAGACAATAGCATATAAGGATACCGTTTATCCTGTATCTACATTCATGCCTGGAGACATGAGGACCCTCCTCAACTCACTTAAGAAGGATGTTACCCCAAGGGTAAGGACAATTGCAGTTATCCAGTGTTCATATTCTCACATCATGCAGTGCCGCGACTGGTTGCCTGATGAGATTGGCGGTATTGCTTACTTCTCATTTGACAACCCTGCACAGAGTCCGAGGATTCCTATTTATGCAGGTGTAACAGAGCTTCCAAAGGATTGGGGCATATGTGGCCAGCACAGATATAGGGAAGATGCGGCAATATGGTCTTACAGGGAGACAAACAGGATTTCAACCATCAACTGGGACAAGACCAGGCATCTCCTTGAGGAGCAGGTTGCAAATTATGAGTCACAGATGATGAAGGAGAATGCACTTATAGAGAAAGAGGCTGCACAGCTCCTTAAAGAGGGCAAGAAGGATGAGGTGACCAGGCTTCTTAACAATTACACACAGAAGTATGCATCATCTACAGCCAAGACCTGGGAGGATTTGAAAGCCGAACTCTGGTCATTCTTTATCCGCAGTATGTAACAATTTGTAACTTTTTTATAAAAAAGTCCATTTTTGGAGAACAACGTAACAAAAAGTTTTATAGCTTTGCACCGTTAGAACGGAAAACAGAAGATTTTACATCATTATGAACGGCACACAGAACATAATAGGAATGTCTATTCAGAAGAACCTGGCAGTGAACCTGCTGGTGTCCATTTCTATTATTGCCCTGTCTGTGGTGGTGATTATTATTCCAATGATGATGTAGAATCCTTTAAGTTATAAATTCAAGACCGCTTAATGGATTCCTTCCTTAAGCGGTCTTTTTTTTTGAGGAAGTTATAAATTGTAACCAGATATGGAACTCAGAAGCAGCAAGACTTTAAACGGAAAGAAGATGGCTGGAGCCAGGGCCCTGTGGAGGGCAAACGGAATGGAGAAGAAACACTTTGGAAAACCTGTGATAGCTGTAGTGAACTCTTTTACCCAGTTTGTTCCGGGGCATGTGCATTTGCATGATATAGGACAGTTTGTAAAAGGTGAGATAGAGAAGCTAGGCTGCTTTGCGGCAGAATTCAATACCATAGCAATAGATGACGGTATAGCAATGGGGCATGACGGAATGCTTTATTCTTTGCCTTCAAGGGAGATAATTGCAGACAGTGTTGAATATATGTGCAATGCCCATTGTGCTGATGCAATGATCTGTATATCAAATTGTGACAAGATAACTCCCGGTATGCTTATGGCAGCCATGAGGCTCAATATCCCTGCCGTGTTCGTTTCCGGAGGTCCAATGGAGGCGGGAAATGTAAAGGGAAAGGATTGTGACCTTGTGGATATAATGGTAAAAGGTGCAGATCCTCAGGTTTCTGCAGAAGATCTTCAGGAGTACGAGGAGAAGGGATGCCCTACATGCGGCTGCTGTTCAGGCATGTTTACAGCCAACTCAATGAATTGCCTTACAGAGGCATTGGGCCTTGCACAGGTGGGTAACGGTACCGTGCTTGCAACTCATGCAAACAGGAAAAGGCTTTTTGAAAAAGGAGCCAGGCTGGTGGTGGAGCTTGCAAATGATTATTATTTCAATGGAAATGAGGCGGTCCTGCCCCGTTCAATAGCAACAAAAGAGGCTTTTGAGAACGCCATGATGCTTGATATAGCAATGGGCGGCTCAACAAATACAGTCCTGCACCTCCTTGCAATTGCGCACGAGGCGGGAGTTGACTTCACTATGAAGGATGTGGACAGGCTTTCACGGCAGATACCGGTACTTTGCAAGGTTGCCCCCAACTGTGAATACCACATACAGGATGTGAACCGTGCAGGAGGCGTTATGGGAATTATGCAGGAGTTGGCAAAAGGCGGTTATCTGAACTGTTCAGCCGGAAGAGTTGACTATCCTTCATTACAGGACGCGCTTACAGATTGTAATGTAACAAATTGTAACATAGCTTCTGAGTGGGCGCAGGCCCTATACCATTCGGCTCCCGGTTATGTCCGTACGGTAAATATGGGGGAAAATGAAAGTACCTATAAGGAGCTGGATACAGACAGGGCGGCGGGGTGCATCAGGGATCTGGAGCACGCCTATACAAAAGACGGAGGACTTGCAGTACTTTATGGAAACATAGCTCCCGACGGATGTATAGTTAAGACAGCAGGAGTGGCGGAGCATATCCTCAAGTTCAAGGGAACTGCAGTGGTATTTGAGAGCCAGGAGGATGCGGTGGACGGAATCCTCGGGGGAAAGGTGAAGAAAGGGGATGTGGTAGTGATAAGGTATGAGGGGCCAAAAGGGGGGCCGGGAATGCAGGAGATGCTTTATCCAACCTCTTTCCTCAAGAGCATGAAACTTGACAAGGATTGCGCCCTCATCACCGACGGAAGGTTCTCTGGCGGTACAAGCGGCCTCTCAATAGGGCACATTTCACCGGAAGCTGCAAGCAAGGGGCCTGTAGCACTGATAGAGAATGGAGACACAATAACAATAGATATCCCTGAGAGGAAGATAAATGTGGAACTCTCACAGGAAGAGCTGCAGGGCAGGAGGGAAGCGTTGGAGAAGGGCAACGGATACAGGCCAAGGAACAGGGAAAGGAAGATAAGCAGGGCACTGAAGGCATACGCATCATTGGCAGGAAGTGCAGATATTGGAGGAGTAAGGATTATTGATTAAAGATTTTGAAATGGAAACAAGGAGAATGAGCGGAGCGGAAGCTCTTATGAATACATTTTTGGACGAGGGAGTTGACACGATATTCGGTTATCCTGGTGGTACCATAATGCCTGTATATGACAAGCTGTATGATTACATGGACAGACTGGAACATGTGCTTGTAAGGCATGAACAGGGTGCGGTGCATGCCGCTGAGGGTTACGCCAGGAGTACCGGAAAGGTTGGTATATGTATGGCTACAGCGGGCCCTGGTGCAACCAATTTCATTACCGGAATAGCCGATGCCATGATGGATTCAACCCCTGTGATATGCATCACAGCCCAAGTGAATGCAGACAAGCTTGGCACAAATTTCTTCCAGGAGGCTGATATGATTGGCATTACCATTCCAATCACAAAATGGAGCTATCAGATCTCCTCTGCGGCTGAGATCCCTACAGTTATGGCTCAGGCATTCCATATTGCACAGAGCGGCAGGCCGGGCCCGGTACTTATCAGCCTTACCAGGAATGCCCAGGTGGAGATGATGGACTACAGCTACAACAAGGAGGAGGCTGTAAGGATGTTGGGCAAGGAGTCTTGTCCTGAGGATCCAAGGTTCCAGGCGAAGGTGGAGGAGGCAGCCCGTGACCTGAACAATGCGCAGAAGCCTCTTATCATTGCAGGACACGGCGTAATTATATCGGGAGGATGTGGAATGTTGAAGGAGTGTGCGGACAAGGCAAATATTCCGGTAGCGGTTACCCTCCTTGGAATGGGTGCAATTGCACAGGATGACCCTAATTATGTGGGAATGGTGGGAATGCACGGAAATGTGGCCCCAAATGCAATGACCCAGAATGCAGATGTGATTCTTGCTGTGGGAATGAGGTTCTCAGACAGGGTTACAGGCGAGGTGAAGGGATATGCTCCAAAGGCCAAGATTATCCACGTGGATATAGATATGGCTGAGTTTGACAAGAATGTGAAGGCTCATCTTACACTCCAGAGTGATGCAAAGGTATTCCTGGAGGCTCTGTGTGGGAAGCTTGAATATAAGGAGAGAGGTGAGTGGATGGATTTCTATAGGGTGAAGAGGGCGTTTGAGCTGGAGAATGTGATGGGGCCGCAGCTCAATTCGGCAACCCTTACAATGGCTCAGGTTGTGGATGCGGTTATAAAAGCTGGTGAGAAGCCTAAGGTTATTGTAACTGATGTGGGGCAGAACCAGATGTTCGCTGCAAGATACTCAAAGCTGGAAGGGAACATGAACTGGGTAACCTCAGGAGGTCTTGGAACAATGGGATTCGGCCTCCCTGCAGCAATAGGGGCAAAGGCGGGCAACCCAAATTGTGACGTTGTCCTGTTTTCCGGTGACGGCGGGCTCCAGATGAACATACAGGAGCTTGGAACGATACTCCAGACAGGGATTCCGGTTAAAATAGTCCTCCTTAACAACTCTTACCTGGGAATGGTAAGGCAGTGGCAGGAACTGTTCTTTGAGAGGAGATACGCATTTACCCATCTGGTAAATCCGGATTTCAAGATGCTTTCAGCCTCATACGGAATTAAATATGCCAGAGTGGAGAATGTAGGCGAGCTGGAGGCTGCGGTGGAGCAGATGATGCGGCATGACGGGCCGTTCTTCCTTGAGGCGGCCATGGTAGAGCAGGAAAATGTATTCCCGATGATTCCTGCAGGAAAAACATTGAATGATATAATTTTCAAATAATAGGCTTTTAGATTATGGAAAAGTTTACGGTAACGGCAGAAGGAAAGAACAGGTTGGACATATTGAACAGGATTTCAACTCTGTATCTGCAGAAAAGAATTGATGTTGAGAGTTTTGAGTTCTCAAAGACAGCGCCTGAGTGGGGCGAGTACAGGATTACCTGCTGGGCTGCGCACAAAGAGCTGGTTGAGAGGATTGTAAGTCAGATAAACAATATAGTGGAAATTAAGAAAGCATATATAAATTAAAGTACTATGGCAAAATTGAATTTTGGTGGTGTTGAGGAGCAAGTAGTTACCCGCGCCGAGTTTACATTGGAAAAGGCAAAAGAAGTATTGGCAAACGAGACAGTTGCAGTTATAGGATATGGTGTCCAGGGCCCGGGACAGGCGCTCAACCTTAAGGATAACGGCTTCAATGTGATTGTAGGCCAGAGAAAGGATTCAAAGACCTGGGACAAGGCTGTTGCAGACGGCTGGGTACCGGGCAAGGACCTGTTTGAGATAGAGGAGGCATGCCAGAAGGCTACCATCATTGAGTTCCTCCTTTCAGATGCAGGGCAGATTGCTGTTTGGCCAACAGTAAAGAAACACCTTACAGCAGGCAAGGCGTTGTATTTCTCACATGGCTTTGGCATCACTTACAATGACCGTACAGGCATTGTTCCACCTGCAGATGTTGATGTGATCATGGTTGCCCCTAAAGGCTCAGGAACTTCACTCAGAAGGCTTTTCCTTGAGGGGAGGGGATTGAACTCTTCATACGCAATCTACCAGGATGCAACCGGAAAGGCATACGACAGGGTAATTGCCCTTGGAGTAGGTATAGGCAGCGGTTATCTCTTTGAGACCACATTCAAGAGGGAGGTATATTCAGACCTTACAGGAGAGCGCGGCTCACTTATGGGTGCTATCCAGGGATTGTTTGCAGCCCAGTACGAGACATTGCGTGAGAACGGCCACACCCCTTCAGAGGCATTCAACGAGACAGTGGAGGAGCTTTCACAGAGCCTTATGCCGCTGATTGCAGAGAACGGTATGGACTGGATGTATGCAAACTGCTCTACAACTGCACAGAGAGGTGCCCTCGACTGGTGGAAGAAGTTCCGCGATGCAACCAAACCTGTATTCAATGAGCTTTACAACGAGGTTAAATGCGGAAATGAGGCTCAGATCTCAATTGACTCAAACAGCAAGCCAGACTACAGGGTTAAGCTTGAGGCAGAGTTGAAGGAGCTTAGGGACAGCGAGATGTGGAGGGCAGGAGAGACCGTGAGGTCTTTGCGTCCTGAGAACAACTAATTTCAGGAGAAAAGGATGGACAGCACGCAATACTTTCCACAACTGCACAAGATATCAGCTGCAAGGATAACGTTGGGGGAGATACTTGCCCCAACGCCCCTTGCTTCAAACCCTTACCTTGGGGCAAAATATAATGCAAATATCCTCCTCAAGAGGGAGGACCTGCAGATAGTGCGCTCCTACAAGATAAGGGGGGCCTATAATAAAATACGCAACCTTTCTGCGGAACAAAGCGCCTGTGGCGTAGTTTGTGCCAGTGCCGGCAACCATGCCCAGGGAGTTGCGTTCTCCTGCAACAGGCTGGGGATAAAGGGGTATATATATATGCCAAAGACTACTCCAAGGCAGAAGATCCAGCAGGTGCGGATGTTCGGCAACGGCAACATTGAGATTATCCTCTTCGGAGACAATTTTGATGAGGCAAACAGGGAGGCAGTCTCATTTGCGGCCCGGGAGGGAAAAATTTTCATCCCGCCGTTTGATGACCCTCAGATCATTGAGGGACAGGCCACAATAGGTATGGAAATCCTCCAGGAGTGTAAGGAACCTGTAGATTATATCTTCATCCCGATAGGTGGCGGCGGACTGGCCTCCGGCCTTGGAGCCTGCATCAGACAGATGAGCCCCAATACAAAGCTCATTGGAGTGGAACCTGAAGGGGCACCAGGAATGAAGGAGTCATTCAAGGCAGGCAGGGTAGTGGAGCTGGAATCCATCAATAACTTTGTGGATGGGGCGGCTGTAAGGAAAGTGGGCAACTATACCTACAATATCTGTTCCCAGGTGCTGGATGACATCATAACTGTGCCGGAGGGGGCTGTGTGCACCTCAATCCTTGAAATGTACAACAGGAATGCCATTGTGGTTGAGCCTGCAGGGGCACTGGCGGTTGCGGCGCTGGAACAGTACAAGGATAAGATTGCGGGGAAGAATGTTGTATGCATCATAAGCGGCAGCAACAATGACATTACCAGGATGGAGGAGATAAGGGAGCGCTCGCTGCTGCATCAGGGGCTGAAGCATTACTTCATTGTGAGGTTCCCTCAGAGGGCCGGGGCATTGAGGAGCTTCATTACGGATGTTGTGGGGCCAAAGGATGACATCACCCATTTCTCCTACACAAAAAAGACCAGCAGGGAGAGGGGGCCGGTTGTAATTGGAATTGAGCTTGCACACCCCGAGGATCTTGAAACACTTGAAAAGAAGATGGAAGAGAACGGATTTGCATACGAATATCTGAATGACAAGCCTCTTCTCTTTGAATTTTTGGTTTAACTATAAAACTTACACTATTATGAAAAACATGGACTGGACAAAACTGTCATTCTCATATTCAAAGACAAATACGGTTCTCACATGCCTTTACAAAGACGGCAAATGGGGCCCGATTGAGAGCCAGAGTGCAGATTCATTGAACCTTACAGTATTCTCACCATCATTGCATTACGGAATGTCATGCTTTGAGGGGCTGAAGGCTTTCCGCGGAAAGGACGGCAAGGTTAGGATTTTCCGTATGGACCAGAATGCCAAGAGGATGCAGAGCTCTGCAGGATTTTTGGGTATCCCCAGTCCCGACGAAGAACTCTTCAAGAAGATGTGTACCCAGGCAGTACAGGAAAACATTGATTTCCTGCCTCCTTATGAACTGAGGGCATCATTGTATATCCGTCCTATCCTCATCACAACAATCCCTTCAATCAACCTTGTACCGCAGCAGGACGGCATTATGTTTATGGTAATTACCCTCCCTGTAGGTTCATACGCAGGAAAGGTGCTTGACCCTATCAAGACCGTAATAGCAAGGGATTATGACCGTGCGGCCCCTAATGGCAGCGGCTCGTTCAAGGTGGGCGGCAACTATGCCTGTGCAATGTATGCAACCGGAGTAGCTGTAAAACAGGGCTACAAGGATGTATTGTTCCTCAACCCTGAGACCAAGAATATAGATGAGTTCTCATCAGCCAACTTCTTTGGCATAAAGGGAAACAAATACATAACCCCTTGCTCAAGGACCGTACTCCCTTCAATCACCAACAAATCACTCATTCAGGTGGCTGAAGACCTTGGAATGGAGGTGGAGAGAAGAGACATTCCTGTAGAGGAACTCTCAACATTTGAAGAGGTGGGCCAGTGCGGAACAGCGGTAGTGATCACCCCTGTAAAGCTCGTGGAAGACAAGGAAAAACTTGCAGCAGACTCAGTAACCGCATCATACCCATACGGCGACGAATGCGGCCCTAAGAGCCGCAAGCTCTACGAAACCCTCACCGGCATCCAATACGGCGAAATAGAGGACAAACACGGCTGGTGCACAATCCTATAGGGATATTCATACAAGTTATTTAATGCAAAAGCCCTCTTGCAACTGGTTGATGCAGGAGGGCTTTTTGCGTTAGATGGGTGAGCCGCCTGGATTGTATTCCACAACAAACAAACCCCGCAACCTCATCCCGAGACTGCAGGGTTTGCCCGACTTAACCTTACTTAAAAAAACTATTTCAAGTGTATAACAAAGTTTTTAAGAAAAGGTTCATTTTTCCTCAAATCCCAATTCCGGCAATTGGGAGTCCAGATATTTCTTCATATTAAGTGAGCTGACAACCTTCTTGCCTGTTTGAGTTTCAAAGGCCTCCTTTGCGACCTTTGCAACAGATCCCCCACGGGCAGCAACTTTAGCATGCTCTTCCATTGAAAGCGGATGTTCTTCCTTAGTAATATTTGTAGCTGTAAGCTCTGCGAGCATGTTCATGACAAGCTCTTCGTTAGTCATATTATCCCTAAGATTCTCCTGATGCAACCCTTTAAGATTTTTATATTCTCTGGCAGTAAGTCCCGCCCATGTCTGGTATATTATGTCTGTAAGGGTAGCATATTGAACACCTTCTTTAACATTATGGACTCTCCATTGATCAGTCAAATCCTTACGGACTTCAATACTCTTAAGTCTCTGGTTTATCCAATTATCGGAATACCCCAGTCTCTTATAATCCATTAGAGACTGATGGATTCCAAGTTCAGGATCTTGCATCTGGTGTATCCGTTCTGCGCCAGTCTGAGCAAGCCATCGTTTGAAAGGTTCAGCTTTTTTTGATGGTATAGATTGAACTAAACGTAATACGCTTTGTAAATCCATACATCTTGCAGAATGCCTTTTCCCATCTGTTGATATAAATTGGTGGGGGGGACAATTTGTCCCCCTCACGAAAAGATCCAATTCGGGGTCTCTCTTGCGTAGCTTTTTAAAATAGTCTACGGGATCCATGCTGTCTGTTAACACTGATATAACATCATTTACACAGAAATACCACTTTTCTTGCACTTCATCCCATACGGTCCTAATCTGCTTTTCCCCAAAAACTTTTAACTCCTGCATTGTCATAATCTATACATAATCAAGTATCCTCAATGAGCGCAAATTAGAAAAAATATTCAAAACACCTTTACTGAAAAAGAAAAAGTTGGAGATGTAATGCAAATTATTTTGTTTTTTGAAATTCCCCCCTCATGAAAATAACATAGTAAAAAATATGATATCCTGTAATTTTGTTGGTTACTTTTTCACAAAACTTACATTAATAGTAAAAGTTGTTTGAGATAATTTAATTTGGTATACCTGGAATTTAATACCCCACTTTAAGATTGTCATAAACATTCGCTATATTTGTGTCACTGGAGTAATTCAGTAACATATTTGATGAAAGTGTAATGTTCATCCTTGTACGGAAATCTGGCAAATTTCAAATGAAACGAGGAAATATGACACTCTTGCTTGTATTGATTAGCACATTACATGTGCTTTTAGATACTTGTGTGGGGTATTATTTATTCGTTTCAGGGCATACCAGAGCCTCCGTACTTATAAATGATTGCCTCACACTTTTTGTATATTATAACTTGATATATTTTCCTATATTTGTATAGTGTGGAATTATTGGTAATAATATGAGAATCATCTGTTTGATAATGATATGTGCTCTTGTTAACATATCTGATTTAGTGGCTCAGAACAAGAGAGCATTGCTTATAGGTATTGGGGATTATCCAGAACAGAGTGGTTGGAGCAAAATACATGGCCAAAATGATTTGGATATTATTCGTAAGACTTTGCTTGTTCAAGGCTTTAGTGAGGATTATATTGTAGAACTAAGAGATTCTGAGGCTAAATTTGAGAATATAAATGATGCATTCCAAGCACTTCTTGAGGCTGCTAATAAAAATGACATAGTGTATATACAATTCTCAGGTCACGGGCAAAGAATTACAGATCTGAATGGTGATGAGAAAGAGGATGGCCTTGATGAGGCTTGGATTCCGTATGATGCTATGAAATCATTTGTCAATGGTGTATATGAGGGTGAAAATCATATTACCGATGACTTTTTAAATGATTATTTGACAAAGCTAAGATTCAAGGTTGGGTATGCAGGGAAAATTATAGTTATTGCTGATGCTTGTCATAGTGGAAGTGGCTCCAGGGGACTTTCTGATGAAGAGGATGTTTATAAGAGGGGTAGTAGCGAATCTTTTGTAATCCCCTGCGATAAGCCTAATGTAATAAGAAAAGGAAAGCCTGTGGATTGGCTTTTTGTAGTTGCGTGTAAAAGTTATCAGACCAATTATGAATACAAGGCTGAAGATGGTAATTTTTATGGTTCACTTTCTTGTTCTATTGCCAAGAATCAGGGTAAATTAATGGAAATGAAATATAGTGAAGCGATAGATATGTGGAATAGGACAATGATAAATATTACCAGATATCCTCAAGATATAGATAATGAGGGAAGGCCTTGTAAAAAAAATAATAACCTTTTCTAGGAAATGACTGATATTGAAATTATAAAAGGATTCCTTATAAACGATGAGAAGGTAATTGCTGATTTCTATATGGAGTTCAAATCCAAATTCTGCTCATTTTTTAGGACAAGATTTGCTAAAGATGAGTATTCAGACATATCTGAGTCTGATGCCTTGAGGATATGTATTAAAGATGCAATTACAGATGGAAAGGGGATGGGCTTTGGATTGTATTCTACATCTCTTTTGGCTCGAGATATAGGTTTGAGCTTTGAAGTGCGTTCGGGGAATCATACAATGAAAGTTCAAGACGGTAAAGAACTTATTGTAGAAAGTGATTTCTGGCAAGGAACAATAGTTTATCTGCAGCTTATTACAAATAAAGAAATCAATCCTGCTGAAGTGGTTGCAAACCGTACTAATGTGGCATCTCAGTATAATGAAACGTTTTTAAATGATAATGAATTGGAGGATCTATGGTAATATTTAATTTCAGAGAATATGGAGAGAACTTAGGTACACGTCTTCTTGGAAAACGTGTTCGTGAAAGTTTATTGCCTATGATTGAACAGAATGAGTGTGTGGTGTTGGATTTTACAGGTGTTAATGTTGTAAGCAATTCTTTTGCGGATGAGTGTATTGCCAAATTGTTGCTGGTTATGTCCCTTTCAGAACTGAAGAGCAAGACAACTTTCAGAGGGCTTAATCCTGTTGCTTCAGAGAGTGTGCTTACTGCATTGCGTCGCAGACATCTTACAACCGTGTAGGTAAAGTCTTTTCTTGTGATCCACAGGTACAAATAATGACATACAAAAAGAGGATACCCGCCTGGATATCCTCTTTTTTGTATTGCTGATTTGCAGCCTATTTTGCAAAGCTTACGGAGCGGGTTTCGCGGATTACGGTGATTTTCACCTGGCCCGGATAAACCATTTCGTCCTGGATTTTCTTTGCAATGTCTATTGAGAGCTGCTCTGCCTGCTGGTCGGTTACCTGCTCGCTGCCTACGATTACGCGGAGCTCGCGGCCGGCCTGGATGGCGTAGGTCTTGGTTACGCCAGGGTAGGAGAGGGCTATGTTCTCCATGTCCTGGAGCCTCTTGATGTATGACTCAATTACCTCACGTCTTGCACCTGGCCTTGCGCCTGAGATTGCGTCACCTACAAGTACAAGCGGTGAAAGCAATGAGCTCATCTCAACCTCCTCGTGGTGGGCACCGATTGCGTTGCAGATTTCAGGTTTCTCCTTGTATTTCTCTGCCAGCTTCATACCCAGAATAGCGTGTGGAAGCTCAGGGTCCTCGTCTGATACTTTACCTATATCGTGCAGCAGACCTGCCCTTTTTGCAGCCTTAGGGTTGAGCCCGAGCTCTGATGCCATGGTGGCACAGATGTTTGCAACCTCCCTTGCGTGCTGCAGCAGGTTCTGGCCGTATGATGAACGGTATTTCATCCTGCCGATAAGCTTGATGAGCTCAATGTGAAGGCCGTGGATACCCAAATCTATACAGGTTCTCTTACCGGTCTCAAGAATCTCCTCCTCAAGCTGTTTCTGAACCTTTGCCACTACCTCCTCAATCCTTGCAGGGTGGATACGGCCGTCAGTTACAAGCTGGTGGAGTGCAAGCCTTGCAACCTCCCTTCTTACAGGGTCAAATGCTGAGA
Organism: Bacteroidales bacterium; assembly: GCA_017482565.1. GTDB lineage: Bacteria > Bacteroidota > Bacteroidia > Bacteroidales > UBA932 > Egerieousia. The sequence continues at coordinate 19,562 of JAFUMO010000050.1, read as the reverse complement.
GGAGGATAGCCTCAGGGGTGTCATCCACAACAATCTCAACGCCTGTAGCGGCCTCAAGTGCGCGGATGTTCCTTCCTTCACGGCCAATGATGCGTCCCTTGATCTCATCACTCTCAATGTTGAATACTGTAACGGCATTCTCAATTGCAGTCTCAGGGGCTGTCCTCTGGATAGTGTTGATTACAATCCTCTTGGCCTCCTTGGAAGCTGTGAGCCTTGCCTCATCCATTACGTCATTGATATATGACATGGCCTGGGTCTTGGCCTCATCCTTCATGCTCTCAACAAGCTGGGCCTTTGCCTCAGCCGCTGTCATGCCGGCAATGCTCTCAATCTTCTCAATGGCCTCCTGTTTGAGCTTGTCGTACTCCTCGCTTTTCCTGTTTACAATCTCAACCTGGTTCTTCAGGTTCTCCTTAATGAGGTCAACCTCCTTCTGCTTCTTGGCAATCTCCGAGTTCTGCTGGTTGATTACAATCTCCTTCTGCTTTACCTTGTTCTCAATCTGCTGGATCTGACTGTTCTTCTCATTTATGAATTGTTCGTGCTCGCTCTTGAGCTGCAGGAACTTCTCCTTTGCCTGAAAAATCTTCTCCTTTTTGATGTTCTCTCCCTCAGTCTCCGCTTCCTTCAGTATCTGCGCCTTCTTTTTCTTCAGCACCACATTGTTCACAATGTAATATGCTGCAAAAAAGCCTGCGAGAGCGCCACAAAGCGATAAAATGACAATAGTTAAAATTTCCATCTCTTCTCTCTTTTGTTAGTGTATTTATTTTTGTTCTGGTTTTAGTTCAAGCATAAAAAAAGCCGCTGGATCCGCTGTTTTCAGAAAAATCTTAGAATTTAAGATTTGAGCTCCAATTGTAGACGCAAACTTCCAACGTCCCGTAAAACGGAATCCCCCTAAGGGTCACCCAGGCCTGTTTTTGTCTGTTGGTCACTCGGTTCTGTTTATAGTGTTGATTTTCGCAAAGAGCTGTAATCCAACGGCTAAAAGTATAATTTGCCTATATTATGTACAAGAATGAATGCTATTTGTTCTCCTGCAGGTATCCGTCCAGCTGCCTGCTCAGAAGCTTGAGGTCTTCCATAAGCCCTTCAAACTCCTTGTTCTGTTCCATCTTCACAACCTTCACCGCAAAATGCAGCACAGACATGGATAATGCATCCTGTGTATCCCTATCCTTGAACTTGCTTTTGTAAGCCTCCACAACTTCCCTTATCCTTCCCACGGCTATACGCATGCTCTCCTCCTCAGATGGGTGTATTGTCAGTGGATATTGCCTTTCGGCAATGGTAATCCTTATCCTCTGTTTCTCCTCTTCCATTGTCAGTCATTTAACATAGAAATACACTTGTCAATCTCCCGCACAATCTTTGCAATTCTCTTCTTAGCCTCCTTCACATCTTCTGAAGACGCTGTAAACGCCTCAGCCAATTGCATCTGCTCAACTTTCTGCTCTAACTCCTTTATCCTGTTGTTCCTGTTATCTAATTCACTTTTACATTTGTCCATTTCTTCCCTCAATGAGATGTTTTCAGACAATGCAAGCTCATATTTGGAGATTATATGCTCTATATGCCCCTTGAGCTTCTGGATTATTATCTGGCTTTCTACACTCATTTCAAGAAATTTTTCCCCAGCAAATTTATAAATAATTTCTGATAATTGAAAAAAGCCCCCGCAAAATTGCAGGGGCCTTAATCCTTATATAAGATACATTTTTATAAAACGTTGGTGTCTACTACCTTATCCATTCCTATCTTAATTGCCTGCTCATTCATAGGGATGAGGTGGTGGTGTCTTTCAGGCAGTGATTTCTTGAGCCCCTTTACAACGCTCTCCATAGATACAACCGGCTTTTTCTTAAGGAATGCACCAAGAACTATCATGTTGAATGCCTTGAGGTTGCCAATTCTTGCGCTCTCTTCTGCAGCCTCAATTGAACAAATGTTGATGTCTTTCCTTTCAGGGTGCCTTGTAATGCCGTTAGGGTCATAGATGAGCAGGCCGCCCGGCTTTACCATACCCTCAAACTTGTCCATAGACTGCTGGTTGAGAATGATTGCTGTATCACATTTGCTGAGGATAGGCGAGCCTATCTTCTTGTCACTCAATATAACTGTTACATTGGCAGTACCACCGCGCATCTCAGGACCGTATGAAGGCATCCAAGTAACTTCCTTATCCTGCATTATTCCGGAATAGGCCAGAATCTTGCCCATTGAAAGGACTCCCTGTCCTCCGAAACCTGCTATAATCAATTCTTCTTTCATAATTCTCTTGTTATGCGTTAATGGTTTACCTGTCTTTCATGTCTCCAAGAGGATAGAATGGGAACATGTTCTCTTCCATCCATTTGTTTGCCTTCACCGGAGTGAGTTTCCAGCCTGAGTTGCAGGTTCCCACAATCTCCACAAATGAGGTTCCCTTCTCCATCATTGAGTTCTCAAAGGCTTTCCTAATGGCTTTCTTGGCTTTCCTTACCGCTGCAGGGTTGTGTGCAGACTGTCTGGTAACATAGCATGTTCCCTCAAGCTGTGCAAGGAGCTCTGTTATCTTCATAGGGTAGCCGTTCAGCTTTGCATCCCTTCCGTAAGGGGTTGTGGCTGTAACCTGTCCCAAAAGGGTGGTAGGGGCCATCTGTCCGCCTGTCATGCCGTAGATTGCGTTGTTGATGAAGATGATTACAATGTTCTCACCCCTGTTGCAGGCATGCATCACCTCTGCGGTTCCTATGGAAGCAAGATCTCCGTCTCCCTGGTATGTGAAGACATATTTGTCGGGATTAAGGCGTTTTGTGGCTGTTGCAAGGGCAGGGGCCCTTCCGTGTGCAGACTGTTCCCAGTCTATGTCTATATAGTTGTATGCAAGGACTGCACATCCTACTGGGGAGATGCCTATTGCCTTGTCCTGAATGCCCATTTCCTCAATTACCTCAGCTATCAGCTTGTGGACTACACCGTGGGTACATCCAGGGCAGTAGTGCATCACTGCATCTGTGAGAATAGGAGTTTTGGCATATACTTTATTTTCCGGTTTAATTATATCCTTTATATCCATAACCCGCTATTTATTGATTGATTTTACAAATGCTTCAAATATATCGTCAGGAGAAGGGATCATTCCGCCCATCCTGCCGTAGAAGTTTACAGGTACCTTGCCCTCTACTGCAAGCCTTACATCCTCAACCATCTGGCCTGCACTCATCTCAACTGCCATTATGCTCTTCAATTGAGGTACAAGTGCCTGGATGTTTGCGGTAGGGTAAGGATAGAGGGTTACCGGTCTGAGGAGTCCCACCTTGTAGCCGGCTTCCCTTGCCTGGTCAACAACTGCCTCACAGATTCTGGACATGCTGCCGTATGCAACAAACAGGTGCTCTGCATCCTCAGTACGGTAGGTTTGGCATATCACCTCGTTTTTCTCAATTTCAGCATATTTTGCCTGGAGCCTCTGGTTTGTCTTCTCCTGTACGTTAGGGTCAAGGGCAAGAGATGTGATGATGTTCCTGTTCCTGCCGCTGTGCTTGCCGGTAAGGGCCCAAGGGCACTGCTGTGCAACCTCTTCTGAGGTTCTGCGCGGCTTCATTTCTCCAAGCTCAACCTTCTCCATCATCTGGCCTATTACGCCGTCTGAAAGTATCATTACAGGGTTCCTGTATTTGAATGCAAGGTCAAATCCCTTCCCGACAAAATCATACATGTCCTGTGCTGATGCCGGAGCAAGGACAATCATCTTGTAGTCTCCGTGTCCGCCGCCCTTTACTGCCTGGAAGTAGTCTGCCTGGCTTGGCTGGATTGTTCCAAGTCCCGGACCGCCCCTCATTACGTTTACTACCACACAAGGAAGCTCTGCACCTGCAAGGTAGCTCAAACCCTCTGCCATGAGACTGATTCCAAGGCTGCTGGATGAGGTCATCACCTTCTTTCCTGTACTGGCACCGCCATATACCATGTTGATTGATGATGTCTCGCTCTCTGCCTGAAGCACAACCATTCCTGTAGTTTCCCAAGGCTTCTCCTCCATAAGAGTCTCCATAACCTCGGATTGCGGAGTGATAGGGTAGCCGAAGTAGCCGTCTGCACCGCACCTGATGGCGCCGTGTGCAATAGCCTCGTTACCCTTCATAAGTATTTTCTCAGCCATATCGTAGATTTTTATATTTTCACTCTATAAACTGTAATTACGGCATCCGGACAAACGGTTGCACAGTTTGTACATCCTGTACAGTTGTCCGGGTTTTCCATGTAGGCAAAGTTGTATCCCTTGCCGTTAACCTCTTTAGACAATGCAATGGTCTGTGTAGGGCAATTGGCCACGCACACGCTGCATCCCTTGCATTTTGCGGTATCAACCACAATAGCTCCTTTTATTGCCATATTATATTTGTTTTTAATTGTTTGTCCGGTAATCAGTTCCCTCCAAAAAATCCGAATCCCCTCTTTATCCCTTCAATTGTGGCCTCCCACCTGATGAGGATGCCTATTATAAGGATAATGCAGAGTATTGCCATGCCCTTTCCAGTAGGTGTCATGTTTTTATACTCGGCTACGAATTTAGCAATTTTTCTTTTAATCATTAATATAAATCTGCAATTTGTTAATAAATCATAATCATTTTTCTATTCTTATCCTTACGTCAACAGCCGTAACCCCATTAAGGTTCCCCATCAGCGGGTTGATGTCCATCTCGGCAATTTCCGGTGCAACGGTACAGAGCATGGAGACTCTGGCTATTGCATCGGCAAAGCGCCCTTCATCTATTCCCTCCATGCCACGGGCCCCACGGATTATCCTGTACCCCCTCAGCCTCTTTACCATTCCTGCGGCTTCATCTGCCGTAACAGGAGCCAATGCGGATGAGACATCCTTCAGGGCCTCAATGTAGATTCCCCCCAGGCCGCACAGTATCATGTGGCCGAAGCCTTCTTCACGTTTTGCACCTATGAACACTTCGGTCCCCTTAAGCATTGGCTGCAGGAGCACTCCAACAGCTTGCGGTATTTGTATCATCCTGTTGAACCGGGCCAATAGTGACGCCTCATCCTTTATGTCCAATGCAACTCCACCTACATCTGTCTTGTGTACAGGCCCTATAACCTTCATTACCAGTGGAAAACCTATTTTCCTTGCTGCGGCTGCCGCTTCCTCCGCTGTGGCTGCCACAGCTTCCCTTGCCCTTGGTATTCCTGCTGCGTCAAGCAGTTGTGCAGCACTGTCGGGATGAAGATAGCCTTCCCCTGCTGACTCTATTATGCTGCGGACCTTTTGGGTGTCTATTTGTGGCAGCATGGGATCTGCCTCAGGTATGGCGGCACCAAGCATATCTACAAATGCTTTGCCAAAAGCCGCTTCTTCACTGAAAGAAATTCCACCCATATCCTGGAATGTCCTGATGGCTTCCTCTGCATTTACAACAGATGTAAGGATAGGGTAGATTGGCTTTCTTGTAGTTGCAATCTTCTCAAGGAGAACCTTATACACATCAGATACATCTGTGAGCCCCGGGCTGCCGAAAATAACCGCCATGGCATCAATCTCATCAAAGTCATTGTTGCAGGCATCAATTATCTGTGCAAGCTGGGCCGCAGTGCCTGTGGCAAGGAAATCAATGGGGTTGGCAACGGATGAGCCGGGATAGAGCCTGGAAAGGAGTTCTTCCGCCTTTCTTCCCGACAGATGCGGTATGTTTATCCCATTGCTGCTGAGGACATCCGTGAGCATCACGGCCGGCCCCCCGGCATGGGTGATGATGGCAATGTTCTTCCCCTCAGGCCTTGGCATTGAAAGGATTGAGGCCATGTTTACCAGCTCGGTGCGGCTGTAGACCCTTATGATTCCGGCCTTGCGGAAAAGGGCGCTTACCGCTGCATCCGGTGAGGCAAGTGCCCCGGTGTGTGAAGATGCGGCACGGCTTCCGGCCTCGCTGTATCCCGCCTTTATGGCAGCTATGCGTGCCCCTTTCCGGGTGAGTGACCCGGCGTGCCTGAGGAGCATCTGCGGATTGTTGATGCTCTCAATGTAAAGGAGCTTCACAGGGGAGCTCTCCCCCGGTATGTATGTTTCGTCAAGATATTTCAATACATCCTCAACCCCAATCTGGGCGCTGTTCCCCACGGAGAATACGTGGGAGAACTTTATGCCGTGCTTTACGGCTGCCTCCATTATGAACACTACGGTTGCCCCCGAGCCTGAGATGATGTCAACTCCATCCGGCGAGAGGTTTGAAATGGGGTGGGTGAATACCCCTGCATAGTTGTTGGTAATTGCTCCAATGCAGTTGGGCCCTATGAGTGATGCGCCATATCTGTTTACGGTTGAAACTATCCGGTCTTCAAGTTCCGCCCCCTCAGGGCCGTCTTCATGGAAGCCGGCCGAGAAGATGATTACAGCCCTGCACCCCTTCTCCCTGCACAGGGTCTCAACCGCTGCAGGGCAGAGCTTTGCCGGGATTGCGAGGATTGCGCAATCTGTCTGCGGCAGATCCTCCACGCTCCTGTATGACCTTACCCCCTGTACGGTATCATTCTTGGGGTTCACTACACTCAGCTCCCCCTTGTAGCCGGTAATGAGCAGGTTCCTGAGGGCATTACCCCCAGGTTTTGTGGTGTCGTCCGAACCCCCTATGACAGCAATGCTGCGGGGGGATATGAGTTCTTTTGTAATCATTCTCTTTCATTGGTTTACAAGCTTACAAATATAGTGAAAATACTCCAAAGAAAGTTGCCGGAAGCGATGATTCGCCCCTCGCTCCCTGAACTTCCGGCAAGTTTTGGGGTGATTTTGTGCCAGTTTGGATACCGGATTGCATAGATGGATTGTATGATGTATCTTTGGGAAAAGTTTGTCCCTATGAGATATTTCGTCGTTGATGCTTTTGCAGGTGCCCCTTTCGGGGGAAATCCTGCGGGGGTGGTGCTCCTGGAGGGGAATTCCACTTTTCCGGATGATTCACTGATGACCTCAATTGCCGCTGAGCTCCGCTATTCTGAGACTGCCTTCGTGCAGCAGGACGGGCCTGCAGAGTTTACGGTGCGTTATTTTACCCCATGTGGGGAGGTAGACCTGTGCGGGCACGCCACAATTGCAACTTTTTCGGTATTGCGGGATGAGGGGATTATCCCTGAGGGGACTGTCTGCCTTAACCACACTCTGGCGGGTGACCTGGAGGTGATTGCAGGAAAGGAGATAATGATGCAGATGGCGGCCCCTCAGGTTATTGGGAAGCCTCTGGATGCAGGGCGGCTGTACAGGATAATGATGCCTGGGGGCGGCCAAGGAAATCTGTCGGGAAGCGGGAATGCCCTTGTACCTGAGATTGTTTCTACAGGTCTTCCCGATATAATCATGCCGGTGTGTTCTCTGGAGGAGCTGCAGGCCCTGGCTCCTGATATGGATGCCCTTGCTCACCTGAGCAGGGAACTTGAGGTTGTGGGGGTGCATGCCTTTGCCCTTTCGGATGACGGCTATACAGCGCATGTGAGGAATTTTGCTCCGCTGTACGGGATTCCGGAGGAGTCTGCAACAGGTACTTCCAATGCGGCCCTTACATATTATCTCTACAGGCATGGCATGGTTCAGTCCGTAGGTGGATGCAGGTTCATGCAGGGGGAGGCAATGGGACGCCCTTCAGTTGTTGCCACGCAGTTGCGTCCTGAGGGGAGCGTTTATGTGGGTGGAAACAGCTATATCCTGGCATCCGGGGAACTGAGGGTAGGGTAGTCCCCGCCATACAGGCTGCCCAGCATGTCCAACTGGCCCGCTGGTTCAGCTGATCCCACACTCGTGCATGCAGATCTCTATCTCCTTTGAGGAGCCCATGTGTTTGCCGTAGTCGTCCGATATCTTTATGCAGTTGAACCAAGGCTGGTTCTTGTTCATGCGGCATTTCATGAGCTTCATCACAATGTTTGAAGGCTTGAAGCCTGTATCGTTGGTGAGGTTTGTCCCTATTCCGGCAGAGCAGCGGATCTTCCCCTTGCAGTAGTCTGAAATCTCCTTGTAGGCAGGGAAATTCAGGGCATTGCTGAATACGATTGTTTTTGAGGCGGGGTCAATCCCCAGCTGGCGGTATCTTTCCAATAATTTGTCGGTGAAGAGGAACGGGTCTCCTGAATCCTGCCTTACCCCGTCGAACAGTTTGGCCTGCTTGCATGAAAAGTTCTTGAAGAACACCTCTGAGGTGTAGGTGTCGCTAAGGGCAATTCCGAGGTCTCCGTCATAAACGTTTACCCAGTTTTCAAGGGCCAGGTAGTTGGCCTGCTTATATCCGAATTCCGCACCGTGGAACATGAACCACTCATGCGGATGGGTACCCATAACCTTCATCCCGTAACGCATTGCCATGTGTACGTTTGATGTGCCGGTGCAGAAACGTGCATTATCCTTAAGGTAACCGCACACCTTGTCCTGTACATCATAGCTGAACCTTCTCCTCATCCCGAATTCCGAAAACTTGAGCCCTTCCGCATTTGATATCTCCACCTTTGCGGCAAGCCTCTCCATTACTTTTCCCATATCGGGAGTGTGTCCAAGCATTCTGTTGCGCAGTTCAGATACAATTGCGAGGATTGGGGTCTCGTATAGGGTAACCTTGTACATCTTGTCCATTACGGTTATGTGCAGCCTGCTTTCTCCGTCCAGCCATGCATTTATCTTCTGGGGGCTGAACCTGAATCCCCTGAGCCATTCCCAGTAGCATTCAGGGATGAAAGGGATGTCCTTGTTTACAAACCGGAACTCTTCTGATGTAAGCTCCAGTCTCCCTATATTTTCAAATTCGGCTTTAAGGGCAGAGAGGAATCCGCTGCTGTAAGGGGTCTTGTCCCTGTCATTGAATTCAAATTCACCCTCAGCATCGGGGAAGAGTTTCATATAGGCAAAACTGGTGCTGAACTTGTAAAGGTCTGTATCCAAAATGGATCTTATGCACATATTGTTCATAGCTCAAATTTTTTCTGTTATATAGTTGCATGGAGCAACCCTTTCCACCTCCTTGTTGAATGAGAACCAGTGGCGGATGTTGTCAATATCAATATACCAATATTTGTAGCGCGGATCACCCTTTATAAACAGGGGATTCGCGGGAGAGTTTCCGTTCATGTCCCACCTTATGAAGCTCTCGGCGGGCTCCTTTTTCATGGAGAGACCGTTGCGGACCCACTGCAGGGCAACCAGCGGAGCCTGTTGCGGTACGTGTCTCTTGCAGAACCTGTAGAGCAGCAGCCCCTTGCTGTCCAGGCTGAGCGGCCGTGTAAGGATCTCTGTGCTGGCAAGATCATCAATAAGTTTATGCAGAAGTGCTCCGCGGCTGCCCGCCTGCGGCGTAATTCCCTGCATGGTTTGGTTCTGCGCGTCAACCGCTTTCCAGCGGTAGAAGATTGTCCTGAAAGTGTCCCGCCATTTCGGGTCATTATACCACATGTCAATGATTCTGGAGAGTGTCATGGCCTTGCCAAGCTGCCTGAAGGAGATATGCGGAGTGGAGAGAACCTCGTATGGAGGAGAAGGGGAGTATCTGATTCCCAATACACTGGCATTTTTGCGGAAGTGGGTCCCAGGGAGCAGCTTCAGGCTCTCCAGCTGTATCTCTGCCGGCCCTATTCCAATCATCTGCAGGGTATCCTCCACAAGGGCTTCATAAGTATATCCCGGCAGCCCGGCAATCAGGTCTGCATGCACCTCAAATTTCCCCGTCCCAATCAGGAATTTTAACCCTCTTACAGCCTGGGCACAAGACCCTTTCCTGGCACAGCCGTCCAGAACCTCCTGCCTGAGTGTCTGTATCCCCGCCTCAATGTGCAGCAGCCCTTCTGGTACCTCTGCCAGTGCCCTTCTCAGCTTCCCGACAAGTGTTTCTCCGTGGCCGGCGGATAGTGTTGCCTCTGTTCCCTCCGTGTAAGCTGTGGCACCTGTAGCCTGTGTGGATACTGTGGCTTCTGTGGCCACGGTGGATACGGTGGCCTCTGTGTTGCATAAATTCGGGGCATTTTCTGCTCCGCAGGCGGTTATGTCTTCTCCTGGAGGGAACAGCAGTGCGGGGTGTACCTCCAGGTGGAAGTTCAGTTTCCCTTCAAATTCCTTGAAGAGTTCCAGCAGCTCCAGGGCCCTGCGCGGATTGCCGTTGAAGGTGCGGTCCAATACCCTTACCTGTCTTATGCCGTGTGCTGCAATATTCTGGAGCCTGCTCCTTAGTTCCCCCACAGGTGTGTTCTGCACCGGAGCCTTGTCAATTCCGCTTACGCAGAATCTGCAGTTGTTGAAGCATCCTCTGGATGTCTCCAGCTGTACAAATGATTTGTCCCAACTGAAGAGGGGGGATTTCTCCGGATACTCCATTCCCGGAAAACCGGCAACTGTCACAGCCTCAGAATGGTGATACACTGCTTCAGACACTCTGCCGCTGCGCTGGCAATCCCCGGCAGCCTCCGCTACCCCTCTGCACGGGCACTCATCCGTCTCTATCCATTCGAATCCCGGGAGGGTACGCCATTTGCCGTTGCGGGCCAGTAGTGATGTGATGAATTGCCCGAACACCGCTTCGCCTTCCCCCTTGAATACAGCAGTAATGTACGGGTTGGCAATCAGAAAATCCCTGTTGTCGCCAAGAAATTCCGGACCACCCAGGAAAATCCCTTCATGGGGACACAGGGCGGAAACCCTGCATAGCACCTCTTTCAGGAAATTTATGTTGAAAAGCCACCCTGTAGCGAATATATATGCCGGTTTCAGAGCTGCAAGCTCCTCCACAATCTGTGGTACGCTGCTTTTGATTGTCCCCCTCACTACCTGCATATTGCAGGCGGCCTGTATCCCCGGTTCAAGGTTTGCGTGCAGGGCAGGGAGGGCCAGCGATGAGTGAGACCACGATGCGTTTATATCCAGCCAGACAAAATTCATTTCAGTATCTGTTTCCGAGCAGGGGCCTCCGTCCTAAATGGAGCCTGGAGGCTACGGGACCATAAAGGCTCAGCAGAATGCCGCAAATGGCACCATAGTGGTGGAAGCCCCTGCAGATTTGGCTGCAAATTACAATATTTTCTCTTCTTGCGCCAATTTTCTGTATCTTTACACCTCTTAAAATACAGGCTATGGGCAATATTTTACTGAAAGGGATCTACCTTGGTGGGGAAAAGAAGGATATCCTCATACGGGGGAGCAGGATTGCTGCAATTGCAGATAATCTTGCCCATTTTTCCGGCAGTTCCCCTGCCGGCGTGCAGGTGTCCTCATCCCGGAATCAGGGTACAGGGAGCTTTCTCGGTGAAGGACAGGTTTCCTCAGGCAGCTCTTTGGGTTACGGGAGCATCTCTGTTGCTATGGAGGTACCGGCGTTCCAGGAAGGATGCAGGGTGATTGACTGTACCGGCAAGGCGGCTGTTCCGGGTTTTGTGAACATGCATACCCATTCGGCAATGACACTTACAAGAGGCTATCGGGAAGATGCAAAGCTTCAGGATTGGCTTCAGGATATCTGGAAAGTGGAGGCCAGGATGGATGAGGATGCCATTTATTGGGGAACCAAGCTTGCCTGTGTGGAGATGCTGAAGACCGGTACCACAACTTTTTATGACCAGTACTGGATGATTGATGCAGCCGTGAAGGCGGTGCAGGAGATGGGGCTCAGGAGTGAGCATGCTTTTGTGGCCCTGGATCTTATGGATGAGGGGAAGGATCCTGCAATCAAGGAGGGTATGGCTGCAATGTATGAAAAGTCCCTGGGTTGGGGGGAGCGCTGCAGGATGTCTGTTGGGGTGCATGCACCATATACAGTATCGGATTCCATGATCCAATGGTGCAGCTGGTTTGCCCGTGAAAAGGGGCTTACACTGCACATCCACGTTTCTGAGACAGAGCGGGAGAATCTGGATTCAATCGCCCGCAACGGGTGTTCTCCGTTTGAACATCTTGAGAGGTTGGGGGTGCTTGGCCCAGAGGTGATTGCGGCACATTGTGTGTGGCTGGGGGAGAAGGATATGGATCTTATGGCGCAGCGGGGCGTTACAGCCGTACATAATATAAATTCAAACCTCAAGCTGGCTTCCGGCAGCAGGTTCCTTTATGAAGAGCTCCGCAGCAGGGGCGTGAATGTATGCTTGGGTACTGACGGGTGCGGTTCTTCCAATAATCTGGACATGAGGGAGGCCATGAAGACTGCAGCCTTGCTGCAGAAGGGGTGGAGACGTAATCCTGAGTCCCTTCCGTTGGGTGAGCTCATGGAGATGGCTTCTCTGAACGGAGCCCGTGCCTTGGGATTAGATGCCGGTGCCCTGGAAGTGGGCAAGCTTGCGGACATTGCAATTGTAAATATTGACAACTATGCCTTTGTGCCGGGGCTGGATTTCCTCTCTGATTTCATCTACTCCGCCAATTCATCATGCATTGAGAGTGTTATCTGCAACGGTGAACTGGTTATGGAGAACCGTGTGGTTCCGGGTGAGAGGGAAATCATTGAAAATGTAAGGAGGATCTGTAAAAAATTGTACCCGTGACACGATTGTAATGTAAGTCGTGACACGACTGTAAAATTATTTAACTATGGATGAGAGAGTTATGAAAATAAGCCAGGCGGCTGAATATATAAGGGGGCGTATTGGTGCCCGTGAGCCGTTTGCAGGGATTGTGCTTGGAAGCGGTTTGGGAAAACTGGCGGACATGATTGCAAATCCGGTAGTTGTGCCGTATGCCGGGATTCCGCATTTCCCGGTTTCTACAGCCCAGGGGCATAAGGGGAATTTCATTGCCGGGGAGCTTGGAGGCAAGTTTGTGGTGGCCATGCAGGGGCGTTTCCATTATTATGAGGGGTATCCTATGGAGCTTGTCACTCTCCCTATCAGGGTGATGAAGGTGCTTGGAATCAAGTATCTCTTTGTGTCAAATGCGGCTGGAGGGGTGAATTATGATTTCAGGGTGGGGGACCTGATGGTAATCAGGGACCATATTAACCTGCTTCCCAATCCGCTTATCGGCCCCAATATGGAGGAGTTCGGCCCGAGGTTCCCTGATATGACACGCCCGTATGAGCCGGCATTGATGGCTCTGGCTGAGGAGATTGCAGCTGCAAGTGGGCTTGCCCTGAAGAAGGGGGTATATCTGGCCAGTACAGGCCCTACTTACGAGACCCCTGCAGAGTACAAATACTTCAGGACCATAGGGGCGGATGCAGTGGGGATGTCAACCATCCCGGAGGTGATTGTGGCACGTCACAGCGGTATTCCTGTATTCGGTATGTCGGTGATTACAAATGAGGCACATGATGATTTCGCGCCGGATTTTGTGAATGACGGAGATGATGTGGTTAAGGCTGCGGATGCTGCAGCAAACAAGATGACAATGCTTTTTGTAGAAATGATAAAGGCTTTATAAATGATTTTATCCGGCTGCCCGGGGAATAAGTGAATGGAGAATAATTTGTAGGGAAGCGGATTATTGGAGGATTTTTAAGGATATGATAAGGAACTTGATATTTGATTTGGGCGGCGTGCTTGTGAGTCTGGACAGGAAGAGGTGTCTGGATAATTTTTCTGCACTACTGGGATTTGATGATTTTGGAGATTACCTGAATGCATACGCCCAGAAGGGCTTTTTTGCAAAGTTTGAGAATGGCGACATAGGTCCCATGCAGTTCAGGGATGAGGTGAGGAGCCGCTGCAGGGTGGAAAATGTCAGTGATGAGATGATTGATTCCACTCTTGATACTTTCCTTACCCAGGTGGCACCTTATAAGGTGAAGCTGCTGCTGGACCTGAAGGAGAAATATAACCTTTTCCTTCTGAGCAATGTGAATCCTATCGCTTGGAAGAAGTGCTGTGAGCTTTTCCTTGAGGCTCAGGGGGTTGACATTGAGGATGTTTTTGAGAAGCTTTATCTTTCATTTGAACTCAATGCTTCAAAACCGGGAACGGCCATCTACAATAAGGTGATTGAAGATTCAGGCATTGTGCCGGCTGAGACATTGTTTATAGATGATTCTGCAGCCAATATTGAAACCGGGCGCCAGATGGGTCTCAATGTGCTTCTGTATGATGTGGATGCCAATCTGGAGGATGAGGTCTACAAGGCTTTGGCCGCATTGGGGGAGGAGTGAGGATGGTGAAGTTCTTCAGCCTCTCAAGCGGCAGCAACGGCAACTGCTATTATATCGGGAATGAGGAGACAGGCCTTCTGATTGATGCCGGCATTGGCCCGAGGACCATAAAGAAGAGGCTTCTGGAGCATGGCATTTCAATGGATTCAGTGGAGTTCATCCTTGTTACGCATGACCATATAGACCATATAAAGGGGCTTGGAATGGTGGCCCAGAAATACAGCAAGCCGGTGTATGCCACTGAAAAGCTGCATGCATCGCTGGATAACCATCCGTGTACACGCTGCAGGCTCAGCGGTTGTGTGCGCAAAACTGTTGCGGGGCAACCGAGCGCCTATAAGGGGGTGGTTTTCACTCCGTTCATAGTGCCCCATGATGCAACGGAAACGGTAGGCTATCATATAGATTTCTACGGTGTAAAGTTCACTTTCCTTACAGATTTGGGTGAGGTTACAGATGAAGTGGTATCTTACTGCAGGCAGTCCAATGTGGTTATCTTTGAAAGCAACTATGACCTGGATATGCTTCTGGGCGGTTCATATACCCCTGAACTGAAAGTCCGCATCATGCAGGGGCGTGGACACCTGAGCAACGGACAGGCGGCCTCTGCTGTAAAGCGTTTCTGGCATAAGGAGCTCCAGTACATTTTCCTCTGCCACCTGAGTGAAAACAACAACACTCCGGCAAAGGCCCATACCTGCATAAGCAAGGCCCTCTCTTCAATAGGTGTGCTTCCCGACAAGGATATTGGGCTAGTGTGCCTTCCCCGCCGCAGAGTCTCTGACCTATATGTTTTTGAGGGCAGATAACCTTATGGCATCTTCTGTCAGAAAACGAGTTTGCTTGGATTGAATCCTCTCGCCCTTAGGAACTTGAAAATTTCATCCAGAACTGTGCCGGAAAGGAATTTTTCACGGGAAAGGATCCACAGATACTTGCCGTTCTTGCCGCTTACAACCGAGTAAGAGTAGCCGGGACCCAGCATTATTACGTTGTAGTCTGAGGCAAACCACCAGAAGAAGCTCACCCTCAGGTGGGCCGGGGTGCCGGGGTGTGGCTGGAAGGCACTGCCGTAGATGGTCCTGGTTTTGCCATGAGGGGTAGTACCTGTGTTCTGGACCTTCACTGTGCCGTCGGGAAGGAGGGAGTAATGGGTGCGGACATCAACAAGACCACGCTCAAATATATTCTCATACCGCGCAATCTCATACCAGTCTCCCATGTATTTCCTGATGTCAAAATTCTCAACAGTTCTTTTATGGCTGGTCTTTGGGGTTATTTCTCCTGTGTACATTGTCTGCTGTTTTCAGTAAAAACAACAGAACTTCCCGTTGGTTCACAGGTGTCAGGATTCCAGAATGTAGTCCAGACAATCATCCTCATTCTCTTCAAAATCATGGTCCTCACAGGTAAGATGCTCTGCAGGGAACTCAAGGGAGGTCTCATTGTCGGGATTAAGGAAAAGTTCATCAATGTTATCCCCGTCAATGCCATATACCTCCTTTATCTTTGCAATCATGGACATCAGATAGCCGAAATAAGGTGTCTCAGGATAGAAATCATTAAGGGAGAGCTCTATCTCCATCAGCTGGTTCTCAAATTCAGGATAGTCATATTCATCGTCCGGTATGTTGTCAAGCAGGGAGGCATCAAATGTACCGTCTTTATCCTTTACCCTCAGGAGTGCATCCCTGAGGAATTTTTCAATATTCTTTATGTTTGACATGGCATTAAATGTTTTGTTATCCAAATATAATTAAAATGCTCCTCATTCCATCAATTTTATTCTTCCCGATGAATTTTTAAATTATAAAAAATATTAACAAATATATTTGCAAAATAAAAATTAAAGTGTATCTTTGCATCAGGAAGCGGTTCCGGTTGAACAAAAGGAAACTGGGATTGTTCAGTAAAGGAATAGTGTTAACAAATTAAAAATATCAGTTATGGCTAAATTTTATAAATGCCGCCACTGCGGTAACGTTATCGGTAAGGTTGTTGATTCAAAGGTTCCTGTTGTATGCTGTGGGGAGAAGATGGAGGAACTTGTTGCAAATACAGTTGATGCGAGTGTAGAGAAGCATGTTCCAGTTGTTACACGTATTGATGACTGTACAATAAAGGTTGAAGTGGGAAGTGTTCCTCATCCAATGTTGCCTGAGCATCATATTGCATTCATATATGTGGAGACAGAGAACGGTGGAATGAGAATATCCCTCAAGGATAAGCCCGAGGCTACTTTCTGTACCTGTGCAGACAAGCCTGTTGCAGTTTATGAGTATTGTAATCTCCACGGTTTGTGGAAGACAGAACTATAAAGGACATTTTACAGACTTGGATATTGTGGATTTTTCATGAGGCCGCTCCATATGGGGCGGCTTTTCCATATAAACCATATAAAGGAAAGACCGCTTCTCCTTTCAGAAAAGCGGTCCATAAAGCCAATGTTAAACCTACCTATAAACCTTTTTTGGCTTTATTGCCCTCAATTAATAAACCTTTTAATTTAAATTAATCTACAACCGGTATATTCTTTTGACAATTGTATGGGGCATTAGTTTAATGGAAGTTTAAATATTTTTGTTGAAAATTATCTTCTCTGCTGTTGGCTCTTTACTTTTCCAGGGTAACCGGGAAGGACAGGAATACGTCCGTTGTCCATGGCTGCATTGAGCGCAAGCCATGCTACCATCACTGCATCAACCTGAAGATCTGGAAGTGAAAGACGCTCGTATGTATCCATTACGGTGTGATAAGTACGGTCATACTCAAGTTCATCCTGTATAAACTGGTATGCAGGAAGGCCGTAGCGGGTGAATGACTGATGGTCTGTACCTCCGGTCTTGCGGAGAGTGAGGGTTGTGAAGCCCAGGGACTCAATAGGCTCCATCCATGTCTTGAAGAATGGCACTGCCATATCGTTCTCCTCAAGGTAGATGCCGCGGAAACGGCCGGAACCGTTGTCTACATTCAGGTAAAGGGCAAAGTTGCCGAAGCCTGGGAGGGCTTTTCCTTTCTTGCTGTCATACAGATAGGTCTCTGCATAACCTCTTGAACCGTAAAGGCCCTGCTCCTCACCGCCCCAGAGGGCAAGACGGATTGTACGTTTAGGCTGGATGCCCAAAGCCTTGATAATCCTCATTGCCTCCATCATTACAATACATCCTGAAGCGTTGTCGGCTCCGCCTGTACCGCCATGCCATGAATCAAGGTGTGCTCCAAGGAGGATCACTTCATCCTTAAGCTTGGGGTCAGTGCCTGGGATTTCCGCAATTACGTTGTTGATTTTCTGGTTGTCGGTGAAGATATTCTTTATGTTCATCTCCATCTCCACTTTTGTGCCTTTGGCAATCATCCTTACCATTCGGCCGTGGTCCTCAATAGGGAGGATGATTTCTGGGGTTGGCTCAGGGTTGCCCACCTTATACTGCACGCCGCGGGAAGAAGGTACATTGAACGAACCTCCACCGCTTACAACTGCAAGTACATTCTCATTCTTGAGCATCTCCGAAATTGCCATCTGGAGCTCCCTTGCTGCAAGCCAGCTGCCGCCGTCCATCCTGCGCCTCATGGCTCTTGGACGCGGATCCTTCTCAAGCTCATCAAGCTGCTTCTGGGTATATCTGCTTGCAAGAGGCTCAAAGCTCATCTCGTAAGTCTGTGAAGCCGGCATGAGTACAATCTTGCCGGCAAGCTTTCCCTTGTATTTTTCAAGGTCCTCCTTGGTCTTTGCATCAAGCACAACGCACTCACCCTTTACCATACCGTTGGTGCTTCCGCTCCATGCCTTTGGGTTTGCTGCAAAACTGCAGTAATAAGGGGCAGTCATTGCCACATAATTCATCTGGTTGTCCCAGCCTCCTTTAGGGAAATCGTATGCGAACTCAGCCCTTACATTCTGGAAACCCATCTCCTTGAGCTTTGCCAAAACCATCTCCTCCGAGCGCAGCTTCATCTGTGAAGCTGCAAGGCGAGGGCCAAGGTCATCGGTCATGAACTGTGCTATAGGCTCAACCTGTGAATTGGAGAAACCTTCTGCCTTTATCCTGTAGGCTGTTTCATCAGACAAGCGTGTCTGGGCCAGGATTGCAGATGCCGCCATTGCTGACACCGCAACCACCATTAAAAATCTTTTCATAGTTTTTTGGACACTAAATTAAATTATCTATAAAAGAGTATTTCCGTTCTTTTGGACAAAAGTAATGTACTTTTGGTGATAATGAATAAAAATTATTCTTAAATTTGTTGCCGCTATGAACAATAACAAACCACATAAAGCGCATCCTTGGCATGGAATCAACCAAGGCGCTGATTTTCCTGAAGTTGTAAGGGCCTTCATTGAGATTGTCCCAACTGACACAGTAAAGTATGAAGTTGATAAGGAATCTGGTTACCTTTCATTGGACAGACCGCAGAAATTCTCCAATATAGTGCCGTCTTTGTACGGATTCCTTCCAAAGAGCTATTGTGGCCCCAAAATGGCGGAGCTTACAAACAAGGCCCTTGTGAGGACAGATGTTGAAGGAGACGGTGACCCTCTGGATATCTGTATCCTAACCGAGAAGGATGTTACCCACGGTGACATTATTGTGAATGCGCGTCCTATCGGCGGCCTAAGGCTTCTGGACCACAACCAGGCAGATGACAAGATTATTGCAGTGTTGAGAAGTGATGCCGTTTATGGCCACATGACAGACATTGACCAGGTACCCATTGACATTATCCGCCGTCTTATCCACTATTTCAGCACGTATAAGGATATTCCGGGCGAGCACACCAGCCGCATGCAGTTTGTATCGATTTACGGACCGGATGTTGCAAAGGATGTGATCAAGCGCTCTACAGAGGATTACGAGGATCTTATTGCCCCTAAAATCAACGGGTAATCATATAAGAAACCAATAAAAAAGCTTCAGGGTTGAGCCTGAAGCTTTTTTATTGGGGTAGGGTCAGTTAGTGCGCCAATCACATCTACCACAGAGAAATACCATTTCTCCTCCTTGTTATCCCAGATCGTTCTTATACGGCGATCATTGAACAACTGAATTTACTGCTTCTTAGTCATACGCTTCAAATCTTAATTATTACACATATCTTCCCCTCTATAGGAGGTTTAGGCATATATACCAAATTTTATATTCTTTCTTTCCAGTCTGTCAAGGACCTATCATACCAATTTTTGGGCGATCTTTATTGCTTCCTGCTTCAATTTGTCATCATCTCCATCTAAAGCATCAAGAACCCTATCAGCTAACCATAATGAGAGTAGTTCCCTTTCATCAACCTTGAATTGTTGGGCAAGGGTTATAACCTGCCCACGCTTTGCTCGCCTGTCGCCACGTTCAATCTTGCTAAACATTGTAGTGTCTATTTCAAGAATAGCAGCTAACTGCCTTTGAAGCAGTTTTTGTTCCTCCCTTAATTCTTTTATTCTTTTTCCTAACAACATACTCAATTAATTAAAGAATTTTTT
>JAFUMO010000007.1 GCA_017482565.1 Bacteroidales bacterium | reverse complement strand
TACTAGAAAAACAACAGAATGAAGCTGTTCAAGTTGCTATAGTCCCATTCGACAGCAATGTATGCCATGAAAAACGGGCATAGTAGAACAAATTGGAGATGCCCCTTCTACACTTTGTACGAATAATAAGGAAAAGAGGGCTACCCTTTGCTCTATGCTTTTGGGTCACCCTCATCTTTTTTGTATCCGTTTATGGGATGAGCTTGAAGTTTGCCCTTGCATATTTTGTGGGGCGGTTGTCAAAGTGCCACCACTCTTCGTCAATTGTAAGGAAGCCGCTCTCTGTCATTACCCTTCTGAGAAGAAGCCTGTTATCAAGTTCCCTTTTGGTTATTACTCCCTCATCCAGGAGCTGCTGCTCAATGTTTGTCCTGCTCTGGTCTGCAAAGCAGTCGAATTCGGCACCCATAGGAAGAGGAAGTCCTGTGCAGTCAATGATGGTTACGTCAACTGCATTGCCGAAGTTATGGTTTCCTCCTCCCCTTGCGGGGTTGGCTACAAAGTCTTCCTTGTCAGTCCCTTCAACGCTGTCCCACATCTCCTGCTGTATGCTTACAGGACGTGCAGCGTCATATACTATAAGGTTAAGGTCCGGACGGATGCTCTTGAGGAGTTTGTTGGCCTTTACCAGCTTTTCAGCGGTCTCACGCAGCATGAAGGCTTTCTTTACATCCTTGTATAGCACCTTGCCCATGAAGTTGTATGGTTTTGCATAAATTAGGTCAACGGCAATCGTTGAATCAAGATCGTGGATGTCCACAAGACCTGAAGCCCTCATCTGGGCCTCTTTGGGTGTGTCTGCATCAGGATTTGCAGGTGTTCCCTGCTGTGTGTTGCATGCGTAAAGTCCGGCTGCAACTGCAAGTGCCAATAGAATTTTTTTCATTTGTCAGTTATAGTTTTGTTTTGTAATATCAGTTTTACAATGTAAATTTAAACATAAATAATCATAAATTGTTAAACCAAGAAAAATGGAGATGAAAAAAGTTAATTTTAAGAAACATCCGGTTACTTTGTCCGGTTCTCTTCCTCAGGTAGGCAAACCGGCCCCTTCCTTTGAACTTGTAAAATCAGACCTTGCAGTAATTTCCCTGGAGGACCTTAAGGGAAAAACCTTGGTGCTCAATGTTTTTCCTAGTCTTGATACAGCTGTGTGCGCAATGAGTGTGCGTAAATTCAACAGCATGGCCGCCAACATGAAGGATACAATAGTTCTGGCAATTTCAAGAGATCTTCCGTTTGCCCATTCAAGGTTCTGCTCTACAGAAGGGATTGATAACCTCATTACCCTCTCTGATTTCAGGTGCACCTCCTTCTCCAAGGATTATGGCCTCCTCATGGAGGATGGTCCGCTTCAGGGCCTCCTTGCCAGGGCGGTAATTGTAATTGATCCGGAGCAGATTGTGCGTTATGTACAGCTTGTACCTGAAATCACACAGGAACCTGACTACGATGAAGTATTGAGGCATCTGTAACCTATGGCCGTTGCCTGTGTCATGTCAATAAAGCATAGGCTTACAGGATATTTCAATTATTTTTGTTGTATAATTACCGTAGGGAATGAGATATATACTTGATGACAGATCATCGCTTGTCCTTGAGGGGGGCGGAATGCGCGGGGTATTTACCTGCGGAGTTCTTGACAATTTAATGGAGAGGGGAATCCGTTTCCCCTTTTCCATTGGTGTGAGTGCCGGGGCATGCAACGGCCTTTCATATATGTCGGGACAAAAAGGGAGGGCAAAATTCAGTAATATAGACCTGCTTGCAAAGTATGATTATGTGGGTTTAAGGTATCTTTTCACGCAGAGGAACATAATGGATTTCAAGCTCCTGTTTGAAAAGTTTCCCCAGGAGATAATCCCATATGACTATAAGGCCTATGCCTCAGCCCCTGAGAGGTTTGTGATGGTAACCACCAACTGCATTACCGGGGAACCAAATTATTTTGAGGAAAAGGAATCTCCTGAGAGGATAATTGATATTGTAAGGGCCTCAAGCAGCCTCCCATACGTGTGCCCAATTGCCCATGTTGACGGTATTCCTATGCTGGATGGGGGGATTGCGGATTCAATTCCGGTAAGGTATGCCTGTGGGCAGGGTTTCCCAAACAGCTTCATTGTACTTACCAGAAACAGGGGGTACAGGAAACAGATAAAGAAGGAGGCTCTATACAACAAGCTTTTCTACAGGAAATTCCCACATCTGCAAAAGGCCATCCTGCAGAGGAACGCCATATACAATGCAACCTTGGACTATATTGAAGAAATGGAGGATAAAGGGCTCATGACCGTACTGCGGCCGCAGAAGCCGCTGCAGGTAGACAGGGTTGAAAAAGACATTTCAAAGCTCTCTGCACTGTATGAAGAGGGATATGACCTTGCGTCTGCCGTTGATTTTGTAAAATAGCGCCAATTTTTGGATGCAGTGTAAGCAAAAAAGGTTAAATTTGTATGTTTAGGAAAATTTCAAATTCATAACAATGCTTACACAGATAGTTAACGGTAGGATCCATACGCCACAAGGTTGGCTGAAGAATGGATCTGTGATAATAAATGACAACAAGATTCTTGAAGTTTCAAATTGTGACCTTGCTGTTGTAGGAGCCAAGATTGTAGATGCAAAGGGGATGTATATTGTTCCCGGTGGTGTTGAGATTCACGTACACGGCGGCGGGGGCAGGGATTTCATGGAGGGTACAGAAGACGCCTTCAGGACAGCGGTAGCTGCCCATATGCAGCATGGTACCACCAGTATCTTCCCTACCCTCTCATCTTCAAGCATTCCTATGATCAGGGCAGCTGCAGCCACTACAGAAAAGCTTATGGCGGAGAAGGACAGCCCGGTTCTCGGTCTCCATCTTGAAGGGCACTACTTTAACATGAAGATGGCAGGAGGACAGATACCGGAATATATCAGGAATCCTGATCCAAATGAGTATATTCCTCTCCTTGAGGAGACCGGCTGCATCAAGAGATGGGATGCCTCCCCTGAGTTGCCCGGTGCAATCCAGTTCGGCAAATATGTCTCTTCAAAGGGCATTCTTGTTTCAGTGGCACATACACAGGCTGAGTTTGAGGATATCAGGGCAGGATACGATGCCGGATATACGCATGCTACCCACTTCTACAATGCCATGCCAGGCTTCCATAAGAAGAACGAGTATAAATATGAGGGTACAGTTGAGTCAATCTACCTTATGGATGACATGACAGTTGAGGCAATTGCAGACGGTATCCATGTCCCTCCTACAATCCTGAGGCTTATCTACAAGATTAAGGGAGTTGAGAAGACAGCCCTCATAACTGATGCCCTTGCATGTGCTGCAAGTGACAGCAAGACAGCATTTGATCCCCGCGTAATCATTGAGGACGGTGTGTGCAAGCTCGCCGACAGGTCTGCCCTTGCCGGCAGTATAGCCACAATGGACCGCCTTATCCAGACAATGACATTCAAGGCTGAAGTTCCGCTCTATGATGTTTGCAGGATGATTTCTGAGACACCGGCAAGGATTATGGGTGTATATGACAGAAAAGGTTCATTGGAGAGGGGAAAGGATGCAGACATCCTCCTTCTTGACAAGGACCTTAACGTGTGCGGAGTATGGGCTATGGGCAAACTTGTTAAAAACTTTGAATAGTAGAATATGCTTACACAAATCATAAACGGAAAGATACTGACTCCCAACGGATGGCTTGAAGGAGGTTCCATAATTTTGAGTGACTCAAAGATTCTTGAAATTACTAACAGTGACCTTCCAAGGGTAGGCGCTTCAATTGTGGATGTGAAAGGAGACTATATCCTCCCAGGCTTTGTTGCCATGAACATCCACGGAGGCGGGGGCTGTGCATATAAGGAGGGTACCCGCAAGGCTTTTGACATTGCAACAGCTGCCCACCTGAAACATGGAGCAACCACCATCTTCCCTACAATCTATACTGCAAAGATTGACAAAATCTACAGGTCGGCTGAGGTTTGTGAGGAGATACTTAAGGAGGGGGGGGCCCCTGTAAAGGGAATCCATGTTGCAGGACCATACTTCAACCCGCAGATGGTAAAGAGTTTTCCAGGTGCAAAGAATCCCGATAAGGATGAATATACCAGGATACTCTCAGACATCAGCTGCATAAAGAGATGGGACCTGTCACCAGAACTTCCTGGTGCATATGATATGGCAAGGGTACTCAACTGGAAGAACATAGTTGCTGCAATCACCCATACCCAGGCGGAGTTTGAGGTTGTAAGGGATGCATATGAGGCAGGTTTCAGCCATGTGTCACAGCTCTATAATGCAATGCCGGGCTTCCACAAGAGGGGTGAATACAAATATGAAGGTACAGTAGAGAGCGTTCTCCTTATAGATGGAATGAGTGTGGAGGTAACTGCAGATGGCAGGCACCTCCCCGGAACAATCCTCAGGCTCGTTTACAAGCTTAAGGGGGTTGAGAGGATGAGCCTCATTACCAATGCCCTGAAATATGCCGCTTTTGACGGTGAGGTGGAACCTGATTCAGACATCATAATTGAAGATGGCGTATGCAAGCTTAAGGACCAGTCTTCATTGGCAGGCAGCATAGCTACAATGGACAAGGTTGTGAAGGTTGCAGTTGATGCAGGCATTCCTTTTGAGGATGCGGTAAGAATGGCTTCTGAGACTCCTGCAAAGGTGATGAACTGCTTTGACAGGGTTGGCTCGCTTGAAGAGGGCAAGGATGCGGACATTGTCCTTATGAACAAGGAATATCAGGTAACCGGCGTATGGCAACAGGGTGTAAGGTATGTGGGCTAGGCTGATTTTTGCCATACTCTCAGTATCCTTCATTACCGGGTGCACATCCCCTCTCAAGAAGAGTGTGCTGCATCCTCTGAAGGCCAGGGAAATTGACAGAGTTGTGGGGAAAGACAAATCTTTCCTCACAACTTATTCTATTGTGGAGGAGAAATGGAACCATATTTCTACGCACCAGGATTCTGCAAGGTGGAAGGATATAACATACGGCAGGCTCCATACCTATCTCCAGACAATCAACAGCAATGAACTGAATTCTCCGCTCTTCTCAAAATTGAGGCAGAAGTGGGAGGAGCTCAATACCCGCAACAATATTGCCGCTGATGAATATATTGCAAAGTGGAAGATGCACATGGCATCAAATTCACCGGATTCGCTTGCCCAAGTGTCGTTTTCAGGTGTGGAGCTTGAAATAGTGAGGAACAGGAAGAAGGAGATAGACACACTTGTAAAGGCAAGGATAAGGATAAATGCCCTTAAAGGCAAGATTGATTCCCTCTCATTCAGCTATTCCTTTGTTGCAGACAGCATTTCAGGTGCAGATTCCTCTGAACTTGCTCCAGCCGTGAACACTTACAGTCACAGGCGTGCTGTAAATGACAGTGCAGTCATAAAGGTTTTCCCCGGTGTACACCCGCTCCTCAGGCAGTTGCTTGTTGCCGGTGATACGGCTGTGAAATTCAACTATTCCCTCAAATCCGTATATTTTCAAGGGAAGCTCCATAATGCAGATTCACTCAAGAAGGAGGTGCCTGCTCCGGTACTTGCCCTCATTGAAGGGGAAAGCGGAGCGGCTTCGCCCGATTTTGATGCAAACCATTACAGGGAACAGATAATCAGGGGTGAAATTGATCCCGGCTTCATCTCTCAGAGTGCGTATGTAAAGATCAACGCGGAGCAGTATTACAGGCAGCTTGATTCCCTTGTCTTCAGCTATATCAATTACAGAGGTGCCCTATAGATGGCATTTTCTGTAAGTACCATATCAAGCGGCCTGTCAAAGGTTTCACAAGGAATCTCATCAACAATCTGGAACCCGTAAGCCAATCCTATAGTTTTACACTTAAGCTGCGGAAGCAGCCTGTCATAAAAACCTTTTCCCCTTCCCAACCTGTTACAGCCGGCATCAAACGCAACTCCAGGTATTATGGCGAGTCCTATTTCCTCCGCGGCAACGCATTCCTCCCCTTCAGGCTCCATGATATTGCAGTATCCTCCGGATATCTTGTCTGGCCTGAATTCTTTTAACAGGAGGTTCTCACCGTCAACTACAGGAAGGATTATCCTTTTATCCCCTCCCACCCTGCTGCTGAGTTTTTCCAGGAGGTATGTAGTCTCAACTTCGTCGGGAAGATTGTAATATAAAAGGATTGTTTCAGCGGCAGAAACCTCCTCCATCTGCAGCAGTCTCTCCTGGATAGCCATGGAGAGGTACTTTCCAAATTGGGGAATCAATATTGCCTTCTGTTCCCTTACGAGTTTGCGTATTTCCCTTTTCTTCTCCCTGATTTCCATTATTGTGAAAGGAATGAACTTATGAACGGCCTTATTCCGGCAAGGAAGAACTCAACGGCTATCACCATTATTATAAGACCCATGATGCGGAGCATTACATTAATTCCTGTCTCACCAAGGTATTTTACTATCCTTGCAGAGAAGGCGAAAATGATGTAGCACAAAATAAGCACAGTCATTACTGCCGCCACAAATGCAATCTTGTGGGCAATTGTATGGGCATCCTCCATCATTACTATGGCATTGGTTATTGCTCCCGGCCCGCACAGCATAGGGATTGCAAGAGGTGTTATGGCAATGTCCTTTGCGGCCTTGCTGATTTCATCCTTAGCGCCCTTTATAGGTGAGAGCCTTGCGTTGAGCATATCAAATCCCACAACAAAGAAGATGGCTCCACCCACAATCCTGAAGCTGTCTACGGATATGCTGAAGAACTTGAAAAGGAACTGACCGGAGAAGGCAAAGCCGAGCAATATCAGCAGTGCGGCAAATACGGCCCTTTTGGCAATATCCAGTTTCTGTTTCTTGTCAAGCCCGGAGGTCAGGCCCAGATAAACCGGGAGTATGCTTATAGGATTTACAAGTGTGAAGAATGATGTAAATACAAGCAGCGCGTAGGGAAATACCTGTTCCAATGTCATAACAGCGGTTTTTTATGTCATTAATGGGTACCTTGTGTCTGTAACGCAAAATAATTGCGCTATAAAGATAGTAATTATTATCTTTGTATAAGAAAATTTCTGTGATATGAGCAATTATTCCAACGCACTTCTCAGGCACAGGACAATAGATGCCTGTCTCAGGGATACCAAACGCAAATATACCCTCATTGACCTCATCAATGCATGTACAGCGGCTATAAATGGCAGGAACGGGACAAAGGGAAAGGCAAAAGTTTCGGTAAGGTCCCTTCAGCTTGATCTGCAGATAATGCGAGACAAGCACAAAGGTTATGGGGCTCCCATAATTGTTTATGAGCAGAAATACTACAAGTACAAGGACCCTGACTACTCACTAGACAAAGCCAGGCTTGGGAAGGAGAGCATAAAGGCAATGGCCGAGCTTGTGGAGACACTAAGGCACTACACCTCTTTCCAGGAGCTTTCCGGGCTCCGCAATGTGACGGATATTCTTGAGGAGGAGGTAAATGCAATGCTTGAGAAAAGGGAGAGCGTTGTCTCAAAGGAGCAGCGCAACAATCATCTGGGGCTGGAATATTTTGATACATTGCATGATGCAATCATCAACAGGAAAGCACTCTGCATAGGTTATTACTCATCCCGTTCAAACAATATAATGAGTATCATCTTCTACCCTTTCTACCTTAAGGAGTATAAGGGAAGATGGTACGCTTTGGGATACAAGGACGGGCTCAATGGTGTATACAAGCTCCCGTTGGACAGGATAAGGGACTTTTCATATTCTATTCTCCCTTTTCCCGACGAATATTCCTTCAATCCAGAAGATTATTTCAATGATATAATAGGAGTAACCAGGCTCTCGGGAGAGCCCAAGGAGATAAGGTTCCTTGTCAGGAACAGGATTGCCCCTTACATTAAGACCAACCCTCTGCACCACTCCCAGAAGCAGGTACATCTTCATGAAAACGGGGATATAGAGTTTACAATAAACATTATCCCCAACAGGGAGTTTTATGACCTCATTTTTCACTGGCAGCCTGATATACGCATCATCACTCCAAGGGAGGTGGGCATACAGGCAAATGAGAGGGTTATGGAACTGGCTGCACAGCTCCCGGACTACTCGGTATCCAGACAAAAGGAGGTCCCGGATACCGGCAACGGATGGGACAATGACATAAATCTGTTTTCAAATCTATAGCTTATGAATTCAAACACCAGAACCATCATCAATCTCCATACCTGGGAAAGAAGGAAGAGTTATGAATTTTACAGGAAATTCCTCAATCCGCAGGTAAGCATTACAGCAGAGATAGAGTGTACAGAAGCCTATAACGATTCAAAGTTGAACGGCACATCATTCTTCAAAAAATATGTATATGCAATCCTACGTTCAGTAAATGAGATTAAGGAACTCAGGTACAGGATTGAAAACATAGAAGGGGAGGACAAGGTTGTGCTTTATGACCGCATCTCGCTTGTAACACCCATCCAGACGGGAAACAACGGTGAATTTACAAGCATCCGGGTGCCGTATCACCTTACATATGAGAAATTCACCTCGGTAATGGATGAGATTATCGCATCCCTTGAAGGGGAAGAGCCGGAACCATATTTCCAGGAAGCTGATGCCGAGTCGAGGGGCTTTACGGACCTTGTTGTGGTAAGTGCCCTTCCGGACCTCCATTTCACATCAGTAACCGCTACCCAGTCATGCAGCTACGGTTCCCGCAAGCCTCTGATAAATGTAGGCAAGGCTGTAATGAAGAATGGAAAGATGATGATGCCAGTTGCAATCTCATTCCATCACGGCTTATGTGACGGATTCCATATTTCCAGATTCTACAGGCTTGTAGAAGAGTATCTAAAGGGATTATGATATGGACCAGCCCAAGATAGAGAGGGTATTGAGGCTCATGATGCTCCTCACCTCCAACAACAGGTATACCATTGAGGATTTGAGTGAAATGCTGGATGCTTCTCCCCGTACGATATACAGGTATATTGACACATTCAGGGAATCAGGGTTCCTTATCTCCAAGAACGGCCCCTATTTCAGGCTTGACAAGAAATCCCGCTACTTCAAGGATATCTCCCAGCTCGTACATTTTACGGAGGAGGAGGCATACATACTCAATTCTGCAATTGAAAGCCTTGACCCTACCAATGCCATAAAGCAGAACCTCAAGGCAAAGCTTGCCTCCGTGTATGACTTCAAGATGCTTGCAGAGTGTGTTGTCAAGGGGGAGAATGCCAGGAATGTGAATTCCATCATTGAGGCAATTGAGCAGAAGAAGCAGGCAGTGCTGCACAACTATACATCCGCCCACAGCAAGAATGTCTCAGACAGGGTTGTTGAACCCCTTTCATTTACCACAAACTACATCCAGGTTTGGGCATATGAAATTTCGTCGGGAAAGAACAAGCTTTTCAAGCTCTCCAGAATCGGTTCCGTTGAAGTCCTTGATAAGGATTGGGAACATGAGGCCAGCCATAAGGAGGGGCTTATGGACATTTTCAGGATAAACAGCTTTGAGGAGATCCCAATCAGGCTCAAGCTGGGGCTCAGGGCTGCCTCCCTCCTTGTGGAGGAATATCCAATGGGTGAGAAGTACCTCTTCCCTGCTGATGGTGATCCCGGGCACTTCATACTCCAGACAAATATATGCGGCTATGAAGGTGTGGGCAGGTTTATCCTTGGACTGCTTGATGATATTGAAATCCTTGAGGGTGAAGGTCTCAAGCAGTTCCTCAGGGAGCGCATGTCGTTAGCCCGCTTTTAACCCTGGAGGCTTCCCCAGCACAACAATCCAAGTCCCAAAAGTATAAGACCAAGGTCCATGGCTTTGGCCTTCAGGTTCTTTTCCCTGAACAGAAGGGCCCCCGCTGCAAATGACACAATTACGCTCCCCCTCCTTATCATTGATATTACAGCAATCAGGGCATCATCAAATGAGAGTGAATAGAAGTATGCGAAATCTGCAATTGAAATGAATATTGAGATGAGCGGTATCCACCACCTCCATTCAAATTTCACTGATGTGTGTCTGTTCATTATCAGAAGAATGCTACCCATCACCACTACCTGGTAAATGTTGAATCTGCTCTGCACAAAAAGCGGGGGGAGCATTTTCATGATAAATTTGTCATACAGGCCGCTCACTGCCCCCATAATTACAGCACCAAAGAGGATGAACACCCATTTGTTTGTGCGGAAGTCTATACCCTCTTTTCTTCCCGACAGGCTAAGCAGGAACAGCGATAGCAGGGAGATCCCCACTCCAAGCCATTGGATAAGGTTAAGCCTTTCACTGAATATCAGCACAGCCCCTATCAGCACCAGCACCGGCCTGATTGCATTTACCGGGCCGGCAATTGTTATTGGAAGATGCTTTAAGGCAAAATATCCCATTATCCAGGAACCTAAAACTATGAATGTCTTGAGAATCACCATCAGATGAGCCTGAAGCGGTGTGGCTGCAGTACCTTCCCCATACCCGGCAATCAGTGATGCGTTGAAGATGGTCCCTTCCACAATCTGCGGACTTGCAGTAGAAATTATTACAAAAGGTGAGAAGATAAGTGCTCCGAATATAGTGTTGCAGAAAAGTACGGTAAGGACGGCGTTCCCGTTCAGGGACTTCTTTTTTGCAATATCATAAAACCCCAGGAAGAAAGCTGAAACAAAAGCCAGAAATACCCACATTGAAGATAATTTTTAAAATTGGTGCAAATGTACAATCGTTTTCTTAAATTTGCATACAATCAATTAATTGTGTGCTAAGGATGAGAAGCAGGACAAAATTGCCCATTGTGGCTCTGATTTATGATTTTGACGGGACTCTTGCGGCCGGCAACATGCAGGAGTATTCATTTATAGAGAGTGTTGGTGAGAAAAAGGAGGATTTCTGGGGACAGACTGCTGTGATGGCACAGAACCAGGATTCTGACAACGTGTTGGTATACATGCTCCTTATGCTTGAAAAAGCCCGTGAAAGGGGGATTCCTATCAGAAGGGAAAGCCTGCAGAAATTCGGGCAGGATGTGAAGCTGTTCCAGGGTGTGAAAGAATGGTTCCGCAGAATCAGTGACTTTGGAATGGACCATGGGGTGATTGTGGAACACTATATCAATTCGTCGGGAATGAAGGAGATGATTGAGGGTACCCCCATTGCAGATGAATTCAAGACTATCTTTGCAAGCTCCTACTATTATGATGAGAACGGTGATGCCCAGTGGCCTGCAGCTGCGGTGAACTATACAAACAAGACCCAGTTCCTGTACAAGATAAACAAGGGGATCTTTACCATAAGGGATTCCGTAAAAATAAATGAATCAATGCCTGATTCCAAAAAGAGGGTCCCTTTTACAAATATGGTCTATTTTGGTGACGGAGAGACAGATGTC
The DNA here is from genome assembly GCA_017482565.1 of Bacteroidales bacterium. Taxonomy (GTDB): domain Bacteria; phylum Bacteroidota; class Bacteroidia; order Bacteroidales; family UBA932; genus Egerieousia. Next base: position 55,778 of record JAFUMO010000007.1, on the reverse strand, counting down.
CCATGCATGAAACTCATAAAGTCAATGGGTGGCAATACCATAGCCGTTTATGAGCCAAAGAATGAGAAGAAGAGGGAAATTGCAAAGAAGATTCTCAGCCAGGACAGGTGTGACTATGTATGTCCTGCAGATTATTCGCCAGGCAGGAACCTCGATACTCTTGTCAAGGGAATCATCTGCAAGATCAAGGCTGATGACGACCTTAAGAAACTCAAGTCAGAATTCAAGAGAAGAGGGTACAGATAGTATCAGCAGTACTGCCTTCTGAATTTCCTCAGATGGTATACCATCATTGATGCAGAGACCATACATGATATGAGGTCTGCGATTGGCATGCTGCACCATATTCCGTCCAATCCGATGAAATGCGGCAGAATAAGCATCAACGGAAGGAGGAATATCAGCTGCCTTGTAAGGGAGAGGAAAATGGCTGTTCCGGCATACCCTATGCTCCTGAAGAAGTTTGATGTCACCATCTGGAACCCCACTATTGGATAGAACATGAAGGAAATCCTGAGCCCCTTTACAGCTTCATCCATAAGCTCCTGGTCTGAGGTGAACAACCCTACAAGCTGGTGCGGGAACAGTTCTGCAATAATGAATCCGGTTGTGGTAACAGCTATGGCACATATGGCCGTATGCCTTACAACCTTTTCAAGCCTTTCATATAGTTTTGCCCCAAAGTTGTAGCTTGCTATAGGCTGCATCCCCTGGTTGAGCCCCATTACCACCATTATGAAGAGAAATGTAAGCTTGTTTACAATCCCGTAAGCGGCAATTGCAAGGTCTCCTCCGTATTGCTTGAGCCCCTGGTTAAAGACAATCACTATCAGGCATGCGGTAGTGTTCATGCAGAACGGGGACATACCAACTGAAAGGATCCTCTTCACTATAGTTTTCTGCAGCCTGTATCCCCCCTTTTGGAAGTGTACCACATGGTTCCTGTTGCACAGTACATAAATTACCCACGACAATGATATTGCCTGTGCTATAATTGTGGCTATTGCCGCACCCCTTATCCCCCACCAGTAAATGAACAGCGGATCCAGCACCGCATTAATCAGTACCGTATATATGGAGGCATTCATTGCCTTGCGCGGAAGGCCTGTGGCCCTCAGGACAGCATTAAGTGCAAAATATGTATGTGATATTATGTTTCCTCCCAGAATCACCTGCATATACTCCCTTGCATGCGGCAGAGTATTTACACTGGCCCCGAAGAAACAGAGGATAGGGTCCAGGAATGCCAGCAGAATGGCCATATATGCAAGTCCTATGATAAAGTTGAGGGTAACCACGTTCCCAAGCACCTTCTGGGCCATTGGATAGTTTTTCTGTCCCAGATAAATCCCGATATTTGCTGATGCACCCACAGCTATGAGTGAACTGAAGGCTGTCCCCAGATTCATCAGAGGGAATGTAAGTGCAAGGCCTGCCAGGGCATAACCTCCTGCAAACTGCCCTATAAAAATGCTGTCAACCAGATTGTACAATGAGGAGCAGCTCATTGCAATGATTGACGGAACCGCATATTGTCTGAGCAGTCGCGGTATCTTTTCGTTTCCAAGTTCAAGAGGTGCGCCGGCCTGCATTACTGATTACTCCATCCTTTTGCTTTAAGAATATCAATGATTGTCCTTACACATCCCTCTGTGCCGAGCAGTGATGAATTTAGACATACATCGTATGATGAGGCTGCACCCCATTTCTTGTATGTGAAGTAGTTATAATAGCTTTCCCTCCTGCTGTCACTCTTCTCCAGCAGACCAATCATCTCCTCCATTGTGTATTTTTCGGCATCCTTTATCTTGTTGTTCTGCAGAAGCCTCTCAACCCTGTCCTCACCCTTTGCTGTAATGAATACATTCAGGCAGTTGTCCCTTTCCCTGAGGATGTAGTCCGCACATCTTCCCACAAATATTGCGGAGCCCCTGTTTGCAATCTCCATTATGCAGCTGCTCTGTATCCTGAACAGTTCTTCCCTGTTTATTCCCGATGAAGCACCGTATTCAGTGTAAAGGGAACCCATTATCCCCGAAAAGAACCCTGAGATGAACTTGGAGCCCCTCTTCTCGTCTATGTTTGCAAAAACCTCCTTGCAGAGCCCGCTCTCTTTTGCGGCTATATCCAGCAACTGCTTGTCATATTGTGGAATACCAAGTTCCTCAGACAATCTTTTAGCAATCTCAAGGCCTCCGGCCCCTTTCTCGCGCCCTATTGTAATGTAGAATCTATTTTTCATGTTCTCCGGCAGTTTTGAATTTCTTTATTTGTGAATATAGCATGAAGAAGGATACAATGCTGGCAAGTGCATCAGCTGCAGGCATGCTCATCCAGATACCGTTTGTCTGGAAGAAATGCGGCAGTATCAGAAGGCATGGCAGAAGGAACAGGAGCTGCCTTGTAAGTGAGAGGAAGATGGCCTTTCCTGCCATTCCCACGCTCTGGAAGAAGTTTGATGTCACCATCTGGAACCCTATTATAGGGAACATCATGAACACAATCCTCATGCCGTTTATAGACTGCTGTATAAGCTCCTCATCTGTAGTGAACACCATTACAAGCAGCCTTGGGAAAAGCTCGGCAACGATGAATCCTATTGTCATGATTACGGTTGCACACAGGATTGTAAGCTTGAGCACCCCCGCCACCCTGTTGAATTGCCTTGCACCAAAGTTATAGCCGGCTATAGGCTGCATTCCCTGGTTAAGGCCCATCACAATCATCACAAATACAAATGAAATGCGGTTCACAATACCATACGCTCCAATTGCAAGGTCTCCACCGTGTCTCTGCAATCCCTGGTTAATGAGAATCACTATAAGACATGCCGCAGTATTCATAAAGAAAGGTGACATGCCTATAGAAATGACATCTTTCACTATCCTGCTCCTAAGCTTGTAGATACCTTTCTTAAAGTGGATTACAAGGTTTTTGTCGGAGAAGATTCTTGTAATCCATATGAGCGCTGATGTCTGTGCTATTATTGTGGCCCAGGCGGCACCCTTAATTCCCCAGTCAAAGACATATATGAACAGGGGATCAAGCACCGTATTGATTATAACAGTAAATATCGTGGCCATCATCGCTTTTCCAGGAAGTCCGGCAGATCTCATTACTGCATTCAGTCCCAGATACATGTGTGTTATGATATTTCCATACAGGATAACTTTCATATAATCCCTTGCATACCCAATGGTATTCTCGCTGGCACCAAAGAAATAGAGGATAGGATCAAGGAATATGAGGAACACAATGGTATAAATCAGGCCTATAATAAGATTGAGCGTAACCACATTTCCAAGCACTTTCTGTGCCATCTCATAGTTCTTTTGCCCAAGCAGCATTGAAATGGTTGCAGATGCGCCAACACCAACAAGGGCACCGAATGCCGCTCCAAGGTTCATCATAGGGAATGTAAGGGCAAGGCCGGCAATTGCATACTTTCCCACTCCGTGCCCTATAAAGATGCTGTCAACCATATTGTACAGCGATGATGCCGTCATTGCAATGATTGCAGGAACAGCGTATTGCCTTAATAATTTTGAGACCTTTTCAGTCCCAAGTTCCGTTGGAACTCCAGTAACTGCCATATTAGTTTCTTTTTGCAATCCAAAGATACAAAAAAAAGGGAAGTCGTGACACGACTTCCACTGTACCCGTGTCACGACTTCATTTTATTTTACCTCTATCTGCTTCTCAACGGGTTCAATTTTATCAGGATTCTTCTTTGGAATACAGATCCCCAGAACTCCGTTGCAGACTTTTGCCTCAATCTTGTCTTTGTCCGCATTTTCAGGAAGGATAAGGTTCTGCTGGAACTGGGCATATGAGAATTCCCTTCTGAGGTATCTTCCCTTCTTGTCCTTTTCTTCCTTCTTCTCTTCCTGTTTCACGGTAACTGTCATGAGGTTGTCATTGGTTACCTTAATGTTGAAATCGTCTTTGGTAAGTCCGGGCGCTGCTATCTCCACCTTGAAGTCTTCATCTGTCTCAATGATGTTTATAGGTGAGCTTGAGTGAAGCCTCTCCACCCAGTCACTCCCTATGAAGTCATTGAAGATTGATGGAAACCAGCTCTGGTTCTTTTTGGTTGGTAACATAATTTTTTATTTAATTTGTGTAATTTGATAACAATGCCGGAGTACATAAGTTCAGGAAAAATTATGAAAATAAACAAGACTAATGTGGCCAGGATATTGGACCGGAAGAATATTGAGTATGGCCTGGTTCCCTATACAGTGGATGAGAATGATCTGGCTGCAACTCATGTTGCGGCAGAGCTTGGTGAGGATATTGCGCAGGTGTTCAAGACTCTGGTGCTGCGGGGCGACCGCAACGGACTGCTGGTCTGTGTAATTCCAGGTGACAGGGAGGTAGACCTTAAGAAGGCGGCAAAGCTGTCGGGGAACAAGAAGGTTGAGATGATTGCCATGAGGGAACTCCTCCCTCTTACAGGGTATATCCGCGGTGGGTGCTGCCCCATTGGGATGAAGAAGCCTTATCCCACATGGATACACTCCACTTGCATGGATTTTCCTTTCATATATATAAGCGCGGGAGTACGGGGGCTGCAGTTGAAGATTGCCCCGCAGGATCTGGTTTCAGTTACCGGTGCACAGCCGGCAGACCTGATATCCGATTAGCTATATATTGTATCTGAGAATTGCCACACCATAATCATTGAACCTGACCTCCACCTGCTCAAATGGATTGAGCTCACCGTAAGGGATCTTCAGGAACCTGAAGAAATCTTCCGGCAGTGAAATTTTGGCATGTCTGCAGGACTGGGAGAAGTCAGCAGCAACAATTACAAGCTCATCTCCATCATCCCGACAGCCTTTCAGTTCATTGCCGCCCCTGTGGAATGCTCCAGCCTCTTTTCCAGCAGAGTATCTTCTTGCAAAGACAAAGCACTTGTCTGTATCAAGATTTGGATTGTTGTAGTTTGCGTATTGCAGATCGTATGTCTCCCCAGAAACAATTGCCCTGCTTCCCATGGCAAAGGTGAGCATCTCCCTGTATGTTTCAAGCAGCCTGGCTTCATCCGCAAGCAGTTTTCCCTTATGCATCCTTACAATTGAAGGGGCTGAGCACCAGTCAAATATTGAAGTGCGTCCGTCACGTCCGCTGAACCCCTCCTCAAGCATCCCCCTCTCTCCAACTTCCTGGCCGCAATACAGCATGAATGGGGCTCTGTTGAGCATAAGTGAAACGGCAAGTGAAGGTATTGCCCTGAAAGGGTCATAAAGGTTGAAGTCTGAGCCTATACGCTGCTCATCATGGTTCTCAAGGAAGTTGAGCATCCTGTCCTGCTTGTCATTCACAGACTGCCAGCATCCTGTAATTGAAGATGCTGACGGTGCCCCCCACCCTCCATTAAGGGCATACGCGGAGTGTCCCTGTGATATCCCCTTAAGCGTATCATACAGCCCAACCTTGTCATAAAGGTAATCAAAGCCGCCCCTGTACATATACGAGGAGTATTCAGCAGGATTATATACCTCTGCTATGAACTGTACTTTAGGATATTTCTGTTTCACTTCCCTTATGCACCACTCCCAGAACTCAACCGGTACAAGCTCCGCCATATCACAGCGGAAAGCATCCGCTCCCTTTGACGCCCAGAAGCAGAGGATATCCTGCATCATGTACCATGTCTTTGGTACTGGGTTGAAATGCCCTTTCCTGCCGTCCATATAATCCACCCCATAATTAAGCTTTACTGTTTCATACCAGTCATTTGTGGAAGGTGTGGATGTAAAGCAGTCATTTCCTGTTGCCTTGGCAGGGCGTTCGTTGTAGGTCCCCATTGAGAACATTTCTCCGGGAAGATAGTAGAAGTTGTTGTCGGGAGAAAAACCGTTTTCGTTGTCCCCTATACCAAATTCCCTGGCCCAGTATGGAGTTGAATCGGAGTTATATTCCCTTGCCAGATGGTTTGGGACAAAATCCAGCACAACCTTAAACCCCGCATTATGGGTGCGTAGTATAAGGTCTTCAAATTCAGCCATCCTGTCGGGAACTGAATCTGCCAGATAAGGGTTTACATCGTAGTAGTCCTTTATGGCGTACGGAGAGCCTGCTGCACCCTTTATCACGGAAGGGTTGTCCCGCCTTATACCATAAGCTTCAAAGGACTCCCTGGTGGCATGCTCTATAACACCTGTATACCAGATGTGGGATACTCCAAGTGAATGGAGGTGTCTGAAGACTTCATCTGTAATGGAGGAGAATTTTCCTGTGCCGTTCAATGACAAAGAGCCTCCGGAAACACAATTCTCATTGGTGTTTCCAAAGACTCTCAGCAAAAGTTGATAAATTATGAATTTCTTCTCCATGAAGGAGTCTGATTACCAGTTGAGTATCTTCTTGAAATCGTACTCCTCAGGGTTAGGGACATATTTCCTGGCAGCCTCGTACTCACTTGGTGTGATGTAGTTGAGGATGTGGTCAAGAATCTGCTGTACCTTATCTGTGTGTATGTTTACACCACGTGGCGGAATCTTGCCGGTTGCAGGATCCTGCATGTCTTTCAGGTACAATGATTTGATGTTTCCGTTAAGGTCGAGGTAAACCATACATCCTGTTACACCTTCTGTAAAGAGCTTGTAAACACCCATGCCAAGCTGTGAACAGTACATGAGGTCATAACCTACAGGGGTAACGCACCTTACCTCGTAACCGATTTCTACCGGACGGGTCTTCACCTTTATGCCCAATGACTTGAGCTTGTTCTCAACCATATCGTTGAACATCTGGGCCTTTGAGATCTTGCCCAGCTCAGGATGGCCGTGGTCATCATATGTAAACTTGACTCCGCGCTCAAGAAGCTCATCGTGCGAAAGCTCATGGAACACACCCTCTGAAATCATGATACATCCGTGAGGAACGCCCATGATCTTTCTCTTGAGGATAGATGAAATTGCAAGATTGATGATCTTGTCTGCTGTGATTGTAGTCTTGTTGAACATCTCAGGGATTACAATCATAGGATAGTGGCAAGATGCACCGATACCCAATGCAAGATGGCCTGCCGAACGTCCCATAGCTGAAACTACAAACCAGTTTGCGCTTGTCCTTGCATCCTCATATACGGTTGCCGCAATCTTGGTACCCTCAGCTTTTGCAGTGTGGTAACCGAAGGTTGGGATATTCTGCGGAAGAGGAAGGTCATTGTCAATTGTCTTAGGTACGTGAATGTTTGCGATAGGATAGTTCTTTGCCTCAAGGAATTTTGCAATCCTGTTAGCTGTGGAAGCTGTATCGTCACCACCTACTGTAACAAGAAGCTTGATGTTGTTCTCTACAAAGAAATCAAGGTTGAAGTTCTCCTGAAAATCGTTGTCTGATGGTTTGAAACGGCTCATCACAAGATATGAACCGCCCCTGTTGAACATCCAGTCAGCTGTAGTGAAGTCAAGCTCGGTATAGTTTGGGTCAGGTGAGAAAAGACCCTTGTAACCGCCATGAAGGCCGAGAACCCTGTACTCGTTCTGAAGGAAAGTCTTTGCAATACTGCCCACTACGGTATTCATTCCTGGAGCAGGACCGCCACCTGTAAGGATAACAATTGATTTTTTCATTTCTAATAAATTTATTTCTAGTTGTTATTTCTTTGTCATTTCGGGCGGCAAATTTACATTTTTATTAAAATATTACCTATTTTTGTTAGTTAAAATTTGAAAAAGTGAAGAAAAAAGAGGCTGAAAAGAGAATAGTGCAGCTGGCTGCAGAACTTGAGAGACATAATCATAACTATTATGTTTTAAATGCACCGGAAATTACAGATTTCCAGTATGACCTGCTCATGATGGAACTGCAGCAGCTGGAGAAGATGTTCCCGGAACTCCTCCGCAAGGACTCCCCCACCCAGAAGGTGGGAAGTGACATTCTTCCCTATAATGAGATTGCCGGTTCCTTGCCCCGCCAGTTTGAGCAGTATCCTCATAGATACCCCATGCTCTCCCTCTCCAATACCTACAGCCTTGATGAGCTTTCTTCATTCAATGAGAGGGTGGAGAAAGGAAGCGCCTCACCATACACTTTTTCCTGTGAACTTAAGTTTGACGGTACTGCAATCTGCCTTACCTATAAGAACGGCAGGCTCATGAGGGCCCTTACCAGAGGTGACGGATCTGTTGGTGATGATGTTACAAGGAATGTCCTTCAGATACCTTCTGTACCGGAAACCCTGAAGGATGGGAGCGGATATCCGGATGAATTTGAGATAAGGGGTGAGATTTACATGCCCTACAAGGCATTTGACAAGCTCAACCGCCAGAGGGAAATTGAAGAGGAACAGCCGTTCGCAAATCCGAGAAATGCAGCCGCAGGTTCATTGAAGCTGCTGGATCCCAAACTTGTAAAGGGACGTGGCCTGGAGTGCACCCTATATCACCTTATAGTTGAAGAACCCGTAGCAGCAACACATATTGAAGCCCTCCAGAAGGCTTCATCATGGGGACTTCCAGTATCCGGCCTTGTAAAGGAGTGCATTAACCTGGATGAAGTGAATGAATATATCAACAGATGGGATTCAGAAAGGAAGAATCTACCATATGCTACTGACGGCATAGTCGTAAAGGTAAACCAGCTTGCCTTGCAGGCATCATTGGGCTATACTGCAAAATCACCAAGATGGGCAACGGCATACAAGTTTAAGCCGGAAGAGGCGCTTACAAAGCTTGTTTCCATTGACTACCAGGTAGGAAGGACAGGTGCAGTGACCCCTGTTGCAAACCTTGAACCTGTACAGCTCAGCGGAACAAAGGTAAAGAGGGCATCACTGCACAATGCAGACCAGATGCAGCTGCTCGACATCCACATAGGTGATTATGTATATGTTGAGAAGGGGGGTGAGATAATCCCTAAGATAACGAGGGTTGAACCTTCCAGAAGGGGCTTTGACATTGTGGAGGCAGTATTCCCTTCACATTGCCCTGTATGTGGGGCCCCACTTGTTAGGGACGAGGATGAGGCCAGGCATTTCTGCCCTAACCAGGATAACTGTCCTCCACAGATAAAGGGCAAGTTCATTCATTTTATCGGGAGGAAGGCAATGGGGATAAATGCGGGGGAGGCAACGGTGGAGCAGCTCTACAGCAAAGGCTATATCAGGGAGCTTAGTGACCTCTACAAGCTCACCCCAGAGCTCCTGCTTACCCTTGACAAATGGAAGGAAAAATCTGTCTCAAATTTCATTGAGTCCCTTTCCAAGAGCAGGGAGGTGCCTTTTGAAAGGGTACTTTTTGCTTTGGGCATCAGGCATATAGGAGAGACGACTGCCAAAAGTATTGCCATGAGGTTTGGAGACATCTGGAGCATTTCCATGGCTACAAGGGAGGAACTCCTTGAAATTGATGATGTTGGAGCAAAGCTTGCTGATTCTATCCTCTCCTATTTCAGCAACCCTCTCCACATGAGGATAATAAAGGAGCTTGAGGAATATGGTCTGCAGATGAAGGTTGACAGCGGAAAGAAAACTGTGCAGTCAGATATCCTTAAGGGGATGACAATTGTTATATCCGGTAACTTTTCCATTCCAAGGGATGAGATGAAGTTCCTCGTTGAGGCAAACGGAGGCAAGGCGGGCAGCTCAATAAGCGGAAATACCGCGTATATGGTAGCCGGAGAAAAATGCGGCCCTGCAAAACTTGAAAAGGCTCTAAAGCTTGGGGTGCAGATTATTGATGAGACACAATTTTTTGAAATGATAAATAAGATATAAAGATGAACAACATTACTGTCAGTGAAGGAATTTATTATGTTGGAGTGAATGACAGGCGCAAGAACCTGTTTGAGAACAACTGGCCTCTTCCAAAAGGGGTAAGCTATAACTCCTACCTTATCAGGGATAGGAAAAACCTGTTAATAGATACCATTGAAACAGGAAGCAATGATAATTACCTGAACAATATTGAAAGGCTTCTGGAGGGTGGAAAGCTTGATTATCTTGTTGTAAACCATATGGAGCCGGATCATTCTGGCTTGATTGGGCAGGTTCTTGCAAAATACCCTGATGCCAAGGTTGTGGGAAATGCCCAGACCGGCAAAATACTGTCCCACTACTTCAATATTCCCGAGGAATCATTCCACCTTGTTAAGGATGGGGATACACTTGAACTTGGAGAGCATGTATTGTCATTCCACCTTGTGCCATGGGTACACTGGCCTGAGACAATGGTAACATATGACCAGAAGAGCGCAACATTGTTCTCATGTGACGCTTTCGGGGGCTTCGGTACTCTGGACGGAGGAATCTTTGATGACCAGAACGATTTTGAGGCAGACTATAAGGGAGAGATGCTCAGGTACTACTCAAATATTGTTGGAAAGTACAGTAATATGGTACAGAAGGCTCTTGAGAAACTGAAGGGAATCAGGATAAATATGATTGCCCCTTCTCACGGACTCGTATGGAGAAAGGATCCCGCCAAAGTGGTTGGGCTGTATGACCAATGGAGCAGGAGCATCCCTGAGGAGGGTGTTGTGATTGCTTTTGCTTCAATGTATGGAAATACTGAGCAGATGGCAGATTTTATCGGGAAGGAGCTTGGTGCAAAGGGGATTCCGGTGAGGATTCATGATGTATCCAAGACCCATGTATCCTATATACTGCAGGATATCTGGAAATACAAGGGGCTTATCTTGGGAACGTGTGCATACAATACTAAAATGCACCCTATGATGGAGCATCTGTGCAACGAAATTTCACTTGTATCGCCAAGGAACAAGGTGCTTTCTGTTTTTGGCAGCTCTACATGGAACGGGGCCGGAGTGAAGAGCCTTGCAAAATATGCCCCTGAAATGGGAATGGAGATAAAGGGCGCTCCACTTGAGATTATGGGAGGTGCTTCCTATGAAAAACTATGTGGTGCCGCTTCCGTATTTATAGAGAATTTCATGAAGGAATATAACGGTTAATATATGGCAGCATCAGGCGATACTTATAAGGTTGGTATTACGGTCGGGGATTGTGATACCGCTATTGCACATAAATCTGGGGGGCTTCCGGTATATGCAACTCCTGCAATGGTGGCGCTTATGGAGAATGCCGCCTTTACACTTCTCAAGAATGAGGGTAAGGACAGTGTGGGCACAAGGATGGAGGTAAACCATACCAGGGCATGCCTGACAGGTACAGAGGTATATGCTACTGCAACTGTTACAAGTGCGGAAGGCAACCGGGTGAACTTTACAGTGGAAGCTTTTGACGGCAAGGGCCAGATAGGCAATGGTGTGCATACCCGCTATATAATTGACCCTGAGAAATTCATGGCTAAACTTAACAAATAGGGACAAATTGAAGGATCTTCTGGAGGAAATACAGGGCTTTTATCATTGGTTTGTGAAGTTCATCACAGATGATATATGGCATCTGGAAATTGATGACTTGGGCAGGTTCAAGAGGAAGTTGATAAAGTATCTCAAGGTGGCGCTGATTACTGTGAGGGAGGCAGGCGTGAATCATCTTGGTCTTTATGCTTTTTCACTGAGCTTCTTTTCAACCATGTCTATGGTCCCTTTTGTGGCTGTGGCCTTTGCTGTTACAGACGGTTTCGGGCTCAAGAACTACCTCCAGGAGATGCTGTTGGAATATTTTGCGGAGAACAAGGAGATAATCCGGCTGATCATACAGTTTGCGGAGAATATAGTTACAATCAGCCAGCAGGATGCCTTTGGTATTATAAGCCTTGCATTCTTCATTGGCACTGTACTGTGGCTCATCCTCAATGTTGAGAAATGTTTCAACAAGATATGGAAGGCTGAAAGGGGGCGTTCAATTGCCAAGAGGTTCCTATACTATTTTGGTGTGCTTATTGTGGCACCCCTTGTGATTACAATGTTCCTCTCGGCTTCACTTGTGTTTACCAGGGCATTGAACACCTATGGTTTCCAGATTTCATACCTTGAATCCGTAGGTGAAGCAATAAGGTGGCTCTCGCTGTATGGGATAATTACCCTGTTCTTTACAATCCTGTACAAGTATGTACCTAATGTAAAGGTGAAGTTTTCAGCCGCTTTTTCAGCTTCGCTGATCTCAGCGCTTGCCTTTGTTGGGTGGCAATACCTCTACATGGAGACGCAGCTCTTTGTATCCCGCCTCAACTCCGTATATGGAGCCTTTGCGGCTATACCGCTCTTCCTCATCTGGATGAACGTGAGCTGGACAATAATACTCATAGGTGCGGAGATTTCCCATGCCTACCAATATGAGAACAACTATACTTCCGAGGACAACTACCATAAGCTGGAGCAGGAAGTGATTGAAAAAATCAATTTGGAATGAAAAATTTGAAACTGAATATGAAATTAAGCGCCAATGCAGTTGACTTCATTGATGATGCCAGGCTGCAGGGGCTTGTTGCTGATACAAAGGAGGATCTCACCAGGGCAAGGGAGATTTTCAGGAAATCCCTGAATAAGGAGGCTCTTTCCGTTGAAGAGACTGCGGTGCTTCTTGCAATAGAGTCCGAGGAGGGGCTGAAAGAGCTGTTTGATGCGGCCAGGGAACTTAAAAGGAAAGTCTACGGTAACAGGATTGTACTGTTTGCCCCTTTATATGTAGGTAATTATTGTATCAATAACTGCAAATATTGCGGTTTCCGCAAGAGTGCGCATGGGACTGTGAGGAAGACCCTCTCCCACTCCGAACTTGTTGCTGAAATTGAGAATCTTGAGAAATACGGACACAAGAGGCTGATTCTTGTTTTTGGTGAATCTCCGGTATATACACCTGAATTCATTGCAGAAAGTGTAAGGACCTGCTATAATGTTAAAGTTGGAAACGGTGAAATCAGGAGGGTGAACATAAATGCTGCCCCACTTGACGTTGAAGGTTTCAGGATAGTAAAGGAGGCCGGCATAGGTACTTTCCAGGTATTCCAGGAGACCTATCATAGGGAAACTTACTCAAAATATCATCCTGCAGAAGATGTCAAGGGGGACTATATGTGGAGGCTCAATGCCATGGACCGGGCTTTTGAAGCAGGAATTGATGATATGGGAATAGGTGCCCTGTTCGGGCTCTATAACTGGAAATATGAGGTATTGGGTCTTGTGTCACATGCACTGCATCTGCAGAAGACCTGCGGTGTAGGCCCGCATACAATCAGTTTCCCAAGGATAAAGCCGGCTGCAGGAATGGACCTGGATCTGCCGTATGAGGTTACAGACGACCAGTTCAAGAGGCTTGTAGCAATCCTCCGCCTTGCGGTCCCTTACACAGGGCTTATCATGACAGCAAGGGAAAGCAGTGCAATAAGGGATGAGGTAATTGAGTTTGGTGTGTCACAGATAGACGCTGGTACAAAACTTGAGATTGGCGGATATCAGAACCAGAAGGGTGACCAGCAGGATATCAACAAGGAGCAATTTGTGATTGGAGACACCCGTGAGCTTGATGACGTTATGCACTGGCTTCTTACAAAGGGATATATACCAAGCTTTTGTACGGCGTGCTACAGGATGGGGCGCACAGGTGAGCACTTTATGGAATTTGCAATTCCAGGGTTCATCAAGAGGTTCTGCACGCCTAATGCCATAATAACTCTTGCAGAGTATCTTGAGGATTACGGTTCTGAAAAGACTAAGGATGCAGGTTACAGGCTTATTGGACAGGAGCTGGAAAAACTTCCGGAGAGTGCGCAGAAACAAAAGATTACAGCTAATTTGGAGGCTGTCAGGAAAGGAACACGAGATTTAAGATTCTAATATGTTTACACAAGAGGACAACGAGCTTATTCAAAGGGAATTTGAATCATTGAGGATTGCAAGTCTGAAGAGATGTGCCAATCAGGGTGAGTATGAGGATGTCATCAGGGCATTTGAGTTTGCCAATGAGGCCCACAAGGGAGTAAGGAGGAAATCAGGCGAGCCATATATCATACACCCTATTGCCGTAGCCAAGATTGTGGTACAGGAGATAGGTCTGGGGTACAAGTCTATTGTGACGGCACTTCTGCATGATATAGTGGAAGATACCGAATATACGGTAGAAGATATTGAGCGGCTCTTCGGTGCGAAGGTTGCTTCACTTGTTGACGGTCTTACAAAGATAAAGTCAGCAATGGACAACAAGCACAATTCAGGCAGCAATAATGAAGTAAGCATGCAGGCGGAGAATTTCAAGAGGATTCTCCTTACCCTTAATGATGATGTGAGGGTTGTTCTCATAAAACTTGCAGACAGGCTGCATAACCTCCGCACAATAGGTTCCATGCCTGAGAGGAAGAAGGATAAGATCCTGAGCGAGAGCATGTATATTTTTGTGCCACTTGCCCATAAGCTGGGGCTGTACAGCATGAAATCGGAAATGGAGAATATCTGGCTCAAATACAGGGAGCCGGAGTACTATGAGAAGATATCCAGGAAGATTGATACGCTTATTGAGGAACGGGGAGATTCCATCAACCAGTTCATTGCTCCAATTTCCCAGGCTCTGCACGATGAAGGATACAAGTTTACCATAATAAAAAGGACAAAGACACCATACTCCATCTGGAAGAAGATGGAGAGGAAAGGGATACCATTTGAGCAGATATATGACCTCTTTGCGGTAAGGATAATATTTGAGCCTAAGGAGGGTATTTCTGAAAGGAAGCAGTGCTGGGACATCTACTCAATCATCTCAGAATATTACCGTTCAAAGATGGACCGCATAAGGGACTGGCTTACAGTGCCCAAATCAAACGGATATGAAGCGCTCCACTGTACGCTCATGAGCCAGAACGGCAACTGGGTTGAAGTGCAGATACGTTCAGAGAGGATGAACCAGATTGCAGAGAAGGGCGTGGCTGCACACTGGAGCTACAAGGGAGTGAACAGGAGTGAGAAGGAGCTCGACAACTGGCTGACAATGGTACGCGGTGTACTGGAGAATCCGGATGTGAGTGCACTTGAATTCCTGGACAAGTTCCATGAAGGCCTGCTTGCATCAGAAATTTATGTATTTACCCCAAAAGGTGATTCCAAATCCCTGCCAAAAGGGGCGACAGCTCTGGACTTTGCATATTACATACATAGTAAAATTGGCAACCGCGCAATTGCAGCCAAGGTGAACCACAGGCTTGTTCCCCTTTCTCATGAGCTCAAGAACGGGGACCAGATTGAGATAATTACGGCTGAGGCCCAGAAACCTCAAAGGGAATGGCTTGAATATGCACACACTCCCAAAGCTAAGGACATTATATATGACTCGCTTAAATCTGACATACATGATGCAATAGTGAAGGGACAGCATATCCTTGAGACAGAGCTTTCAAAGCTTGGCGTGAAGGTGCAGAACAGGGTTATCAGAAAACTTCTCATTGAGTACAAGCTCAACAATAAGGATGAGCTGTACAACAAGATTGCAACGGGAGTTGTAAAGTTGGACGACCTTGACAAAGTACTCAGGAAAAATAATGAAAACAAGTTTGTAAAATACTGGAAACTACAGTTCTTCTCCAATGTGGCTGAAGAGGATGATGATAATATTGATGACGTTGAAAATTTTGAAGACAAGCCTGCCATAGACAAGAAGAAAGATTATCTTCTGAAGGAGAATGTGGACAGAACCCTTACCTACAAGGTTGCCGATTGCTGTAACCCAATTCCTGGTGATGCAATTGTGGGGTTTGTAGATGACCATAATAATGTCATTATCCACAAGAAAGTTTGTCCTAAGGCAATTTCCCTGGCAACCGTCCAGGGCGAGAAGATTGTAAATGCCAAATGGACAAAGCATACCATCCTCTCATTTCTGGCAAGGATATCCCTGAGGGGAATAGACAGGATGGGAATAGTTAATGAGATTACAAGATTCATTACACTGGATCTTAATGTGAACATCAGAAAAATACACTTTGAGACCCATGACGGTATTTTTGACGGATATATAGACCTTTATGTGCATGATGCACAGGATCTTGATATGATCATCAACACACTCCTTAAGATAAAGGGGGTTGAGAATGTAACCAGAACTGACCTGAAGACAAATTGACAATGATGAGAAGATCACCTAAAGAGATAATTATTAAAGGGGCATGTATAGCGTGCATTGCAGCCTATTGCTTGCATGCAAGTTCATGTGCCAGTACCAAAGCTGCCCCAACAGGCGGCCCCAAGGATACCATACCTCCGGTAATCGTTGAAACTGTACCTTCAATGGATGCCACTTCATTTCCACTGGAGAAAGGGAGCATAACTATAAGTTTCAACGAATATATACAGATAAAGGACCCTAACAAGAACATCCTCCTCTCCCCTCCCCAGAAAAAGAATGTAAAGACAAGAATTAAGGGGAAAGGCCTTATTGTAACCTTCCAGGAGCCATTGGATACAAACACCACATATTCGCTGAACTTTGGGGCTGGGATAGTTGACAACAATGAAGGCAATCCCCTCTATGGTTATTCATACAGTTTCTCAACAGGCACAACTATAGATTCAATGATGCTCAGCGGAACTGTAGTTGACGCTGTTTCCCTCTTCCCGATAGAAGGGGCCACCATTGCCCTATACCGGAACGCCAGGGATTCCAGTGTTATCAACACCCTTCCAGATGCGGTTGCAAGAAGCGACAAGTGGGGATATTTTACAGTGAGGAACCTGAAGCCTGTCCCATATTCCGTATTTGCATTCTCAGACGGGAACAACAACAACAGATATGACCCAGGCAGCGAGGATGTGGCATTTCTTGACACTCTGGTCACTCCTGTTGAGGTCATGCACAAGGATTCACCTCATCTGCAGTATGTAGATCCAAAAGATACGCTTGCATGCCTTGCGCGCCATTCGGAAATAGAGCTGTTTCTTTTCAGTGAAAAATCAACCAACCAGTTCATAAGGGACTATAAGAGGACAAGCCGCAGAAGTGCGTACATAAAGTTCAATGCCTCTGATGCACAGATTGATTCTTTCTCAATAAAAGGGATAGAGGGCAGCCGTATCATCAGACAGTCAAACATTACAAATGATAGTCTGAACTTCTGGATAAAGGAGGGACGTACCCTGCCTGATACACTTGAACTCGCCATAAGGTACATGAAGACAGATACATCAGGCAACCTCTCACCAGCCGTTGAGAACCTCAAGCTTGTCGCCCCTTTTGAGAAGAAGGAAGACAGGAAGGGATCACAGTCATCCAAAGACGGGAAGAGGAAGGACCTTCTTGAGTTCACTCTGGATTCAGATCCTGCAAAAGTTGAGCAGGACGGCATTGTCATGCTGTTCAAGGATCCGCTCATAAGTATGGATTTGGATTCCGTAACATTCAGAATGAGGACACCAAAGAGGATAGAGAGTGATGTTGTGTATAATGTAACCAGGGATTCAATTGAAATCAACAAATATTCAATAAGGCCTGAGGTGCAGTTTGTAAAAGGCAATGACTATGAACTCTACATACCTCATGCTGCATTCAAGGACATCAACGGATTCACAAATGATTCCACTGTTGTAAACATAACACTCCCCACAGATGACAACCTCAGTTCCATTACTCTTGAGCTCAGAGATGTGGGGACAAGATATATAGTTGAGCTCATCAATGCTGCAAGGACACAGGTATACAGGAAATATGTTATACAGCAAGATACAGACCTCATTTTCCCTTACCTGCAGAAAGGTGACTATTCAATAAGGATTACAGAAGACAAGAACAGCAACGGCATCTTTGATACCGGAGACCTCCTTTTGAAGAAACAGCCTGAGAAGGTGAGGCTTTACACTCTTCCCGATGGAAATGAAATAATGTCTTTGGAGGAGAGGACAGACCTTGTGCAAAGTGTTGTCCTTGGTGAAATTTTCGGCAATTAATATGGATCGTATGAGCAAGTCAAGAATAATGTTGATTAATCTGGCGGTAATGATACTGCTTGCCATTCCCGCATATTCACAGAATGTTGTGGAGAACGAGGAGGCATATCTGAAGGAATTTGACATGAACTCCTTTGCAGATGCGGGAACAAGGATAAAGGACAGTACAATTCTATACCAGCATCTGATTGGTGTGAAGTGGGGCTATTCAATCTCAGGAGTATCTTTCAGCCAGTCTAACAAACACAGACAGGTAAAATCTGCTGAGAACTACGGCATATATTATACCTACCTCCATTCTCTTCTGGGGACAATGCCATATTTTGGCATACAGGTGGGCTTTGCCAAGACGCAGATGGGCTACTCTCATGTAAACGAAATAAGCGAAACTGAATTTACAGAGGACAAGCAGGAGTATTCGGCAATAGAGGTGCCGTTCCTGGGGCTTTTCAGGGGTGACATTTCCCGTGTCAGGCTCATGCTCGGCATTGGAGGATTCGGCTATTACATATATGATACAGACATACCGGGAGGAATTCCGGAAACTACAAATAAATTCGGTTTTGGAATTATGGGACAGGGAGGAATTGCAATAAAGTTCCATCCGGTTGAACTGCACATTGAGGCAAGCTACAAATACGGACTCACACATTTCTGTGATCCGCAGATATATTCAAAGGATTATTGGCTATATACCCACCCTACACAGCTTCAGATATCAGCAGGGCTGCACTTCAACTTGGGAGGGAAATATTCTAAAAACAGAAAGAGATGAAAAGCAGGGCAGTATCAGTAAAAGGATTGACAATAGGTGGAGGCACACCTATAAAGGTACAGACAATGTGCAATACCCACACCCAGGATGTTGCCGGGTCAGTTGCGCAGTGCATTGAAATGACAGAGGCAGGTGCGGAGCTGATAAGGCTCACCACCCAGGGAATGAAGGAGGTTGAAGCTCTCAAGGAGATAAAGAGGGAGCTTGCCGGAAAGGGAATAGAGACACCCCTTGTTGCTGATGTGCATTTCAGTTCGGATGTGGCCATTGAAGTTGCAAAGGTTGCAGATAAGGTGAGGATCAATCCGGGAAATTTTGCCAGGGAACACTCAGTTGCCAGGAGCCAGTTCAGCAAGTTCATCCAGGTTTGCAAGGAATACGGCACAGCTGTAAGGATTGGACTCAACCACGGCTCTCTTGGAGAAAGGATAATCAACCTGTATGGAGATACGCCCCTCGGTATGAAAGAGGCTGCCATGGAGTGGCTGGAAATGTGTGCAGAAAACGGTTTCCATAATGTTGTAATTTCCCTGAAGGCAAGCAACACAATTGTGATGTCAACAGCTTACAGACTCCTGTGGAAGGCAATGTGTGAAAAAGGAATTATATATCCGGTTCATCTTGGTGTCACTGAAGCAGGTAACGGGGATACAGGAAGAATTAAGTCTGCCGTAGGTATTGCAGCTCTGCTCAAGGATGGCATAGGTGATACAATAAGGGTTTCGCTTACCGAGAATCCGGTAAATGAAATCCCTGTAGCAAGGACTATTGCAGATCACTTTGATTCAGGTGACTATTCCAGGAGAATTTCATCAATAAGGGAGACAATGAATGCAGCAGGGCTACCTTCTTCCCACTATGAGTGCAGTTGCTGGGATGAGTTCATAATCAAGGCTTCATGCGATTTCGGTCCGCTTCTGCTCGACAAGGAGATTGATGATTTCAATGTTACAGCCACCTGCGCTGGCAAAGAGATTCCAATAGAGCAGATTGAAGAGTTCAAGGATAACCTGCAGCAGGCAGCAAGGAGAAAATTCACCAAACCGGAATATATTGCATGCCCGGGTTGCGGAAGGACACTATATAATCTTGAAGAGACATTCAATGAAGTTAAACGCCGTACCGCCCACCTGAAGGGGGTAAGGATTGCCATCATGGGATGCATTGTAAACGGCCCGGGAGAGATGGCTGACGCCGATTTCGGCTATGTGGGAGAAGGTGCCGGCAAAGTTTGCATATATAAGGGCAAGGAACCGGTGCTGCGCTCGGTTCCACAGGAGAAGGCAATAGATGAACTTCTAAGAATCATAGAAGAGAATATGTAAGATTACTCCTTTACGGACCACTTTGATACAGCAGCCAAACCGGCTGCTGTCCTTTTTTTGCCGTCAAAGAAATCATAAATCAGGTTACGTACAGGCCTGTATTTCTCAAGGACAATCCCTTCAAGTTCCCCAATGCCCAATCCTGTAGCCTCAAGCAGCAGATCCCCTCCCCCATTAGCTCTGTATGAGGCCATTGCCACATGATATGTCGCTTTTTCATCAAATGGCCTTCCGTCTGTAAATGAAACAATCCTCACCCTTTTCCCGTACGGTCTGCTGAAGTCTGCCTCATATTCAATTCCTCCGGCACAATCAAATGCAACCGGCCTCGATTTCCAGTTGTCATACGAGAGTTCCAGATAGTGCCTTATCTGTGCCCCGGTCATCTTAACTTTATACAGGATATTCTCAAAAGGATACAGTTTGAGCACATCATTATAGCATATGTCTCCGGCAGGAATTGTACCTTGAAATTTTGTAGGGGAAACAAATGAAACTTCAGCCTTTGATTCCTCCATCTGCACATGATGTATAAGGTTGCTGTAGAGGCATGGACCGTAAAATATCATTTTTGGGTCAATCTCCCCATCAATAGAACCCAACTTCATTGAAGAAAACGTATCTACCCTATCCTTGTCTCTCGTGAAAGCAGACATATATTCCTCATCTGGAGCTGTCCCCTTCATCCCTATCAGGGCAGGTTCAAGGTTCTTGCGCAGAACCTCACCTCCTGAGAATTCAATTTCAATTCCAATTCCCGACAGATTCTGTGCATATGGTCCGGAATTTACCACAACCACACTGTCTGTACCGTTCCACTCCTTGCCGCAATATGCAATATGGTCATGGGCTGCCAGAACTCCGTCTATCCCGTCAATTGCAGATGCAAGATATCTGCAAGGATTCTCAATATCTTCACCTTTGCCATTCCCGCACCCTGCGTGGACTGCAAGGAAAATCAGATGAGGGGAGTGCTTTACCTTCACCTCTTCAACGAGCATATCGGCAACATTATGTATCGGGAGAATGTCAAGACCTGCAATTTTTTCACTTCCCAGCCATTTCTTCACTTCCGGGGTAGTAAGGCCAATTACAGCTATCCTGATACCATCCTTGTCAAATATTGCGTAAGGCTTGAAAAATGGCTCTCCTGACTCTTTCCTTACAACATTTGCAGCCAGGTATGGAATGGACATCTCATCTCTTATCCTGCCAAAAATCTCCCTGCCGGTTTCTATGTCATGGTTCCCGGCTACAATTGCATCATAACCTATATATTCAGCCACCCTGGAGTAGAGATGCTTTTCTCCAGGTGAATAATTATGTACATAATTATAATAATAGGTTGAATTCGCCCCATGGATATGGTCTCCAAGATCAATGGAAACAACCTTTTCTTCTCCAACAGCCACTCTCCTCTGATTGAGATAAGTCTGTATCCTTGCAAGTGAATCAAAGAAGCAGCCATGTACGTCACCGTGTGCATACAGCTCCAGCCTGTAAATACCGTCTGCAGGAGCAGTCATGCAGGAAGATACGGCAATGGAGAGTATAAGCGAAAAAATATGTGGGAGACAGCGCATCTTATCTGATTACGTTGAATGTATCCGCATCCATCCAGGCAGGAAACTTGTCCCTGAAATTTTCCTGGGCCTGGATATCCAGGTCACAGGTCAGGACTTGAGTCATGAAGCCATGCGAATCCTTTACAAATTCAATACGCCCAACTTCATTCCCCTTGAAATCGTATGCCTGCGAGCTTGGACAATAGACACACATTGGGTCTTTGCCATCCCTATTTGCAAACAGGGCATACGAAAGGTTTTCAATTGCCCTTGCTTTCAGCAAAGGTTCAATGGCATTTATCCTTACCTCCGGAAAATTTGCAATATTTACAAGCACATCATATCTGTTTCCCTTGTTCCTGCTCCATACCGGAAACCTTATGTCATAACAGATATTCAGGGCAAACTTTACTCCCTTGTACTCTACAATTGTCTTCTCTTCACCCCTGGTGTAATAGTTGTTCTCATCACCCATCCGGAAGAGGTGTCTCTTGTCATAGTGGCTCCAGCTGCCGTCAGGCTTTACAAAATATGCTCTGTTGAACACCTCCCTCCCGTTCTGGGAATAAGGGAATGAACCTAAAATTGCAGTATCATATCTTTGCGCGGCGGCAATCATCCAGTGAAGGGTTTCACCGGCTGCATCTTCTGCCAGTGATGTTTTCATTGTGAATCCTGTGGAGAACATTTCAGGAAGGATTATAAGATCACCCCTCTCTTCAAGCTGCTCAATGACAGATTCAACTTTCCTGAAATTCTGCTGCTTGTCTTCCCATACTATATCGAGGGAAATTATATGTACCTTCATCATCTCCTGTAGATTTTGTCAACAACCAATGCAATTGCGCCATCACCTGTTACATTACATGCCGTGCCGAATGTATCCATTGCAATATATAGTGCTATCATCAGGCCCTGCAGCTCTTCGTTGAAGCCGAGCATTGAGGCAAGCAGTCCGAGTGCGGCCATGATTGCACCTCCTGGTACTCCTGGAGCAGCCACCATAGTAATGCCGAGCATGCAGATGAATCCGGCAAAGACATCAAGGCCGTGTGGCATCCCCTGCATCCAGAGAATTGCAAACGCACAGGCCACAATCTTGAGTGTACTTCCTGCAAGGTGAATTGTTGCACACAACGGGATAACAAAGCCTGCAAGCTTCTCATCCACACCATTTCTGATAGCCTGCCTCATTGTAACAGGAATTGTAGCGGCAGAAGACTGTGTCCCAAGTGCTGTCATATAAGCAGGGAGCATTGTGACAAGAGCCTTGAAAGGATTCTTCTTTGCAATTGCACCTGCAACTATAAACTGTATGAGGAGCAGTGTCACATGGAGTACGAATATGATTGCAATGACCTTCATGAACAGCTTCATAATTGCACCGGCTTGTCCTTCAGCTCCTATCTGGAGGAAGATGCCGAACACATAAAGGGGAAGCAATGGAATGATTACACCTGAAATGACCTTGTTTACAAGGTCCCTGAACTCTATAAGTCCGTTCTTCATCCTGTCACCCTCAATTGCACATAGTCCCAGACCCATTACAAAAGCAAGGACAAGGGCCGAAGTCACGCACATTACAGGCGGCATGTCAACTGTAAAATATGGGAGTATCTTGTTGGCCTGGGCAACCCCCTGGCTGAGGCTTGAAGAGCTGTCCAGGAAGATTGGATATGAAAGGTCGCATGCAAAATATGAGAAGAATCCCGCAAACAGTGTTGAGCCGTATGCAATTGCAGCAGTTATAGCAAGAAGGCGTCCCGCCCCGCTCCCAAGTTCAGCAATACCCGGTGCAACAAGGCCCACAATAATCAGTGGTATTATAAATCCAAGGAAGTTGCCGAAGATTCCGTTGATTGTTATGAATGTCCTGTTAAGGAATTCAGGAAAGAAGAATGAACAGATTATACCCAATGCAATTGCAATTGCAACTTTTCCAAGCAGTGGAAGATTTTTCAGTTTGTTTATCATGATTCTCTCAATAATTTCATATGAACTTTAAATTTAATACTTTTGCATAATAAAACAAAATATTGGTCTGATTATGGGTAAGATTCTAAAAGGGACAAGGGTTGTCACCGCTGCTTTCATTTTCTGTATACTCACATGCGGATTCCTCAATTTGTCGGGAGGAAACCCTCTTTCACAGGCTCTGCTCAGGACACAGTTCACCCCGGCGCTGATATCCCTCTTTACAGGTTGTGCTGCAGCCTTCATCATTCTCCTGGTCATCACACTCCTTTTTGGAAGGGTGTACTGTTCTTTCCTTTGTCCTCTTGGAATCTTTCAGGATATTATCATAAGGATATCAAACTTCGCAAGGAAGAAGGGGAACTCAGGCCGGAAGCCCAAGATGAAATATTCTCGTCCGCATAATATATTGAGGTATTCAATCCTGGCAATCACAGGAATTTCATTGGTGCTCATGTTTACATACCCGCTTGCCCTGCTTGATCCTTATTCAAATTATGGAAGGATTGCAAGACATGTTTTTGGCAGTGTGGAGATGTCAATGACAAACCTGCTCTCAGAAGCGTTTCCTGCCACTTTCTATACACAGCAATATGTCTCTTTAGGGACATTCGCATTTGTATATTCACTTGCATTCCTTATCATTATAGTGATATTCAGCGCTGCCAAAGGCAGATTGTACTGCAATACAGTCTGTCCGGTGGGCACATTCCTTGGTGCTGTTGGTGGACTTGCCCTCTTCAAGCCTGTCCTTGACAAGGAAAAGTGTGTAAGATGCGGCCTGTGTGCAGGAAACTGCAAGAGTGCATGTATAAATCTTGAAACAAAAGAGATTGATGCAACTAGATGTGTTGCCTGCTATGATTGTCTTACAAGCTGTAAGCGTGGTGGTGTGAAACTTGTCCCAACCTGGTTCAGGAAAAGGAAGAGTGATGACCCATATCACAGGAACCTTGAGAATCCGGAGAGGAGGACAGCACTCATTGCTTTGGGAGGTCTTGCAGCCGCAGCTGCAGCCAGGCATATTGGAAGCAAGTCATCCGGATACGGAAAGGGAGATTCAGCCGAAAATACTCCAATTATGCCTCCGGGTGCACGTAACCTACAGGCATTCAAGGATTCATGTACTGCCTGCCATGCCTGTATTGCTGCTTGTCCCAACAAAATAATCAAACCAGCATATCTGGAGTACGGTATTGATGGAATTATGCTCCCTACCCTCAAATATGACAGGAAATACTGTTCATTCGGCTGTAACACATGCTCACATACCTGCCCGCACGGAGCACTTGAACATGTTTCACTTGAGCAGAAGCAGAAGACCCAGATAGCACTTGCTGTCTATGACCCTTCAACCTGTGTAGTTGTGTCAGATGGTGTAAGATGCGGTGCCTGTGCAGGCTCCTGCCCTGCCGGAGCAATTGAAATGAGGGAAAACCCTATTGTGCAGGGGCAGTTCCTTCCAAATATTGATTCTTCAAAGT
Organism: Bacteroidales bacterium; assembly: GCA_017482565.1. Lineage (GTDB taxonomy): Bacteria > Bacteroidota > Bacteroidia > Bacteroidales > UBA932 > Egerieousia. Next base: position 30,850 of record JAFUMO010000007.1, on the reverse strand, counting down.
GTATCGGTTGCGGTGCATGCGAGTATGCCTGCCCTGCAATGCCTAAGGCAATCAAGGTTACAGGAAAGGTAGTCCAGACAATTGTCTGATGAGTCATGCCCCCTGAAAAAAAGCTGTCGGGAAGAGAACTTGAATATTCATCTTCCCGACAGCTTTATTTAGGAACCCTTCTGGGCCTATTTCTTGCACTTTCCTTCCGCTGCCTTGAGGGTATTTACCATCAATGACACAATAGTCATTGGACCTACACCGCCAGGTACAGGGGTTATATGGGAAGCTTTAGGAGCAACTGTCTCAAAATCAACATCACCCAAAAGCCTGTAGCCGTTTTTCCTTGAATCGTCGTGAATACGGGTGATTCCAACATCCACAATCACTGCACCTTCCCTCACCATATCACCCTTCACAAAACCTGGTGATCCCAGTGCTGCAATTATTATGTCTGCCTGTCTTGTAAAGAACTCAATATTTTTTGTGTGGCTGTGGCAGATTGTGACAGTACAGTTACCCGGCTCATCCTTCAACGAAAGCAGGTTGGCCAACGGACGGCCTACAATGTTGCTTCGTCCTATGATAACACAATGCTTTCCGCTTGTCTCAATGCCGTACTCAGACAATAGCCTTATGATTCCATATGGAGTGGCCGGGAGGAATGTAGGGAGTCCAAGTGTCATCTTTCCCACGTTCTCTGGATGGAATCCGTCAACATCCTTGCAAGGGGCAATTGCGTTTATGACAGCATCCTCATCAATATGTGCAGGAAGAGGGAGCTGTACTATCAGTCCGTCAATATCATCATTCCTGTTGATTTCCTGAATTATCTCAATCAACTCCTCCTGGGTGATTTCAGCCGGGAACCTGTGCAAGGTTGACTTGAAGCCTACCTGAGAGCAGGCACGCTCCTTGTGTCCTACATATGTCTGGCTTGCACCGTCATTACCTACAAGAATAGCAGCAAGATGAGGACGTTTGCAGCCGTTGGCAACCCTCTCCTTAACAATCTCGGCTATTTCCATCTTTATTTTGTCTGATGTAGCTTTTCCGTCAAGTATTACCATAATATCTACTGTTTGATGGTCATTATCTTCTTCTCATTCCCTGCATGGCCCTCATTGCACCCATAGCCTTGTTCTTGGCTCCACCTCCGGCCATAACCTTCATCACCTTACGTGTATCCTCAAATTGTTTGAGAAGCCTGTTCACCTCAACAATTGTGGTACCGCTTCCCTCAGCAATCCTCCTTCTCCTGCTGCCGTTGATTACATGAGGATTATTCCTTTCAAACGGAGTCATTGAGAGGATTATTGCCTCCACACCCTTGAATGCCGAGTTGTCAATGTCAACATCCCTTAGAGCCTTGCCCACACCAGGCAGCATGGATGCAAGATCCTTTATGTTGCCCATCTTCTTTATCTGCTGTATCTGGTCATAGAAATCGGCAAGGGTGAACTGGTCTTTGATGAGCTTTTTCTGGAGTTTCTTTGCCTCCTCCTCATCAAACTGCTCCTGCGCCTTCTCCACAAGGGTAACAACATCACCCATACCAAGGATACGGTCTGCAATACGTTTTGGATGGAATACGTCAAGTGCCTCCATCTTCTCCCCTGCACTTATGAACTTGATAGGCTTGTTCACAACCGCCCTGATTGAAAGTGCTGCACCGCCTCTTGTATCGCCATCGAGCTTGGTAAGGACAACGCCGTCAAAGTTGAGCCTGTCATTGAAGGCCTTGGCAGTTTCAACAGCATCCTGTCCGGTCATTGAGTCAACAACAAACAAAGTCTCTGTAGGATTTACTGCTTCCTTTATTGCTGCAATCTCCTTCATCATCTCCTCATCAACTGCAAGACGTCCGGCCGTATCCACAATTACCAGGGAGTATCCCTCCCTCCTGGCCTTGGCAACTGCATTGCGTGCAATTGAAACAGGATCTTTAGAACCCTCTTCTGTATATACCTCTACACCAATCTGCTCCCCAAGCACCTTCAGCTGGTCAATGGCAGCCGGCCTATAGACGTCTCCGGCTACAAGGAGCACTTTCCTCCCCCTTTTGGTCCTGCAGTTAAGGGCAAGCTTGCCAGAGAACGTTGTCTTTCCCGAACCCTGAAGACCTGCAACAAGCACTATTCCCGGTTCACCCTTGATGTTGATGTCAGTTGCCTCAGAACCCATGAGTCTGGTAAGCTCATCATGCACAATCTTCACCATCATCTGGCTCGGCTTCACTGCCTTCAATACATCCTGGCCCAATGCAATCTTCTTTACATCATCGCAGAATGTCTTTGCTATCTTGTAGCTTACGTCGGCATCAAGCAGTGCCTTTCTCACATCCTTCAAGGTCTCGGCCACGTTTATCTCGGTAATCTTGCCTTCACCCTTAAGAATCTTGAAGGAACTCTCCAGTCTGTCAATTAAATTTTCAAACATCTTTCAAATATCTCTCTTTTATAAATTCAAATATGATTCAAGAACCTCCATTCCTTTCGCATTTACAACAGAATACAGATGATGCTTCACAAGCTCACTATGATACTCAGATGTGTTGCTGAAAAACCTGAAGGATCCGTCCCACCTGTAGAAAAGCTCAATGGCAGATGTGTAGAAGAGCGTTGAGAAGTCTATATTGACATTCTCCCTGTACAGCCCTTCATCAATGCCGCGCCTGAGATTGTCCTTAACAAGCATTGTGTAGAAGTTCATCCTGTCTGTAAATGAAAAGATTGCAGGGCAGGACTGATATATTGAAATATCCTTCAGCAAGAGAGGCCCCAATTTAAGTATCTCTCTTGCAATAACTTTTGAAACCTCACAGAAGGCCTCAATTGCATTCTTGCTTGTAATGGTTGAACTTTGAATCTTTTCGTCAAGTCCAGAATAAAAATGGTTAAGCACAGTGCCTATAAGCTCCTGCTTGCTTGAATAATTGTTGTACAGTGTCTTCTTTGTGAGCCCAAGTTCAGAGGCTATCTGCTCCATGTTGAGCATCAGCCCCTTCTCCTTGAACAGCTCAAACACCTGTGCCGTATATTTCTCTTTTGAACTTACTCTTGGCATATGTTACAGCTCGTCTGAATAATAAGCTTTAGCAATATCTCTCTGGTTGTACTTCATTGCCATAACCTGGCCGTATGCACCTGCAGTATGGAGGGCAATCAGGTCACCCCTGCTTGTCTGTGGAAGGATGATGTTCTTGCCAAACTGGTCACTGCTCTCGCAAACAGGGCCTACCACATCATATCTCATCTTGCGCTTGTAGCCTGAGGTGAGGTTTTCAATTGCATGATGTGCCTGGTACAATGCAGGACGGATAAGGTCATTCATGCCAGCATCAAGGATTGCGAATTTCTTCTTCTGTCCAACTTTAACATACAGTACCCTTGAAATGAGGTGACCGCACTGTGCAACAATTGCACGGCCCGGCTCAAAGTGGACTTTCTGCCCGGGAGCAACAATCAGGTTCTCGTTGATAAGCTTGAAGTACTCCTCAAAGCTTGCTATAGGATTTCCGTTAGGATTCTCATAGTCAACGCCAAGGCCGCCGCCCAAGTTAAGGTTGGCAATATTCATTCCCCTGTCGGTGAACCATTTCTGGAGCTCTGCAACCCTGCCGCAAAGAGTCTTGAATACGCCAAGGTCAAGAATCTGTGAACCTACATGGAAGTGTAGTCCTATAAGTTCAACATTCTTGCACTCCTTGAAGAGGTTTGCAAAATCCTCAAACATCCAAGGGCTTACACCAAACTTGTTCTCCTTGAGGCCGGTTGAGATATATTTATGTGTATGTGCATCAATGTCCGGATTGATACGCAATGCAATCTTTGCAACCTTACCCATACCTGCTGCCAGGTCATTGATTACCTTAACCTCAGGAACAGACTCACAATTGAAGCTGAAGATGCCTGCCTTGAGGGCAGTCTTTATCTCCTTGTCTGATTTACCCACACCTGCATATACAACATTCTCTGCACCGAAACCTGATTTGATTGCAAGTGCAACCTCGTTGCCGCTCACACAGTCAGCTCCAAGACCTGCATTCTTGATAACCTCAAGAATCCTTGGGTTTGCATTGGCCTTAAGTGCAAAATGTGCGTGATAGCCGTATTTCTTTATTTGGGATGTATAAATGTCCAAAGTCTTTTTCAAAATCTCCATATCATAGTAGTAGAACGGAGTCTCAATGCTCTGGAATGCTGAAATAGCAGATGCTGTAATCATGATGTTATAGATTTTTAGATAGTTATTGTTCTTAATATATAATCCGCAAATTTAATGAAAATTTTAATATTTTTCTTCCCGACAATGAATAAAAAGAGCCCCCGGAACCATTTTTCCCGGGGGCATCCTTCAAATCCATATATTATCTGTTGCAATGCTGCTCCCTGAGGAGGTCCAGGACTGTCTTCACAGGGTTGAAAGTAATCAGCGGAGTTTCAACGAACTGGGTGTTCCAGTCACTCATTGCACCGTTCCACAAGCCAGGAAGCTCCTGGGCCTTCAACGGCCTTCCCTGGAAGCTCTTCTCAGAGATGAAGCCTGTCTGTGGATTGGTATGCTTGAGCAGGTCATATTTTTCTCCCCTATAATTCTTCACTGCACAGACAAGGTCTACAGGGTTGAAGTGTGTGGCACCCTGCATTGCATTGACAGCCTGAGGGTTGTTCTTGTCAATCTGTGCAGCCTCTAGAATCTGGAGTGATGTTGTGCCGTCCGCATCCCTGATCACGTAAGGACCGCCGCCCGGCTCACCTTCATTCTTTACCATACCGCAAATCCTTACAGGACGGTCAAGCTTGGTGCGGAGCACCTTTGCAAGCTCAGATGCCGGCATGTCAGGAATTGCCACGCAGAACTCATCCTCAAGGAATCCCCTGATTTCTGCCGCAAGGCTGCAGGGAAGAACATCACCGCACTCATCCATTTTTCTCAGGTATGCAAATACCTTCTCCTGGAGTTCGGCTGCCTTGCCCACAAGGATCTTTTTCCAGCGTATGGTTTCATCAAGGAGAGACTCCTTAACCACGTTGTCTATGTTCTTGATCACAAGCACATCAGCATCAATGTCATTCAAGTTTGCAAGGAGTGCGCCGTGTCCTCCCGGACGGAAAAGTAGTGATCCGTCATCCTTTGTGAAAGGATTGTTCTCCATGTCAACGGCTACAATGTCTGTGGCAGGTGACTGGTTTGTGAAGGTAACATGATACTTGCAGTTGAAACGCTTCTCATACTTCTCCTTAACCTGCTCATAAAGCTCCTCAAAGCCTTTCTGGTGCTCTACAGAAACGGTAACAACCATCCTTACATCACCTTTTGCATCCTTTGCATAGAGTGCGCCCTCTACAAGATGCTCCTCAAACGGGGTCCTGTTCTCATTATCATATTTGTGGAACTGGATTAGGCCTTTTGGCATTGCACCGTAGTTCCATGCATTCTGGTGTAGTGTAAGGTTCAGTATTGACTTTGCATCAAAGAAAGGGAACAATTTTATGTTCTCAACAAATTTTGCAGCCGGTGACCCCTCCTTCAGTTTCTCTCCTGCGGCAAGCTTGTCGGCTGCCTCAAACAAATCCTTGAACATTCTGGTTGCAGCTCCCGATGCAGGTACAAATTTGCATACGTTGCCGCCATAATTCTCAGCTGCGGCAATATATTTCTCCTGGTCAGTCAAAGAAAGCACCTTTATCCCCTTTGCTGGAGTTGCAGCTGCCTCAATTGTAAGGTAAGGAAACCCTTTCTTGAAATTCTCAAGCTGCGTCTGGAATGTCTCTACGGCAATACCGCGTGCCTGAATCTGTTGTTTTTGTTGTTCAGATAACATAAAATTCTCTCCTATAATTAAAATTTGCTCTTAACTTCTCAAAATCCTGCGGATTGGACTTCAAATCCGCACAATGCTCAAAGATAGGGAAAATATTTGAAAAATACCCGTTTATCTCCTCCTGGGATTTTCCCTCTGCACTGAAGAAATTGTTGTTCTTCTCCTGTGGTACAATTGAGAATCCCTCCAGAGCCGGAATACTGAAATGCTTCCCTACACTCCTCACAGACATCACAGTACCGTTAACCTTCCCCTCATACGAGTATCCTGCAATATGGGGAGTTGCAATATCCGCTTGCGCAAGAAGGTTGCGGTTAATCTCCGGCTCATTGCACCACACATCCAGCACAACACCCCTGAATTTGTGAATATTGGCCTCAAGTGCCGCCTCATCCACAATCTCTCCCCTTGAAGAGTTTATGAATATTGCCCCTTCTTTCATCCGGGAGAAGAACTCCTCCCCTGCCATTCCACGGCTTGTAGGATTGAGGTCTGTATGCATAGTGACTATATCGCAGTTTTCCAGAAGATACTCAAGCGAATAATAATCCTTGAAATCCTTAAGATGCAGGTTTCCGCTATTGAAAGCCAGGGTCTGCTCCCTCTCTTTTGCAGGATCACACCTGAACACCTCAAACCCAAGGTACTCACCCATTTTGGCAACCTTGCCACCAACATTTCCAACCCCTATCACTCCAAGTTTCAGCACGGGTACATTGTCACCCGTGACACGGGTACAATGTAACCCGTGACACGGGTTCAATAAAAAATTCTTTTTCCCCGCCAGGGCGTAAAGCGATGTAAATACATACTGCATCACTCCACCGGCATTGCAGCCCGCTGCATTTGAAACTGTAATGCCGGCTGAAGCACAATAAGGGAGGTCTATATGGTCCATCCCTATTGTTGCAGTTGCAATCATCTTTACGGATGTGCCGTCCAGCAGGGCGGCATTGCACCTGGTCCTTGTCCTTATCACAAGGGCATCCGCATCCTTGATGCTTTCATTGGTAAAATCCTTTCCGGGGAGATAAAGCACATCTGCATGAGGCTCAAACACTCCCTCTATGAAGGGGATGTCCCTGTCAACAACAATCTTCATGATCAGAATATCATCTTAATGCTGAAACTGCTCCTTCCGTCAACCTTGCCCTGGATATAGTATTCAAGGCACTCCCCCTCCTCACGCCTGACACGGTAAAGTTCAATTTCCTGCCCCGGCATAACTTCGGAATCATAATTGATGAGCATCTCCTTCAGCTGCCTCTCCTTTGCCACTTCATAGTCAACGGCATCCAGGGCCCATACTGCATATTTTACGTTGTTTACATGCCCGTTGGTGTCAATGTCACTCCACACTGTCCTGTGGGTATGTGCCAGTTCAGGCTCAATATCCTTTGGAAACATAACCTTGTCTGCAGGCTCTGCAATTGCATTCCCCATCTCCTCGTTGTTGAAGTTCTCTGCAAGATATGTGTTGCGTACCATCCGTCGGGAAGCAAGGTCTATAATGAGCCATGAAGTTGTGGCAGTTACCAGCTGCTCCCCTGTTTCTGATTCCAGTACAAAATCCCTCAGGTAGAAGATTCTGTTGGCACCCTTGTGCCAGGTCTTTAGGTTTATCGTATCCCTCCATTTTGGGTTTTTATGGAAAATTACCCTTGTTCTGGAGAGTACCCAGGCGGTATTTGATGCTATCATGTCATCATAGCCGAAGCCGAGCCCAGAAGCGTCACGCCCTGCAGCCTCCTGCATGAGATCGAGCATGGCGGTTGGGCGGAAATTGTGGTTTGCATCCGCCTCGTAGCATGAAACGGTGCGTTTTTCTGAATACTTTTCTCTCATATCTTCATATTATATCCATGCAAAGTTAACCCAAAATACAAAAAATTGGGCATCCGTAAACTCTTTAAAGATAAAATATAGTTCTATATTTGCAGCCGCTTATGAAAAGGGGGATAAAATTTATGAGGCTTGCGGCCACAATCTATGTGGCATTGTACTTTATGTGCAATGCTGCCCTTATCCATAACCATATCATAGACGGGCACAACATTTCACACGCCCACCTCTTCAAGGGAATACAGCATACAGCAGAAGAGGCTGAGATTATCAGCCTGTTCAACATTACCCCTGCAGAGAGTGCTGAAACAACACATATCCCACCATTTGAAGTTGCGTGGCAGGAAGAGGTGAGCACTGTTGCACCTGAGAGTGCCTCTGTACGTACTACAGATGCACTTTCCCTGCGCGCACCCCCCTCATTCCAGCTCTGAAAAATTGATTTTCTTCCCGACAGATACTGTTGGGAAAGATGCAATTTGTTTGTACAACAGAACTAATTTGGCTTAGAAATGAAAAGAATATACATTGCAATAATTGCATTGCTTGCATTCTGCATGCAGGCCAATGCCCAGACATCTGACCCTCATATCATTGGCCATGTAATAGACAAGAAGACACAGGAACATGTGCCATACGTTACAATAAGGCTTGTAGGAACCACATATGTTACAACAACAGACGATACAGGCCATTACAAGCTTACCACCATTCCCGACGGAAATTATATAATAGAGGCATCATCAGTTGGCTACATAACCGCCACACAGCCTGTAACCATAAAGTCAAACTCTACCATTACCATGAACTTTACAATTGAGGAGGATGCCCTTCTCCTTGACCAGGTGGTTGTTACGGGTAACCGGAGCGAGACCAAGAAAAGGCACAGCGCTACCCTTGTAAATGTAGTGAACAAGGAGATCTTTGAGCTTGTGAGCGCCTCTTCACTTGCAGACGGACTCAATTTCCAGCCTGGTGTAAGGGTTGAAAATGACTGCCAGAACTGCGGCTTCACACAGGTGAGGATAAACGGTCTGGACGGCCACTATTCACAGATTCTGATGAACTCAAAGCCGGTATTCTCTGCACTTGCGGGTGTTTACGGCCTTGAACATATCCCTGCAACCATGATTGACCGTGTGGAGGTGATGAGGGGCGGCGGCTCGGCACTTTTCGGGTCATCTGCAATTGGAGGTACAATTAACATCATAACAAAAGACCCTGTTGCCAACAGTGCTGAGGTGAGCCATACGCTCACTTCAATAGGCATTAGCGGCGCATTGGACAATAATACCACCGCCAATGCATCAATAGTGAATGACAACGGCAAATCCGGGCTCTTCATCTACGGGCAGGCACGTGAGAGGGACCACTATGATGATAACGGTGACGGATTCTGCGAGATTGGCACAATAAATGCCAAGACTCTTGGAATCAACTCATTCTATAACATTACAGACAACTCAAAGATACGTGCGGAATACAGCACCACCAATGAGTACAGGCGCGGAGGAGACCAGCTTGACGTGCCTCCACACCAGGCATATATTGCGGAGCAGACAGACCATAACATCCATTCAGGAAACATCACATACGATATATGGTCCAAGGATTACAGGAACAAGTTCAATGTGTACGGCGCATTGAGGGATACCAGGAGAGACAGCTATTACGGCAGCAACATGGACCCTAACGCATACGGCAACACCCACGACCTTGTGGTTGTTGCGGGCGGACAATATGTACATAAGTTCATAAACCTGTGGTTCATGCCTGCAGAACTCACCGGAGGCGTTGAGTACAACTACAACTATCTGAATGATGTTACAATAGGTTATGACCATGATGTAACACAGAAGATCAACATCTACTCAGCATTCCTGCAGAATGAGTGGCGTACAGACAAATGGGGGTTCCTTGTGGGTGCCCGTATTGACAAGCACTCCCTGATTGACCACGCAATTGTCTCACCAAGGGCAAACATCAGGTTCAATCCTTCGGACAAACTGAACTTCAGGCTCTCTTATTCTACAGGTTTCCGTGCGCCCCAGGCTTTTGATGAGGATTTCCATATAGCAATTGTTGGCGGCGAGAGGGTTGTTACCGTACTTGCAGATGACCTCAAGCAGGAGAGCTCAAACAGCTTCAGCTTCTCAACCGACTGGTACCATACATTTGGCAATGTGCAGAGCAACATCATGCTGGAACTCTTCCATACAGACCTTAAGGACGTATTTACAATAAGGATGCTTGAAGAGTATGATGAGAAGGGGAACCAGGTACAGGAGCGCTACAACGGAAGCGGTGCAACCGTAACCGGAATGAACCTTGAGGGCAAGGCCGTATTCAGCAAGGCTTTCATGGCTCAGGCAGGCCTCACATGGCAGCAGAGCCGTTACAAGGAGCCGGAAGAGTGGAGCGAGAATCCGGAAGTACCTGCAGTAAAGAGGATGTTCCGCACTCCGGACCTCTATGGGTATTTTACAATGCAGTTTACCCCAACCAGGACATTCTCAATCTCCCTTACAGGCACATACTCCGGAGAAATGCTTGTACAGCACATGGAGAGTTCAGGCACACCTGTGGACGTGGCTGTTGAAACACCATCATTCTTTGATGCTAACCTGAAGATATCAAAGGACTTCAAGCTCTTCCCGGGAGTGGGAATGCAGATTAACGGAGGATTGATGAATATCTTCAACTCATTCCAGGATGACTTTGACAAGGGAGTTGACCGCGATTCAGGCTACATCTACGGCCCTATGATGCCAAGAAGCCTCTACTTTGGCGTGAAACTCTCGTTGTAGAGTGATAATGTCACTTCAGGATAATCTTACTTACAATATTGCTGCCCAGCATTTTATTGATCTGGGCAGCAATATCTTCCCTTCGGTAATAGAGTTGCGTACGGACTATGGAGGATGAAATGGTACAATAAAGGATTCCGTCCTTGAAGAACTTGTTTGAGGTTGCCTTTGCACCTGCCTCCCCCACAACTATGTCCCATGTCTGGAAAATCCGCACCCTCTGGAGCCCTTCCTCAAGATGAGCCTCCTTTATATATTCCTTTATTATTGCTGAAATAAGCTGGGTATTCTCCCTCTTCATCACTACAGGGTTTTATAGATTCCGCCGGCTACCTCAAAAGAACGGCACTCATTGGTAAATCTCTCCACAATTGATGCCATCCTCACCTTGTTACTGTCGGAAATGAAGATCTGCCCGAAATGGTCACCTGCCACAAGGCTCAGCAGATACTCCACACGCTGCATGTCCAGCTTGTCAAACACATCATCCAGAAGAAGAATAGGAGCAACATCATGCAGGTCTTTCATTATATCAAACTGGGCAAGCTTCAATGCCACAAGGAAGCTCTTCTGCTGCCCCTGTGAGCCGCACTTCTTCAGCGGCATCCTGTTCAGGGAAAACTCAATGTCATCCTTATGCACACCTGCAGAGGTGAATTTAAGGAAAGAATCCTTTTCCCTGCAGCTCTTAAGAAGCTCATCCAGGGTCCCTTCCTGCAAGTCTGAAATGTACCGCATCTGCACCTCCTCCTTACATCCGCTCAGGGCTGCATAATACCCCTTTACCTTCTCCAGGAGCCCATTGCAGAGTTCACCCCTTTTCCTGAAAATGTAATCTGCATGTACAGACATCTGGAAATCAATTGTATCAAGGAGCTCCCATGAAATGGAAGGCATCTTCAGAAGCTTGTTCCTCTGCATCAGGAGCTGGTTATAGGACTGCATCCTCTTGAGATACTCCTTGTCTATCTGGGAAAGGATAAGTGTAAGGAACTTTCGCCTCTCCTCCCCCGAACCGTTAACAAGCACGGTATCCGCAGGTGATACCATTACAATGGGATAAAGCCCGATATGCTCTGAAATCCTCTTGTAGGCCTTGGCATTCTTCTTCACAGTCTTCTCACCCTCCCTCTTCACACCAATGCTGATGGTATCTTCCGTATTGTCATCCAGCACGTATGAGCCGTTCAATGCAGCTGCATCCTCCCCAAACCTGAAAGTATAGGCATCGGTGCTTGAGAAGAAGCTCTTGGTCATGGAAAGATAATATATCGCATCCAGCAGGTTGGTCTTCCCCTCCCCGTTGTTGCCTGAAATGCAGTTGATCTTCCTGGAAAAATCCAGATGAGTCTCAGATATATTCTTGAAATTATTTACAGATATCCTCTTCAAATACATAACAGCGCAAATATACCTAAAAGTTTCAAAGAATTGTGCGAAATAAACTTTGCCATTAATTAAAATATTGTAAATTTGCACCCTGCAAAAATTTAGGATAATAATAACTTATAAATATGGCAAACAACAAGAAAAACCAGGAGCCTGAAGTTAATGTAGGCGAGGCTCTGTCAAAGACTGAGAAGTTCTTTACCACTTACAGGAACCACATTGTTTACGGTGCAATCGGAGTGATTGCAGTTATTGCGGTGGCGCTCCTTTACCACAACTTTGTAACCCTTCCAAAGCAGCAGGAGGCAATGGCACAGACTTTCACAGCTGAGCAGTACTTCAGGAACGGTGATTTTGAGAAGGCTCTTGACGGTGACGGCAATGCACTGGGATTCAACCAGATTATCAGTGACTACGGCACAAAATCAGGTGAGGCGGTATATTTCTATGCAGGTGTATGTAACCTCCAGCTGGGAAACTTCAGCGAGGCTATCAGCAACCTCAAGAAATACAACGGCAAGGATGAGATTATAGCTGCAAGGGCGCTTGCATGTATCGGTGATGCGTATGCCGCACAGAATGACCTTGCTTCTGCTGTAAACAACTACAAGGCTGCAGCTGCAAAGGCTGACAACCTTCTTGCTGCAGGCTACCTTCTTAAGGCCGGCATCATTTCAGAGGAGCTGGGCAAGCCAGCTGAGGCACTTGCCTTTTACAAGGAGATTCAGGAGAAATATTCAAATTCACCTGAGGGCTATGAGATCAACAAATATATCTCACGTATTGAGAACGCAAAATAATTTGAATCATGGGAAGAGCGTTTGAGTTCAGAAAAGAGAGAAAACTGAAGCGTTGGGGCAATATGGCCCGCGTCTTCACAAGACTTGGCAAAGAGATTACAATCTGTGCAAAATCAGGAGGTCCGGATCCTGATACCAACCCAAGGTTACGTACACTTATCCAGACTGCAAAGAGTGAGAACATGCCTAAGGACAACATAGACAGGGCAATCAAGCGTGCAGTGGAAAAGGACACCGCAGATTATAAGGAGATTGTATACGAGGGATATGCCCCTCACGGCATTGCAGTGCTTGTAGAGACTGCAACCGACAACAACAACAGGACTGTAGCAAACGTAAGGAGCTACTTCAACAAATTCGGCGGTTCACTGGGAACATCAGGAAGCGTTGACTTCATGTTTGAGCGCAAATGTGTATTCAAGACAGTTGCAAAAGAGGATATAGACATGGAGGAGCTGGAGCTTGAGATGATTGACTATGGCGTGGACGAGATATTTCTTGACGAGGAAGAGAATGTGATTGTAATCTATGGTGCATTCGAGTCGTTCGGCGAGATCCAGAAGTATCTTGAGGGCAACGGATTTGAGATAAAGTCGGGACAGTTTGAAAGGATTCCTACCTCTGAGCCGAAGAAGCTTTCAGCAGAAGAAAAGGCAGATGTCGAGAAGCTCCTTGCAAAGCTTGAGGAAGATGATGACGTCCAGAATGTTTACCACACTATGGACATGACTGAATAATATTCTCCGGGACTATTTTCCAATGCCGTATGGGACAAACCATACGGCATTATTTTTTATCAATTTTGGTGGGTATTATTTTAAATATTTACTACATTTGCAAGATATTATGCACATATTTTAACTACTTAAAAACATATTGATATGGAACTGACACATATTGAGCACATTGGTATTGCAGTAAAATCGTTGGAGACTGCAATTCCTTACTACGAGGAGAAACTTGGCCTGAAATGCTATGCAATTGAGGAAGTGGCTGACCAGAAGGTGAAAACTGCATTCTTCAAGATTGGCCAGACCAAACTTGAGCTTCTTGAGAGCACCTCTCCTGAAGGGACAATAGCTAAATTCATAGAGAAGAAGGGCGAGGGCGTACACCACATTGCATTTGCAACCAACGGCGTACAGAAATCACTTGATGAGCTTTCTTCAAAAGATGTCCAGCTTATTGACAAGGCTCCTAGAAAAGGTGCTGAGGGCCTGAATATCGCATTCCTTCATCCAAAATCAACTTGCGGTGTACTTACAGAGCTTTGCGAGGATCCATCTAAAATGTAATTATCAAAATTAACTTAACATAAAGATTATAAAATGAGCCAGCAACTCGAACAAGTAAAAGCGCTGATTTCTCTACGTGAGAAAGCACGCATTGGTGGTGGTCAGAAAAGAATTGACTCACAGCACGAAAAAGGCAAATATACTGCTCGTGAAAGAATCAACATGCTTCTTGATGAGGGAAGCTTTGAGGAGTTTGACATGTTTGTAACACACCGTTGTACAAACTTCGGCATGGAGAAGAACGTATTCCTCGGTGACGGTGTTGTAACCGGTAGAGGTACAATTAACGGCCGTATGGTTTACGTATTTGCACAGGACTTTACAGTATTTGGAGGTTCTCTTTCAGAGAGCTTTGCAATGAAAATCTGTAAGGTAATGGACAAAGGTATGAGAATGGGTGCACCTGTTATCGGTCTTAACGACTCAGGTGGAGCACGTATCCAGGAGGGTGTAAACGCTCTTGCAGGCTACACTGAGATCTTCCAGAGAAATATCCTTGCTTCAGGTGTGATTCCTCAGATTTCTGCAATCTTCGGCCCTTGTGCAGGTGGTGCAGTATATTCTCCAGCCCTTACTGACTTCAACATCATGACCAGAGGTACCAGCTACATGTTCCTTACAGGTCCAAAGGTTGTAAAATCAGTAACAGGTGAGGATGTTACACAGGAGCAGCTCGGCGGTGCAAGCGTACACGCTTCAAAGAGCGGTGTCGCACACTTTGCAGTTGACAACGAAGAGGAGGGTATTGAGGTTATCAAGGCCCTGATGAGCTACATTCCTAACAATAACCTTGAGGAGGCTCCATACGTTGAGACCAATGACCCTATTGACAGACTTGAGGATTCATTGAACGAGATCATCCCTGATGACCCTAACAAACCATACGATGTATACGAGGTGATAGGCGCTATCGTTGACGAGGGCAAGTTCCTTGAGGTTCATAAGGACTATGCAAAGAACATTGTAGTTGGTTTCGCAAGATTCAACGGCCAGTCTGTAGGTATCGTTGCAAACCAGCCTAAAGCTCTTGCAGGTGTACTTGACAACAACTCTTCAAGAAAGGCTGCACGTTTTGTACGTTTCTGCGACGCATTCAACATTCCATTGGTAACACTTGTTGACGTTCCTGGCTTCTTGCCTGGTACACAGCAGGAGTACGGCGGAATCATCCTTCACGGTGCAAAACTCCTCTATGCTTATGGTGAGGCTACAGTTCCAAAAGTTACAGTTGTCCTCAGAAAGGCATACGGTGGTGCATACTGCGTAATGAGTTCTAAACACTTGAGAGGTGACATCAACTACGCTTGGCCTACAGCTGAGATTGCAGTAATGGGTCCTTCAGGTGCAATTGAGGTCCTTTACGGCAAAGAGATGAAAGAGGCTGCTGATCCTAAGGCATTCGCAAAAGAGAAGGAGCAGGAGTACAGGGATGCATTTGCAAACCCTTACAATGCTGCAAAATACGGTTACATTGATGACATTATTGAGCCAAGGAATACCCGTTTCCGTATTATCCGCGCACTTCAGGAGCTTCAGACCAAGAAACTTACAAATCCTGCCAAGAAGCACGATAACCTTCCTCTATAATTAAAACAACAGAAAGATGAAGAAATTTTATAAATTGACTTTGCTGTTGGGAGTTCTATTCTGTGCTTCAACCATGTACGCCCAGAACATTTCCGATATGCGCCTCAATGAGGTACTCGTTACCAACACTGAGGGGTTTGAGGATGACTATGGCTACAGAAGCGGATGGGTTGAACTTTTCAACACTTCATACGGTACAGTAAATATTGCGGGCTGCTACCTTTCTACAGACCCCAATAACCTTACAATGTACAGAATTCCAAAAGGTGATGTACTTACATCAATTCCACCCCGCCAACACATCCTTTTCTGGGCTGACGGTGTAAAGGAGAGAGGTACATTCCATGTGAACTTCAAGCTTGACGATGCCAAAGAGGTTCTCTTTGTATCAACTGACGGCAAAACCATCGTTGACAGGGTTGCAATCCCTCAGCTGGATACTAACCAGTCATACGCAAGGAAAGTAGACGGTGAAGGTAGCGTGAAACAGGAGAGCATCATCTACAAGTCTTTGTACAAGAACATGGTTGCCAAAGCCAATGCAAATGATACTGAGACAGTGGAGGGCTGGATAAAGACAAATGTCCCTACACCAAGCACAAATAACCTTACACTTGACGGTGAGTCTAAGGGTGCATTGATGAAAGAGGTTGACCCATACGGCCTGTTCCTCACTTTCACTGCAATGTTCGTAACTTTCTTGTCATTGATTATCCTTTATGTGATCTTCAAAAATATTGGCAAGTTCCACATCAAGAAGAAATCAGAGAATGCCGTTAAGGCAATGGAAGGTACAGGCAAGAGCGACAAGGCTGATACCTCAGGGCAGGTTTCTGCTGAGACATACGCTGCAATTTCCATGGCCATCCACTTGTTCATGCAGGACAATGAGGCTCATGACTTTGAAGACACTGTACTTACAATCAACAAAGTATCAAGAACATACTCTCCATGGAGCTCTAAGATCTACACATTGAGAGAGACACCACAGTTGAAAAAATAACATTTAAAAGAGAACAATAATGAAAGAATATAAATTGAAAATTAACGGTAATGACTATGCAGTAACCGTTAACGAGGTAGATGGCTCAATGGCTGAGGTGGAGGTAAACGGAACTCCATTCAAAGTTGAGTTTGAGAAACCAATAAAGAAAGCTGCCCCTGCAGCAAAACCAATGGCTCCTAAAGCTACTCCAGCAGGTGCTCCTGAGGTTAAAGTGTCAAAACCTGCTGCTGCAGGCGGAGCTGGCCAGGCTGTAACTTCACCACTTCCAGGCGTTATCCTTGAGGTATCTGTAAAAGTTGGTGATGCAGTGAAGAGAGGCCAGAAAGTTATCGTTCTTGAGGCTATGAAGATGGAGAACGTAATTGAGTCTACTGCAGACGGTACAGTTACAGCTATTAAAGTTGACAAAGGTGATTCAGTACTTGAGGGTGCTCCACTTGTAATAATCGGTTAATTATGGTATTCGAAGCTAGTATTTTAGATAACTTGCAACAATTCTTCCTTTACACAGGATTCGCTAATGTGACTTTAGGACACGTTATCATGATCCTGATAGGATTGTTCTTTATGTACCTGGCCATTACAAAGGACTGGGAGCCTATGCTTCTTATCCCTATCGGCTTTGGTATTGTTATTGGAAACATTCCTTTGTTTCCAGGTCTTCAGGTTGGTGTATATGAAGAGGGTTCTGTTCTCAACATCCTCTACCAGGGTGTAAGGCAGGGCTGGTATCCACCACTAATCTTTATGGGTATCGGAGCAATGACAGACTTCTCTGCATTGATTTCAAACCCTAAACTTCTCCTTATCGGTGCTGCTGCACAATTCGGTATCTTCGGTGCATACATTGCTGCACTGGCTTTGGGCTTCGGTCCGTCAGAGGCAGGTGCAATCGGTATTATCGGTGGTGCAGACGGTCCTACAGCAATCTTCCTTGCAGGTAGACTTGCTCCGGATCTCCTTGGTGCAATTGCAGTGTCAGCATACTCTTACATGGCATTGGTACCGGTTATCCAGCCTCCTGTAATGAGACTCCTCACAACCAAAAAGGAGCGCCTTATCAGGATGAAGGCTCCAAGAGCCGTATCTCCTACAGAGAAGAAGCTCTTCCCTATAGTAGGTTTCCTTCTTACAGCATTCATCGTACCTTCAGGTATTCCACTCTTGGGTATGCTGTTCTTCGGTAACCTCATCAAGGAGTCAGGTGTAACAAAACGTCTTGCAAACACAGCAAGCGGTCCGCTGATTGATGTTGTAACCATCCTTATCGGTATTACCGTAGGTGCTTCAACACAGGCAGACAAATTCTTGCAGTGGAGCTCTGTAAAGATCTTCATCCTCGGTGCATTCTCATTCGTAGTTGCTACATTTGCAGGTGTATTGTTCGTGAAGTTCTTCAACCTGTTCCTCAAGGAGGGCAACAAGATCAACCCGCTTATCGGTAACGCAGGTGTTTCTGCCGTTCCTGATGCAGCACGTGTATCAAACAACATCGGTCTTGAGTACGACAAGACAAACTATCTGCTGATGCACGCTATGGGTCCTAACGTTGCCGGTGTTATAGGTAGTGCAGTTGCTGCAGGTATCCTTCTTGCATTCCTTGCATAACCTGATACATTATACTATGAAAACCGGGCTGGAAACAGTCCGGTTTTTTTTGTTTGCAGCTGAATTGCAGGATGGAATCATTGGCTCTCATGGACAATTTGGCGGATGTGGAAAGGGAATACTTGTCGGGAATAGGAAAATGGGACAATTCAGGCAACTAATTGACAAATTATAGTGTTATAAATATAGTTGTACGGCAAAGTTTGTGCATAAAATTCATTAACTTTATACCCGATTTTCCAATAAAATTATAGGAGACAACATATATGCAGAACAAGTTACAGGAACTTACAGACAAACTCTACAATGAGGGGCTGCAGAAAGGGAAGCAGGAGGCCGAGCAGATGAAGGCCAATGCAAAGAAAGAGGCAGCCGAAATTATTGCCAAGGCCAAGGAGCAGGCACAGGAGATTCTTGCCAAGGCCCAGACAGATGCCGAAGAACTCAATTCCAAGACAATGAATGATGTGAAAATGGCTTCACAGCAGGCATTTGCAGCAGTGAGGAGAGAGATTGAGAACGCAATCATTGCCAAGGCTGTTGCAGCACCGGTAAAGGAAGCGGCAAAGGATACTGATTTCCTCAAGGAGATAATCAAGGCCATTGTTGCAGCCTTCAATCCTTCCAATACAGATCCTGTAGCTCTTGAGCTTATACTTCCTGCCGAGAAGCGGCAGGAGCTGGATTCATTTGTGAAGGAGAGCCTTTCTGGAATCTGCTCTGCAGGCATTGATGTGAAGTTCAGCAAAACGGTGCAGGGAGGATTCAGAATCTCCCCTAAGGAGGGAGGATATATGCTCAGCTTCACCGACAAGGATTTTGAGAACATAATAGCCGAATATCTGAGGCCGAAGACCAAAGCCCTCCTATTCGGATAACAGACAGGAAAATGGGAAATTATCACTATATAATTGCCGGACTGCCTGAACTTGTCCTTGATGCAGACAACAAGGGTTTCTCATACGATGCTGTGAGGGAATCAATCTATTCCAGCAGCGAAGATGGGGACCGCCGCCTCATTGAGTGGCTTGATTTTGGGTCTGACGAGGATAACCTCAATTCCCATTTCTACAGGGCTGCATTCAGGAGCCGCTGCAGGTTCATAAGGCTATGGTTTGCCCTTGACCTTGAAATCAGGAACCGCAAGGTGGATTTTGTTGCAGGGAAGATGGAAAGGGACGGGGAATCCTACAAGGTATGCCCAGGATGCAACGGAGGTCTTGAATTGTCTGAGGAGCAGCTACTGTCACTCCAGGAAATATTCGCAAACAGTAATATCCTTGAGAAGGAGCAGCTGCTGGACAGGTTCAAATGGAATTTTCTCACACAGATGAACGGTTACGGTGAGTTCAGCATGGATGTGATCCTCTGTTTCCTTGCAAAAGGGAAGCTGATTGACAGATGGAACAAGCTGGACCGCAAGACAGGTGAAGAGATGTTCCGCAAGCTTGTGGATGAAGTGAGGGGGACATTCAACGGAATAGGAAACAAGAAAATTGATTAAATATATGAGTACCACAGGAAAAGTTACAGGCATCATTGCCAACCTGGTTACAGTGGAGGTGAATGGTCCTGTTGCACAGAATGAGATATGCTACATAAAGCTTGGTGACACCAGGCTTATGGCAGAGGTCATAAAGGTGAACGGCAAATCCGCTTCCGTTCAGGTTTATGAGAGTACCCGTGGCGTAAGGAAAGGGAACGATGTGGAGTTTATGGGCTACATGCTTGAGGCTACACTTGGCCCGGGCCTACTTTCCAGCAACTACGACGGTCTGCAGAACAACCTCTCAACCATGACAGGAGTATTCCTGCAGAGGGGTGAATATACTTCTCCTATAGATATGGAGAAGGAATGGGAGTTCTCCCCTATTGCCAAGGCAGGTGACAGGGTTGTTGCCGCTGACTGGCTGGGTGAAGTAAAGGAGGGATGGCTCCCCCACAAGATTATGGTACCATTCAGCTTCAAGGGTGAATATACCGTAAAATCAATAGTATCACAGGGAAGCTACAAGTCTTCTGAAACAATTGCAGTTGTAACTGATGCTGAGGGTGAAGACCATGATGTAACAATGGTGCAGAAATGGCCTGTAAAGGTTGCGATTGGAGGATATAGGGAGAAACCAAGGCCATACAGGATAATGGAGACTGGTGTAAGGTGCATTGATACCCTCAATCCTATGGCTGAAGGAGGTACAGGCTTCATTCCAGGGCCATTCGGATGCGGTAAGACAGTTCTCCAGCACGCAATTGCAAAACAGGGTGAGGCAGATGTAATCATCATGGCAGCCTGCGGTGAGCGTGCAAACGAGGTTGTGGAGATTTTTGCGGAGTTCCCTGAGCTTATTGATGCCAGGACAGGGCGTAAGCTTAGCGAGCGTACCACTATCATCTGTAACACATCAAACATGCCTGTAGCGGCACGTGAGGCATCTGTATATACTGCAATGACAATTGGTGAGTACTACAGGGCAATGGGCCTTAAGGTGCTTCTCCTTGCAGATTCAACTTCCCGATGGGCCCAGGCACTCAGGGAGATGAGTAACCGTATGGAGGAACTTCCGGGTGCAGACGCATTCCCCGTTGACCTCCCGGCAATCATTTCAAGCTTCTACGCAAGGGCAGGCATTGTAACCCTTAACAACGGTGAGACAGGATCAGTCACCTTCATAGGAACAGTATCCCCTGCGGGCGGTAACCTTAAGGAGCCTGTTACAGAATCAACCAAGAAGGCTGCAAGATGCTTCTACGCGCTGAGCCAGAACCGTGCTGACCGTAAAAGATACCCTGCAGTTGACCCAATAGATTCATACTCAAAATACCTTGAATATCCGGAGATTGCAGAATACCTCAATTCAAAGGTAGACCCTCAGTGGGTTGAAAAGGTGAACAAAGCCAAGAACTATATCCTCAGGGGCAAGGAGGCTTACGAGCAGATAAACATCCTTGGTGATGACGGTGTTCCTATGGAGTACCACAACAGATACTGGAAGAGCGAGCTCATAGACTTCATCATACTCCAGCAGGATGCATTTGATGCAATTGACAGTTCAACCCCTATGGAGCGCCAGGAGTTCATGCTCAACAAGGTGCTTGAGGTTTGTGACGCACCTGTTGACTTTGACAGCTTTGAGGAGTGCAGCGCCCACTACAAGAATGTGATTAACATAATGCGCCAGATGAACTACTCGGAGTTCAGGAGCGCAGACTTTGAAAAATATCTTGAGCAACTAAATAAAGTGACAACCCATGACAACTAAAGCATTTCAAAGAATATACACCCAGTTGGAGGCCATCACCAAGGCTACTGTGGCATTGAAGGCACAGGGTGTATCCAACGATGAGCTTGCTACCGTAGATGGAAGGTTGGCTCAGGTTGTAAAGATCAAGGGAGACCTTGTAACCATGCAGGTATTCTCAGGTACAGAGGGTATCCCTACTGACTCTGAAGTAATCTTCTTTGGCGAGGCCCCATCACTACATGTAAGTGAAGAGCTGGCAGGAAGATTCTTCAATGCATACGGAGAGCCTATAGACAACGGCCCTGCGGTGGACGGAGAAAAGAGGTTCATCGGAGGTCCGAGCGTTAACCCATACAGGAGAAAGCAGCCTTCACAGCTTATTCCTACCGGAATTGCAGGCATTGACCTTAACAATACACTGGTTTCCGGCCAGAAGATTCCGTTCTTTGCCAACGCAGACCAGCCATACAACCAGGTAATGGCAAACGTGGCACTCAGGGCAGATGTAGACAAGATTATCCTTGGCGGAATGGGACTTACAAATGATGACTACCTCTACTTCAAGCAGATGTTTGAGAATGCAGGTGCACTCAACAAGATCATCAGCTTTGTGAACACCACTGAGCAGCCTCCTGTTGAGCGACTACTTATCCCGGATATGGCGCTAACAGCAGCTGAGTATTTTGCAGTTGACAAGAATGAGAAGGTACTTGTACTCCTTACAGACATGACCCTCTACGCGGATGCACTCTCAATTGTGAGCAACCGTATGGACCAGATTCCTTCAAAGGACTCAATGCCAGGATCACTCTACTCAGACCTTGCAAAAATCTATGAGAAGGCCGTACAGCTTCCAAGCGGAGGTTCAATCACCATCATAGCGGTGACAACTCTGAACGACGGAGACATCACCCACGCCATTCCGGACAACACCGGATATATTACAGAGGGACAGCTCTTCCTCAGGACTGATACAGATACCGGAAAGGTTATCATTGACCCGTTCCGTTCGCTCTCGCGTCTGAAACAGCTAGTAATAGGCAAGCAGACAAGGGAAGACCACGGCCAGGTGATGAACACAGGCGTACGTCTCTACGCAGATGCTGCAAACGCCAAGACAAAGCTTGAAAACGGCTTTGACCTTAGCGACTATGACCTGCGCTGCCTGGACTATGCAAAAGAGTACTCAAACAAGCTCCTTGCAATTGACGTGAACATAAAGATAGACCAGATGCTGGATACAGCCTGGGACCTCTTTGGAAAATACTTCAAGCCTGAAGAGCTTGGAATCAAGCAGAACCTTGTTGACAAATACTGGAAAGGCAACTGATTATGGCAATCAAATTC
Organism: Bacteroidales bacterium; assembly: GCA_017482565.1. GTDB lineage: Bacteria > Bacteroidota > Bacteroidia > Bacteroidales > UBA932 > Egerieousia. The sequence continues at coordinate 8,112 of JAFUMO010000007.1, read as the reverse complement.
CAATATAACAAGACATCACTCAATGAGCTTAACAAGCAGCTCAAGATAAGGACGAACGCCCTCCCTACCCTTAAGAACAAGGAGAGCGCCCTCCGTCTTGAGGTAAAGCGCGCCAAGGCAACAAGTGATGCCCTAATGGAAAAACTTGATGCCTCACTGAAAGCCTACGAATACCTTGCTGCCCTCTGGAACGAGTTCCAGCCCGGGCTTATAGCTGTAAAGGATGTGATACTCAAGACCGAGAAGGTTGCCGGAGTGAAGACCCCTGCCCTTGTGGAGGTCCTATATCAGGTAAATGAGTTTGACATCTTCCGCAAGCCGCTCTGGTATTCAGACGGTGTTGAGATTCTCCAGCAGCTTGCCCAGATAGGTATAGAATCTGAAATCTACAGGGAAAAGATGAGGATTCTGGACTTCACCAGGAAAAAGACCACCCAGAAGGTGAACCTCTATGAAAAGGTACAGATTCCTGGTTACCAGGAGGCAATAAGGAAAATAAAGAGATACATGGAAGATGAGGAGAATCTTTCAAAGGCATCCCAGAAGATAGTGAAAACCCGACACTTAATTGAAGAGGAGGAGGAGAACAATGATTAAGAAAATGACAAAATACTCTTTTGTGGTATTCCACAGGGAGGTGGAGGATTTTCTGAGGAATCTCCAGGAGATTGGTGTTGTAGACATTACAAGGCAGAAACGGGCAATTGACTCATATTCAATGGAGAAATTTGAGGAGATTGCCAGATATAATGCTGCAGCAAGCGCCCTCAAGAGAATAAAGGATGAGGCCTTGAAGAAAAAGGAGGAGATTCCTGCCGGCAAGCCTCATGAGAGTGACCTGCTTGGTCTCTATACTGCTTCAGTTGCAGAGAAGGAAGCCCTCAGGAACAGGATATATGTACTTAAGGGAGAACTTGCAGATGCACTCCCTTGGGGAGCATTTACCCAGGAGAACCTTGATTCTATCGGGAAGCTGGGCCTTACCCCATATTTCTATGTGGCCTCGGCCCAGAAATACAACAGGGAGTGGGAAAGCCTCTACCCTATCCAGATACTTGGGGAACAAGGGGGGAAGATTTACTTTGCAGCCCTCTCTGAAGATGGCTCAAGGCCTTCAATTCCTCTTCCCGACAGCAAATTCCCTTCAGTTTCGGCTGATGTGCTCCAGCAGCAGCTTGAAGAGCTTGAGCTGAAGGCTGCCAATGTGCAGCAGACGCTCCTTGCCCTTACAAACTGTCTGGAGGAGCTGGATGCCCAGAAGGAGAACCTCTTTACAAATCTTGACCGCTACCTTGCAAGTGAAGCATCTGTAAAGAAGGCGGATGAGACAATTGTAATTTTTGAGGCATTTGCCCCAGCTGAGATTGATACCGATGTGGTGCAGTTCCTTGAGGAGAACAATGTATATTACCTCAAGGAGGAGGCCAGGAATGAGGACAACCCTCCTGTAAAGCTCAAGAACAACTTCTTTGCAAGGCTGTATGAACCTATTGGGGAACTGTATATGCTTCCTAAATACGGAGAGCTTGACCTCACCCCGTTCTACGCCCCATTCTACATGCTCTTCTTCGGCTTCTGCCTGGGAGACATGGGCTATGGACTGGTAATGATGCTTGTGGGCACATTTGCTGCACTCAAACTCCCTAAATTTGCAGACTATGGCAAGCTGATAATATGGCTTGGACTTGGCACAATAATTATCCCTGCATTGGGAGGTACGGTTTTCGGTGCAAAAATATATGACCTCGTGCAGTTGCCAACCAATATCAAGGATCTGTTCTTCAATGATATGCAGATGTTCTGGTTTGCAATTCTGTTCGGTATATTCCACATTATTGTTGCAAGGCTCATACATTGCGTCTACAATATTGTAAAGGGGAACTGGAATACAGGCCTCAATGCTCTCGGATGGGCAATTTCAATTGCATGGGCAACCCTGGCTTACGCCTCATCAGAGGGAGGGTTCACCTATGCCGGATGGCTCAACTACATTGGAATGGCCGGCCTGCTCCTTATTATAGTATGCGGCTCGGATGCCAAAAATCCTATTGTAAGGCTGTTTAAGGGTACATTCTCCCTGTATGATTCTACAGGAGTGTTCGGTGATGTGCTTTCATACATCAGGCTCTTCGGACTTGCAACGTCCGGTGGAATACTTGGATTTGTTGTGAATTCCATTGCCCTTACACTTGGAGAGTTGCCATACATAGGATGGCTTCTTATGGGTGTGATGCTCATATTCGGGCACATCTTTGTAATGCTCCTTTCAAGCCTTGGTGCATTTGTGCATCCTCTCCGCCTCACATTCATAGAGTTCTACAAGAATGCTGGGTTTGAGGGTGGAGGAAGGCCTTACAACCCGTTGAAGAAGTGAAGCTCCTGATGATATGCAGGTAAAAAAATAAGATATATAACAATTTAAAATTTTAAAATATTATGGAACAATTACCTTTCTTTTTGGCCTATCTTGGTATAGGAATCATGTTGGCTGTATCATGTATCGGTTCAACATTCGGAGTTACAATTGGCGGTAATGCCACCATTGGTGCCCTCAAGAAAAACCCAGACCTGTTCGGTTCTGCAATGATCCTCTGTGCCCTCCCTTCAACCCAGGGCCTGTACGGCTTTGCAGCGTTTTTCCTCACCCTGAACAAGCTTAAAGTGATGGAGACACTTTCACTCAACGCCTCTTTGGCAATCCTTGCTGCAGGCATTGCACTTGGCATTGTAGGCTTCTACTCTGCAACCAAGCAGGCTGCTCTTGTAGCAAACGGTATCAACGAGATGGCTAACGGAAACGACGTATTCGGCAAAACCCTAATCCTGGGCGTATTCCCTGAGCTATATGCAATCCTTGCATTTGCTGCTGCGTTCCTTGCATTGCCGGCATAATTTATCGTTGTCATTTTTTACAAAAGACTGAAAGATAATATTTTATAAAAACAGGAGTGATGGACAAGCGTCACTTCTGTTTTTTTAACTTTCACATTATGAGTTTATTGTAAAAAAGGACAACGTAAAAAAATATAAAGCAAATACCTCCGTACCGGACGGAAGAAGTGCCACAAACCGGAGAGGAGTTTCCAGCAGAAGGAACGGGTGGATATTATACGGAAATCAGCAACGGAGCGGAGCCTGTGGATTTCAACTGCCTTTGCAATGATATCCAGCCTTGTGCAGGTTTCATGGGAGGCGTATATACCGTCTCCCTGGATTGTATAAGTGTCACCGTTAATGGAAATGATTCTATGAAGGACATGGTTTCCCTTGTAGCGGAAGAGGACTACATCAAGTTTATGCAGGGGAGTGACAGGCGATACAGCAGAAAGGAGCACCTTGTCTTTTCCGTTGCGGATGAAGGGGAACATGGAGGTACCTTTCAATGGAATCAGTACAGGGTTGCCTTTGGAGAGTTCCTGTTCAACGTGCTGGAAGAATATGTCGTTTGCAATCTGTTTCATTTTGCACCCAGAAGTGTATTGAATGACAATTCAGCGGCTGCAGCATCAGGCAGGCACTCCAAGTGATAACATGGAACGGCTGCAAGGATACCGGAGAGGGTATTGCTTATGTGGGAATATATCTTCTCATCGTAGGCAAATTCCGGAGGGCATGAAGGATGCAGAGCAGCAAAGCCTTTAATTACTTGGAGTTTATGTATCTTGTTGTAAGGAGCCTGGGAAAGCCTCACACAACCTGCAAGGGGGTATCTCTCCTGTCTGTAGCAAGGTGTCTTGCCGCTCCACGGGCTGCCATAAGCCCATACAGAACCATCAATGACACGGATAATAGGGCTGTCATCATTCAGGAGGGTTGCACCCGGGATGTTTTCCTTCCATAATCTTGTATGGGTACTCTTGCCGGTACCGCTTTCCCCCAGAAAAATCACCGCCCTGCCATCTGAAACAATACAGCTGCTGTGGATTGCCACAGTACCGTGCCTGTAGGTCATAAGTCCGAAACCCACCCAAAGGGCAAATCTTACAAGCCTTACAGAGAGGTTCCCGTTCAGATATACCTTGTCATCCCCCTCATTGCACCAAAGGAGGAGCTGCTCTTCATCAGCCGGCTTCTGCCTGAGGAAAAAGCCGCTGGAAGTAATCCCAAACTCCCCGAGCACATCCTCAAATTCAAATGAATATTGCACCCGTGCAAGTTGTGGCAAATCCCCGGAACAGGAAAAGGAAAATTCCTCAGAGGCTTCCTCCCGGACAAATGGCCTGAATCCTGCAATGGAATCAAGCACACTGCACAATTCTGTTCCATGCACGGCAAATTCGTGGTCTGCTACCCTATATCTTCCGGTCTCCATTCTCCTCAAGATTTATTATCCTGCTGCAATAAGAGAGGGTACTCTCCCTGTGGGCAATTGAAAGAATTGTAAGCCCCTCACACTCACCCCTCAATTTATCCAGCATAATATTGATTTCCTTTTCAGTTGCATTATCCAGTGCAGAAGTTGCCTCGTCCAGCAGAAGTACAGATGCACCCTTGTACAGTGCCCTTGCTATCCCAATCCTCTGCTTTTGTCCTCCCGACAGCTTGCCGCCCGATTCCCCCAGGGTTGCATCAATTCCCCCCTCAAGGGAAGCTGCCCAATCCTTCAGGGAAACCATTTCAAGGATCTTGTGGACCCTGGCCCTGTCGGGAAGAGGATATCCCAAGGCAATGTTTTCTGCAAGTGTGCCATTGAAGATGAACACCTCTTGGGGAACATACCCTATCTGGGAGAGCCAGGATTTCCTGTTGCCTGGGTACAAAGGGGTGTCATCCACCAGAATTTCACCAGTTGAGGGCTTTAGGAATCCCAGTATAAGATTGAAGAGGGTTGTCTTGCCAACTCCGCTGTATCCGCTGAAGCCCACATATTCCCCCTTGTTTATGGTAAAGTCCGCAAATTCAATCGGCTGGTCAATATACTTGAAGGTGAGCCCCCTACCCTTAATGGCAGTGTTGAAACTTATCTGTCCTTCATCTTGTTCAGCGCGGAGTGATGATTCACTCATTCCCTCCTCAATGGTCTCCAGGGAAGGCAATGAATTTTGTATCTGTGTGTAACCGTTCAGGATACCCTTTACTGCAGGGAGGAGCCTGAAAGCTGCTACTGCAAAAAGCCCTATGAGCATGCCGGCATTCTTGCCACCCATGATTACCATTACAGCCAACCCTATTATCACTGCCGCCTCAGATAAAAAAGCAGGGAATTTCTGGATTGTGATAATCTTTACCCTGTTCTCGCTCACCTTATCAACCCCCTCAAGGAAACTCTTCTGGAGCTGCGGGAATGCCCCGTTGACCTCAAGTTCCTGGTATCCGCGGAAAGTATCGGCAACAATTCTGGCCTGTTGCCTCTTTGCATTAAATTCTTCCCTGCCATATTCGGCAGCCTTGTTCCTGATAAAGAAGATATAGAATACAATGAATGGTATGAAGCAGATGTAAAGTACCGCTATTGTCCTCCAGTCGTAAATCAGGAGGGCAATTGATACAAGGATTATCAGGAGGCCGTCACCCGCCATTCTGAGCATTGGGGAAAGGATTCCCTCACTGAAAGTATAGGACATATAGTTTACGGCATGTCCAAGATTGCTGTGTCCCTGTTCCCTGATATAGAGGAGACCGTTATTGTAATACCTGGAGTAGAGGCTGAAGCTCAGTCTCTTGTATAGGGAGAGGAGATATCTGCCCTGGTATCTGCCGAACAATGTTGAAAGGAGGCTCTTGATTACAATTACTGCAAAGGCAAACAATGCAAAATAAATTGCCGCCTTCCTGTTTTCACCCCCTTCAAGGAGATAATAGAGGACCGGGAGCAATGATGCCAGGCCAATGAAATCAAGGAGGGAATTTATGAAGACAGTACATACCACCATCCACCCCTTCTTCTTTTCACCGGGAAGCAAAAGATTTATGATTCTTCTGTATATCATTTCTCACCGCGGTTAAAGATAGTTGCAGGAAATCTCAGATGCCAGATCACAGACTGGCAGAGCAGATACCACCTTGAAGATCCTAAGGTATATTCGCGGAGCCTGCTTGCATGGAGTACCCTTATGAACTTATAGAAGAGGACCGCTACAGGGTTCCTGTAAGGAACTGTAGTCTTGTATTTTGGATGGAGCATCTCCTGAAGCATCAGCTCAGAGAGTTCCAGATAATCCTGTGGCAGCCAGCTTATGTCCACATCTGTACCCAGATACTTGTTGCACAAATGGGTCAGTGCTGCAATTGACCTGAGGAAGGCCTGTTCTGTAATATCACTTGGAATATGAATTCCGTTCCCCTTAATATGGTTTGCCCAGTCATACAGATGATGCAGGGCCAGTCCTGCTCCAAAATGCTGGAATGTGTGGTAAGAGAGGAAAAGGGTATTGAACCCTGCTGACGGTACCGGTATGCTGCATTCCCCATCCAGAAGAGTTGCTTTTTGAGGCTCAAGCACCTTGAAGAGGATATTGTTGAGCTGCGTGAGGAACTTTGGATTCACCTCAATATTCACAAACCATTTGTGGTTCTCAACAGGTATCCCCTTGAAATAGAAATTGCTGTGCTTCTCTGAATGGCTGTAATCCACCTCAATCCCCTGTTTGGCCATAAGTTCATTTGCCAGCTTGTTCGCGTGGTCATGGGACAGTTTTGAGGTATCCGCCGAGTAAGTGAAGATATCAATGTCTCCCCCTTCCCTATGAGACGGCTTGTTATATGTTGAAGCAAGCCCAACCCCCTTCATCTGCACTGCAGCAATACCGTTCCTATGAAAAAAATCCAACAGTCCGGCAGCTGTACGGCAATATCTTTCGTATTTTGCCTCGTATTTCTCCACATTCATTGCCCACTGGAACTTCAGGTTTTTAGGGGGATGCATCTCCTTGGGGAGAAGCATCAGGCCATCCCAGGCAAGTGCCAGCACCCCATGCCTTGCTGCGATATCATAGCACTCCTGCCAACCTCCTGGGTTGCATGCGGAACAATCCCACTGAGGCACTTCATTGTGCAGGGATCCCTTCAGAAGGGCGAACAGCATTACTTCTCCTGTTGTGAGCATAAACATCTGTAATATTTTGCAAAGATACAACAAAGAAACGAAAGTGAGTGCAAAACGGGGAAAGAATGTTGTCTGTTAGCGATTTAACAGTGTTTGCCAAGATGTTGCAGTGCCATTAAATACCAATGAAAAGCCAAGAAATGCCGGAGTTTCGTTACTATCCCGTTACTTTGACTCTTGGCTTTGAAGGTTGTTTTGGTTTCTGTAACTGATTGAATAGCAATATCTGTTAAGCGATTGAGGTTACAAATATAGGAGCTTTTCTTATATCTTCGTTCCGTTTTCGCTCCGGCTGATTCTTTTGCACCGATACGCTGTGTTTTACTTACCGTCACTCAACTCTACAAGTAATAATTTCGCAAACAAAAAAGTAGAGTTATGAGCAGAAGCACTTTCAGAGTATTATTCTATCTCAAACGCAATGCCCCGAAGAAGAACGGGCTTGTACCTGTGATGTGTCGTATCACCGTAAACGGCAAGATTTCCCAATTCAGTTGCAAATTGGATGTGGAGGAAAAGTTATGGAATGTCAGTCTCGGCAGAATGTCGGGAAGAAGCATTGTTGCACAGGAAGCCAACAGGATGTTGGATAAAATCAGAGTCGGAATCAACAAGGCTTATCAAGAGATTATGGACAGAGATGGTTATGTGTCGGCAGATAAAGTCAGAAATGTATTCTTGGGTGTGGGACCAAACCATAAAACCCTGCTTGCCGTATTCCGTCGGCATAATGAGGACTATGCCAAACAGGTAGGCAAGATGAAAAGCCAACGCAGTTATTGGAAATATTGCACCGTTTACAACCATTTGGAAGAGTTCATCAAGCATCGCTACAAAGTCAGCGATATTGCCTTGCGTGAACTGTCCCCTGCATTCATTACTGATTTCGAGTTATTTCTCCGTACCGAGAAGAACCATTGTACCAATACCGTATGGTCTTATATGATGCCGTTCCGCAGTATCATATATACAGCCATCAATAACGGTTGGTTGCTACGTGACCCGTTTTATGCCTATCGCATCACCAAAGAGGAAACCAAAAGAGGATTCTTAACCAAAGAAGAAAT
>JAFUMO010000049.1 GCA_017482565.1 Bacteroidales bacterium | reverse complement strand
GACTCTAAGGACTTCAATCGACGTTAAGCGACTTCATACAAAGTCGATCGACTTCAATAAAGTTAACCCGACTTTGACACTTTGATCAAAGCCGGGTTAACTTTATAAACTTTGCAAGATGCACTTTGCCGGAGGCTTACAATAATTGGGCGAAGGCCTCTGAGCTGCAGGTAGCAAAAAAGCCCGGGTCACAGCCCAGGCTTTCCTTGTATTCAGGTGAGAGATTAATACTCTCCGTTTTCAACTTTCTTGCGGCATGCGGCAAGCATGTCGTCCACCATCTCATCAAGTCCCCATTTAGGATTCCATCCCCACTCGTTCCTTGCGCATGAATCATCCATACGGTCTGGCCATGAAGCTGAAATCTGTGCCTTTACAGGATCTACATTGTAGTCCCAAGTGAATGAAGGGACACGTTTTTTTATTGCCTCAAACAGCTGCTCTGGTGTGAAGCTCATTGAAGTGATGTTGAAGCTGTTCCTATGGATGAGCTTTGAAGGGTCAGCCTCCATAAGCTGTGTTGTAGCCTCAAGTGCGTCCGGCATGTAGAGCATGTCCATATAGGTATCCTTAGGAACTTCGCAGGTATATCTGCCACGTTTTGCCACTTCATAGAAAACTTCAACGGCATAGTCTGTTGTGCCGCCTCCAGGGAGGGCTCCGTTTGAAATGATGCCAGGGAAGCGGACGCTTCTGGCATCAACGCCAAATCTTGAGTGGTAGTAGTCACCCAGAAGTTCTCCTGTAACCTTGCATACTCCGTAAATGGTATTGGGCCTCATCACTGTATCCTGAGGAGTCATGTCATGCGGGGTATTCTCACCGAAGGCACCTATTGAACTGGGGGTAAATATTGAACAGTTGTACTCTTTTGCCAGATTCAGGGAGTTAAGCAGTGCTCCCATATTCAGGTTCCATGCAAGCTGCGGGTTCTTTTCTCCTGTTGCAGACAGGAGGGCGACAAGATTGAAGATGGCATCAATATTCTCCTTTTTCACAACTCTGGCGTATGCTTCCATCTCCAGGGCATTCAATGGGATAGCCCTTGAAAACGTGCCCAATCTTTCAACTATCTCAGGCTTGAGGTCTGCTGCAATGACATTGTCATAGCCATAATGTTTCTGCAAGTGGGGGACCAGCTCCGTACCTATCTGGCCACCGGCACCAACTACCAAAATCTTTTTCATTTATATGTAATCTTGAATTTCTAAGCGGTTTGCTATACAAATGTAATAATTTTAGGGATATGCTGTCTTTATTGAAACAAATTATTATTAAAAACTTTATTTTTGCACACACTGTCAGAGATATGGAATTATATGGCATTATAAAGGGGATGGCATCTGAAATGGGATTTGCCGATTTTGGATGTGCTGCGGCAGAACAGTTGCCTGCGCACGTAAGGGAGCGCTATATTTCTGCACTTGAAGAGGGCCGTTTTGCCGGAATGGCATACCTTGGACGGAATCTGGAAAAGCGTTTCAACCCGGCGCTGCTGGTGGAAGGGGCGGCCTCAATCCTCGTATTCCTTGCCCCTTATTCTCTTCCCGACAGTTCCCCTGCACCTGCCGGGATAGCCCAGTACGCCCTTGGCAGGGATTATCATCAGGTGATAAAGGGAAAGCTGTTCCAAATAATGGAAAGGCTCAGGGAAATGTATCCCCGCTTCAGCGGAAGGGCCTTTACTGATTCTGCTCCCGTACTTGAGAGGGAATGGGCGGTGAGGGCCGGGCTGGGATTTGTCGGGAAGAACAATTTCCTGATAAGCAAAAGTTGCGGGATAAAGAATTTTATAGGGGTGATAATATGCAATCTTCATATACCTGAAACAAAAGATGCCGAGCCGGAGAAGTTCCGTATGGCTGCAGGGAGGTGCGGAGATTGTACGAGATGTCTGCAGGCATGCCCTTCGGGGGCGTTGGAGGGGGAGTATTGCATGGATTCCCGCAGGTGTATCTCATACCATACGATTGAGAACAGGAACCTTGCTGCGGATATCCGGCAAGGAGATGTACCGGATTTTCATGGCAGGCTGTTCGGTTGTGATTCATGCCTGGATGCATGCCCATGGAATGGCAGGAACCTTCCGGGGTGGGAGGAATTTCATGAAAATTATCCTCTTTTGCAGGGGAAGATACCACAATGGTGGGAGAGTCTCACGCAGGAGGAGTTTGGCCGTATTTTCAAGGATTCACCCCTTTTGCGTGGCGGTCTGGAGAATATTAGGGAGTCTGTATTGTGGAATAAAAGGAATATCTGATATGAAATTTTCTACGGAGGTGGTTGTGCCCCATGGGGGCAGGAAATTGGATTATGGGAGCAGGATCATGCTCCTGGGCTCATGCTTCAGCACTGAGATTGGCAATATGATGCAGGATTACAGGTTCAATGTGCTGGTGAATCCTTTAGGGACACTATATAACCCGTGTTCCATTGCATCTTCAATTGATAGGATCCTCTCCGGAAAAGCATTTACGGATGAAGAGGTTATACAGACAAACCCTACCGATACCAATGCTGCTGCCCGATATGCCAGCTTCTGGCATCACAGCTCATTTGCCCGCAGTTCTGCAGAAGAGTTTCTTGAGAATGCAAACAGGGAACTGTCCAGGGCGGGCAGCTTCCTCAAGGGTGCTGATACCATAATCATCACATTGGGAACGGCCTGGGTGTATTCCCTTGCAGCAACGGGGCAAGTTGTCTCAAACTGCCACAAGAGGCTTGCAGTGGAGTTCAGCAGGAGGCTCCTGACTATACAGGAATGTACATCTATCCTGCATGGGATTGCAGGCTCGCTTCCCGATAAAAACATCATCTTTACAGTAAGTCCCATAAGGCACCTCAAGGATACAGCCCACGGAAACCAGATAAGCAAATCCATGCTCCTGCTGGCAGTGGAGGAGGTTGTGGCAGGCCACGGCAACTGCAGCTACTTCCCTTCCTATGAAATAATGATGGATGAGCTGAGGGACTACAGGTTCTATGCGGAGGACATGGTGCACCCGTCCCCTGTAGCAGTAAAATATATCTTTGAAAAGTTCAGGGATGCCCATATTTCACCCCTTGAATTTAAACAAATGGAGAGCAATATGCGTTTAACAAAGGCAGGGAGGCATATACAGAAGCAGCCTCTCTAAGAATGAACGTTAAATATTGCACATTATGAAAAAGTATCTATGCAAGCCATGCGGCTGGATATATGATCCAGCCCTTGGAGATCCTGATGGTGGCATTCCTCCGGGAACACCGTTCGAGCAGCTTGAGGCAAACTGGATATGCCCTGCATGCGGCGCCGGAAAGGAGGATTTTGAGGAGGTTAAATAGAGAATGAAGGACGGCCATCACCGTCCTTCTCCTTTATTGTATGAACATACCAATCATGGCTGCAGACATAAGGGCAACCAGGGCAGACCCCAGCAGAGCCCTCAGACCATATTCTGAAAGTATGTGCTTCTTGTTTGGGGCTATACCACCAACTGCCCCTATCAGGATTCCCACGGAGGCAAAATTGGCAAAGCCGCACAGCACGTAAGCGGCCATCACAACAGATTTTGCGGAGTGGAAGGCATTCTCCCTCAGCATGTCTGCCATGCTCTGGTATCCCACAAACTCAGTAAGGATGAGCTTTTCGCCCAGGAGTCTTCCAACCAACCCTATATCCTCTCCAGGCACACCTATGAGCCATATTACAGGATAGAAGATGAATGCCAGCAGGGCTTCCAGGGAAAGGTCTGTATATCTTCCTCCCGACAATTCCCCAATCCACCTGTCCATGGCAGGGAAACTTACCCAGCCCAGCAGCTCATTTGCACCGGCAATCAAGGCGTAGAATACAAGGAGCAGGGCCGCAACATTGGCGGCAAGCTTCAGTCCGTCTGCAGTTCCGTTGGAGATGGAGTCCAGGATATTCTTCCCTATCCTCTCCCTGGATACCTGCAGTGTATTGTCAATGGCTTCAGTCTGAGGCACAATTATCTTTGAAAGGGCTATTGCCCCCGGAGCGGCCATCACAGAGGCGGAGAGCAGATGCTTTGCAAATTCAATCTCAAGGATCCTGTCACCTCCACCCAGCATTCCTATATATGCTGCAAGCACACCTCCCGACATGGTGGCCATGCCGCTTGTCATGATAAGTACAAGCTCGCTCCTGGTCATCTTGGGGATATACTCCTTCACCATCAGAGGGGCCTCCGACTGCCCAAGGAAGATGTTCCCCGCGCAGGTGAGTGACTCAGCTCCCGACAGCCTCATGAATTTTGTAAGGAGCCATCCCATTGCCAGTACAATCTTCTGCATGATGCCGAGGTAGAAGAAGAGGCTCATCAGGGCTGAGAAGAAGATTATTGTAGGGAGAATCTGGAAGACGAACACAAATCCGAACCGGGATGTATCCATAAGCCCACCGAACAGGAAACTGGAACCGGCCTTAGCCCAGTCCAGGACAGACACGAACAATCCTCCCATCCATTCGAACACGCTCTGCACGGCCGGAAATAGCAGTACGGAAACAGCTATTGCAAACTGCAGGAACAGGGCCTTGCCCACTGTCCCCCAGTTAATTCCCCTCCTGTTGATGCTGAAGCACCAGCATACAGCTATTATTACCCCCATGCCAATTATACCTCTCAGGAGGGAGGCAATGGAGAATGTAAAGGTGTGTCCAACGAGAAGAGCCTTGTAGGGACTTTCAGGAACGGCATTCTGTGCGGCTGCCGCTGTGCACAGCAGCATGAATAGGGCTGAAATCAAATATTTCCTCATAGTGGGGCAGGTAAAATATTCATTTTTCTTTTGAGAGATTGTCTATGGCCTTGCTTATCCGGGCGGCCTTCTCATAATCCTCAGATGCGATTGCCTCGGAAAGCTCCTCCTTGAGCTTCTGTATGTGGATCTCCTTCTTCACTATCTTTTCAGAGACCAGATCCATGGTGGATGCATATTTCTCCATTACATCCTCCTCAATGTATATGGGGCACGCAAAAGTCTTGGCTAGGATTACACCATCAATGAAGCCGGCTCTCTGTTTCACCTCCTTCTCCCCATCAAACAGCAGCAGCTCGCATGCAAACGGTTCATCCTGGCTTTCCCTTACCACCAGAACCTCCAGTAATTCTATCCTGAACTCCCTCAGGGTGGAGATGAATACTCCATGCACGGTGGATTCATGTGGCTGCTGCTGGTTGAAGTTGGCCAGTACGGCATGCATATCGGGAGGAGAGAGCTTTACAGGAAGGCATTTGTCCATCCCTTCCCTGTACAGGAAGAACATGAAGCTTCCTCCATTTTCCGGAGAGGCTGTAAGGGCCCCTATATCAAGTCTGATCCTTTTCATAACATCTCAAGTGCAATCCTCACAAATATACATAAAAAACCGTGTTTCTCCCATTAAGTTATTTTTATTATTTTTGCCGTTTATAGAAGATGACATTGCATATATGAATTTTGAGAGAATAGCACAGGATCCCAACTCTTCTGCAAGATGCGGGCTTTTATATACAGACCACGGAGTAATAGAGACGCCAATCTTCATGCCTGTAGGTACGGTAGGCTCGGTGAAAGGAGTATACCACAGGGATTTGAGGAATGACATCAATGCCCAGATAATATTGGGAAATACATATCATCTGTATCTCCGCCCCGGCCTGGACATAATCAACAGGGCAGGCGGACTCCACAAGTTCATCTCCTGGGACAAGCCCATGCTCACAGACAGCGGAGGTTTCCAGGTATTCTCCCTTGCGGCAAACAGGAAGCTCACGGAGGAGGGATGCACATTCAGGTCGCATATAGACGGCTCAAAGCATACCTTTACCCCTGAAAACAACGTTGATACCCAGCGTATGATTGGTGCGGACATCATAATGGCCCTTGACGAGTGTACACCGGGGGATGCAACACGCCAGTATGCCCTCAACTCGCTCAAACTAACCCAGAGGTGGCTGGAGAGGTGTATAAAGAGATTTGATGAGACAGAACCGCTGTATGGATATGACCAGTTCTTCTTCCCGATAGTTCAGGGCTGTGTATATCCGGATCTGCGCCGCATGGCGGCAGAACATGCTGTGTCACTTGACAGGGACGGATATGCCATAGGCGGATTGTCTGTAGGGGAGCCAACAGAGAAGATGTATGAGATGCTTGAGGTGCTCAACCCTATCCTTCCAAAGGACAAGCCAAGATACCTTATGGGTGTGGGGACACCTGCCAACCTGCTTGAAGGGATAGCAAGGGGTGTGGACATGTTTGATTGTGTGATGCCTACAAGGAACGGACGCAACGGCATGCTCTTCACATGGGAGGGTATGATAAACATCCGTAACCGCAAATGGGCGGACGATTTCTCTCCTCTGGATCCGCAGGGCACATCTTTTGTTGACAAGATCTATACAAAGGCCTATCTGAGGCATCTGTTTGTGGCAGGAGAGATGCTCGCTGCCCAGATTGCCAGCGAGCACAACCTGGCATTCTACCTGGATGTGGTCCGTCAGGCCAGGATACATATCAAGGCAGGTGACTTCGCACAGTGGAAGGATGCCGCCGTAAAGAAACTGGAAACAAAGATTTGATGACAGCTGAAACGTCCTTTGGATGAAGTACAACTTTAACATAACAACAATAGACAAATACATTATAAGGAAATTCATAGGAACCTATTTCTTTGCAATTATCCTCATCATTGGTATTGTAATCATCTTTGACATCTCGGAGAAGATTGATGATTTTGTTGACAAGAGTGCTCCCCTCAAGGAGATAGTGTTCAACTATTACGCAAATTTTGTCCCATATTACATGAACATGTTCAGCCCAATGTTCGTGTTCATTGCAGTGATATTCTTCACATCCAAGCTTGCAGCCAACTCTGAGATCATTGCCATTCTGGCAGGAGGAATCAGCTTCAAGAGGATGATGTACCCCTATATGCTTTCGGCATTTGCAATTGCATTGTTCAGCCTTCTGCTCAACCTGTTTGTGATACCTTCCGCCAATAAGGGAAGGATAGACTTTGAACAGTCATACATAAAGAAAAAGTATGAGAATACAGGACGCAACATGCATTACCAGATATCACCGGGAACATTCATGTATGTAGAGTCATTCAGTACATGGAACAATACTGCCTACAAGTTTACGCTTGAAAGTGTGGAGGGGCATAGGATAAAGTCCAAGCTCAGTGCGGAAACGGCAAGATGGGACTCTACAGCAGGGAGCTGGAAACTCAGGAACTATCACCTGAGGGAGTATATAGGCAACAGCGAGGTGATAAAGTCGGGGACCAATCTGGATACAACGCTTGTGATAACCATTGATGACTTCTACAGGAGGAAGAAGACAGTTGAGACACTCAATTATTATCAGCTGAACGAACTTATAGACACTCAGGAGATGAGGGGTGACCAGATGGTAAAATATGCCCTCATAGAAAAGCATACCCGTTTTGCACTCCCGTTCTCTGCATTTATCCTTACTGTAATAGGTGTGTCGCTTTCATCCCAGAAACGCAGGGGAGGAATAGGCCTCAATATAGGAATTGGAATAGCACTGAGCTTTTCGTACATCCTCTTCCTGAGATTCAGCCAGATGTTTGTACATACAGGTGCACTTCCGCCGGCCATAGCCTTGTGGCTTCCAAACGCAATATATGCGGTTGTGGCTGTATTCCTGTACAGGATTGCTCCAAAATAGCAGGGCTCCTTTATTGTCAGAATACCATAAAGAGCAGTACCGGGGCATTGTGGCTCAGGGTAAGGGAGAATTCGTTTCCGGTGGCCTCGTTGAGGGTGCCCCTCCACCAGAACTCAAAAAATGCATTGTCTGTAGGGTATCTGAGTCCCTCAGACTTTATCTTAAGCGTATTGTCAAATGTGAATATGGATATCTGCTGCCCGGAGCGGCATTTCTGTACAAATGAACCATAATGTGCGGTAAAAATGCCATTGTCAGTAACGATGTCGGCATTTATCCCCTTGTGCATGAGATTCCCGAACGGCTCCACCTCATTTCCCGTATTCTTGTAATATTCCATCAGGAGGGAGATATTCCCCAGGGTGTGGTCTTCCCGGCCTCCAGTGTTGCCCAGAATATGGATGTCAGCTTCCTGTCCTGGAGGTACAAGTCCCAGGGCGAAGCTGAATGCTTTTGTCTGGTCATTGGTTTCCTGGCAGCTGCTGCATATGATTATGTCCCTGTACTTCTCCTTATATTCGGGTGCGAGGGTATCCATATCGCCAACGATGTAGTCCGGATCAATCCCCTCAAGCTTGAGCACTGAGGCATCACAGCAGATTACAATATCCGCCCCTTTAAGGAGTGAAAGGGGATATTCAGCCTTGGGGTAATTGCCGTCTGCCAGAATTGCTATTGATATCCTCTTGCCTGCCATGCCTCTATAGGAATCTGAAGTTTTCAATATCCCTGAAACCAAGCAGGAAGTCCTTTACAGGCATCCTTTTCTTGCCTGCCATCTGTATCTCATCCAGTGATAGGAGAGAGCCGTCAGCACAAGAGACATGAATGAAGCTTTTGCCGTCACTCTTTATTGTCCCTGCAGGAGAGGAGGATATCCCGGCTTTGCCGCCGTCTACAGGTGTACAGCCGAATATCTTGAAATCAAAGCTCTTCTGTCCGTCAGTCATAGCAGTGGTTGCTGCAGGATATGGAGAGAGGCCCCTTACAAGCCTGTCTGTCAGCTGGGCACATGTGCTGCCCGGCTGGTAGGCATCCTCAGCATCCCACCTTATGCGGCAGTTTTCACGGTTGAGTTTGGGGGCTCCGGTAATCCTTCCCTCCTGGGGCCTTGCCGACAGCTCTCCAGCAGCCAGGCCTTCAACTGTCTCAACAACCAGCCCTGCGCCAATTTCCATAAGCTTGTCGTACAGGGTGCCTATGGTCTCCCTTTCCTCTATAGGACACTCCCTCTGCATTAGGATATTTCCGGTATCAATCTCCTTGTCTATAAGGAAAGTGGTTACACCGCTCCTCTTTTCACCCTTGATGATGGCCCAGTTTATAGGTGCAGCCCCCCTGTAAAGAGGGAGCAGCGATCCGTGCAGGTTGAATGTCCCCATCCTTGGCATAGACCATACAACTTCCGGAAGCATCCTGAATGCCACAACAATGAATATGTCTGCCCCAATCTCCTTAAGTTCCGCAAGGAATCCTTCATCCTTGAGGGATACGGGCTGCATGAGCTTCACCCCTTTCTCCAGGAGATGCTCTTCTGTGTAAAGCTTCACTGCGCTCTTGTTCATCTTCAGTCCCCTGCCGCTCGGCTTGTCGGGAACAGTTACAATGCCTGCAATGTCATAGCCGGCCTTTACAAGGCGGTCCAACGGTGCCACCGCAAATTCTGGGGTTCCCATATATACTATACGGGGTGATATGTTGCTCATCTTTTACGCTTTATTTTGCTGAAAAAATTCTTGAAGAATGCAAGATACGAATCTGCATTGAACAGTGCGGAATCCTTGGTGGATTTCCATGTGAGGAAAGCACCCATGGGGAACAGCACAAAAGTGGAGATGAAGGCCCCTATGAACGGTGTTATGGCTCCGTCATTGGCCAGTTTCTTTCCGCTTATGTCCACAACCCAGTATATCACAAAGAAGAGCATGGAGACAATTACCGGGGTTCCCAGTCCGCCTTTCCTTATGATTGCCCCCAGAGGGGCTCCAATGAAAAAGAATATGATACAGGCTATGGAGAGGGTGAATTTTCTGAATCCCTCCTGGATGGTCTTCCTTAGCGGGTAGGCTATCTGGTCATATTCCTGTGGGTAGTACCTGGTGTTTGAAATCTGCTGGTTCAGCTGGCTCATGGCCCTCCTGAGGGCTTCCTGCTCACTCTTGGTATTCTCCCATTTGAAGAGGGAATCGGCACTTATCATCCCCTTGAACTTGCCTTGTATCCTGGCGGAAGTGTCCAGCTGGGAAGAGTACTGCAGATTGTCAGCATATGTCGCACGCCTTACAAGCTGGCCCAAGGTCTTCTCCAGCTGTATCTTGAGCGAATCCTCGTCAACCTTCAGCTGGGCGAGCCCTTTGGTCATTATCTCGTTGTTGTATTTGGACTTGTCGGATTTCTGGAAGGCATAGTTCTTTAGCGGAATCACCACCTCCTGCATGTCAAAGTAGACTGTCTGGAGTGTGTATATGCTGTCCTTCACATTAACCTGGTTGCTCTCCTCGTAATTGGTGCCGTGGAAGAGGGTGAAAGTGAGGTTGGTCTTGTCCAGGCTTGTCCGTATCATTCCCGAATCTGCCACGGTAAGGCTTATGTTTCCCTCATTCTTGCTGTGGTCATAGACCATCACGTTATACATCATTCCGCTTTCGTTGTCCCTGTCAACAATCCTGAGGGTATAGCCGTCAATGCCGTTGTAGAAGATGCCTGTAGGTATCTTAATCTCCTCCTTGGTCTTGCCTATATCATCCCTGAGGGTGTAGATCTTCTCGTAAGCCACAGGAATGAGGTTATTGGATGCAAAGAAGGCGGCAATGCTTATGAATACTGAAAGTATCATGAGCGGGGCAAGTATCCTCAGCAGAGGGATGCCGGCAGCCTTCATTGCAAGCAGCTCATTGTTCTCACCGAAGCTTCCCATTGTCATGATGGAAGCGAGCAGGGTTGCAAGGGGCAGGGCAAGCGGGAACAATGTTGCGCTTCCCCAACCCAGGAACTCAAATATCACGCCCAAGCCCAGTCCCTTCCCTACAAGTTCATCTATGTAGAGCCACAGAAACTGCAGCATAAGGACAAACAGCACGATGAGGAATGTCATCATGAATGGTCCGAGAAAGGACTTGAGTACAAAAAGGTCCAGCTTCTTCAATTTTCTGCTCCTGTTATTTTACGGCTTCTTCCATCAATTTGTTGAAAGCCTCATTCAACCCTTCAATATTCTTGCCACCGGCAGTTGCAAGGCCAGGCTGTCCGCCGCCGCCGCCGTTTATCAGTTTGGCAGCTTCCCTGATGATCTTTCCTGCATTGGCCCCTTTTGCCACGAGGTCATCTGTGAACATTAGGGTGAGGGTAGGCTTCTCCTCAAAATAGGTGGCCGCAACCAGAATGGTCTCCGTACACTCCTGTTTGATGAGGAATGCTGCATTCTTTATCACCTCAGGCATGAAAGGGCCCTTGATGGCCATTACATTGTACCCGTTGATCTGCTGTGCATTTTTTATGAGGGTATCCTTCATTGATGCGGCCCTCTCCTTCATGAATTCCTCGGCCCCCTTCTTCAGTGAGTCATTGTCTGCAATGAGCTTCTTGATTGAACCTGTAAGGTTAGGGGTGTTGTTGAAGAATGACTTTATCTGCATAATCATGTCTTCAGCCGCGTAGAGCAGGTCCTCGGCATTCTTGCCGGTAGTTGCCTCAATCCTGCGGATTCCGGCAGCTACGGCTCCCTCAGAAATTATCTTGAAGAATCCTATGTTTCCGGTTGCATCCACATGGGTTCCTCCGCACAGCTCGATTGAATCGCCATACTGGATAACACGTACTGTATCACCGTATTTCTCCCCAAACAGTGCCATAGCCCCTTTTGCCTTGGCCTCCTCTATAGGGAGGTTGCGGAACTCTGTCCTTGGACTGTTCTCCCTTATGTATTTGTTTACGAGCTTTTCAACTTCCCTTAGGGTTGCGTTGTCAATCTTCTCAAAGTGCGAGAAGTCAAAGCGGAATCCGTTAGGGGTCACTGAGGAGCCCTTCTGCTCAATGTGTGTGCCGAGCAGTTCCCTGAGTGCCCTGTGGAGCAGGTGGGTTGCCGTATGGTTGTTTGTAAC
This sequence comes from Bacteroidales bacterium, assembly GCA_017482565.1. Classification (GTDB taxonomy): domain Bacteria; phylum Bacteroidota; class Bacteroidia; order Bacteroidales; family UBA932; genus Egerieousia. The sequence continues at coordinate 41,049 of JAFUMO010000049.1, read as the reverse complement.
CGACTGCCTGCGCTCCTGATTGATACGGGCAGTGAATGTCGCCTGAGGGTCAGCAGGTACGGAAGTGGCAATGTGAACCGGGAGGCCGTTTTCCTTTATGGTGTTGATTATCTCCACCTTGCTGCCGTCACCATATTCAAGCCAGCCGCTGTCGCCAACCTGTCCGCCGCTTTCGGCATAGAATGGGCTCTTGTCAAACACAAGCTGTACAGTCTCCTTGTTCTTTGCCTTTACAGTCCTGTATTTCAGAAGCCTTACATTTTCCTCAACTGAACTGTCATAGCCTGTAAACTCGGTTGCAGCATACGGGTTTACCTCCACCCAGTCTCCTTCTTCCACAGCGGTGGCATTACGGCTGCGGTTCTTCTGCTGCTGCAGCTCCTGCTCAAAACCCTTCAGGTCAACGGTATATCCGTGCTCTTTGGCAATGAGTTCGGTAAGGTCTATCGGGAAGCCGAAAGTGTCATAAAGCACGAATGCATCCTTTCCCGATACGGTCTTGCTCCGGACATTGTTCCTGATGATATTGTCCATCAGCCTGATTCCCTTGTCAAGGGTTCTGAGGAAAGCCTCCTCCTCTTCCTTGATCACCTTCTCTACTATCTGCTGCTGTGCCTTCAGTTCAGGGAATGCATCGCCCATCTGCGCCACCAGGGCAGGTACAAGCCTGCACAGGAGCGGCTCATCCATCTTGAGGAATGTGTATGCGTAGCGTACAGCTCTCCTGAGTATCCTCCTTATTACGTATCCTGCCTTCACGTTTGAAGGGAGCTGGCCGTCTGCAATTGAGAAGCTGATTGCCCTGATGTGGTCTGCAATCACCCTCATTGCCACGCCGGTATCACCGTCAGCCTTGTACTCCACACCTGTAAGGCGTGAGATTTCAGATATCATGTTGGTGAACACATCCGTATCATAGTTGCTCTTCTTTCCCTGTAGTGCCATGCAGAGCCTTTCAAGTCCCATACCGGTATCAACATGTTTCTGAGGAAGCGGCTCCAGTGTGCCGTTTGCCTTCCTGTTGTACTGCATGAATACAAGGTTCCATATTTCTATAACAAGGTGGTGGCTCTTGTTTACAAGTTCAACTCCCGGAACCTTTGCCCTCTCTTCATCACTCCTGAGGTCAATGTGTATCTCGCTGCATGGGCCGCAAGGTCCTGTCTCACCCATCTCCCAGAAATTGTCTTTCCTGTTGCCCAGAATGATGCGCTCTTCAGGAAGGTGTTTCAGCCATGCATCCTTCGCCTCCTGGTCCATGGCCACGCCGTCCTGCTCACATCCCTCAAACACTGTTGCGTAGAGCCTCTCCTTATCCAGCTTGTACACTTCTGTAAGGAGTTCCCAAGCCCAGTCTATGGCCTCAGTCTTGAAGTAGTCACCAAAACTCCAGTTGCCTAACATTTCAAACATGGTGTGGTGGTATGTGTCATGCCCCACCTCTTCAAGGTCATTGTGCTTGCCGCTTACCCTGAGGCATTTCTGGGAATCGGCAACCCTGTGGTATTTCACCTCGCTGTTGCCAAGGAACCAGTCTTTGAACTGGTTCATGCCGGCGTTTGTAAACATAAGGGTAGGGTCATTCTTCACAACCATAGGTGCAGATGGAACTATGGTATGATTTTTAGAGCGGAAGAATTCCAAGAAACACTCTCTTATCTGGTTTGATGTCATAATCATACAATTAAATTGAGTGCAAAAATAATCTTTTTAATTTTATTTTTTATATTTGCAACCGTTAAAATAGGGTTTTTATCTGATGTTCAGAAAGAAAAGATATGAATTGAATGAGCAGACGCTCGCATATGAGCTGCACAGGACACCTTTGGCAACGAGGTTTTCCAGGGGTTTCGTGCTGTTCCTCTTCAGCGTGGCTGCGTTTGCATGCTACTATCTTCTCTTTACCCAATACTTCGGGCTTGAAGCCCCAAAGACCATCCTCCTCAAGCAGAAATATGTGGAGCTTAACTCCAAATATGAGCTTCTGGAGAGAAAGTTCGGGCAGAGCAACCAGGCCCTGGAGGAACTGCAGATGAGGGACAACAATATCTATCGCCCCATATTTGGAATGGAGGAGCTTTCTCAGGATGTGAGGGAGGCCGGTTTCGGGGGGGTGAACAGATATGCCCATCTGGAGATGGTATCCAATTCGCCGGCCCTTCTGGATGCGGTGAAGAGGATGGATGTCATTTACAAGAAGGCATTTGTACAGTCCCGTTCGTATGATGAGGTGGGGCTTCTGGCAAAGAGGGCGGATGAGATGGCGCAGTGTGTTCCGGCTATCCCTCCTGTGGCGCTGGACAATGCACGTCTCTCAAGCCTTTTCGGATACAGGAAGGACCCTTTCTCAGGGGCCTTGAGGATGCATCAGGGAATAGATTTGTCGGGAAACAAGGGAGAGCCTATATATGCTGCAGGCAATGGCACTGTGGTTGAGGTGAGGAGCAGTTTCTTCGGATATGGCAGGGAGATTGTGGTTGACCATGGTTTCGGCTATAAGACAAGATATGCCCATCTGCAGAAGATGCTGGTGAAGGTTGGCGATGTTGTGGAGAGGGGAGAGCAGATTGCAACTATGGGAAACACAGGCAAGTCAAAAGGTGTGCATCTCCATTATGAGGTGATTTACAGGGACCGCAGGGTGAATCCGCTCAATTACTACAATCAGGATATAAAGGGTGATGAATATATGGCCATGGTGAGGCCTCGTGTGAATGGTGAACATACATCCGTTATCTGATGGGCAAATACAGGTTCAATAGGGAAAAGCTCGAGTTCGTAGAAGAGAAGAGAGGCATTAAGGGGTGGATAAAGGCAGTATTCAGGTATTTTATAATAAGCATACTCCTTGCCATCCTTTATTATATAATCTTCTCCCTGTTTGTGAGCACTGAGGAGGAGAGGGCGCTGGCCCGTGAGACGGCTATCCTGGAGGAGGAGTACTGGAAGCTGCAGGAGAGGATAGTTGTGCTTGACAATACAATCAAGAATCTCCAGTACAGGGATAAGGAGATATACAGGAGCATTTTCAATGCGGAGCCGCCGGTATATTCCACCACCGGGGACTATAACCTTTTTGAGGGGATAGACACAACCAGGATGGAGGCCATAGTGAAGGATTCCAAGCTGAGGCTGTCGGTAATTGAGGAGGGGATGTTGAGGGTGGACAGTTCAATTGTGGAGATAAATGATGCCCTTGCGGCATTGGGGCCCCAGGTGATGTCAATCCCGTCAATAGTTCCAGTAAGGGACTTTACTATCAGGCAGTCCGGAGCATCCATAGGTGGGAAGGTGAACCCTTTCTACAAGACAGTTGCAATGCATACTGGAATGGATCTGCTGGCAGCTTCCGGCACAGAGGTGCTTGCTGCTGCAGACGGTGTTGTTGAAACTGCAACCAGGATGGGGAAAAAGGACGGCAACAGCATAGTGATTGACCATGGGAACGGGTATGTTACAAAATACAACAATCTGGGCTCATTGAAAGTGAGGAGCAGGCAGAAGGTGAAACAGGGGGATGTGATAGGCACCATAGGGATGTCCGGAATGTCTTTTGCACCGCACCTTCACTATGAGGTGTGGCACAATGGTGCCGTGATGGACCCCATGAACTATTTTTTTGCAAGCCTTACCCCGCAGATGTACCGGGATATGGCCATTATTGTAGCAAATACCGGACAGTCACTGGACTAGAAACAAAAACTTGAAGTTATGCCATATAAGGAGAAGCCAATAGAAAAGCTCTACTATACCATAGGGGAGGTTTCGGAGGAACTTGATGTGAATCCTTCACTTGTCCGTTTCTGGGCAGGTAAGTTCCCTGATTTCATAAAGCCTGCCAGGAACAAGAAGGGGAACCGCCTCTTTACGGCAAAGGATATGGCCAACTTCAAGGTTATATATTATCTTGTAAAGGAGCGTGGGATGACTCTGGACGGTGCTGCAAGGAGAATGAAGGATAACCTTACGGGGGAGGACAAGAGGGTTGAGGTCATAAGCATGCTCACAGCAATAAAGGAGAGGCTTCAGGGGATTTCTGCGGCTTTGGATTCAAAGGGAAAGGAGGGTGGAAATGAAGGCAATTGAGCTGGTAAGGCCCATAGAGGAGCTGGCCCCCCTGCGTGATCAGGAGAAATGGGACAACTGCGGATTTTCAGTAGGCAATCCATATAGTGAGGTGTCAAGGGCTCTCCTTGCCCTGGATTGTACAGAAGAGGTGATGGATGAGGCAGTGGAAATGGGGGCGGACATAATCATAACCCATCATCCCCTCATTTTTGGCGGAGTGAAGAAGATATCTCCTGTAAACAGGCTTGGAAGGATAATCTGCAAGGCAATCAGGAATGATATAGCAATATATGCCGCCCATACAAATATGGACAAGGCCCAAGGTGGGGTAAATACCCTTATGGCGGACAAGATGGGGCTGGTGGAGAGGTCTCCCATTACTCCCGACAATCTTGGAATAACCGGCATGCTGCCACAGGAACTTGAGCCGGCTGAACTGGTAAGGAAGGTGAAGGAGGCGTTCGGGGCTGATGTGGTGAGGACATCCGCACTTCCGGAAGGGAAAATTTCAAGGGTGGCGGTGAGCAGCGGCAGCGGCAAGGGCTTCATTACAGATGCCATTGCCCAGGGGGTGCAGGCATACATAACCGGAGATGTCCCATATCATGAATTCCATTGTGAGGAGGGATTCATGGTTCTTGATATAGGGCATTATTATAGTGAATATGGCATTGTTGATGTATTTGCAAATATTCTTTCCAAAAATTTTCCTAACTTTGCAGTTTCAAAAAGTACAAAAAATAATAATCCTATATACTACTATTAAAGCTCAAATATGGCTACAAGTAAGAAAAACAGCACAATTGTTCCCCCAGTGGTTGAGGGAGAGACTTTTACATCTTTGCAGATTGCCAAAGACCTGGGAACAGATGTAAGCATGGAGACAAAGCTCCGCCTGTTGTACAAATTGCAGCAGACTGATACCAAAATTGACAAGATCTACCTTTTGAGGGGAGAGCTTCCATTGGAGGTTCAGGACCTTGAGGATTCAATTGAGGGCCTGAAGACCAGGATTGCAAATCTTGAGAAGGAGATCAGTGACGGCGAGGCTTTTGTTGCCCAGAAGAAGCAGGATATAACAGGCAGCAGGGCCCTGATAGAGAAGTATGAGGCGCAGAGAAACAACGTGAAGAATAACAGGGAGTATGATTCGCTCTCAAAAGAGATTGAGTACCAGACGCTTGAGATAGAACTTGCCGAGAAGAAGATAAACGATACAGGCAAGGCCCTCGTTGAGAAGAAGGAGGCACTTGCAACTGCATCTTCAACTTTGGAGGGAAGGGAGATTGACCTTGAAAACAAGAAGAAGGAGCTTGAGACAATTGTGGAGGAGACACAGAAGGAGGAGGAGGCGCTGCTCAAGCAGTCTGAAGAGCTTCAGGAGCAGATTGAGCCGAGAATGCTCAATGCATACAAGAAAGTGCGTTCAAATCTGAGGAACAAACTGGCGGTTGTAACTGTAAAGAGGGATGCGTGTGGCGGATGCTTCAACAAGATACCGCCTCAGAGGCAGCTTGACATTGCCCTGAGCAAGAAGATTATTGTTTGTGAGTATTGCGGCAGGATACTTATCAGCCCGGAGTTTGAGAACGAGTAACGGAGCTTTTCTGCATTCATAGCACAACATCCTCTTGTCTTACGGAAATATCCGCAGGCAGAGGATGTTTTTTGTATGGTATGAAGATTGCAACAAATTAAAAAACATTTTAAATTTACCGGTTCAACGGGTAATTATGGCAAAAAGCTTTGGAAACAGGGGGGCGCAAGGCTCCAATCAGATAAAGAATCTTGAACTGATAGGACTGGAGAGCGGCAAGAAACCGCCTCAGGCCCTGGATATTGAGGAGGCTGTGTTGGGTGCGCTTCTGCTTGAGCCCAATTCAGTGGCTGATGTCCTGGACATGCTCAATCCTGAGTGCTTCTACAAGGAGGCAAACAGGAAGATATACAAGGCAATTTCATCCCTTGCAGCCAAGCATGCACCCATAGATATCTTTACGGTAGCCCAGGAACTTGCCAAGACAGATGACCTGGAGGTGGCAGGAGGTCCGTATTATCTCAGCCAGCTGAGCATGAGGATAGGTGCTGCGGCACACCTGGATTTCCATACAAAGGTGCTTCTGCAGAAATATATACAGAGGGAGATGATCTCCATCTCCTATGAGGTGCAGAAAAAATCGTATGATGATACAATAACTGTGGATGATCTGCTTGATTCTACACAGCAGAAGCTTTTCAACCTGGCTGAAAAGAACATGAAGAAGGAGACTCAGCAGGTGAAGGATATCCTAAACGAGGCCATTGATGAGCTGCAGTCTGTTCAGGAGAGGACAGACGGGCTCAGCGGCGTGCCGAGCGGGTATACAGGAATAGACCGTGTAACATACGGATGGCAGGCGTCTGACCTTATCATCATAGCTGCCCGTCCAGCAATGGGTAAGACTGCATTTGTACTTACGATGGCCAGAAATATGGCGGTGGAACACAAGGTGCCTGTGGCGGTGTTCTCATTGGAGATGTCGTCTGTGCAGCTTGTAAAGCGTCTTATGGTGAGCGAGACCGGCCTCTCAGCAGAGAAGATCAGGGGTGGAAAGAAGCTTGAACCGTATGAGTGGGAGCAGTTGAACAGCAGGTTGAACCAGTTGTCCCAGGCTCCGTTATATATAGATGATACACCTTCCCTTTCCATATATGAGTTCCGCTCCAAGGCCAGGCGGCTCGTGGCCAATGCGGGGGTGAAGCTGATAGTGATAGATTACCTTCAGCTGATGACCGGGCCTCCGGAGCTGAAGGGAATGAGGGAACAGGAGGTTTCTTCAATCTCCCGTTCGCTCAAGGCCATTGCCAAGGAGCTCAATATCCCTATAATTGCACTCTCACAGCTGAGCCGTGCAGTTGAGACAAGGGGAGGTGCAAAGAGGCCTCAGTTAAGTGACCTGAGGGAGTCAGGTGCAATTGAACAGGATGCTGATATTGTAATGTTCATCCACAGGCCTGATTACTATGGGATGACAGAGGACCCTTCGCAGGCCGGACTTACGGAGATAATAATAGCCAAGCACCGTAACGGTTCGGTGTGTGACGTGCAGATGAAGTTCCGCAATTCGGAGGTGCGTTTTGTGGATGTCACAGACCCTGCTCTGGATATGCCGGGTGATGCTGCACAGGGGGTATACGAATCAAAGTATCCTCAGAATGACTTGTCGGGAGGAGGATATGCGGGGGATTTTGGAGGGGCTCCTGCAGTGGATGAATTTGGTAACAACAGTGATTTTTAAAGGTTCTGTATATGAAGAAGGTCCTTGTCTGTATAGCAGCCGCGGTGTTCCTGCTTGTTGTGGGGAAAGGTGCACTTACGGCGCAGCCAAAGGATCTGCCCTATGTGGATGGGGAGAGCCTCACGTATGTGGTGAAGTATAAATGGGGGTCTGTGGATACGGATGTGGGGGAGGCGGTCACGAGCCTTACCTGGTCTGACAGCCTGTTCCATAGCGTAATCACCGGCAAGACATACAGGTTCTATGACATGATCTTCAGGGTGAGGGAGCACTTTGAGAGCAAGTTCCGTGTGGATCCGTTCAGGCCGCACTGGTTTTACCGCAATACCCAGGAGGGCAAGTACAGGATAAAGAACACATTCAGCTTCAATGAGGACAATACAATAGATGCCGAGATACAGAAGTATGACAGGACCCCAAAGGATACGCTCCTTCAGGGGACCGGGCATACGTTTGATATCCCTGCGCTCTTCTATAAGGTGAGGTGCGTGGATTTTGACAGCATACAGGTGGGGGTGAAGAATCCAATCTCTTTTGTCATAGATGATGATGTGTATAATTTCTACTACATCTATTTGGGCAAGGAGGTAAAGAAGATAAAGGGGTTGGGGACATTCAGGACCCTCAAGTTTGCAGTCAGGCTCGTTGCCGGCAGCGTGTTTACCGGCAAGGATGACATGCACATATGGGTTACGGATGATGAGAATCTGGTGCCGCTGCTTATAGAGTCGCCCATAATAGTGGGCAAGGTGCAGGGACGTCTGATTGGTTGGAAGAATCTTAAAGGTCCTATGACCAGTAAAATCAAATAGTAAAAATGAGCAAGGACAAGTCTGTTGAGCATAAAGGTATCATTATTGGGATTACGGAGAATAACATCGAGGTGGAGATTGTGAACAAGTCCATGTGTGCGGCATGCCATGCGAAGGGGTTCTGCACTACCGGTGATTCCAAGGAGAAGGTGATAGATGTGCCGTATTTCAGCAATGGTGAATATTCGGTGGGAGATGCTGTATCCGTGGTGATGAAGCGTTCTATGGGTTTCAAGGCGGTTTGGATTTCATATGTCATTCCGTTGATTATCTTAATGATTTTTTTACTAACTTTGCAGGGCTTAGGCCTTGGGGAACTGCAGGCAGGACTGGCTTCAGTCCTGGCTCTTTGCGTGTATTACCTTGTGGTTTACCTTTTTAGGGATAAATTGGCCGACAAGTTTGTGTTTACAATAGCTAAAAACAATATATAAATGAGTACTACTATTATCTTTACCGTAGCCAGTTTGAGCATTTTAGGTCTCTTGCTGGCTGTTGTGCTTTATTTTGTGGCACAAAAATTCAAGGTAGAAGAAGATCCGCGTATCGACATTGTAGAAGCTATCATGCCCGGCGCCAACTGTGGTGGTTGCGGACAGGCGGGCTGTAGAGCTTTTGCAGAGGCATGTACCAAAGCCGATAATCTGGATAGCTTGTTCTGCCCAGTGGGTGGTAATGCAACAATGAAGAAGGTTGCTGATGCACTTGGCTTCCAGGTTGCAGAGAAGGCTCCCATGGTTGCTGTTGTACGTTGCAACGGAACATGTGAGAACCGCCCTAAAACCAATATCTATGACGGCGTAGCCACTTGTGCCGCCAAGAGTGCGCTTTATTCGGGTGATACAGGCTGCCGCTATGGCTGTGTAGGCTGTGGCGATTGTGTTGCAGTATGTAACTTCGGAGCTTTGTCAATGGATCCGCATACAGGTCTTCCTGTTGTTGATGAGGAGAAATGTACCGCCTGCGGTGCATGTACCAAGGCTTGTCCGAAAGGAATCATTGAGCTCAGGAACAAGGGCCCTAAGAACAGGAGGGTGTTTGTCTCATGTGTCAGCAAGGATAAGGGTGCAGTTGCAAGAAAAGCCTGTAAGGCTGCATGTATCGGTTGCGGAAAATGTGCAAAAGTCTGCAAATTTGATGCTATCACAGTGGAGAACAATGTTGCCTACATTGATTTCAACAAGTGCAAGCTCTGTACAAAATGTGTGGACGAATGCCCTACAGGTGCAATCCATAAGGTAAATTTCCCTCCAAAGCCGGCGGCACCGGCCCCAGCACCGGCCCCAGCAGCGGAGAAACCAGTTGAAAATAATAATAACCAGGAAAAATAGAGATTCAGATATGAAGACGTTTTCAATAGGTGGAGTTCATCCACACGACAGTAAAATATCTGCAAATGCTGCAATTGAGAGCTTCCCGATTCCTGAAGTTGCCTACATTTCAATGGGGCAGCATCTTGGTGCTCCTGCAGAGCCTATTGTTGCTCCTGGAGACAAGGTTAAGGTGGGCCAGCTGATTGCAAATGCAAACGGGTTCATCTCTGCTCCTGTACATTCAAGCGTATCAGGAACAGTGAAGGGCATTGAGACTATCTTTGATCTGGCAGGCAATCCATGCAAGGCCGTAGTCATCAATGTTGAAGGTGACGAGTGGGTTGAGACAATTGACCGCTCCGAGAAAATTGAGAAAGAGATCAAACTGGATTCCAAAGAGATCATAGAGAAGATCAAGGAATGCGGTATTGTAGGTTTGGGTGGTGCAACATTCCCTACTAATGTTAAGCTTTCACCTCCTCCAGGCAAGAAGGCTGAGTTCCTTATCATAAATGGTGCCGAGTGTGAGCCTTATCTTACATCAGACTACAGGGTTCTCATTGAGATGCCTGAGCAGGTTCTCATAGGTGCTGCAATCATGATGAAGGCCCTTAATGTGACACAGGGCTTTATCGGTATAGAGGAGAACAAGCCTGAGGCTATCAGGGTGATGACTGAGAAGGCGGCGGGCTATCCTCAGATCAAGATTGTGAAACTCAAGAAGAAATATCCGCAGGGCGGTGAGAAGCAGCTTATTGATGCTGTTGTCGGGAGGAAAGTCCCTTCAATGGGCCTTCCAATTGATACCGGTGCGGTTGTACAGAACGTAGGTACTGCCCTTGCAGTTTATGAGGCTGTACAGAAGAACAAGCCTTTGTTTGAGGGTATCATGACAATCACAGGTGAGTGTTCTCCTCAGCAGAAGAACTACAGGCACAGGGTAGGCACTCCGCTCTCAAAGATGATTGAGGCTGTTGGCGGCCTTCCTGAGGCAGCTGCAAAAGTTATCAGCGGCGGTCCTATGATGGGTAAGGCCATCTCTAACCTCGATGCCCCTACACTCAAGGGCTCTTCATCAATCCTCTTCCTCACTGAGGAGCAGACAAAGAGAAAGGAGGAGAGCAACTGTATAAGGTGCGGAAAATGTATTGAGGCATGTCCTATGGGACTTGAGCCATATCTTCTCAACAAGCTGGCTAAAGCACGCCGTATGGATGACCTTGAGGCAAACAAGATATATGACTGTATAGAGTGCGGCTGCTGCCAGTTCACCTGTCCTGCATATATCCCTCTATTGGGTACAATCAGACTGGCTAAGGCTGATGTAATGAAGATTATGCGTAGCCGTCCTAAAAAATAATTCAGACAACTAAAAACTAACAGATAAAATGAAAAAACTGCTTGTATCACCTTCTCCACATATCCACGGGAAGGAAAATACCAGAAACTTGATGAGGGACGTGGTTATTGCACTGCTCCCTACTGTAGCGGTTTCAATATATTGCTTTGGCCTGTCTGCGTTAAAACTTGCCTTGGTTGGTGTACTTGCCTGCGTTGCAGTTGAGTATGTTATAGCTAAATATATGCTTAAGACCAAAGTTACAGTTTGTGACTATTCAGCAGTGATTACAGGTCTCCTATTGGCACTCAACGTCCCTATCAACACTCCTTGGTGGGTTCTTGTAATAGGTTCAATCGTTGCCATTGGTGTTGCAAAGATGACATTCGGTGGCCTTGGCCAGAACCTCTTCAACCCTGCATTGGTAGGCCGTGTGTTCCTGCTCATCTCATTCCCTGTAATAATGACAGACTGGAGCACTCCTGCTTCAACCTTCGGCTTTGAGTTTGATGGTGTATCAGGTGCAACTCCACTGGGTATAGTAAAAGAGGGCTTGGCGCAGGGTATGACACTCAGCCAGATTTATGCTGAGCATAATTTCTCATATGCTGAGATGCTGTTCACAAGAATAGGATCGGCCGGTGAGATCTCTGCAATTGCACTTCTTATAGGTTTTGTATATCTCCTTGTAAGAAGGGTAATCAGACCTCATATCACCCTTTCAATCTGGGGTACTGTAATAGTATTCTCAGGTATCATGTGGTTGTGCAATCCTGAGCAGTTCACAGATCCTATCTTCAACCTGCTCACCGGTGGTATGCTGCTGGGTTCAATCTTCATGGCAACAGATTACGTCACCTCTCCTATGGAGCCTAAGGGAATGATAATCTTTGGTATGGGAATTGGTATCATCACAATCCTCATCCGTGAGTTCGGTGCATATCCTGAGGGAATCTCGTTTGCAATTCTTATCATGAATGCTACAGTTCCTCTAATCAACATGTTCTGTAAACCTAAAAGATTTGGAAAGGAGGCAAAATAATGGCAGCAGAATCTTCACTAAAAAATATGGTATTGGTCCTATTTGCAGTATGTCTTGTGTCTGCTGCATTATTGGGCGGTTTATATGCTCTTACAAAAGAGCCTATTGAGGCTGCGCAGATGGCAAAAATCAATGCTGCAATCGGTGGCGTGGTTCCGGAGTTTGACAATGCCCCTTCTTCTGAGCTTTTTGAGGTTGAGGCAAATGGCAAGAAATCCAAAGTTTATCCTGCAAAGAAGGGTGGTGAGGTTGTAGGTTATGCAATTGAGGCATCTTCATCGGCGGGATTCGGCGGCAACATCACCCTTATGGTGGGTTTTGCTCCCGACGGCTCTATCGTGAACACATCAGTAATCTCACATGCAGAGACTCCAGGCTTGGGAGCAAAGATTACTGATAGCGGCAGCCACTTTGTAACACAGTTCCAGGGTACAAACCCAGGCGACCCTAACTTCAAGTTCGCCGTTAAGAAAGATGGCGGAAGCTTTGATGCAATTACTGCTTCAACAATCACATCAAGGGCATATATAGATGTCCTGAACAATGCGTACAACGCTTTCCTTAACATAAACAAGAGTGGGGAGGCTCAACAGAATTAATATGAGTAAGCTTAGTTTAATTACAAAAGGTTTCATTAAAGATAATCCAACCTTTGCATTGGTGCTGGGTATGTGTCCTACTTTGGGAACCACCACTTCTGCAATAAACGGAGTGGGTATGGGTCTGGCAACAACGTTTGTGCTTGTACTCTCAAACATGCTCATTTCTGCAGTAGCTTCTATTATTCCTTCAAAGGTTAAGATCCCTTGCTACATTGTTATCATTGCATCACTTGTAACAGTACTCCAGTTTGTGATGCAGGCATATGTCCCTGCTCTCTATGAGACTTTAGGACTGTTCATCCCGCTTATCGTTGTGAACTGTATCGTTCTCGGCCGTGCTGAGGCATACGCATGCAAGAACACCGTCATTGATTCGGCATGCGACGGTTTGGGTATCGGTCTCGGCTTTACCCTTTCACTTGGTGTGATTGGCGTTGTAAGGGAGCTTTTGGGCGGTATGGCAATCTTCGGCTACAAGCTTTGTGATGGTGACGGTATGCTTGCATTCGTGCTGGCTCCTGGTGCATTCCTTGTGCTCGGTTACCTCATGATGCTGTTCAACAAGGCAAAAGCAAAATAATTAACCTCAAAAGAATATAGATATGGAATATATATTGATTATAATTTCGGCTGTATTTGTAAATAACATCCTTCTGGCACAGTTCCTCGGATGCTGTCCGTTCCTGGGTGTATCAAACAAAGTTTCTACAGCTGTAGGTATGAGCGGTGCTGTTTGCTTTGTAATGGCAGTTGCCACTTTGGTGACATACCTTGTACAGTACTACATGCTTGTTCCGCTTGGAATTGAGTTTATGCAGACAATCACCTTCATCCTGGTGATTGCAGCACTGGTACAGATGGTGGAGATCATCCTCAAGAAGATCAGCCCGTCACTCTACCAGGCATTGGGTATTTTCCTCCCTCTTATTACTACAAACTGTGCCGTACTTGGTGTGGCTATCCTTGTAGTGTCAAAAGAGTTCACATTCGGAGGTGAGCCCCATATGCTAAACCTTGCAGGTTCTGTGGTATATGCAATAGCAAGTGCCCTCGGCTTTGGCCTTGCAATGACACTTTTTGCAGGATTGAGAGAACAATTGGACCTCAACAATGTTCCTAAAGCAATGAAGGGCAATCCAATCGCACTCATTACTGCTGGTATCCTCGCTATGGCATTCATGGGATTCTCAGGATTGGTATAAACCCCATACGGTTCTGTATTTATGGAGAAAAGGAAAGCAATATCACAAATCCTCACAACGCTTGAGATAGAGGCGCTGCTCAGGGAAGGTAAGATTGAGGAAGCATACTCACAGCTGAATGCGCTTTTGGAGAGTGAACCCAAAAATGCCTACGGCTGGTATCTGCTTGGTGGTATATATCGCAGACAACAATTGTGGGGGGAGGCAATCAATGCCTACAACAAGGCAAAGATGATAGATCCCGACGGGCCTGCGGCAGTTGCAATAGAATCCATCTATGAAATCCTCAACTTCAGGAATACAGACCTGATGAACCCGTAGAGATACAACAAATAATAAAGGGAGCTCAAGGCTCCCTTTATTATTGTTATACGTTTATCTTCAGAGCCTTGCAGAATTCCCACAGTACAATTCCCAGAGAAACTGAAATGTTGAGGGAATGTTTTGTCCCGAACTGGGGAATCTCAATTACAGCGTCACTCATGTCAATCACCTCCTGCTGTACCCCCTTCACCTCGTTGCCGAACACAAGTGCATATTTTCTTCCCGATATATCTTCAGAAGGGTTGTCGGGATGAAGATACCTTTCTATATCCTGAAGCTTTATTGAGTTCTCTGCCTGCTCAATTCCCACAATTGTGTATCCCTCTCCCTTCAGGGCTGCCACTGCATCTGTGGTCTCCTTTACATATTCCCAGTCTACTGAGAACTCTGCCCCCAGGGCAGACTTGTGGATTTCCGCGGTAGGCGGGGTGGCGCAACAGCCGCAAAGGATGATTTTCTCAATAAGGAAGGAATCTGATGTCCTGAAGGCAGCACCTATATTGTGCTGGCTGCGGATGTTGTCAAGCACAACGGTGACCCTGATCTTTCCGGCTGCCTTGAACTCTTCCTGGGACAACCTTCCCAGTTCATTATTCTTCAATTTTCTGTGCATATGCAAAAAACTGCTTTGGGGATACTTCCTGCAAAGATGTGTAAAAAAGAGCAATTGACAAAGCAATAAAAATTAAGGAATGTAAGCTAAAATAACTATATTTGTCTTTGGTGTGCTTTAGAGTGCATCAACAGCTAACAGATTCAAACACTTATAACAATATGAAAAAAGATCTTCAGATTCTAGACCTTATCAAGAAAGAGGAGAACAGACAGCTTAACGGTATTGAGCTTATTGCCTCTGAGAACTTTGTCTCAAACCAGGTACTTGAGGCATTGGGTTCAGTTTGTACAAACAAATATGCAGAGGGTTACCCTGGCGCAAGGTATTATGGCGGCTGCGAGGTGGTTGACCAGATTGAGCAGCTTGCAATTGACCGCCTGAAAGAGATTTTTGAGGCAGAGTACGCAAACGTACAGCCACACTCAGGTGCGCAGGCAAACATGGCTGTAATGACAGCATGTATCAAGCCAGGTGAGACTTTCATGGGTCTCGACCTCTCAATGGGAGGGCATCTTACCCACGGTTCCCCTGTAAACATTTCAGGTATCCTTTATAACGCAGTTGCTTACGGCCTGAACGAGGAGACCGGCCTTGTTGATTATGACGAGATGGAGAAGAAGGCTCTTGAGCACAAGCCTAAACTCATCATAGGAGGTGCTTCTGCCTACTCAAGAGAGTGGGATTGGGAGAGGATGCGTGCAATAGCAGACAAAGTTGGCGCAATCTTCTGGGTGGATATGGCACATCCTGCAGGACTCATTGCAGCAGGCCTTCTGAAGAACCCTGTAAAATATGCACACATTGTAACATCAACAACTCACAAGACCCTCAGGGGACCTCGTGGAGGTATCATCCTTATGGGCAAGGACTTTGAGAACCCATGGGGCATCAAGACTCCTAAGGGGGCTGTTAAGATGATGTCTGCAGTCCTCAATTCAAGCGTGTTCCCAGGTATCCAGGGCGGTCCGCTTGAGCACTGTATTGCAGCAAAGGCCGTTTCGTTCTATGAGATGATGCAGCCTGAGTTCAAGGAGTACCAGATGCAGGTTAAGAAGAATGCTGCAGCTATGGGAGAGGCGTTCATGGCAAAAGGCTACAAAGTGGTTTCAGGCGGTACAGACAACCATCTCCTTCTTATTGACCTCAGGACCAAATTCCCTGAACTTACAGGAAAGGTTGCAGAGAAGGCTCTCGTGGCAGCGGACATTACAGTAAACAAGAATATGGTTCCGTTTGACAGCCGTTCACCGTTCCAGACATCAGGTATCCGTGTAGGTACACCTGCAATCACTTCAAGAGGCCTGGTGGAGAAAGACATGCCGCTGATTGTTGAGCTTGTTGACAAAGTGCTCAGTAACCCTGAGTGCGAGAAGACAAGGGAGGAAGTTAAGGCTGCAGCACACCAGCTGATGGCCGGCCGCCCGCTCAATGCATGGTAGGATAGGATAAACATACATCACACAAGACAGGCAACGGTCCGTTGCCTGTCTTTTTTTGCCTGAATGGATAAACTCTATCTTTTGGTTGTTAAACAATAAAAATGGATACATAAGATGGTAATAGCATATCTTAGAGTGAGTACAGGACGGCAGAACCCGGATAACCAGATGGATGAAATCAAACGTTTCACAAGCCAGAAGAATATCATTGTGGATAAATGGGTCACGGAAACGGTAAGCGGCAAGACTGCAAACAGCGAGAGGAGGTTGGGATATATCCTGCGGAGAATGAAGAAGGATGACACCCTTATTGTAACGGAGATTTCCAGGTTGAGCAGGACGCTTACTGATATAATGTCCATAATGGGAATATGCCTGAAAAAGGGGATAAAAATCTACACCACCAAGGAGAAGTATACCTTTGATGACTCAATAAACAGCAAGGTGCTCTGTTTTGCATTTGGGCTGGTGGCAGAAATAGAGAGGAACCTTATCTCCATGCGTACAAAAGAGGCATTGGCGGCCAAGAAGGCAAAGGGCATCCGGTTGGGCAGGAGAAAAGGCTCATCTCCAAAACTCAATTACTTAAGTGAGCATAGTGATGATATAGACAAGATGCTCCATGATGGGAACTCAATAAGTGAAGTGTGCCGGAAAATGGAAGTCTCAAGGGACACCTTCTACAGATATCTTAAAGGCCGTGCAGATGAACCGGGGGAATGAAAAATAGGGATGTTTGGAAAAACGGTCATATAAACATCCACTCATAAAGTACCCCCAAAGATAAATAAAATTTGCATAGAATCATAACAGAAACTGTAAAAATAAACCACCGTTTTTTCATACAGAAATATTGCCCCAGCATGCCGGTTTGTATTGGCATGGCTTCTTTGCATACTGATGTGTCATGTAGGCACCCCTGCAATGTCACAGCATAAGGAGGTGGCTGTAGAAGTCTTTTTCCCTAAGGGAAGTTCTCAGTGGAACAGCAGTACTGAGCATATTCACAAGCACCTGATATGTGCAGACCATCAGATTAAGGTTACCAACCTAAATGAAGACTGGAATTATCTGCTCCATGCAGAGCTTCTCCCTTTGCCATCCCGCAGGTGCTGGTATCTGAAGACAAATCTGTGGGGATTAGGATTCCTTATTGCAAATATTCATGCCGAGGTGGATCTGGGCAGGGGCTTCTCATTTGCCTTGCCGGTATATTACAGTGCAGTTGATTATTTTGGGGAGACATCCAAATACAGGACCTTTACTCTACAGCCTGAACTCCGTTACTGGTTCAACGGGGAATATACATCATTCTATGCTGCAGCCCATGCAGGACTTGGCTGGTACAACTTTACTGACGGCAAATGGCGCATTCAGGACAAGGACGGCAAAACTCCAACAATAGGAGGAGGTGTTTCTGCGGGCTACAGGCTGCCCCTACAGAAGGAAAACCCGCGCTGGTTTGTGGAATTTGCAGTGGGCGCCGGGGTATATCCATTACACTATGACAGGTTTTATAACGAAAAGGATGGAGCTCTTGAAAGCACAAGGAAGGAGACATATTTTGGCATAGACCAGCTGGCTGTAAACTTGGTATATAAGTTCAGGAAATGACAAGAGGGAATTACATATATAGACTTTTGGCTTTCATTGCCGTAACAGCAGGATTCTTTGGCAGCGCAATGCTGGCAGGATGTGATGTACATGAGTTTCCTGCAGAGGGTGAGGAACTGCCGGTATATTCCATAAATCTGGAATTTGATACCGGTATAAGGGAGCAGGATTATACATATACAAAAATATCTGACCATACCGGACAGTACGATATGCGCTATACGCTCAGGGTATTTCCCGTATCCTGGCAGAATTCTTCCGCAACAGTATCAAGGGAACATGTATGGGAGCATGTCTTTACCTCTCCGGTTGAAAAAGGAATGTACAATGTTGAAACCCAGGTGGAGATGGACCTGCCGGATGGAGAATATGTAATCCACGTATGGGCCGATTTTGTCCTTGCAGGAACAGCATCCCATCATTTTTATAATCCCGACAATTTCAGTGAGATCATAATACATTCTTCCCATAAGGCCAATACGGACATGAGGGACGCCTACAGGGGAACAGCATCATTCCGTGCCAGCAGGGATACCGTTGAAAATGCCAGGATACTGAATGTGGAAATGGACAGGCCTCTGGCAAAATTTGAATTCAGGGCTACCGATCTGGCAGAATTTGTTGAGAAGGTATACAATACAAAACTGGGTGATGACCTGAATGTTTCCCAGGCAGACAGCCTTGTCTCAAATGTGCTGCAGGAATATACCGTAAAGTTCAGCTACACTGGATTCATGCCATGTGCATTTGACATGTTCACCAACAAGCCCAATGATGCCAGGACAGGGGTGACATTTGAAACAAAACTCTCCAAACTGGATAACGGTGAGGTATCCATGGGATTTGACTATGTATTTATAAACGGTATCCAATCCACTGTGAGCATGATTATGGCCATGTATGATACGGCCGGCAAATCTCTGTTTGAGACAAATCCTATAGAAGTGCCTGTGCAGAGGGGCATGCATTCAATAATGCGGGGCAGCTTCCTCACCATAGACACCCAGGGCGGAGTTGGCATAGTGCCGGACTTTGATGGTTCCTATAATTATGAAATCAAATACTGACAAATATCAATAACTTTTAAATAACATTCGTATGAAAAAATTATTTATGACAATGTTGGCAGCCGTTACGCTGCTCGCATCCTGCTCAAAAGAGGAAACTCCAGGGCAAACCAATGGCGAAGAGTCAATCGTAACTTTCAGCCTTTCAACATCTGATTTGGCAACAAAGGCTTTGGGTGACGGTAAAACTGCTCAAGAACTTTACTATGCCGTATATGATGCTAGCGGCAAAATCGTTGATGCAGTTTCACTCATTCATGGAGAAGATGTTAATCCTGATAAGATGGATGAGAACTCTCAGGCAAATGTACCAATCCAATTGTTGAATGGCCAGAAATACAGCATATTGTTCTGGGCAGAGAGCAGTAATTCTGCATGTGAGATTGCATGGGATAATAAAACAATGACATATAGTCCTGAGGTTGCCAATCAGGAAGCGTATGATGCATTTTATGCTTACGTTCCAGAGTTCACTGTTACCGGCAATAAAACTGAGACAGTAAAAATGTACCGTCCGTTTGCGCAGTTGAATATTGCAACAACTAAAGGTGATTTGGATGAGCTTGGTGAGTATAAAGGTGGAGTACAGTATAAGTATGCAAAGGTTATTGTAAAAGGTGTCCCTACTTCAATGAATCTGGAAACAGGAGCGACAGAAATTAGTGATGATGCTACAAAAAATACTGTAACCTACGGATATAGTGAGATTTCACTTACAGATACAGATTTTCCAGTGGCTGGTGATTATGATTATCTGTCAATGAACTATGTCCTCGCAGGAGCAGAGAAGCATCTCGTGGAGGTTGTCATGGATATTGCAGCAGGTACAGATGGTAATGAATCTTATTCAAGAACTTTTGCTAACGTGCCGGTTCAGAGGAATTACCGTACAAACATCTATGGTGATTTGTATGCAAGTACTTTCAACTACAACGTGGAAATTACTCCAGCTTTTGACGGACATTACCAGCTCCTCAGCGGTGTTGTTGACCTTTATTCTGATTTGGAGGTTGACAAGACATTTGTTGTTGCAGCCGGTGATGAGGCTATCATTAATCTGAATGGCAATAATTTTGTCAATAATTCAGAGAATACAGATTACGAGGTTGGTGATGGCATTATTGTATATGGCAAGCTTACAATTAAAGGAGAAGGTACAGTACAGGCCCCTACCCGTGTAATTTGGGCAAGAGGAGATACTGGTGCAGAGGTAAATATTTATGGTGGAAACTATATTGGTTCGCTGGATGGCAACTCTTCTGCAATTTATGCAAGCGGCAATGGCGTTGTCAATATTTATGGCGGTGTATATGAGGCAAAGGTTGCAGACAAGAAAAGCTTTGAAAACAAGACAGAAGGTGTTTACACTGCATTGAATGTATATGATAATAAGGGAACTATCAATGTATATGGAGGTACATTCATCAACTTTGATCCTGCAAATCCAGGAACTGAGCCTGCAGACTGGAATGCGACTCATCCAAACGGATTTGTGGCAGACGGTTATGTTTCTGTAAAAGTGGCTGAGAATACCTACAAGGTAGTTAAGGCTGTTGCAGTATCTACTGTAGATGAATTGAAATCGGCTATTGAGAATGGAGGTGAGGTTGCCCTTGCTGCAGATATGGCATTTGATGAGGCAATTGTGGCAAACAAGGATCTTGTTCTTCATTTGAACGGCAAAAAATTATCAACAACTAAAGGTGTTTACAAACCGAATGTTGTAACAGCTCTTATTAATGTACAGGGGGGTGCAAATGTGACAATATCTGGAGAAGGTAAAATTGATGCATCTCAACATAATGACTATGCCGTAGAAGTAAGGGGTGGTAGTACTGTAACTATCCTTGATGGTGAATATAAAGCTTCAGTTACGGCGGTGAATGTAATTAAAGGTACTGCAAATATCAAGGGCGGATATTTTGAGGATACATCTGTTTATAATGGGAATTACCTGATAAATTGCATTGATGATGCGTATGACGCCGGAAAAGCAAAAGTTATTGTTACCGGAGGATCTTTCAAGAACTTCAATCCTGCTAATAATACCGCGGAGGGTGAGGGTACGGATTTTGTTCCTGAGGGATATACTTCAACTGAAGCATCAGACGTCTGGACTGTTACTGAAGAGTAATTGCGTTTAACTGGCTTAAGGGTGTTCGCAACCCTAAGTATAACTCCCCGCTAGAATGTCCTGGCGGGGAGTTTTTTCTTCAATATAAGGGTATATACATAGTTATCTTATTCTCCATTTCTGGCCTCCTCTATAATGGAATTGATCTGCTCCAGTGATATTCCTGCGTAAGGGCTCTCCTGTGCCGCAGCCCTCACTTTTTTAGCAGAAGTTTATTCCATACTGATGGCGTTTTTTATAACGAGATAGATCTGTCCCAATGATATATTGGGCGTGAAACAATGCTACAGATATGGCTGGTATAGTGGTTCAATTCCAAGAAAAGAAATTGCAGAAACAGCAATTGTATTTTGCGAGGTGAAAGTTTTTCTTTTTCAGCAATTTTTTACGCTAAGTTTTTACGAATCTGTTGCGTTCTCTCATTTTACTTACATAGGTTTGCTCCCGTTAACTTTTAAAACTTTGTGACATGGAGAAGAAGAGTATTTGCAGCTATTGTGGCAACAGGAACAACAAGATGCGAAGAGATGGAGAGGTGTTGAGACCCTTTATGGATTGGAGTTTCAAATTCCTCTTCGGGACAGAAGAGAACAAACCCAATCTGATTGGATTCCTTAATCTGATGCTGATGCCGGAATCGCCTATTGTGGATGTGGAGTTCATGAACAATGAGTCATTGCCGGAATCAGAGGAGATGAAGGAGTGCATATTTGACCTCATATGCAAGGACAAGAATGGAGAGCAGTATCTTATAGAGGTACAGAACAGGCCCATTGAGAATATGCGCGAGAGAATCATCTACTACACCTGCAGGCTGGTTGACAGGATGGGCAGGAGAGGTTCTGAGTGGGATTACCAGGATATAAAGAAGGTATATTCCATCTGCATCATGAATTTCAACTATGAAAAGGATCCTGTACTGAGGAGGGACATCCAGTTGTGTGATGTGAATACCAGAAAGATATTCTCAGACAAGCTGAATATCATTCTCATACAGATGCCTTGCATGAGGGGGATGAAGATAGGGGAATGTAACAAGTACTATGAATATTTGTTATATTTGCTACAACAAATGCATGATGGTATGAAAACGATAGATGAACTCAAGAAAGAGGTGGCCGAGACCAGGTTGCCGGAAGAGATGAAGGAAATGTTCTATGGCGTTCTTGACACCGCTGAAGTGGCATCACTATCTGAGGAAGAACAGATGAGATATGAATCTAATCTCAAGAACTATATGGACACTATGGGCTGTATAAGGTTTGCGAAGAAGGAGGGTATTAGCGAAGGATACACCAGTGGCCATGCTGATGGGAAGGCTGAAGGAAAAGCTGAAGGAAAAGCTGAGCGTAGTCTTGAGATTGCAAAATCCATGAAAGAGAAAGGCCTTGAGGCTTCATTGATTGCCGGATGTACGGGGCTTTCAGTTGAAGAGATTGAGAATTTGTAGATTAAGGCAAATCCAATATTACAGGGAGGAGTTCCGTGTGCGGCGGGGCTCCTTTTTTCTGTTTTTCTGTCGGGAAGAAGATATTATTTGTTGATTGAGAGCAATTTATTTATATCTTTGCGCGATATTTTGCAAATAAGTTTATTTAATCAGATAAATACCTCATCTGTCAACAAATGTGGCCCGCGGCAGATGAAGGTGCTGTAAAGGTTTAATTCAACTCTCATAGGGAGAGGCGGGCTGCAAGAGATGTTTTAAAAATAATGAATGTAGTTAAAAAGACCATCCAGCTTAGTGATGGCAGAACAATTGAGATTGAAACAGGTAAATTGGCCAAACAGGCTGAGGGTTCTGTAGTGGTAAAAATGGGCAAGACTATGCTTCTTGCAGCCGTAACCTGTGCTAAAGATGCAAAAGATGATGTTGACTTCATGCCTTTGCAGGTAGATTACAAAGAGAAGTTTGCATCTGCAGGAAGATTCCCTGGCGGGTTCATGAAACGTGAGGGCAAGGCTTCTGATTCAGAGATTCTTGTTGCCCGTCTTATTGACCGTGCACTCAGACCTCTTTTCCCGGATGATTTCCACGCAGAGGTTTTTGTTACCGTAAACCTCATTTCAGCAGAGAAGGATATCCAGCCTGATGCACTTGCAGGTCTGGCAGCTTCTGCAGCAATTGCGGTGAGTGACATTCCTTTCAACGGCCCTATTTCAGAGGTGAGGGTTGCAAGGATCAACGGTGAGTATTGCATCAACCCTAACTTCAGCCAGATGGCAGATGCAGACCTTGACATTATGGTAGCTGCAACCATTGACAACATCATGATGGTTGAGGGTGAGATGAAGGAGGTTAGCGAGGCTGTAATGTTGGGTGCAATCAAATATGCACACGAGGAGATAAAGAAACAGTGCCAGGCACAGCTTGAGCTTATGGAGGCTGTAGGCAAGACCCAAAAGAGGGAGTACTGCCACGAGACCAACGATGAGGCACTGAGGGCAGCTTGCCGCGAGTACTGCTACAACAAATGCTACGAGATTGCAAAGAGCGGTACAAGCAAACATGAGAGGGGTGAGGCGTTTGAGGCTGTACACCAGGAGTTCCTTGAGACAATTCCTGAAGAGGAGAGGGACGAGAAGGCATTTATGGTAGGCCGCTATTTCCACGATGTTGAGAAAGAGGCCATGAGAAATATGATCCTTGATGAGGGTATCCGTCTTGACGGCAGAACCACCACACAGATACGTCCTATCTGGTGTGAGGTGGATTACCTTCCATGCGCACACGGTTCGGCAATCTTTACAAGGGGAGAGACCCAGTCTCTTACAACTGTAACCCTTGGTACAAAGATGGATATGAAGGAGATGGATGAGGTTCTTGTACAGAGCACAGAACCATTTGTACTTCACTACAACTTCCCTCCATTCTCTACAGGTGAGGCTAAAGCACAGAGAGGTATCGGACGTAGGGAGATAGGACACGGAAACTTGGCATTCAGGGCCTTGAAGCCAATGGTGCCGGTAGGGGAGGAGAACCCATACGCAGTACGCGTGGTTTCAGATATCCTTGAGTCTAACGGCTCATCTTCAATGGCTACCGTTTGTGCAGGTACATTGGCACTTATGGATGCAGGTGTGAAGATCAAGAAACCTGTTTCAGGTATTGCAATGGGTCTTATCTCAGATTCAAAGACCGGCAGATACGCAGTGCTTTCAGATATCCTTGGTGACGAGGACCACTTGGGAGATATGGACTTCAAGGTGACAGGTACAGTTGACGGTATCACTGCAACCCAGATGGATATCAAGGTTGACGGCCTTTCATACGAGGTTCTTGAGAAGGCTCTCGAGCAGGCACGTCAGGGCAGGATGCACATCATGGGCGAGATGATGAAGACCATCAGCGAGCCAAGGCCTGAGCTCAAGCCTCATACTCCAAGAATCGTCCAGATTAAGGTACCGGGTGAGTTCATCGGTGCAATTATAGGCAAAGGCGGTGAGGTTATCCAGAAGATCCAGAAGGAGACCGGTACAACAGTTACCATCACTGAGGTTAAGGAGGGCAACGAGACATTCGGCGTAGTGGATATCTTCGGCGAGAACAAGGAGAGCATGGATGCAGCCTTGGCATGGGTTAAAGGTATCGTAACCGTTCCTGAGGTTGGAACAGTATACAACGGAAAGGTTGTCTCAATCCTTGAGTTCGGTGCGTTTGTAGAGATTCTTCCTGGCAAGGAGGGCTTGCTTCACATTTCAGAGCTCGACTGGAAGAAGGTTGAGAAGACTGAGGATGTGCTCAACGTAGGCGATGAGGTTGAGGTGAAACTCCTTGAGATTGATGCCAAGACCGGCAAGATGAGGCTTTCACGCAAAGTGCTTCTTGAGAAGCCTGAGGGATATGTTGAGCCGGTAAGACGCCCAAGACCGGAGGGCGGCAGGGACAACAGAGGCCCAAGGAAAGACTTCGGCAACAAGAGAAGGGAGGGCAACGGCCCAAGAGACCACAAGGAGCACAACGCTCCAAAAGGTGAGTAATCCCCTTCCCGACAACTGATAAAGCTCCTCTGCATTATATTGCAGGGGAGTTTTTTTGTACCTTGCTTTTTTTACGTTGTCCTTTTATGCAACTTTCTGGTATTCAGATAAATAAAATCAGAATCGCGGCGGTTTTGCCTGCAATTCTGATTTTATTTGCTTGTTACACAAGCTGTTGCACAAAAGGACAACGTAAAAAAGCATGCTTGCAACAGGGACCCGGGGGGAGACTCAGGACCAGATAAGGCAGGTGTTGGGGTTGGAGAAAGTGCCGGGCCGGGTGCAGATTCACAGGGGCCGGTGAAATTCATTGCAGACCGTCCGTTCATCTTCCTTATCAGGGAACTCAGTACCGGAACAATACTGTTTATAGGAGAAAAGAAATAGTTTTTATGCCTAAAAGAAAAAGGGTTGCGGCAGCAACCCTTTTTGTATTCCTTGTGGAGAGATTATTTTCTAAGACCCAATGCCTTGATAAGCTCTCTGTATCTCTCAATGTCCCTAGCTTTCAGATAATCCAAAAGTTTACGTCTCTTACCGACAAGTCTGAGGAGAGACCTCTGGGTACCATAATCCTTATGGTTCTCCTTCATGTGCTGTGTAAGGTGAGCGATACGGTAGGAAAATAAAGCAACTTGACTCTCAACTGAACCAGTGTCTGTATTAGACTTTCCGTATTTGCCGAAAATCTCTGCTTTCTTGTCTGATGTCAAATACTCAGCCATTGCAAATGATTTTTAATGTTTTGTCCCAATATTGGGAGCGCAAAAGTATGAATAATTTCCATTTCTGCAAAATGTTTTTGAAGTTTTAAACTATTTCATCAAATTTGAACTAAAATTTGCGGAAGATTTAAAAACATGAGCAGTATGAAGAAACTATTTGCAGCGGCGGTGATGTGCCTTGCAGTATCGGCGGCAAACGCCCAGGCAGGTGTGCAGTCTGTTTTGAACCAGATTCTTGGTTCTGATGCCTCAAAGAGTACAGTTACATCAATTCTTGAGAATGTGGTAGGCGGTGCAGTCTCAAAACTGGACCTCTCCATTGAAGGTACATGGAAATATTCGGAACCTGAAGTGCAGTTCAAGAGTGACAATCTCCTTTCACAGGCAGGAGGTGCGGCAGCCACCGGCAAGATTGAGGACAAGCTGTATGGCCTGTATGGCAAGATAGGCATGAACGAGTCACTTTCATACACATTCAATGCAGATTCAACATTCTCTCATTCAGTAAAGATAGGGAAATCGTTAAAGACCCTCAAGGGGACATATACTCTTGACAAGGAGAACAACACAATCACATTCAAATACAATACGGTTGGTTTGGGTAGGGTGAGTGCCATCTATGCCAATACAGGCACATCGCTTGCCTTGATGTTTGATGCTACCCAGCTGATGAACTTCTTCAAGAAAGTTGCCTCCTTGGCCAGCTCACTTACCGGCAAGGCAAGTCTCTCGGCTGTTTCTGCAGTGATTGACAGTTATGATGGGGCCATGCTGGGCTACAAGCTGAAAAGATAAGGCACTATTCCCTACAGCTTCATGCCATATCCGGCAGGAGGGGCATAAGGGGTGCAGGACGGGGCAACTCATTCTCCGGAATATCTTGCCCCTTGGTATGTATTGCGTTCCTGGAGCCTCTTCTCAAGCATCCTCAGCAGCTCCACATTCCTCACTTTGCCCCAAGGGGTGGAGTTCACGAAGCGGGGCGGAACCTCTCCGGCGAAACGCTCTATGTAGAGGTCCGGCCTGAGCAGCTCAAGAAAATCCACAAAGAAATCAAGGTACTCCTCCAGTCCAAACTGCACGAAATCTTCAGGGCAGCGGGCAAACTCGGCTTCCATGGCTGTCCCCTTTATGATTTGAAGCTGGTGGAACTTTACGGAATTTATCGGGAGGCGGCTTATCATCCCTGCCATCCCCATCAGTTCCTCCCTGCTCTCCCCCGGGAGCCCGAAGATGAAATGTGCCCCCTGGTGTATCCCTCTTGCGGCGGTGGCCTCCACGGCCCTTACTGCGGTGGCATAATCGTGCCCACGGTTTATCCTCCGCAGGGTCTTGTCATAGCAGGATTCAATCCCGTATTCTATAATCACTATGGTTTTCCTGGAAAGCTCTGCCAGGTAATCCAGCTTTTCCTCATCAACACAATCGGGGCGGGTACCAATCACTATTCCCTTTACTTTAGGGTGTGCCAGAGCCTGGGCATACAGCCCCTTCAGCTCCTCCAGGGGGGCGTATGTGTTGGAATATGACTGGAAATAGGCGAGGTAGTCCTCTGTTGTACGGTACCTGTTCAGATGGAACTGTATCCCCTCCTCCAGCTGCTGCAGGATGGGTTTGTCGGGAGTGGAATAATTGGGATGGAATGCATCATTGTTGCAGTATGTGCATCCTCCCAACCCCACACTGCCGTCCCTATTGGGGCAAGTGAAACCCGCATCCACCACAATCTTCTGCAGGCGGCGGCCATACTTCTCCCGGAAATACCCTACAAACGAATTGTACCGCTTCTCCACGGCAGCTTAGTTCAGTTTGGACCTGTTGTTCCCCACATGTACCTTGAACACGGCCTTCTTGAAATTGCCTGTGCCAAGGAGCGGTGCATGTGCATCGGCAGGATAAACAATTGCAATGTTCCCAACACCAAGCACTACATAATTCTCAGGCTCGTCATCCACAAAGGCAATGTCATCAGCCTCCTGATACTTTGTGTTGTCTGTATTGCATTTGCTCCTGTCCTTAATCCCGATAGTCTCCGAACCGTCAAGGAGCACATGGATGTCTATGTATGAATCGTGGATCTCCAGCTTGGCATCCTCCACATCCCTGAGTTCACCCTCAGAAATTGTGCAATATACCTTCCTGCCGTCAATCTCATATTTCCCTGTCTCAAGCGAGTATAGGTCATTCTTCCTTATGAACTGGTAAACCTTCTCAAAACCCTCCTGCAGGGTCTGGTATTTCTCAAAGCTTTTAAGTGAATCAAGTATCATAATAAAATCTATAAAACCATTTGTTTGCTAATGTACGGCAAAGATATGATTATTTTTTGTTGTACTAAATTTTAGAAAGTAGTACATTTGCAAAACTTTTTAAAAATTGGAGAAAATATATATGGCTCAGATTATAGAGAAGGTTTCCCGCACTTTCGGTGAGTATCTGCTGATACCCGGGCTTACAACAAAGGAGTGTACACCACAGAATGTATCATTGAAAACCCCGCTTGTGAAGTACAGGAAAGGAGAGGAACCAAAGATTTCACTTAATATCCCGTTCGTTTCTGCAATCATGCAGTCGGTTTCAGACCATGGCCTGGCAATCGCACTCGCACGTAACGGCGGCCTTTCGTTCATCTTCGGCTCGCAGTCAATTGAGAGCCAGGCTGAGATGGTAAGGAAAGTGAAGAAGTTCAAGGCAGGATTTGTGCCAAGTGATTCAAATGTGCGCCCTGATGCAACACTTGCAGATGTTGAGGCTATAATTGAGGCTACAGGACATACCACAATGGGAGTTACCCATGATGGCACCCCTAACGGAAAGCTTCTTGGAATGCTTACCAGCAGGGACTATAGGTTAGACCATGACGGCCGTGATTCCCAGGTGAAGGATTTCATGACCCCATTTGAGAAGCTTACCGTAGGCAAGCTTGGAATTACCCTCTCAGAGGCAAACCAGCTTATCTGGGACCACAAGCTGAATGCCCTTCCAATCATTGATGACAACCAGAACCTTGTATATTTTGTGTTCCGCAAGGACTACGATTCACATAGGGAGAACCCTAACGAGCTGTTGGATCCAAACACCAAGGAACTTCTTGTAGGTGCCGGAATAAACAGCAGGGATTACAAGGAGCGTGTTCCTGCATTGGTTGAAGCCGGAGTTGATGTGGTGTGTATAGATTCGTCAGACGGCTTCTCCGAGTGGCAGAAGGAGACAATCGGCTGGATAAAGGAGAAATACAATGGCAAGGTGCTTGTAGGTGCCGGAAATATCGTTGACAAGGAAGGTTTTGATTACCTTGTGGAGGCAGGTGCAGACTTCATAAAGGTTGGCATTGGAGGCGGTTCAATCTGCATTACACGTGAGCAGAAGGGCATAGGCCGCGGACAGGCAACCGCAATCCTTGATGTGGCTGCAGCAAGGGACGAGTACTACCAGAAGACAGGAATATATGTCCCAATATGCAGTGACGGAGGTCTTGTACACGACTACCACATGTCCCTTGCGCTTGCAATGGGAGCGGATTTCCTTATGATGGGCCGTTACTTTGCACGTTTTGATGAGTCTCCTACCAAGAAGCTCTACCTTAACGGTAACTATGTGAAGGAGTACTGGGGCGAGGGGTCAAGCCGCGCCCGCAACTGGCAGCGCTATGATATGGGCGGCAAAGGTGGCGGAATGAAGTTTGAGGAGGGAGTAGACAGCTACGTGCCATACGCCGGCAAGATGAAGGATAACCTTGAGGTTACCCTTGGCAAGATTGTCTCTACAATGTGCAGCTGCGGTTCAATCACCATTCCTGATTTCCAGAAGAACGCAAAGATTACGCTTGTGTCTTCAACCTCAATTGTAGAGGGCGGTGCGCATGATGTAATCCTCAAGGACAAATAATCCTGCGGGGACAAGGATAATGAAAGGGAGGCTCATGGCGGCTTCCCTTTTTTTGTTCCGTTTTTTTACTATATTTGTAACTTATATTTAGAATACTAACACCGTTTTACTTATGAAAAAACTGATTCTGTTGGCAACATTGCCTATAGTTGCCCTTTACGGATGCTGTGGCGGCGAAAAAGTTACAAAGGAAGCTGCTGCATTTGAGACAATATCAAAGGAGATGAAAAGCCAGTACGCTCCGGACGGCAGGAGCAAGACCCTTGAGGTGAAGCTGGAGAAGACAGATAACGGATATGCACTCAAAGGCGTTACAAACCAGCCTGAGGCAAAGGCAGCATACGTGCAGGCATTCCAGGACAAGGGAATATCAGTTATGGACAGCATAAAGGTCCTTCCCGACAAAGCACTTGAGGGCAAGGTTTACGGAGTGTCAAACCAGTCTGTAATCAACTTCCGCACATCAGGCAAGTACAGTGCAGAGTCTGCAACCCAGGTCCTTATGGGTACTCCACTTCAGATTCTTGAAAAGAAGGGGGGCTGGACAAGGGCAATCACCCCTGAGGGCTACATTTCATGGGTGACTTCAGGCAGCATCACATACATGGACAAGGCGGAGTTTGATGCATACCAGGCTAAGGACAAGGTTATTGTAACTTCAAAATATACCACTATCTATGAGGACAACAGCGAAAAGAGCCAGATGGTAAGCGATGCCGTATGGGGAAACATTCTCATTGATCTTGGCAATGCCGGCATTTACTGGAGGAAAGTTGCAATTTCAGACGGAAGGGAAGGCTACATTCCACAGAGGGATGTAATGGACTTCAACAAATGGCTCAGCAGCCGCAACCCTACCGCAGACAACATCATTGAAACTGCAAAACAGTTCATTGGTGTCCCTTATATGTGGGGCGGTACATCAATCAAGGCAGTTGACTGCAGCGGCTTCTGCAAATCAACATACTTCCTCAATGGTATAGTTCTTGCAAGGGATGCTTCCCAGCAGTGCCTTACCGGAGACGGCGTTGACATCTCAAAATATGTAAATGACGGCGAGTACACCAAAGAGGCTCTTGCAAACCTGAAGAAAGGTGACCTCATCTTCTTCGGTACAAAGGCAACCCCTGAGAAGAAGGAGCGCATCACCCACGTGGGCATCTATATTGGAGACGGTATATTCATCCACTCAGCAACAAAGGTGAGGATAAACAGCCTTATCCCTACAGATGCAAACTACTATGACGGTTCAAAACGTCTTGTAAGGGCGCAGCGTATACTCGGCAACGTGGATGCGGGCAAAGACATCTGGTCAATCAAGACATTGTATTAATATTGAAAACACAAGAATAGCTATATGAAAACAGACAGACGTTCCTTCTTAAAATCAGCGGGCCTGCTTACCGCAGCAGCTGCTGTCCTTAATCCTGCAACTATCTTTGCACAGGCTGAGAGAGGCAGAAAATCATCGGGAAGCAAAAAAATGGAGCTTACATGGGTTCCATATGATGCCCAGATGAAACACGTGTTCACAATTGCAAACTCTTCAAGGACCACCACCCCTATAGTGCTTACAAAAATCACCTGGGATGGCTATGTAGGTTACGGAGAGGCTGCAATGCCTCCATATCTGGGTGAGACACAGGCATCTGTAATGGACTTCCTCAAGAAGGTAGACCTGGGCAAGTTCGCCTCCCCTTTCCTCATTGAGGATATCATGAAATACGTTGATTCAATAGCAATAAACAACTGTGCAGCAAAGGCTGCAATTGACATTGCCCTCCATGATCTTGTAGGAAAGATGATGGGACAGCCTTGGTGGAAGATATGGGGATTTGATCCTGCAAAATGTCCTAATACATCATTTACAGTAGGTTTGGATACCGAGGATGTTGTAAGGGAGAAGACAAAGGAGGCATCTCCGTACAAGGTTATCAAGGTTAAGCTTGGAAGGACAGAAGCTGAGGACAAGATGATGATCAATACTATCCGCTCCGTAACTGATACGGTCATCTGTGTGGATGCGAACCAGGGGTGGAAAGACAAACATTATGCCTTGGACATGATCAATTGGCTTAACGAGCGTAATGTGAATATGATTGAGCAGCCTATGAGCAAATATGCGCTGGATGAGACTGCTTGGCTTACAGAACATTCCCCACTTCCAATCATTGCAGATGAGGCATGCCAGAGACTTGTGGACATCAAGAAGCTGCACGGTGCGTATACAGGTATCAACATAAAGCTGATGAAATGTACAGGCCTCAGGGAGGCAAGGGAGATGATCAGCCTTGCAGAGTCATTGAACATGAAGCTTATGGTGGGCTGTATGACAGAGACATCATGTGCAATTACGGCAGGGGCACAGATTGCACCTAAGACAGAGTGGGCGGACCTTGACGGTAACCTCCTCATTGCAAATGACTGCTATAAGGGTATGACAATCGTAGACGGCAAGATTACCCTACACGATGCACCTGGTCTCGGACTTGAGGTTGTAGGGAAACCAATTTTGTAGAACAGATTTAAAATAACATAAGATGGCAAACTTAAGAGTAATTAAAAAAGACGTTATTTTTCTTGTAAATGAGGTAATCTCTGATTGTTGGGTTTATATGTACATCAATGGGGAGAAGAATCTTGATGAGGCAAAGAAGATTGTTGCTGATGCAGTTGAGCTTGGTGACAACATATTTGAGCAGATCAACCATTATCCTAAGGATGATGCCAAGAAGCATTTCAAGGCTCTGAACCAGAAACTTCTTGAGGGGATTGACGCTTTGTTTGTAAGATTGAGCGCCCTTAACAAATAACCCGGCATTTTCCGGATGAACAGATTTGTTTGTATAATAGCTGCAGCTCTTCTGGTGTGTTCCTGTACCCTTTATGACTCTGTCACCAAAGGGGAAAAGGTAGCTCAGACCGGGAGGGCTGTACTATATAAGGCAGATTTGGAGAAGGTTATTCCAAAGGGGACAACCCCTGCGGACAGTGCCATGCTTGCCAGGCAATATATAAATTCATGGGCAATAAGACAGCTCATGCTGCAGAAGGCGGAGGAGCAGCTGCCCAAGGAAGAGAAGGATGTGGCACAACTATTGGAGGATTACAGGATACAGCTGCTGGTCTTCCGTTATGAGAACAAGTTTGTGGAGGAGAGGCTGGATACAATTGTATCCCTGAGAGAGCGTGAGGAGTATTATAATGCCCATATGGGTACCTTTGTGGGGGAAAATGGTGTGTTCAGGGGAAGGCTTGTGAAGATGCAGAACAGCTCCCCTAACCTGCAGGATGTGAGGAGTTTGGTCAAAAGCCGTGAAATAGAGGAGCTTGAGGCCCTTGAACAGCTTGCAAACAATTTTGCCTACAGATACAGCAACTACAACAATGACTGGGTGGATCTGAATGTGGTTGCCAAGGAGGCGGGTATACAGCTGGATGAGCTGCAGGAACTCCTCAGGAAGGAGAAGCTTGTGGCGGAGGTGAAGGATACCGTATACACAAATGTACTTCAGATTCTGGAGTATGTTCCACCAGGGGAAGTGACCCCCTTTGATTATAACAATGAAAGAATTAAGGAAATCATTATAAGCAGAAGAAAGAAGGAACTCCTCTCAAACCTGCAGAGGGATATCCTGAACGATGCAATGAACAACAACAAACTAA
This sequence comes from Bacteroidales bacterium, assembly GCA_017482565.1. Lineage (GTDB taxonomy): Bacteria > Bacteroidota > Bacteroidia > Bacteroidales > UBA932 > Egerieousia. The sequence goes on along the minus strand of JAFUMO010000049.1, from coordinate 7,939 downwards.
AAATAACAGAAGACGATGAGAAGGTTTCTAAGTAAGGTTTTGGCGGTGGTTCTTCTTATTCTCCCCGTATCTTTGGCGGCCCAGAAGTATGAGAACGGTTTGGCGGATAAGATAATTGTACTTATAGGAAATGAGGCCATATTCCTTTCACAACTGGAATCTGAAATACAGATGATGTCTGCCCAGGGAATGGGAGTAGACATGAACACAAGATGCCAGACCCTTGAGAATATGATGGTACACAAGCTGTTCCTCAACCAGGCCAGGCTCGACAGCCTTACGGCAAACGAAGACAATGTTGAAATGGATCTCCAGCAGAGGATAAGTACCATAATGACACAGCTTGGTGGGGAGAAGCAGGTTGAGGAGTACTTCAAGAAGCCGATGCACAAGCTCAAGGAGGAGTGGAGGGTTATGCTCAGGGAGCAGAGCCTCATACAGAAGATGCAGCAGACAGTGATGGGAGATGCAGGTACTGCAACTCCAGCTGAAGTTGAGACCTATTACAAGAAAGCTGATGAGAGTGATCTCCCTATCATTTCTACACAATACAGGATAAGTCAGATAGTTCTTTATCCGGATCAGGAGAAGGCAAAGCTGGCAGTAAAGGAGAGGCTGATAGGCTTCAGGGAGAGAATCCTAAAAGGAGAGAAGTTCAGTACACTGGCAACCCTATACTCTGAGGATCCTGGAAGTGCAATCAAGGGAGGAGAGCTTGGTATGGCCTCAAAGAACATATTCTGGCCACAGTTCTCAGATGCTGCCATGGCACTTAAGGAGGGGCAGATTTCTCAGATTGTTGAGACTCCAGATGGATTCCATCTTATACAGATGATTGAGAAAGACGGGGAGATGTTCAATGCAAGACATATCCTCCTGAAGCCCAAATATACGTCAGAAGACAGGGTAAAGGCATTCGGGAAACTGGACAGCCTGAAGACCCAGATAGAGGCAGACAGCATAACTTTCGACCTTGCTGCAAGAATCTATTCACAGGATCCCAAATCGTCCCTCAGCGGAGGCCTTATGGCAGATGAGAACACCGGTTCCACATTATTTGAGAAAGATTTGCTCAAACCGGCAGATTATGCCATCATCAAGGATCTTGAAGTGGGGCAGATTTCAGTTCCTTTTGAGTCTGTTGACAATGAGGGCCGCAGCGGCAACACCATCTACAAGATATTGAAGCTTGAGAAGGTGCTCCCTTCGCACACTGCAACCTACAAGGATGATTTTGTGATAATACAGAACATCGCAAACAACGAAAGGCAGCAGAATGCAATAGACAAGTTCATTAAAGAAAAACAGTCCATAACCTACATAAAGCTTGATGAATTGTTCAAAGACTGTAATTTTGAGCGTGAAGGCTGGATCAAGTAAATATCTTGCAATCATTTTGGTTGTACTCATGCACTTTCCTTTTGTGGGCTTCGCCCAGGAAAAGGGGGGTGCTGATTCTTTGGTGCGTCTTGTAGAGGCGGTTTCTGCTCATCTGATAGAAATTGACAGCATTTCATACAGGAAAGTGGTGGGGCCTGCAACATTTCTCCATAATGACACATACCTCAAGTGTGACACGGCATTATGGAATGTAAATACCAATATCATAGATGCGGTGGGAAATGTGCAGATAATCCAGGAAAACACCCTGCTCACAAGTGACCGTATTGAGTATGTGGTGGCAGAGAACCTGGCCAAGTTCCGCGGTTCGCTTGTACAGCTGCTTGACAGAGATGGAAATGTGCTGAATACAAACCATCTTGATTACAATACGAAGGATTCAATAGCCTCATTCCACGCGGGTGCGGCACTCAGGAACAATGACGGCAACCTTATAGAGAGCATAAACGGGATGTATTACGCCAAAGACAAGCTCTTTACATTCCGGGACAGTGTGCAGATGTTCACCGATTCCGTGTTCATTGTCTCAAGCAGGGTTGATTACCATACAGATACTGATGTGGCTGTCTTCAACTCCCAGACAGTGGCATGGAAGGATGACAACATGCTGTATGCAAACTCCGGTAATTTCAACAGAAGGAGCAACCTGTTCACATTTGACCGTGACGGCTATGTCCTTACCCGTGAGCAGGAGCTGTGGGCAGATCTTTTGAAATACTCCAGAAATACCGGCTATGCAGAACTTTATGACAACGTGCAGATACTTGATACAGTACAGACATCAATCTGCCTTGCGGATAAGGTGACATACCGTCCTGATCCCATGCTTATAGAGCTTACGGATAAGCCGGCGGTGGCGCTCTATTCAGTTGAGAATGACGTTCCGGATACGCTCTTCCTCAGGGGGGACAGGATACTGTATTCTACAAGGAGGATGTATGAAGTTGACAGCTCGGCCATAAAATTGGCAAATGAGAGGCTTTCCCTTTCGGCGGTTGATCCCATTGCAATACATGACCAGGAGCGCAGAAAAGCCCGCTCTGGGGGAGGATTGCAGCAGGTTGCCCCAATTAAGGGGAAGATGGGAGAGAAGGCCCTGCTTGAAGGCCCTGGGCTTGAAAATAAGGTGGAGGCTGTGCCGGATACTATAGGGAAGCAGATGGATTCAACATTGCCGGCAGCTGTGCCTGCAGTACAGGAGAAGGATACAACAGAGGTTATATTTGTAGACATTTTCCATAATGTGAAGTTCTACAGGAGTGATGTGCAGGGGACGTGTGACAGCCTTGTATATACCGGGCTGGATTCCATGGCCCGTTTCTATACAAGGCCTGTGATGTGGTATGACGGGGTTAACCAGTTTGCCGCAGACAGCATACAGGCCCATCTTAAGGACGGGCAGCTCCATAAGATAAACCTACTTTCAGAGGCTTTCATTACCACCCAGGAGGATTCTGTACACTTCAACCAGATAAAGAGCACAGAGATGGCGGCTTATTTCAGCAATAATGAGCTGTTCAGGTTTGATGCCCTCGGAGGTGTATCTGCTGTATTCTACATAGAGGAGGACAGTACAATCACCCTCATGGATCAGGAGGAGTGCAAGATGATGACTGTAAAGATTAAGGACAACCAGGTGCAACGTACGAGGTCCATTGGTGAAATAAAGCAGAATGTTTTTCCTGTTTATAATCTCCCTATTGAGAAGCAGCGCCTGAGGGGCTTCGAATGGAGGGGGGCTGAAAGGCCGCTCTCAAGGTTTGAGATTACGGACCGCAAGATAAAGCCGAGCCTCAGGAAGGAGATGGTTTCAAGGCCGCTTCCGGGTTTCAGATACACGTTTAAATACTTCCCGGAGCTGTATGATTCTATCATAGGTTACAGGGATATTTCAATAGTAAGATAATTGATTCCACATGGTTTAAGGGATAAAAAAAACGGGCTAGTGATTGAGCCCGTTTTTTAATTTATGCCATTACCTGTTAGTAACCAGGGTTCTGCTGTGCCGCGATGTCAGGATTAGCGTTGATCTCAGACTGGAAGATAGGAAGTATTGTCAGGTGAGAAGTCCTGTCAATGGTCTTGCCCCTTCTCTGGATAGGAACACCTTGCCAGTCATCGTTGAACTCAATAGTCTTGTTGCAACGGATAAGATCCCAGAATCTCTGGCCCTCGCAGAGGAATTCTTTAGATTTCTCGTCTAGAATCATGTCGAGAGTTATAGTTGCCTCAGTTGCAGGCGCAAGGTTTGGAGACCTCTTGCGGATTGCGTTGAGGTAATCTGCTGCTGCAGCCTCGTCTGCTGAAGATTTTCTCAATGCTGCCTCAGAAGCGATGAGGTACATCTCAGAAAGTCTTATAACCTTAACGTTACAAGCAGCTGCATCTGCCTCTCCGTCACCGCTCATGTCTACGCTGCCAAGATATTTATAGCAGCATCCCAAGCGGTCCTCGCTGGTCTCGTCATGAGTCATGATACCCCAGCGTACATCATCAGGATCCTCTCCGAGTCTCTCAAGGAAATACTCACTTGCCATGTAGTATCCTCCGATAGAGCTTGAGTAGTGTGCCCTTCTTGAGTAGATTCCACCCAAAGCCGTGCTTCCGCCACCCTCTGTAGCAAGAACAGTCAGCTGGAAGATGCTCTCTTTACCTGTCTTGGTAGCCCAAGAAGCAACCCACTCATCATTCTCATACAAATCGTATGGTCCGTTCTCGATAACATCCTTGGCAGCAGCCAGAGCATTGTCAAAATCATCCATATGGAGATAAACCCTTGCCTGCAAGGCCTTGTTTGCCCAGTAGTTTACAAAACCATGGGTTACGTTTTTGGTAAGGAGCGGCTCGCCAGCCTTAAGGTCAGTCAAAATCTGTGTATAGTTCTCCTGAACTGTAGCTCTGAGCTCCCTTGCATCTGCACTCAGTACTGTAGTGATGTTTGGAACACCCCATGCGCTCTTGTCCTCATTGTAAGGCTCGCCATACAGACGTACAAGATCAAAGTATAGCATACCTCTGAGGGTAAGTACCTGTCCCTTCACATTGTCAAAATCCTCGGTTGTACCTGCAGCTTCCAATGTCTCAATGTTGGTAAGCAGAGTGTTCAACTGGAGAATGATGTTGAATCCTTGTGTCCAGAAGGAACTGTATGTGCCAGAAGAAACTGTATGGTTGAAAGAATATAGGGCGTCATAGCCACGGCCCGCAGACTGGATGGTAAGGTCTCCGCCCTTTGCATCTGCATAAAGATGCATCTGCTGCCCCAAATATGAAGTTGACAACATCTTGCTGCTGATGGCTTTCATGAACAGCTCAGCGTCATCTACTGATTTGATTGCCTCCGCAGAATCTGCAGCATTGGTAGGCTTCTTGTCCAGGAAGTCTTCGCAAGAAGAGATGGCGAAGATTCCAAGAACTGCAATAAGTATTATTTTAATATTTTTCATTGTAGTATTCATTTTTTAATTAGAATGAGAACTCTAGTCCGAATGTATAAGTCTTGAGGATTGGAGTCTCCCAACCTCTTGTACCATATGCATTTACTTCTGGATCTACCAGGTCATGAGCTGCAAAAGTCAAAAGGTTTGAACCGTTGAAATATACCCTTGCAGATCCAAGTCCTGCCTTCTTCACCAGTTCCTTAGGGAAGCTGTAAGACAATGTGATATTCTTAAGCCTCAAGAAATTGCCGTTGTACAAGTGTCTTGAACTTACCTGCATTGCAGATACAGGGTCGTTACCGAGAAGTTTAGGAACATTTGTTATGTCACCAGGTTTTTTCCATCTGTTATCATAAACATATTTAGACCTGATCCTGTTCCAGTAGTAACCGTCATCATTTACATCCTCCTCAGCGCCGTCATACAATTTTGCTCCCAATTTGTAGATGAAGTTCAAGCCGAGGCTGATGCCTTTCCAAGTAACGTTTGTATTGATACCACCATATACTGTAGGGTTTGCATCACCAAAGATGATCCTGTTTGTCTTGCTGTAGTTGTCACCCTCTACAACAGCCCTTCCGTTCTTGTAGTGCTTGAAGGCCTCGCCGCTTGCCAGCATGTCAGCCTCTTTCTCAGGGTTGTTTACATACCACATGTTAAGACCGTTCTCAGGGTTTACACCTGCCCATTCATAACCATAATATGCAAGAGTTGATTCACCCTCCCTGTAAATGAAGTTACAGCGTGCGTCACCGCCGGTAGGGTCGCTCCAGATGATATCCTGGCCATCATATAGTTTTGTAACTTTTGAATCAATGAATGAAGCTGTAACTGTAGCATCCCAAGTAAGGTCCCTCTTTCTGATGATGTCACCGCTCAACTCAACCTCAATACCCTTGTTGTTGATCTCTCCAACGTTGCGGAGTGTAGAGCTGAAACCTGTAATTGTTGAAATTGGAACGTTCTGCAACAAATCTTTGGAGTCTCTGTTGAAGTACTCAATTGTACCTGACAATCTCTGGTCAAATATACCGAACTCCAAAGCGATGTTTGTTGTATATGAAGTCTCCCATGAAAGGTCGCTGTTCAATACATTTGTAATGGCAGCACCAGGCTCATTGTTATATTTGTATGTGTAGCTTGTGAGGGCCCTCCATCCGTAGTTGTCTGAAGGAAGGGTACCGTTGATACCGAATGATCCCCTTATACGCAAGTTAGACAGCCACTCAACATCTCTGAGGAAGCTCTCATTGTTGGCTTTCCATGAACCTGCAACCGACCAGAAGTTACCCCAGCGTGCATCAGGTGACAATTTAGATGAACCGTCACGTCTGAATGAACCTGAAACATAGTATCTTCCGTCATAGTTGTATTCTACTCTAGAAAGGATTGAAGCCATTGAGTTGCCCCAGCTGTAACCTGTACCGGTAATTGTACCGGCTGTTGAAGGGGTTGTCAAGGCATCAGTTGCCATATTCTCACCGCTTGTCCTCTGATAAACAGTCTCCTTATCCTCAGCCTCAAAACCTGCAAGAACACCTACTGTATGTTTCTCACCAAAGGTCTTGTTCCAGTTCAAGGTTGTAGATGATACTATTGTAGTGTATTTTGTAGACATTTCAGTTACTGTACCGTCGTTGGCTGAACCGTTGTAGTGGTTCTTGCTGTAGTAGATGTGGTCTTTTGTTTCCGAATTGTCATAAGAGAATACGCTCCTGAGATCCAGACCCTCCATAAGATGGATTGTCAATGCCTCGCTTGCCTGAATCTTCAAAGTCTTTGAAGAGTTCTCCCACTCTTTCTGGTGGTAAAGCTGGTTGTAGGCATAACTTGCATATCTGGTTGTATAAGGCTCGCCTGTCTTGTAGTCAGTAGGATAATAGAAGCCCCACAACAAGTTCCTTGTCTGGAGGTAGTAGTTTGAGCCAAGGTTACGTGTATCGTTGAAACCTGTCTTGTCAGTATGGGCAACGTTCACGCTTGATGCCAGCTCAACATATTTTCCAATTTTCTGGTTAAGGTTTACCCTACCGGTGATACGGTCAAACTGGTTGATTGCAATCCTACCTTTATCTTTTGTGTATGCAAAAGAAGAGTAGTAATTGGTATTCTCTGTACCGCCGCTTACTGAGAGGTCATAAGACTGATAAACTGCTGTACCGAAGTAAGCATCCTCCCAATCAAAGTATTTGCCTGCGGTCCTTGGATCCTTGATGCCGTCACCTGTGAGAGGGGTAATGGTAATCTTTGGGTAAACACTGCTGTCAGAAACGCTCATCTGCCATCCATGGCCATTCAACCTGTTGGAGCTGTTCCACGAACTCAATGCATACTCCATAGCGGCCTGCTCTGTATATCCGGCCCTTGTCCTATAGTCATGGAAAATCTCATACAACATCTCAATGTTCTCCTCTGTGCTTGCAGCCTCATAGTTGTCGGTTGCCCAGTCTGGAGAAACTGCAACAGAAGCCTTGAAGGTGATGGTAGGCTTGCCTATCTTACCCTTCTTGGTAGTAATCATGATAACTCCGTTAGCGGCACGTGAACCGTAAAGTGAAGATGCAGCAGCATCCTTCAATACTGTAATGCTCTCAATGTCACTTGGATTCAAGGTGTTCATGATATTGTTGGTAGAGTAAGTGTAATCACTCATCTGGCCTGTATTACCTGAAGATACAGGAACACCGTCAATAACATACAAAGGCTCGTTTGATGCGTTCATTGAACCGATACCGCGGATACGGATCTCTGAAGTAGAACCTGCCTGGCCTGAAGACTGGGTAATCTGGAGACCTGCAATCTTACCGTTCAATGCATTCTCAAATGATGTAGTAGGAACATCGGCAATTGCATCCGATTTCAGCACAGAAGCCGCACCTGTATAGGTACCTTTCTTTGCGGTACCGTAAGCTACCACGATTGTCTCGTCCAACTGAACAGCGTCAGCTTTAAGCATAATATCCAGCTGGGCCCTGCCGTTTACAGCTACAGACTGTGTAGTGTAGCCGATTGATGAATAGATCAGGGTTGCATCTGCGGGAACTTCAATAACATAATTACCATCAATGTCAGTTGAAGTACCGTTATTTGTACCCTGT
>JAFUMO010000006.1 GCA_017482565.1 Bacteroidales bacterium | reverse complement strand
TATCCCTGTACCATGTGAGGATGCATGCCCTGTAAAGGCAATAAGCAAGGATGAGTACGGAATTGAGCATATCGATGAGAGCAAGTGTATCTATTGCGGAAAATGTCTGAATGCATGTCCATTTGGTGCCATATTTGAAATTTCACAGGTATTTGACATCCTGCAGAAGATAAAAGAGGGCAAGAAGGTGGTTGCAATGGTTGCCCCTGCAATTCTTGCACAATTCAATGCCCCTATCGAGAATATCTACGGAGCTCTCAAGGCTGGCTGTTTTTCTTATGTGATTGAGGTTGCTCAAGGCGCAATGGAGACAACAAGAATCGAATCTGAGGAGTTTAAGGAGAGACTTGAGGAGGGTGCTCCATTCATGACTACAAGCTGTTGTCCTTCTTACATAGAACTTTCAGAGAAGCATATTCCTGATATCAAGAAATACATCTCTACAACAAAATCACCTATGTACTATACAGGTGAGATAGTTAAGAAAGAGGATCCAGAAGCACTTACTGTATTTATCGGTCCATGTATCGCCAAAAGGAAAGAGGCAAGGAAATATCCTGAGTTTGTGGACTATGCCATGACTTTTGAGGAGATGGGTTCTATCCTTTCAGGAATGGATATCGACATAAATACAGTAGAGCCTTACCAGATGAAGTTCAAATCTGTGATGGAGGCTCACGGATTTGCACAGACAGGTGGTGTTACAGGCGCAGTAAAAGCTTATCTTGCACAAGCAAACTTGAATGCTACTCTTATTGCAAATCTCGACAAGAAAAACATCGGACTGTTGAGACTCTACGCAAAAACCGGCAAGGCACCGTCACCATTTATTGAGGTTATGGCATGTGAGAGCGGATGTGTTACCGGCCCTTGTATCTACAACGACAAAGTGAATTCTGTAAAACAGATGAACACAGAGCTCCAGAAGATGAAATAATAATCACAACAGCCTGATAAATTTAACTATCAGGCTGTTTTATTTTCTTTATACATATAATTTTGATGTTTGGATTTTATTCCATAATTTTGTAGCCATATATCCGATATAGCTGATGAACATAGCGATACATAACTACTCTTCTATTGCGATGTCTGTCCAGATGGCAGGCATGATGTATTGCATGTTTGATTCATCAATGCGAATGCATCGCTAAGATGCTGTGTAATATTCTTGAGGGAGTCATGTTCCAGGAACATCAACCCTAACCAACTGTAAAATCCGATATAATATTGTTTCAGAGAAGGAGATAGTGCCTCTCTTTTGTTCAGGCAGATTTAAAAGGTCTGTCGCATTAACCATTTAAAAGAAATTATCATGTCACAATATAAATTTGAGACCCTACAGGTTCATGCCGGACATACTCCGGACCCCACAACAGGTGCATGCGCCACTCCCATTTACCAGACTTCAGCATATGCCTTCAAAGATATAGAGCATGGAAGGAGGCTCTTTGCTCTCGAAGAAGAAGGAAACATCTATTCACGCCTTGGCAATCCTACTGCTGATGTCTTTGAAAAGAGAATTGCTGCCCTGGAAAATTCTGTAGCGGCAGTTGCCACCTCTTCGGGAATGAGTGCACAATTCCTTGCAATACAGAATCTTTGTGAAGCAGGGGACAATATTATAAGTTCAATATCACTATATGGAGGCACCTACAACCAGTTCAAGGTTACCCTTCCAAGGCTCGGCATAAATGTAAAATTCTGCAAATGCACAGATAGGGAAGAGATTGAATCACTTGTTGATGACAATACAAAAGCAATTTATGTAGAGACTATTGCCAATTCAGATCTGTCGGTTCCAGATTTTGACATGCTTAAAGAGGTATGTGCCAAGTACAAACTGCCTCTTATTGTGGATAATACCGTAGGATGCGGAGGATATTTGTGTGCTCCTGCCGATTGGGGCGCAAATATAATTACACACTCTGCAACTAAATGGATTGGAGGACATGGAAATTCAATTGCAGGAATTGTTGTTGATGCAGGAAATTTCGACTGGTCGAGCGGACGTTTCCCCCAATTTACCCAGCCGGCAGCGGCATATAAAGGGTTGAGCTTCCACAAAGTTTTCGGCAATACAGCATTTGCTGTGAGGGCAAGAAGTGAGGGTTTGAGGGATTATGGGTGCTGTCTGAGCCCTTTCAATGCATTTCTGCTGCTTACAGGTGTAGAGACCCTCTCACTCCGTTGCCAGAGAGTATGCGACAATGCCATGGCTCTTGCAAAATGGTTTGAGAAACATCCGGCCGTTGAGCATGTCAACTACCCCGGTCTGGAGAGCCACCCTAGCCATGAAAATGCAAAAAAATATCTCAGAAACGGATTTGGAGGCATAATTACAGTAGACCTCAAGGCTTCGAGGGAGGAGACAGGCAAGGTCGTGGACAAATTGAAAATATTTACCCTCCTTGCAAATCTTGGTGACAACAAGT
>JAFUMO010000002.1 GCA_017482565.1 Bacteroidales bacterium | reverse complement strand
GTTAAGTACATACGCTACTACAATAATGATAGAATCAAACTGAGGCTAAAAGGAAAAAGCCCGGTACAATACCGAGCTTTATTCCAATCTAAGAGCGCCTCTTAATAATGTTAAACCGTCCAACTTTCTGGGGTCACATCACTTTTGGGTCACCCTCTTTTTGTCGGGCGGCTCTGGCTGTTGCGGTGACTTCTCCTTCCCGACGGACTTCTGAATGTTTCCTGCAAATTACCTTCCATCCCAATTGCCAATTTAAGCTCTTTAGCAAAGACCTCTATGGACGGTGCATCAAAATTGCCGCACCGTCCATATGAATGTCCATTTTACGTCCTTTTTTACATCTTCCCTTGGATGGTGAATTGCTGGAGAATAACATCTTGATTAACCATAGATTACAGGAACCCTTACTCACCACTGCAAGCGGAGTTATTCTGGCACACAACAACCCAAGCGGGAATCCTAACCCAAGTGCTCCCGATAGGGCTATGCCCCAGAAGATACGTCAGGCATTGACGGTTATGGATATAAATCTGTTAGACCACCTGATAGTTACAAGGGAGAATTATTTCAGTTTTGCCGATGAAGGGGGTGATGTAGAGATACATTGCCCTTATTTTTAATTCTGTTTTTTATGTATTGTTCAGTTAAAGGTTCATCATAATCAATCATATTATAGTGAAGTCTTGTTCTTTATGCTCTTTTTCCTAAAAAAGATATTATTGGAATTTTTGCACCTAGGAGATATAGAAAAAAATTATTGATATCTTGGAGTACAAATACTTATATTCCATAGATGATGTAAGAAAAATCTTACTTTAATCATATCTTTGCAAAAAGAAATAATTTATATCATGAAAATAATTTTTTGGTAGTAACCATCTTAATGTGTTTTGCTAGCTCGTTAATGGCACAGAATTTTTCTGTAGAAGTTGACTCATATGGAAATTATGATGTCTTGGGAAAATATTTCTATGTTTTGTCTGGGGATGAAAGTGTTAATGATAATGATTTGCAGTTTAGAGAATTTGCGGAGTAGATAGTACAATCAATGGTGATGAAAGGCGCAAAGGCTGCGGAAACTTTGGAAAAGGCGGAACTAATGGTATTTCGGATCAATCATATATGGCCACTCGAAGTGTGCCTGCATGGGGACAAACAGGGGCTACAATTAATACGAGGTCAACATCTTCTGGAAATGCGTTTGGAAATATATCAGTGACTGGGAATAAATCATCTAGTACAGCATACGGAAATGCGTATGGAAGTTCAACCACTAATACCACAACAACAGTATCTCCGACTTATGGTGTTACAGGTTATAGGAGTGTTGAGCAAAGAGTAGAGAATTACCATAGAAATTTTGACTTATATGCTTTTAACGTATCTAATCCAGAACAGCCAGTCTTTAATCTAACAGTAACAAGTGATGGATATAGTGATGATTTAAGGAAAGTTTTTCCTATTTTGGCTTATTCGTCTACTAAGCATATTGGGGAAAGTACTGGGGCAAAAATAGAATATATGATTAATGATGAAGATCCGATGGTTAATCTGTATATTGAAAAAAGGTTTATTCATCCAAAGGTTATTTATAAACCTAAGCATATAAGTCGGTCGTTAAAACATCCTTCAGTAAGAGTGTTATATGCTCAAAATAATAAAGATGAGTTAATCTTATGTTTGTATAATACAGAAAATGCATCTTGGCATATTCCTGCAAAGAAATCCATTTTAATAACTGAAAATGGAGCGTGTCCGATCTCAAAGATAGAAGGAACGTCTCATTTTAGAGGAGGGACAGTATCGGCAAAGGCTCGATATATAACATTACATTTTTATGGAGACTTTGAAGATGTCAAGAAAGCTAATTTTGTGGAATATACTGATAAAAAACAGACAAGGAAAGGTTATGAGTTTGTAGGCATTACATTGGCAAAGTAAATAAAAACAAACCCCACAACCTCATCCCGAGACTGTAGGGTTTGCCCGACTTAACCTAACTTAAAAAACTATTTCACTTGTATAACAAGGAAACAGAAGAAAGGTTTAAGGGGATGTGAATAGAAATACGAAAAATAAACATAAGAGAATCCTGATGTCAGCATGTGACTGTCAGGATTTGTTTTATAAAGTTACGGATGGATTTTTGATTTTCAAAATGAGGGAGTAGAGAAAGTCCTGTTGGTATTGGGAATGGGCACAGTGGCGCAATAATAGCCATATTTTTGTGTCTTTAACTCTTTAAAAGAAAAATTGTTATATTTGTGGAAATCCTATTTTATGAAATTGATTGAGAGAAATATGCAGACGATTATTGCTTTGTGCCAGATGTACAAAGTGAATAAACTATTTGTATTTGGCTCAATCCTTACTGAGAGGTTCAATAAGGAGAGTGACATAGATCTAGTTGTTGATTTCAATAAAGAGGATATCCCAGATTACTTTGATAATTATTACAATCTGAAAGATTCTTTGCAGGAGGTTTTGGGACGAGAGATAGATTTGCTTGAGGAACAAGCTATAAAGAACCCATATTTGAGAAAGAATGTTGAATCTTCAAAAATGCTGATTTATGGATGATGTGGTAAAGAAATCGTTGCATGATATTTTAACTGCAATTGAGGAAGTGGAAGGCTTTTTTGGCAATGAACCGAAATTGTTTGAGGAGTTTTGTGGAAACATCTGCTTAAAAAGGGCCATAGAGCGCAATATTGAAATTATTGGAGAGGCAATGAACCGTATTCTTAAGATTGATAAGGATATTGCCATTACAAATTCCAGAAGAATAGTAGATGCAAGGAATTACATCATTCATGGTTATGACAGTCTTTCTCCCGATATCTTATGGAGTATGGTCATCAATCATTTTCCTAGATTAAAAGAAGAGGTGGGGAATCTTTTGGATTAGTTATTGTGCTATAATTTCCACTTTTGCGCCTTATACACCGCCACTTTTTTGAGATGGTCCCAAAAGGGGAATGAAAGAGTGCGTGGAGATTGATTGGAAATTCTGTCGGGAATAAAAATACTCCCTGTAACTTAGCGGTTGCAGGGAGTTTTGTATATTTGTGGGGATAATTTTATGATTAATGGGAGGTTTATGGAAACAGCAGTAAACAATGGCCTTGAGGTGTGGCTGCAGCAGATGGGTGTGGCTGAGGATTATATTATGTTGGTGGTGCATACGGTGGCAATTCTGATTGTCCTGTTGATGGCGGTTGTGGTGGATAAGGTTTGCAAGAGGATCATCATTCCTGTAGTGAGGAAGGTTACAAAGAAGACGGAGTCTGATTGGGATGATTATCTGTTGAGTGATGACGTGCTCAGGAATGTGTGCAGGCTTGTCCCTCCAATGGTGGTGTATGCCATGATTCCTTTGGCCCTGCAGGGGGAGCCTGGACTGGTGTCATTTATCCTGAAGGTGTGCTGGATCTATATAACCATTGTGGGGGTGAGGCTGGTATGTGCCTTCATCTCTTCAATCTATGTAATTTCCAGCATGCACGAGAAACTGAAGGACCACTCCCTTAAGGGGTTCTATCAGATGCTCAAGCTGGTGGTGGTGTGCATTGGTGCTATAATTGTCATAAGTACCATCATTGATAAGAATCCTGTTGCGGTGCTTACCGGTCTGGGTGCCGGTACAGCTATCCTTATGTTGGTTTTCCAGGATACCATTAAGGGGCTGGTGGCAGGAATACAGCTGATGGTTAATGATATGCTCCGTCCGGGAGACTGGATTACCATGCCCAAGTATGGCGCGGACGGTGATGTGATGGAGGTTACCCTTACCACAGTGAAGGTGCGCAACTGGGACAAGACCATAACCACAGTGCCGCCGTATGCCCTGGTGAATGATTCTTTCCAGAACTGGCGCGGGATGTTTGATATCGGCGGCAGGAGGGTGAAGCGCTCTATCAACATTGATATGAATACCGTACGTTTCTGTACCGCGGAGGAGCTGGAGAATTTCAGGAAACAGCCGTGGATGGATGGTTTTGAGGCTACCGGCAATGAGGAGGTAAACCTCTATATTTTCCGCCATTATGTGGAGTATTATCTCCGCAACCATCCTCAGGTGAACCAGGAGATGATTATGCTGGTGCGTCAGATGCAGCCTACAGCGCAGGGTCTCCCTATAGAACTCTATTTCTTTTCGGCGGATACCGCCTGGATCAGGTACGAGCATCTGCAGGGTGAGGTGTTTGACCATGTGCTGGCAATGCTCCACATCTTTGACCTGAAGGTGTTCCAGAGCCCTACTGGGGAGGATGTGCAGAAGCTGCGCAGCTGATTTACCGTTGTCCTTTTGTACAACAGCTTGTGCAACAAGCAGATAAAAACAGAACCGTGGGCAAATCTCCATGGTTCTGTTTTTTATTTATTTGAATTTCAGAAAGTTGTACAAAAGGACAACGTAAAAAATTACTTTGCAACAGCCCTCTTGTAGGTATCTGAGTAGCCCGGGAACATTGGCTGCGGAGGTATGCGGTCTGAGTGGCCGTTGTTCATGAATGAGCCGTCGGGATTCTGGCGCTTGGTGTTGCCGTCCATGAATTTTACAAGGAGGTATTCATCCAGGGCCTTCCATTTCTTGAAGAGGTCCCCGGCCTGTTTTACGGAGAAGCCGGTGAGGAATACACGGATATCCTCAGAGTGCTGCATCTTGAGGGCCTCCTTGTCTGCTGCAGCCACTGCTTCCATCATTGCGTATTCATGTGCATCCACATTCTCGCGCACCTCTTTCCCTATATGGTTGTAGCGGAGGTATGCAAACTGTGCGATGCGGTTCTGTAGCCAGAACATTGAGGTTGGGGAATATTCCAGCATGCTGCCGTTGCCCAGGGCATAATGTTCAGAAATTCCCTCAGAGCATGCGTAGAACGGTGAAAGCGGAGAGGTGCCGGCATCATCTACGGCAAACCAGAAGAGGCCGCCAATCTCATCGGGGAGCCAGCCGCGGCACTGCCCTACAAACCAGAATCCGGTCTGCTGGGTGGCAATGGCGCGCTCGTTGTAACCTTTCTTGCCGTCTATCTCAAATGATGAAGGCCTCCAGCGGTAAGGGAGCTCATGTCCTCCGGCAGCTATGCCAACGGTCATGTCAAACTCGGTCCCCTCGTAGTGGTCACGCATCATGTCTGCCACATCCTTAACAGAAAGCTTGGATTTTGCCTTCACATAAAGTGGCATCCTGTTGGAAGGGTTTTCGCCTCTGGCAAAATCAATGTATTTGTCCATGTCCTCAGCCCCATGCTTGCGGAAGAAGCTCCATACGCGGGCTTCACATCCCCTCATGGCCGAGAAATCCAGAGGGCAGAATGTGTCTGCAAAGCTGAAGTCGCTGCCGTTGCCCTCATACAGGCCGCACTCCCTGGCATGCTCCACCACATCCGGTGAGTAGAGGCAGTTGGCAGGGTCATCCTTTGGAAAAGTGGTGATGCGGGCACAGTTGGCATGTGCAGAGATATATCCGTCGGGAATACGGATAGCAACCCATACGGCACCCTTGTTGAGGTTTCTGCCATTCTCATATTTGGGCTTGCGGGCAATTATGTCCATGAACCACACTTCATTTTCATCTGCAAAGGAGATTGACTCGCCGCTTGAGGCGTAGCCGTATTCATCAGCCAGGGTTGTGAAGATTTCTATGGCCTCACGGGCTGTCCTGGCCCTCTGCAGGGTTATGTAGATGAGGGAGCCGTAATCCAGGATGGCGGTGGTGTCGCGGAACTCAGGCCTTCCGCCCCAGGTGGATTCCCCAATGAGCACCTGATGCTCGTTCATGTTACCGATCACATTGTAGGTGTATGGCACCTGTGGAATGTAGCCCAGGAAACGCTCCTTGCCCCACTCTCTGACCTCAATCATCTCGCCTGGAGCATGCTTCCCACGCGGCATGTATACCAATGTACCGTAACGTGTGTGGGAATCAGCGGCATAGCTCACCATAACGGAACCATCGCGGCTTGCCCCCTTTGAAACCAGAAGGTTTGTACAGGCAAATGCCCCAACTACAGAGGCCATTGCCAGCATCAGAAGAATCAGTCTTTTCATATGTATGCATTTTTGTGTTTTCCCAGTGGCAAATATAAAAAATCTTAACTTTGTAACCATTATGAAACGGTATCTTGCATTAATCCTGTTTGCCCTCCTATGGGCATCCTGTTCAAAAGATTCAGCAATTGTTCCTCCCGACAATGATGAAAAGGGAGAGGTGGAGCTCCCTTATACCTCTTCAGCAGCTGTAGCGGGGAGGTTGTGGATACCATGAACGATGTGGAGAATCATGTACTGGGAGAATGACAGCAATTGAAAGGTTTTTACGTCGTCCTTTTTTACAATCTTTTGGGATTCAGATAAATAAAAAACAGAACCATTGGGCCCGGCCCATGGTTCTGTTTTTTATTTGCTTGTTGCACAAGCTGTTGTAAAAAAGGACGGCGGTAAATTAATACTCAACGAGCCCCGCCTCCTTCAACATCTCAACATACTTGGTTACAGTTGCAAGGTCATCATACTCAGGGAACTGTACGGCAAGCATCTTGTGGATATCCAACAGGCTGTTGGTTCCGGTGGTGGTAAGCTTGGCAATCTCGGCACTGTTCTTTACGGCACCGCGCTGGTCAAAACCGTATTTTGCCTGCAGTTCCCTTGGGATGGTGCGCAAAACGCCGTAACCGGTCTCAAGTACCTTTGCTGTGCTCTTAGGATATACTTTTGAAGCAGCCTTCTCGGCAGCGGTAAGGGTGATGCCTTTTATAGGGGCAACGCCAAGTGCGGCAGCGCGGGCCTTCATGGCTGCGTCAATGCTGTTGCCGATTGAAGTCCATGCAGCCTTCACATTCTCCTGCATTGCAGCAACAAACTCCTTCAACATGGCGGAAGCAGGTGCAAGCTCAAGTACTGTAGCCAATGTTGCAACCTCATTGTTGAGCATGGCATCCTGGTGCCATCTTGCATCTTTGTAAAGGGAGGCGAACTCGGCTGCAGACGCATTGTTCAATGCAGCCAGATCCTGCTTCATCTTTATAGACATGCGTTTTGCAGAGTTGGCTGCAACCTCAGAGGCAATCTTCACTGCACCCTGCTCGTCGGCACCTGCAATGGTATATGCAGAAGCGGCGGCAAGTACAATTGCCCTGTGGAGCTGTGTAGGGTCACATATCTCAGCCCTGTCTCCAGATGTATGGTAGTAGTTGTCAGGCCATGTGATCATAATGACACCGGGAGCCTGTACACCCCAGTCGCTGAACACCTCGTGGTCTGAAGCTCCATAGTGGGCGTTGATTGAATAATAGAACGGATCCCTTGAGCCAATTACGCTATATACAGGCTTGAGGGCCTCAGGCCTTCCTACACCTGTAGCAACAAAAGCCTTGTTTGTGGCACCCATATAATGGTAGAAGCTCTCGGCCACGTCATTCAGGTAATGAGGATTGCCCATTGTGGTCCTGTGGAGGCAGTAGAAGGACTGGCTCTTGCTCAACCACAGGCCAACCATATCCAGGTTGATGTTGCAGAGGGTCCTGCTCAGGATCTCCTTGTTCTGCTGTGCCCATGGAATTGAGCCCTGGAACTCAGGAATCCAGATGAACCTGATGGAACGTTTCGGTCTCTCAATCTGGCCTGTCCCAATAAGGTGGTTCAAGGTGCGGGCAACCTCAATAAGGGCTGCAGAACCTGAAATGTTGTCATTTGCTCCAAGCTTTACATATCCCTCAAAAAGGTGTGCGCAAAGGATAACCTCCTCTGCATTGGCATCAGAACCCTTTATAAGGCATGTAGGCACCTCAATGTTGGTCTCTTCAACAGCAGTTTCAATGTCTGCCTTTACGGTAATCTTCTCACCCTTCAGGAGCCTGTCCCTGAGGGCGTAGCCGTCCCTTGGGGTAAGGTTGATACAGAAAGTTGCATTTGCGCCTCCCCTGATGCCGCTGTTGGGTATCTGGATAGGATCCACAAGCGGACGTGGTGAATAATATGTGATGATTCCAACCGCACCGGCCTTTACGGCTGCATCATGGACCCTCGAGCCGGAAGCCTCAGTAACTGCAATCTTTCCCTTAAGGTCTGCGGCATCAATCTCAGCCTGTGTGCCGCGGCCTATCCAGGCGAGCTCAGCTGTAACATGGGCGCTCTTGCTCCCCTGCCCAAGGATGGCAGCCAGATCCCTGTAATCGGCAAGTTTGGCAGTATTTGGGGCAACCTCCCAAAGCTCAGCGCTTACACCGTCCCAGGTGCTTGTCTTCCCTACAATCTCTGTCCTTGCATCAGCAAACCCATAACTCTTGAGCTTGTCAACAACATATACAGACTCCATGAAGAGGCCCTTGTAGTCGGCACTGCTGCGGTCCCTCTCATATGGGGCAATGTCCAGGATATGATAATAAGCCCTGTCTCCGGATGATTCGCCTACGATAAGGTCATATACATCCCCGCTCATGAGGCTGTGGCTGAAAGGGCCTGTGTACTCTTGTCCCATAAGATTGGTAATAACAAGGGACAAGACCAATGTAAGGGTTAATTTACACTTTTTCATAATTTTGAAAATAAGGTTAATGAAAAAGAGAACCTCCCCCAAGGGAGGCTCCCGAGTTGTTATTTAATGATTTGATGTTTCCTTACGGTTATTCCACGTAGCTGCTGTTATCCCAGCAGTGCGTACAGAGCCTGCATTTAGGCAATCCTATAGCTTCTACCAGGTCATCAATCCTCTGGAACTTGAGTGTGGTCAGCTGCAGGTGCTTGCGCATGGTATCCACCATCTCACGATGCTTTTCACTGTCGGGATTCACATACTCCTGCAAAACCTCTTCAGAAAGGTTCTCTGTCCCCTCAAGGTCCCTGATTATCCTCCTGGCATAAAGCTCAAGGGAGTTGCGGGAGGTTGAAAAGTTAAGGAACTTGCAAGGGAAAATCAGAGGAGGGCATGCAATCCTCATGTGTACCTCCTTCACTCCTGAATCCAGCAGTTTAACTACATTGTCCTTCAGCTGTGTTCCCCTCACTATGCTGTCATCCATGAACACAATCCTCTGCCCCCTGGTAAACTGCTCGTTCGGCAGGAGCTTCATCTTTGCAACGAGGTCCCTCATCTTCTGGTTCTGCGGCATGAAGCTTCTCGGCCAGGTAGGGGTATACTTCACAAAAGGCCTCTTGTACGGGATGCCCTTCTCGTTCACATATCCAACTGCGTGGCCTACACCTGAATCAGGGATACCGGCTGCAAAATCCGCTTCTATGTCCTTGTCCCTGCGGGCCATGGCCGCACCGCTGCGGTAACGTGAATCCTCCACGTTTATCCCCTCGTAGTTTGCACTCGGATAGCCGTAATATACCCATAGGAAAGAACACATCTGCATGCGCTCCTGTGGTGGGGTCACCACCCTCACGCCGTCTGCGGTCATCTGTACAATCTCGCCGGGGCCAAGATCCCTCACATGGGAGTAGCCCAGGTTGTCAAAGCTTGAACTCTCGCTTGCACACACATAACCCTTGTCATTCTTTCCTATAATTATAGGGGTACGGCCGAATCTGTCCCTTGCAGCATATATTGCATGGTCTGTAAGCACCAGCATTGAACATGAGCCCTTCACCTTCTTCTGTACAAGCTCAATCCCCTCCTTCAGGCTGTTGGCCTGCCCTATGAGGATGGCCACAAGCTCTGTAGCGTTTATCCTTGAGTCTGAAAGTTCTGCAAAGTGATGCCTCTGTGCAAGCAGTTCATCAGTAAGCTCATCCATGTTGTCAATCCTGGCAACAGTCACAACCGCATATCTGCCAAGGTGGGAGGTGATGGTGATTGGCTGTGACTCGCAATCTGAAATCACACCTACACCCATATTGGATTCCCCAAACTTGGGGAGGTCATCTTCAAACTTGTTCCTGAAATATCCGTTTTCCAGAGAGTGGATGGAGCGGACAAATTTTTCTCCGTTGTAGAATGCCATTCCGGCACGCTTTGTCCCCAGATGAGAATGGTAGTCCGTTCCATAGAACACGTCGTTCACACACTCATTGCGGGAAACGCAACCAAAAAAACCAGACATAAAAGTGTTTGTTTAAAATCGTACGCAAATATATAAAAAGGTATCTTTTTTCCCGACAGTTTTTTTTACATATCCTTCCATTGCCCTGAAAATCTGTCGGGAAGATGAAAATTTTTTTGCTGTTTTGTGAATTATTAGTACATTTGCAGCCCCGCAAAGTATGCGGGGAGTTGTAACCAGTTGAATCTCAGCGCTGAGAAGCGAAAAATGCCAAATCTGAAAAAATCGCTGGCAATGCAACTAATGTTTAACTAAACAACTGATTAAAACCAATGTCTGGATTAATTGGAAAAAAAATCGGAATGACTTCCGTTTTCGATGCAGAGGGTAGAAATATCCCATGCACCGTTATTGAGGCTGGTCCGTGTGTTGTTACGCAGATTCGTACAGAAGAAACAGATGGTTATGCCGCTGTACAGCTTGCCTATGACGAGAAAAAGGAAAAACACACCAGCGCCCCGCTTATGGGACACTTCAAAAAGGCAAATACCACTCCTAAACGCAAGCTTGTTGAGTTCGCAAACGATTTCAACAAAGAGTTGCAGCTAGGTGATACCATTACCGTGGCAGATCTTTTCGCAGACGGAGAGGACTCATGGGTAGATGTAACAGGTATCTCTAAAGGTAAAGGATTCCAGGGTGTTGTTAAACGTCACGGCTTTGCCGGTGTAGGTGGACAGACCCATGGTCAGCACAACAGGCTCCGTGCTCCAGGTTCTCTTGGTGCATCTTCATGGCCTTCAAGGGTATTCAAGGGCATGAGAATGGCCGGCCGCACAGGTGGTGACAGAGTTAAAATCCTGAACCTTAAAGTTATCAAAGTAATTCCTGAGAACAACCTTCTTCTTGTTAAAGGTTCAATCCCAGGCGCTAAAGGTTCTTATGTAATTGTGGAGGAATAATGTCTATGGAATTAGCAGTATTGAAAATTGACGGAACAGAGTCAGGCAAGAAAGTGACTTTGAACGAGCAGGTTTTTGGCTTGGAGCCAAACGACCACGCAATTTACCTGGACGTTAAGCAATACCTTGCAAACCAGCGTCAGGGTACTCACAAGAGTAAAGAGAGATGGGAAGTTGCCTACAGTACCAAAAAGATCGTAAGACAGAAAGGTTCTGGCGGTGCACGTCACGGAAGTATCAAGTCAGGTACTTTTGTAGGTGGTGGAAGGATTTTCGGACCACAGCCAAGAAACTATGGTTTTAAACTCAACAAAAAGCTGAAACAGCTTGCACGTTTCTCTGCTTTGTCATACAAGGCTAAAGATAACGTAATCACAGTTGTAGAGCCATTTGCCATGGAGGCGCCAAAGACTAAAGAGTTCATCAGCATCTTGAACAACATCAAGGCAAACAGCAGAAGAGTTCTTTTTGTGCTTCCTGAGAATTCAAATAATATTTACTTGTCGTCACGTAACTTGGAGAACGTTAAGGTAGTTACTGTAAACGAGATGAACACTTATGACATTGTAAATGCATACAGCGTTGTATTCGTAGATGGTACTCAGGACGCTCTTTGCACAGAGTATGGACGCTAAAAAACCGGAAAACGATGGGAATTTTAATTAAGCCTTTAGTAACAGAGAAGATGACGATTCAGGGCGAAAAATTGAATCGTTACGGTTTTGTAGTTGATCGTTCAGCTAACAAGCTTGAGATCAAAGCTGCGATTGAGCAATTGTATGGTGTTAACGTTAAGGATGTAAACACTGTTAACTACCACGGAAAGAAAAAGAGCCGCTACACCAAAGCGGGTTTATTGACAGGCCGCGCAAACCACTTCAAGAAAGCGTATGTGACATTGGCCGGTGAAGATAAGATTGATTTCTACAGCAACATTTAAGAGATGGCAGTACGTAAATTTAAACCGGTAACTCCCGGTCAAAGAAATAAAGTAATCAGCGCATTTGACGAGATTACATGTTCAGTACCTGAGAAATCGCTGTTGGCTCCCCTAAAAAGGACCGGTGGCCGTAACAACCAGGGAAAAATGACTATGCGCTATATCGGTGGCGGTCACAAGAAGATGTACCGTATGATAGATTTCCTTAGAAACAAGGATAACTACACCGCTACAGTTAAAACTATTGAGTATGATCCAAACCGCAGTGCAAGAATTGCATTGGTGGTATATGGTGATGGTGAGAAACGCTACATTATTGCCCCTAAAGGCATTCAGGTAGGTCAGGTTATCGCTTCAGGTAAAGGCGTTGCCCCTGAGGTAGGTAATACTCTTTTCTTGTCAGAAATTCCGTTGGGAACATTTGTACACAACATTGAGCTTGTTCCTGGTCAGGGTGCTGCTATGGCACGTTCTGCAGGTTGCTACGCTCAGCTCACTGCACGTGAGGGTAACCACGCTATTCTCCGCCTGCCTTCAGGTGAGACCAGAATGGTATTGGTAACTTGCCGCGCTACAGTAGGTGTTGTATCAAATGGCGATCACAACTTGGAGTCACATGGTAAGGCAGGACGCAAACGTTGGTTGGGCCGCAGACCTCGCGTCAGAGGTGTTGTAATGAACCCGGTTGACCATCCTATGGGTGGTGGTGAAGGCCGTGCTTCAGGAGGTCACCCTCGTTCAAGAAAAGGCTTGCCAGCTAAGGGTTACAAGACTAGGAATCCTAAGAAGACTACCAAGAAGTTTATCATTGAAGGTAGAAAGAAATAACGGATTAAACTGAATAGAGTATTATGAGTCGTTCAATAAAAAAAGGTCCTTATATTGAGGCTAGCCTAGAGAAAAGAGTTCTTGCCATGAATGAGTCAGGCAAGAAAGATGTAGTGAAAACCTGGTCAAGAGCCAGTATGATTTCGCCAGACTTTGTTGGTCATACTATAGCTGTTCATAACGGAAACAAGTTTATTCCGGTATATGTTACTGAAAATATGGTAGGTCACAAGCTCGGAGAATTTGCACCGACTAGAACCTTCAAAGGTCACTCGGGTAATCGTAAATAGTATAATGAAACACAGATTACAGTAAAATGGGAGCTCGTAAAAAATTAATGGCCGAAAGGCAAAAAGAGATAAAAAAACATACAGCTATTGCTAAGCTGAATGATGTTCCTACCTCTCCCCGCAAAATGCGCCTTGTAGCGGATATTATCAGAGGTGTTGAGGTTAATCGTGCTTTGGATATCCTTAAATATTCAAAGAAGGAGGCTTCTGTACGTTTGGAGACCCTTCTCCGTTCTGCAATTGCAAACTGGGAGGCTAAAAACGAGGCAGACAAAAAAGAATTGGAGAATGGTAACGTTATAGTAAAGACCATCATGGTTGGCCAGGGCCGTTCACTCAAGAGAATCAGGACTGCTCCTCAGGGCAGGGCTGCAAGAATCAGGAAACGCTCTAACCACGTTACTATCATTTTGGATACAAAAGCCGTTAAATCAGAGGAGAAATAATCATGGGACAGAAAACTAATCCAATAAGCAACAGACTTGGTGTTATCCGTGGCTGGGACTCTAACTGGTACGGCGGAAAAGATTACGCTGCAAAGATTCTTGAGGATACTAAGATCCGTGAGTATCTTAACGCACGTCTTGCAAAAGCAAGTCTTTCAAAAATCGTTATTGAGAGAACACTTAAACTTATCACTGTAACTATCCACACTGCAAGACCTGGTGTTATCATCGGTAAAGGCGGTCAGGAGGTTGACAAGCTTAAAGAGGAGTTGAAGAAGATCTCAAACAAAGAGGTTCAGATCAACATCTTTGAGGTAAAACGTCCTGAGATTGATGCAAATATCATTGCAAACAATATCGCAAGACAGGTTGAGGGCCGTGTTTCTTACCGTAGGGCTATCAAAATGGCTATCGCTACAACCATGAGAATGGGTGCTGAGGGTATCAAGGTACTTATCAGCGGTCGTCTCGGTGGTGCTGAGATGGCTCGTTCAGAGCTTTACAAAGAGGGTAGGACTCCACTCCACACTTTCCGTGCTGATATTGACTATGCTTTGGCTGAGGCTAACACTAAAGTTGGTGTACTTGGTATCAAGGTATGGGTTTGCAACGGTGAGGTTTATGGCAAGAGAGACCTTACTCCTAACGCAGGCGTAAGCGCCAATTCAGGTGCTCAGGGCAACCAGGGCAACAGAGGCGGCAACAGGGGCAGAAGAGACAACCGTAAAGGTGGCAAGCCTCGCGCTAAAAGAACTCAGGAGTAATTTGAATTACACCATATAAAAAGGGGAACCGGTTGCGGTTCCCTTTTTTTGTGCCCGGAGAAATTCTTATTTTTGTGCGGCAAAAAAGGGACAGCAGATGTTCAAGGTATTATTCATTACATTCAGCGGCATTGCAATAGGGTATCTCTTGCGCAGGGCCTCATGGTTGGGGTTCCTCCCCAAAAGCATCACCTATACCATCTGGCTCCTCCTCTTCTTTTTCGGGCTGCAGGTTGGGGCAAATGAGCAGGTGGTGATGAATCTGGATGCGCTGGGGCTGAAGGCGCTGGTAATTGCTACGGCGGGATCCCTGGGAAGCTGCTGTGCGGCCTGGGCAATCTACAGGTTCTTCTTCAGGCATGGAGGTCTTCCCTCCAGTGAAGCCGGAGGGACAGAAGCTGCGGGGAAAGGTGAACGGTCCGGGATGGGGATTGTGCAGTTTATGGGCGGCTTCATAGTGGTTGCCTTCTTTGCCCTGGGCTGCGTATGCGGATGGACCGGTTTCATTCCGGCCTCGCTCACGGATGGGAATGCTTCAATGTATGTCCTCTATTTCCTGATGATTCAGGTTGGAATCAGCATTGGCAGTGACAAGAAGCTCAAGGATATCTTGAGGAGCCTCAGGCCCAAGCTGCTGCTCCTTCCATTGGGTACAATCATAGGGACACTGGCTTTTGCGGCGGCAACAAGCCTCTTTCTTGTGGATATGGGGCTTGCGGACTGCCTTGCGGTAGGGGCGGGGTTCGGATACTATTCCCTTTCATCTGTACTGATTACGCAGATAAAGGAGATGCAGATAGGTGTTGCCCTGGCTGCACAGCTGGGTACAGTTGCCCTCATGTCCAATATAATGAGGGAGGTGATCACCCTGCTGTTTGCCCCTGTAATCTATAAGGTTTTCGGGAAGCTGGCCCCAATCTCTGTGGGAGGGGCAACCTCTATGGATTCAACCCTGCCTGTAATTACCTCAGTGTGCGGCAAGGAGCTGGTCTTCATCTCTATCTTCCATGGTGTGCTGGTGGATTTCTCAGTGCCGTTCCTTGTAACATTTTTTGCCTCAGTGTAGAGCCGGCTGTCATCCATGTGGCAGCGTGCTGTCATTCTGTGCTGCAACAGGTGGGATGGCAAACATTTTTTACGGCACTTATTGCATTTTTGCTTAACTTTATCAGCCGGTAGAAATAACTGTAAAACTATATCATATGAAAAAACTATTCAAAGTTGCAGCTGTGATTGCTGCAGTTTTCACAATCTCTTGTGCCCCACAGGGCTCAACAGCCATTGCACAGAGCGGCATTGAGAGGGTAAAACCTTCAGAGGTGGGAATGGATGAGGCCCGCCTTGTAAAGGTTGATGACATCATCAACGCTTCAATTGAGAAGAAGGAGATTCCTGGAGCAGTGCTTGCAGTTGTAAGGGACGGCAAGCTTGCATACATCAAGGCTTACGGAAACAAGAGCGTATATCCGGAGGTGGTTCCAATGACCGAGGATGTTGTCTTTGACCTCGCATCATGCAGCAAGGTGGTAGGTACAGCAATGAGTATGGCGCATCTCCTTGAGAACGGCGGCTACAGGCTCACCGACAGGGTTGACATGTATATCCCAGGCTTCCAGCCATACGTTGATCCAAAGACAGGCGAGAAGGTGAACATCAGGATGGTAGACCTCCTTACCCACTCAAGCGGCCTCCCATCATACGTTTCACCTGATGTTGTAATCAAGGCAAAAGGTGCTGCGGATCCCGACAGCCTCATGAGCTATATTGCCACAATGAAGAGGATTTACAGGCCTACAACAGAGTTCGAGTACAGCTGCCTGAACTTCATCTCCCTTCAGAATGTGCTCCAGAACATTACAGGCAAGACCCTTGCTGAGTATGCACAGGAGAACATATTTGATGTGTTGGGTATGAAGAACACCACCTATATGCCAACCAACAAGCCTGAGATTCTTGCAAAGGTTGCCCCTACTGAGAAACAGCCGGACGGCAACTGCCTTGTAGGTGAGGTACACGATCCTCTTGCAAGGGTAATGAACCACGGCAATTCAGGCAACGCAGGTGTATTCTCAAATGCTGAGGACCTTGCTATCCTTGCAGCAGCCCTCATGAACGACGGTAATTTCAATGGCAGGCAGGTTCTTGGAAAACACACTGTTGAGACCATGACAAGGGTGCCTTCAGAGGTTGCACACCTCGGCCGTTCACTCGGTTGGGACAACTACTCTCCATACGCTTCAAACAACGGTAACCTGTTCCACCCTACAAGGACATTCGGCCACACCGGCTACACCGGAACATCAATCATTGTTGATCCTGTATCAAAGACCGCAGTTATCCTCCTTGCACACAGGGTTCACCCTGCAGACAAGGGAAGCGTTGTAAGGCTCAGGGCATTGGTGGCAAATGTAGTTGCCGGCTCAGTTGTTGAGTAAATTTCTGTGACACCTTAAAAGGGAATAAAAAGCCCTTGAAAACTGAATCCCTCCCAAACCTTCGGTTCGGGCCTCTCCCGTTCACGAGACCACGGGCGGTCACGGTTTTCAAGGGTTTTTTATTCCCTTTCTATATATCACGCAATTTTTGTCACATCTTGCCGGAAAATTCCGTATATTCGCACTGTATTAAAATTTCCGGGGCGGGGTGGAAGTCCCCACTGGCGGTAAAGTCCGCGACCCTGAGGCGCAAGCCGAAGGTGGAACCGTTGAAACTACGGTACCAACAGTTAAAGTCTGGATGGAAGAAAATTTTAAAGTCATGTTCAAAAAATTTTACACTCAGCTTTGCGCTGCGGCGCTTCTATTTTGCGTTGCCTCAACTGGTGTTCAGGCAGCAGACAACAACCCAAACATCAAGGATAAGAAAACAACCCCAGTGGAGACATTGGAGGGGAAACCTGCCGTACAGCTCCCCGATACTTCAATCCTCATAAAGGAGATCATTGTTTCGTCGGGAGTAAAGAAGAGGAACTCTTCCCCCCTGAGGCTTGTGGACATTGATGAAAAGACAATTGCAGTACAGGCTGCGGGGCGCACCTATCCTGAACTGCTGAAGGATATTCCGGGCATCTATGCAACTGCAGAGACCGGAAGCTACGGAGATGCCAAGATAAATATCCGCGGATTCAAACAGGAGAACATTTCCGTGCTCCTGAACGGCATTCCAATTTCAGGACTTACCAGCGGCAGCATGTACTGGAACAACTGGCTGGGCCTTACAGATGCAACTGCAACCATACAGGTGCAGAAAGGTGTGGGAGGCAGCATGCTCAGCGACAACTCGGTTGGAGGCAGCATAAACATCGTCACCAAGAGCCCGGGCAAGACCCCTTCATACGGAGTGGGCTACAACTATGCCGGAGGCGGAACTTCAAAGGCATTCGTTAACTACAACAGCGGAGACCTTGGAAAAGGATGGGGCATTTCCCTCCTTGTATCCCGCGTATGGGGCAGCAGCTGGGTGGAGTGTACAGATGTGGATGCATGGTCTTATCTGGCCTCAATCAGCAAGAACATCAACAGGAACCACTCCCTCCTTCTTACAGTTATGGGCTCTCCGGAGAAGCACAGCCAGAGGTCCGCACGCCTCAAATATGATGAGGTGAAGGAGTACGGCAGGGACTACAGCAAGAACTGGGGATACATCACTCTTCCCGACGGCTCAAAAGAGGCCCGCAGCATCAGCCGCAACAACTACCACAAGCCATATTTTACCCTGAACCACTACTACAACAGGAAGGTGGGTGCAGCCCAGCGCAACCTTTCGGTAAACAATGCGGTATATCTGGCCATTGCGCATGGTGGCGGATACTGGACAGAGACAAAGGGACATTCCATTGCGGCACATCAGAAAAACGGCCATGTGGATTGGGATGCAGTTGTAGCGGAGAACAGGGAAGCCTACAGGACCGGAACAACAGAGAAGGAGAAATCCGCACAGAACGCATTGAGCGATTACATAGCAGGACATACCCAGGTTGGGGCAAAGAGCGCATTTGACCTTGAGCTTTCCAACAGGTTCACCTTGGGCGGCGGCCTCCATTACCAGGGCTATTTCACCTGGGAGAAGGAGCAGATTACAGATCTGCTGGGAGGTGAGTACTGGTATGAGGATTATGCCACAAAATCCCTTGCAGGGCAGGCCGGCAGGAACTCAATAAAGAAGGTGGGGGACTATATCCGTACCCGTAACGGAAAGAACATCCATTTTGGAACCCTATATGCCTCGCTGGCATACAAGAGCACAGACTGGAACGTGGAGCTGGGTGCTTCACTGAACGGGTCAACCACCCGGAGGTGGGACAAGTACAACTACATTACAGACATAAAGAGCGATTGGGCAACCGGTATAGGCGGGGCTGTAAAGGCAGGAGCACTCTACAGGGCATCACGTTCTACAAGCCTGTACATGAACGGGGCATATTACAGCAGGGTCCCTTATTCAAATGTATTCTTTGCAAGCGGCAACAACCAGATATCGGAAGGGGTGGAGAATGAGCAGAACTACCTTGGTGAGGCAGGCGTGCGCAGCCTCTTCAACAGGGGTGGGGTAGAGGCTACAATCTACGCCAGCTACTGGAAGAACAAGTCCATAATGAGCTCCCCTTACAAGCCGCTTGAGGAGGAGGCCTACAAATATATGATTACAGGCCTGGATGCATTCCACTACGGCGTGGAGGTTGATGCCTACTATAACTTTGCAAGATGGGGCAAGCTGGCCGCATACGCCTCAATAGGAAAATGGGAGTGGAAGAATGATGTGAGCGCAATAATCTATGACAACTACACAGGACAGGTGGCTCAGGAAATCAACGTTTACAGCGACGGCCTTCCTGTAGGTGACGCTCCGCAGACCCAGATAGGCGCGAGCCTTACATTCACACCGCTTGCGGCCCTCAGCGGCTACTCAATGGTTGACCCTACGGGCACATTGAGCTATGCAAAATCGGGGGAACTCTATCTGCAGGTGGGATGGAGCTACAACGCCAGATACTGGGCGGACTTTGAGCCGAACACCAGGACAAACGCCTCTGACCGCACAGACCCTTACCGCATCCCCGACTACAATCTGGTAAACTTGAGCGTAAGCTACCAGCGCCATTTCATGATGGGCAAAAAGGCCCTTGGGATGAACCTGTTCTTCAACCTGAACAACCTCTTTGACGAGTGGTACATTGAGCGCGGAAAAGACGGTGCGGACCACACCATCAACACTTTTACCGGCTACTGGGGGCAGGGGCGCAACTGCGCATTCGGCGTGAAGCTTACCCTTTAAAAGGAAATGCATACAAAAGAGGGTGACTCAAAAGGGTAAATTTTGCGTTACGCTTGTCTCGGAAATCCTCATTTACGTAAGCAAACTCCGGTTTCCTCACCTGCCAAGCCTTAAATTTCCACCTTTCGAGTCACCCTCTTTTAAGCTGATCAATTACTTCACCCTCTCCCTTACGCCGTCCAGGAATGCCTTCATGGCGGTACTGTCCTTGTCTGCAACAATCCCTTTCAGTTCGTTCAGCTTGTCAATGATTCCTTGCAGCTGTCCGTTGGTATTTGGGTTGAAGAGGATCTCGGTGAGGAGGTAGTCATCCTCGCTCAGCAGCCCGTGGGCGATTGCCAGATGTTTCTTGAATGTGGTGCCTGGTACCTCCTGGTGCTTCATTATTGAGCCGAACACCAGGGTGGAGGCAAACGGGATGGAGAGTGAATATGCCACCACTTCATCATGCCCGTCAAAGGTGTATTCGCGGACATTCAGCTTCAGAGATGCAAAAAGGTCCCTGTAGAAGATCATTCCCATATAATCTGTACCCTTCACCAGTACCTCCCCGGAAGCCCCTTTCTGCTGCGGCTCGTTGATTATGATGGCATTCTCTGTCTGGAGGTTCCCCAGGTTGGCGAATGTAGGGCCGAACATGGGGTGTACGGATACATACCTGAACCCGCACCCCTCATAGAACTCCTTTAGGCCGGTCTTTACGGAGGCAATGTCAGAAAGGATACAGTTTTCCGGCAGATGCGGAATCACATCCCTGAACGCCTCAATGGTATAGCTGAGGGTGACACAGTTTATCACCAGTTCAGGCTTGAACTCCTTTACCTCCTCATAAGAGGAGAACCTGAGCGCATTGTATATGAAGCGCATCCTCTTGAGATCCTTCTCAAAAACCGCAATCTCATGGTTGAAGCTGAGCAGATCGGAGAAGAAAGAGCCCATCTTTCCATTCCCCAGAATAAGTATCCTCATAGTCCTCTGTTTTTTTTCTGCAATTTATTCAAGATCCTGCATCCCCATAACTTAAAGGGCAAGCTGTATCCTTACAGACTCCTCGTGGATGCTCTTCATTATGGCGTTCACAAACTCCTTGTCAAGGTTCATGGCCTCACCCATCTGGGCACGCTTCTCAAGGATCTCATTGTAACGTCCTGTCTGGAGCACAGGCATGTTGTTCTCTTTCTTGTACATGCCAATCTCCCTTGAAATCCTGTTCCTCTTTGCAAGGATTGTAAGGAGCTGCTCATCTATTTCATCTATCTGCTTACGCAGAACGGATATGTTCTCCGTTGTCTGTACATTCTCTCTCAAAACGAGCATTTTTAGTGTAAAATCAAGTACCTGCGGTGTTATCTGCTGCTTGGCATCACTCAATGCCTCGTCGGGATTACAATGTGATTCCACCATAAGGCCATCGAACTTCAGGTCCATTGCCTGCTGCGAGATGGGTGCCACAAGCTCCCTCCTGCCACCTATATGGCTCGGGTCACAGAACATTGTGATGTTAGGGTATCTGCGGCGGAGCTCAATAGGGATGTGCCACAATGGGAGGTTCCTGTAAAGCTTCTGGTCGTAAGTGCTGAATCCGCGGAGGATTACACCCACATTTGTAACACCTGCGTTCACAAGCCTCTGCAGGGCTCCTATCCAAAGTTCAAGATCCGGGTTTACAGGGTTCTTCACCAGCACAGGTATATCAGTACCTTTCAGTGAATCTGCAAGTTCCTGCATTGCAAACGGGTTTGCAGCTGTCCTGGCGCCAATCCAGAGGATATCAATGCCTGCCTTTACCGCCTCAAATACATGAGCGGCGGTTGCCACCTCAGTAGCCACAAGCATGCCGGTCTTCTGCTTCACCTCCTTCAGCCAAGGGAGTCCCACTGTACCTACACCCTCAAATCCGCCCGGCTTGGTACGCGGTTTCCAGATTCCTGCCCTGAAGATCTTAACTCCGTTCTTGGCCAGTTCTTCTGCTGTATTCAAAACCTGCTCGCGGCTCTCTGCACTGCAAGGGCCTGCAATAATGATAGGACGCTCTGAAGCATCTATTCCCGGTAAATTCAATTTATTGATTTCCATATCTGTAAGTTTTTTCTTCCCGATAAAATATTAAAGTTCCCTGTTTATCCTCTCCAGTGCCCCGGCAAGTGTCTGCTCATTGGCACAGAGGGAAATCCTTATGTAGTTTTCCCCGTTGGACCCGAAAATGAATCCAGGGGTGATAAATACCTTTGCCTTGTAGAGGACATCATCGCAGATGTCAACCCCCCTGCCGGCAACCTTTCCCCAGAGGAAAAGCCCCACCTGCTCCGGAGCAACTTCTGCCCCCACCTTCTCAAGGATTGCACGGGCCAGGTCCTTGCGGGCCTGATATACCTTGTTCATCTCCCTGTACCAGCTCTGGGGAGCCTCAAGTGCCTTCACTGCAGCCAGCTGCATAGGACGGAACATTCCTGAATCCATATTGCTCTTTACCCTAAGGATCCACTCGATGAACTGCCTGTTGGAGGCCACCATTCCTATACGCCAGCCCGGCATGTTGTGGCTCTTGCTCATTGAATTGAGCTCAATGCAGATATCCTTGGCCCCTTCAACACTCATGATGCTGAGCGGATTGTCGTTGAGGATGAAGCTGTAGGGGTTATCATGGCAGATAATGATGCCATATTTCTTTCCAAAGGCCACCAGCTTTTCAAAAAGCTCCACCGAGCCGTTCGCGCCGGTAGGCATGTTGGGGTAGTTGCACCACATCAGCTTCACTGCGCCAAGGTCAATCTCCCCTGCGGCGTGGCGTGCCTCAAGCGCCTCAAAATCGGGCTGCCACCCGTTTTCTGCGCTCAGGTCATAGCTTATGATTTTTGCCCCAACCAGTTTTGATACTGAAGAATATGTAGGATAGCCCGGATTTGGTACCAGCACCGCATCCCCCTCATTTATGAAGGCCATTGAAATGTGCATTATGCCCTCCTTGCTCCCTATCAGGGGCAATACTTCATTGGCAGGGTCCAGCTCCACATTGTACCATCTGCGGTACCACTGTGCCCAGGCATTCCTGAGCTCCGGGATACCAACATACGGCTGGTAGCCGTGGGCCTTGGGGTTTGCAGCCTCCTGTGCAAGGGTATCTGTAACCTCCTTTGCAGGGGGCAGGTCGGGGCTTCCTATGCCAAGGTTTATGACATCTGCCCCCTGCGCGTTCATCTGCGCAATCTCCTTCAGTTTTACGGAAAAGTAGTACTCCTGTACGTTACCTATCCTGTTTGCCGGAACTATCTTTTTCATATCTTCCATTATTGTACCGATTGCTCACCCTCCATGTACTCACCCAGAATCTCAAAATCCTTTGTAAGGGGAAGGATTGCATCAATGGCTTGTCTGTATCTCTTGTAATCTGTAAAGAGGAGGTTCACATAGAACTGGTATCTCCACTCCTCTCCAACTATAGGCATGGACTGTATCATGGAAAGGTTCATGTCATAGAATGAAAGCACTGCCAGAACCTTTGAAAGGCTTCCGCTGGTGTGCGGAAGGGTAAATACCATGGAGCTCTTGTTTATGTTCTCCTGCTCCACGCTCAGGTCCCTGAGCACATCTGCTGCCACATCCCTGTTTGCCAGGATAAGGAACCTTGTGAAGTTCCTCTTGTTTGTCTCTATGCCGTCTGCCAGCACATCCATCCCATACAGCTCCGCAGCTCCTGCCGGGCATATTGCGGCGTGGTCCCTGAGGTTGTTTTCTTTTATCCATTTTGCGCTGCCGGCGGTATCCTCCTTCTCCACAAGCTTCACATTGGGGAGGGTGTTGAGGAACTCCTCACACTGCATGAATGCCATCGGGTGGGTATTAATCTCCCTGATATCCCTAAGCTCCACCCCCGGCATTGCTACAAGG
This sequence comes from Bacteroidales bacterium, assembly GCA_017482565.1. Classification (GTDB taxonomy): domain Bacteria; phylum Bacteroidota; class Bacteroidia; order Bacteroidales; family UBA932; genus Egerieousia. The sequence continues at coordinate 26,378 of JAFUMO010000002.1, read as the reverse complement.
GCGTGTGTAATCCTCAGCTTGTACTCGCCCACAATTACCAGCTTGTTGTCCTTCAATATCTTGTAGTTCTGCAGCAGGCTTCCCGCAATTGTATTCTCAATTGCCATGATCCCCAGCTTTGAAGGATCCTTCACCACATGCTCTGCCAGCTCCTTGAACGTATCACAGTCTATGGTTTCTATGTTGTCATCCTTGAAGAACAGCTTGGCCGCAATATAATGGTTGCAGCCCCCTATTCCCTGTATTGCCACTTTCTTTTTCATAAGTGTATTCTTCCTGTTGTCATTCCCAGTTTGAATGACTTGAAAAAAAAGACTCCCGCCCAAAAGGCAGGAGTCCATAAATCAATTATCAATTCATTACATACAAGCTCCCGCCTTTACCATGTTTCCCTGATAAAAGTAATAAAAGAAGAAGTATGTAAATCGGTGTTGTCTCATATCTGAGGACAAATTTATGTATTTTAGTGTAAGTTCCAAAAGATTTGACATTTTTTTTAATACTGATAATAATTTATAAATTTGTCTCCTGTACAAACAAAGTGTAAATGAAGAGCGTAATTTATACCCACAAGAGTATCAATATGTTGCGTGAAACCCTGTTAGAAAAGGGGTGTACTTTTGTAATAATTGATAACAATTTGCAACATATTGCGGAAAATTTTGCAGGATTTCCCGTATTTTGCTTAAAGTTTTCCGAGCAGGTGAAGACTCTGGATACCGTTGCACAGATTGCTTCGTGGCTCCTTGAAAACGGGGCAGACAGGGATGCCCTTGTAGTTGGCATAGGTGGTGGGATAACCACTGATGTTACCGGATTTGCCGCATCAATCTACAAGAGGGGGGTAAGGTTTGCTTTTGTACCTACCACGCTCCTGGCGCAGGTGGATGCCTCCATAGGTGGCAAGAACGGAGTGAACTTCCACTCCTACAAGAACATTCTGGGTACAATCAACCAGCCGCAATGGATATATATCTGCTCAGATATGCTCGCCACTCTTCCCGAAAGGGAGTTCAAGGCGGGGATTGCGGAGGTGCTCAAGACATTCATGCTGTTTGACAAGGAGAATTACCGCAAGGCCGTGGAGTTCTTTGCAGAAGTTTCCCGCAGATATGCGGCACGGGGGGGCAATGGAAAGCCATACGGAGCTGTAGCCTCTGAGGTTGATGGAGGGCTGCTCACAGAAATTATCGGGAAGTGTGCGGAATATAAATGCGGCGTTGTGGAGAGGGATGAGTTTGAGAGGGGGGAGAGGAGGCTGCTCAATCTGGGGCACACTTTTGCCCATTCCATTGAGAAGCTCACAGGAGGGGAGATTTCCCACGGATATGCCGTGAGTATGGGTATGGTGATTGCAGCAAAGGTGGCTGTAGCCTTGGGCAAGGCGGACGAGGCGTTTGTAAGGGGTGTGGAGGATGACTTGCGCAGTGTGGGGCTCCCTGCAGTGCTTGATGAGTGCCCGGCCACATCGCACCTGAGGATTGCAGACCTTGCAGATGCGGTAAAAAAAGACAAGAAAGTTACAGGAAGCGGCATCCATTTCATCCTCCCCAAGGGGATTCAGGATGTGGAGGACATCATGCTTCCATTGGAAAAGATAAAGGAGATTGCAGATGGTTTGCGTTAGTGTTCAGGAAAAGGATTTCGGCAGGTGCAGTGGGATACTTGCACAATGCGGCATGGTTGAGCTGAGGGGAGACCTCTGCAACTTCACCACACAACAGATAGAGAAACTGGTGCAGGGGCATCCGAACCTCCTCTATACCCACAGGATAGCCGGCAGCACCCAGGCTGTTGCCCGTGAGCAGATGGTGGCTGCAATAAAGAAGGGTGCCAAATATGTGGATGTGGAGATTGAGGCACCCGTAGACCATCTGGAGTACATAAAGTCATACGCAAGGGCAAACGGCTGCAGACTTGTGATCTCCTACCATAATTTTGAGGGGACACAGGATCTGGAGGAGCTTAAGGCCATATATGATCTCTGCCGACGCAAGGGTGCAGATATAGTGAAGATTGTAACCACTGCCAACAACATTTCAGATGCCTGCCGCACAATGCAGCTCTACAGCTACAAGAAATCTGACCGTGAGCTGGTTCCCTGCAATTTTATGGAACATGGGGAGCTCTCGGGCTCCCTGAGCAACAGCTTCGGGGAGGAGCAGGCCTCACTTGTGGCCTTCTGCATGGGGGAGGCAGGGAAGTTCACCCGCCACCTGTGCCTGCAGCTCGGGGCACCGTATACATACGCGGCGCTTGATGCGGAATCGGCAACGGCTCCCGGGCAATATGCCAGGGAGGAGATGGAGAGGCTGCTGGAGCCTGCAAATTACCCGTACACAACCTTGAGGCTGGAAGAGACAATCTTTGCCGGAAAGCCTGAGGTACACATCCCATGCTCAAAAAGCATAGCCCAGAGGGCTGTCCTGGCGGCAGCGCTCGCCAACGGTACAAGCGTACTGGAGAACTTTGAGCCCTGCAACGACATTTCCGGGGCCGTAGAGGTGATAAAGGCGCTTGGGGCAAGGGTTTCCCTCAATGAGGGGACACTTACTGTAGAAAGCGCCGGGATTGAATCGCTCAGGGGGGCAGGAAAGATATTCACAGGGGAGAGCGGCCTGCTCACCCGCCTTCTGATCCCTATGGCGGCTTACCTGTCGGGAGGGGAGAAGGAGATTGAAATTACCGGTACGGGGAGCATCCTGAAAAGGAATCTCGGGGAGTCTGTGAAGGCCCTTGAGGCTGCGGGTGCACAATGCTGTACAAATGGAGGATACCTCCCGTTCAGGATAGGAGGGGGAATAACCCGCCGCAACATTGAGTTCTCGGGGAAGGAGAGCTCCCAGATAGTTTCCGGGTTCCTGATGACCCTGCCGCTGCTGGAGGAGGACTCAACCCTTACAATCACCAACCCTGCCAGTCTGCCGTACATAGAGCTTACCCTGAGGGTGCTAAGGCAGTTCGGCATAGAGATAAAATCTAAGGAATCCCTTCCCGATAAAATTACATATCACATCCGCGGAGGGCAGAAGTACACCCCGGCCAGGATATGGCTTGATTCAGACTGGAGCTCAGCCGCAAACTTTGCAGTTGCAGGGGCCCTTTCAAATGGGGTTGTGCTGAAGAATATGCCGCTCAGTTCCGTCCAAGCTGATGAATTCATATTGAAGCTGCTGGAACTTTACGGATATAGAGTTTCAGTAAATGGCTCTGATGTGGAGATATCTCCGCGCCCTGGGGTGGCAGTTTCCCGGGAGGATGCGGTGGTGGAAGCTTCACTGAAGGATTGCCCGGACCTCTTCCCTATAGCGGCCCTGCTGGCGGCCCACAGCGGAGGAAGGACCGTATTTGAAGGGGTGGACAGACTGGCCCAGAAAGAGAGCAACAGGGCGGAAACCGTATATTGCGAGCTTGCAAAATTGGGCTACGGCATACACATTGAGGGAGATAAGATGTATATTTGCGGAAATGGGGCAGATCCTCTGTCGGGAGGAGTGGCGCCGGTTCTTGGATGTGGCCATAACGACCACAGGATTTCAATGGCACTTTACATTGCCGCCCTCTTCTGCGGAAAGGAGATACTCCTGGACAACATTAAATGTATAGACAAATCTTTCCCGTCATTTCTGGAAAGGCTAAAAGGATAACAGTATGAACAGCTATGGTACAAATTTCAGGATTTCAATGTTCGGAGAATCGCATGGTGACCTTATAGGTGTTGTAATGGACGGTGTCCCTGCAGGGCTGCCGCTCTGCACAGATGATTTCCTTGCAGACCTGGACCGCCGCAGGAGCGGTGCAAAGGGGACAACCCCACGCAAGGAGAGTGACCTGCCGCACATAGTGAGCGGGGTTTATGACGGCCATACCACAGGTGCGCCTGTTACTGTAGTGTTTGAGAACAGCAATACCAGGTCTAAGGACTACTCCATGTTCAGGGAGGTTCCCCGCCCGGGGCATGCAGATTTTACAGCCCAGGTAAAGCACAACTTCTTCAATGACATAAGGGGAGGGGGCCATTTTTCGGGAAGGCTTACCCTTATTCTTGTAGCTGCCGGAGTGGTGGCCAAGAAGATGTTGGGAAATATCTCCATAAATGCCCGTATAACTTCAATTGCCGGATTGGATAAGCCGCAGCAGTGGGAGAAGGCTCTTGAGGAGGCAATGGCTGAGGGAGATTCTGTTGGAGGAGTTGTGGAGTGCGTATGCACAGGTGTCCCTGCCGGGTTGGGGGAACCGTTCTTCAACTCCCTTGAAAGTGAAATTGCCCACCTTGCATTCTCAATACCAGGTGTAAGGGGAATAGAGTTCGGGGACGGGTTTGCAGCTGCCGCAATGAAGGGAAGTGAGCATAATGACTGCTTCACAGGCAAGGATGGGAAAACTGCCACCAACGGTGCCGGCGGTATAAACGGGGGAATAAGCAACGGCAACCCTATAGTATTCAGGATTGCCGTAAAACCTACCTCAAGTATCTCAAAGGTGCAGCATACCGCCAACTTCGTTACCGGAGAAATGGTGGATTTCTCGGTAAAGGGGAGGCATGATGCCTGCATAGCCCTCCGCTGCCCTGTAATTGCAGAGGCGGTTGCTGCCATTGCCCTTGTCCAGCATATCTGATGTGATGTAAAGATTTGCGGGGAAGCGGATATTTCCGGGAAACCTGGCATGATGGAACAAAAAAAGATGCCCCGTGTGAGGCATCTTTTCTTTTGTATGTGTGAAGTTAAAATTAGTCGTTAAGAGAGAATCTCTTGAAAGCAACAACTTTAACATCCTTGTCAACTGAAGCCAAGAAATCTTTTACAGACTGCTTGCCGTCACCCATCTGGTAAGCCTGCTCAAGAAGAGTGTTCTCCTTGAAGAATTTGCCAAGCCTTCCTTTAGCGATGTTCTGGATTTTAGCCTCCTCAGCACCAAGACCTGCAGTCTTCTCTGCAGCAACGGTAGCCTTGATCTCACGTGCTTTGGCAGCCTCCTCTGCAGAGATCCAGCCTTTAGCCATGTTAGACTCAATGTGGTCCTCACTGTCAACGTGTGAAGGATTGATGCCTGCTTTCTTAAGTGCAGCCTCAACTGCTTTAAGAACAAGCTCCTCTTTGGTCTTCTCAACGGCTACAGTAAGCTCGTTGTTGATAACCTCCTGTGGAACAGACTCAGCATCAAGCGCAACAGGGTTCATTGAAGCAACCTGCATTGCGATACCTTTACCAACCTCTGTAGACACCTCTTTGTTGAAACCAACGATAGCTGCAAGCTTGCCGTTGATTACGTGCATGTATGAAGAGATGTAAGGAGCCTCAATGCTGGCGTAGAAAGGAACAGCGTGTTTCTCACCGCTCTTACCTGTCTGCTGAGTGATAGCATCCTCTACAGTCTGGCCGTTGAATGTGCAGGCCATCAAACCTGCAAGGTCAGCAGGGAAGTTCTCAAGGGCAGCTTTTGCAATGTTGTTTGCAAGCTCCTGGAACTCTGCATTCTTGGCAACGAAGTCGGTCTCGCAACCAAGTGCGGTAAGGATGGCCTTAGTATTGTCTGCGTTTACAAGAGCTACAACTTTACCCTCTGTAGTCTCTCTGTCTGAACGTTTTGCTGCAACCAGCTTACCTTTCTCGCGGATGATCTCCTGAGCCCTGTTGAAGTCGCCTTCAGCCTCTACAAGAGCCTTTTTGCAGTCCATCATACCTGCGCCGGTCATCTGGCGTAGTTTTGCAACATCTGAAGCTTTAATTTCCATAATAATTTACTTCTTTAAAATAATTACTCAAGCCAATTACTCTGCGCTCTCAGCTTTCTCCTCTGCAGCAGCTGATTTGCGTGAACGGAGTTTCTTTGCTACCGGAGCATCGCCCTCTTTCTCTGCAGATGCCTCTTTCTCTTTCTCCTTCTCAATCTTTCTCTCCTGAAGGCCCTCAGCAACTGCACCGCAAAGTGCATCCATTACAAGGCCGATTGATTTGGCGGCATCATCGTTTGCAGGAATTACATAATCAATAGGGGTAGGATCGCAACAAGTATCAACCATAGCGATAACCGGTATGTTAAGGCGGTTAGCCTCTTTAACTGCGTTCATCTCTTTCTGAACGTCAACTACAAATAGAGCTGAAGGGAGACGGTTAAGGTCAGCGATTGAACCGAGGTTCTTCTCCAATTTGGCTCTCTGACGGGTAATCTGAAGCTTCTCTCTCTTTGCAAGAGTGTCAAAAGTACCGTCTGTAATCATCTTGTCAATGGTGTTCATCTTCTTAACTGCCTTACGGATAGTAGGGAAGTTTGTAAGCATTCCACCTGGCCATCTCTCTGTAACATATGGCATGTTTACAGCTGCAGCCTTCTCGGCAACTATATCTTTTGCCTGTTTCTTGGTAGCAACAAAAAGAATCTTTCTGCCTGCACGTGCAAGCTGTTTCATCATATTTGCTGCTTCGTCTATTTTGACAACGGTCTTGTGCAGGTCAATGATATGAATACCATTCTTCTCCATAAAAATGTATGGAGCCATTTTTGGATTCCATTTTCTTTTCAAGTGACCAAAATGCGAACCTGCATCAAGTAAGTCTTGGAAATTTGTTCTAGGCATTTCTTTTGTTTTTTCTTTTTTTGTAAATCTCTTTATGTCAATTTGGGGTAGCGGACAAGCCGGTCCTCAAATTTTCCGCAGCTGAACAATATTTCGGGTAGCTCCCATGCGGGAAGACTCCCATGTGGGAAGTCCCAAAAATTTGAATTCAAGCTGTGCAATGATGTAAACAGCGTTAACAGCTCTGCAATATTAACGTTTGCTGAACTGGAAGCGTCTGCGTGCACCAGGCTGACCAGGTTTCTTTCTCTCAACCTCTCTTGAGTCACGTGTAAGGAAGCCGGCTGCCTTGAGTGCTGGGCGGTACTCTGCGTTGATCTCGCAAAGTGCGCGTGCAATACCAAGGCGGAGAGCCTCTGCCTGACCTTTGATTCCACCACCGTCAAGGTTAACTTTGATGTCAAAGTCAGCCAAGGTGTTGGTTACCTCAAGTGGTTGTTTAACGATAAACTGTAGAGTCTCCTCTACGAAGTATGAGTTGAGCTCTTTACCGTTAATGGTAATATTACCTTTTCCTGTGTTCACATAAACGCGAGCAACTGCTGTTTTACGTCTTCCAAGGGCGTTGATTTGTTCCATGCTCTTTGTTTAAATTTCGTTAAAAGTAACTGTTTTTGGTTGTTGTGCCTGGTGTGGATGCTCAGGACCTGCATAAACATGCAAGTTACGAAGCAACTCTGCTCCAAGCCTGTTTTTTGGAAGCATACCTCTTACTGCCTCCTGAAGTACAGCGGTTGGTTTGCGTACTAGCAACTCCTTAGGGTTTGCAAAACGCTGTCCGCCGGGATACCCTGTATGTCTTACATACACTTTGTCGGTCAACTTCTTACCTGTAAGGCGGATTTTCTCTGCGTTGATAACGATCACGTTGTCTCCGCAATCCACGTGTGGGGTGTAGTTGGCCTTGTTCTTGCCTCTCAGCACCAATGCTATTCTGCTGGCAAGTCTTCCTAATACTAGATCAGTTGCGTCAATTACCAACCACTCTTTGGTTACGGTCTGTGCATTTGCCGAAACTGTCTTGTAGCTTTGATAGTCCACTGTGTTGATTTTTAAGTTAATACTATATTTTTGTTGCGATTTTCCCCTATATAAGGGGGTGCAAAGGTAGTAAAAATTTTTAAAGTGCCAAAATATGAGCTATCTCATATAGATTTTTCTTTATCTGATTGTGTCTCGTACAAGCCTGATTGAACGGAGTGTAGGAGATTTCGCCGTTCACCTGCCCAACCATTACACCGCTCCATCCCTTCATAAGGGCTTCCACAGCTCCGTTGCCAAGGACACTTGCCAGTACCCTGTCATTGCATGTAGGGGAGCCCCCGCGTTGTATATGGCCCAGGGTTGTCACACGCGTATCATAATCGGGAAGCAGCTCCTTCACCTTTGCGGCAACCTCATGGGCGCTCCCTGCATCATCCCCCTCCGCCACCACAATGATTCCGCTGGTCTTGTTCTTCCTCCTCTCATTGGTAAGATAGCTGCACAGCTTCTCCACATCGGTATGGTACTCAGGTATGAGGCACTGCTCCGCTCCGGTTGCAATTCCGGTATAGAGCCCTATGAAGCCGGCATCACGTCCCATCACCTCCACAAAGAATAGGAGGTTGTGGGAATCCGCGGTATCCCTTATCTTGTCAATTGCCTCTACGGCGGTATTTATTGCAGTATCAAATCCTATTGTGAAATCGGTGCCATATATGTCATTGTCAATGGTCCCGGGAATTCCCACCACCGGGAATCCAAACTCCTCATAAAGGGCATTGGCACCCCTGAACGAGCCGTCACCCCCAATCACCACAAGGGCTTCAATCCCTGCCTCCTTCAGGTTTGCCACGGCCTGCTGCCTTGCCTCTGCCTCCTTGAACTGCGGGCACCTGCTGGACTTGAGCATGGTCCCTCCCCTGTTGATTATCTTTGAAACGGAGTGAGACTGCATCCCTATGAACCTCTTGTCCAGAATTCCCTGGTATCCCCTCATAATCCCTACGGGCTCAATGTCATGGAAAATGGCACTCCTTACAATGGCCCTTATGGCCGCATTCATACCCGGAGCATCCCCGCCCGAAGTAAGCAGCCCTATCCTTTTCAATTTGCGTGGTTCCATCATAGCAAAATATTTTATTATAAATAATGTAACAAATTTAGATAATTTTTGGAAGCCGGTCCCCGGCTTCCGCACGGGATTCCGGCCGCTGTGGGTCTGAGTCCCGTTTTTTTATTATTTTTGCCGTGTTCAATTTGCAAAGTTATGAAAATAGGGAATTTGGATTTGGGCAGCAAGCCCCTTTTTTTGGCTCCGATGGAGGATGTTACAGATGCATCGTTCAGGTATATATGCAAGGAGTTCGGGGCCGACATGATGTATACGGAGTTTGTCTCTTCAGACGGGCTCATCAGGGATGCAAGGAAGTCACTTGCCAAGCTTGTCACCTTTGACTATGAAAAGCCCATTGGAATCCAGATTTACGGACATATCCCCGAGGCAATGGTTGAGGCGGCCAGGATGGCGGAAAATGCCGCACAGATAGCCGGAGGGGCCGGCCCGGACATCATAGACATCAACTTCGGATGCCCTGTAAGCAAGATTGCAGGGAGGGGTGCAGGAAGCGGAATGATGAAGTTTCCCGACAAAATGGTGGAGATAACCAAATCCGTGGTGGAGGCGGTGAAGCTCCCTGTAACCGTAAAGACCCGACTCGGCTGGGACGAGGATTCCAAGATAATAGTGGAGCTGGCGGAAAGGCTCCAGGATGTGGGAATAGCGGCCCTCACAGTCCACGGCCGCACCAGGTGCCAGATGTACAAGGGAGAGGCTGACTGGACCCTCATAGGGAAGATAAAGGAAAACCCCAGGATGCACATCCCCATCATTGGAAACGGAGACATCACAGACGGCCCGGGAGCAGCTGCCGCCTTTGAAAGATATGGCGTTGACGGCATAATGATAGGGCGTGCAACCTACGGCCGGCCGTGGATATTCAAGGAGGTGAGGCACTATCTGGAACACGGGGAAGAGATGCAGCCCCTTACCGTGGTGGAGAAGGTGGAGCTGGCCAAGAAGCACTTTGCAAAATCAATCTCCGTAAAGGGGGACAGGGTTGGAGTGCTGGAGATGCGCCGTCACCTGAGCAACTATTTCAAATGCCTTCCCGATTTCAAGGAGACCCGCCTGAAACTCGTTACCGAAAACAATCCGGCCAAGGTTTTGGAGCTGCTTGATTATGTTGCTTCCCGCTGGGGCTCTGAGGCAAAATAAGGGAAGTTCTGGCATCCCAGGATTTTTACCTCTATCGGGATATAGAAGAGCCTTTTCTTGAGGCCCGGGCTGAGGTATGGGTTGCCGGTGAGCCTCATGCAGTCCTTTTCTGTGGTGAATACAACGGCGGTAGGGTGGAGGGCTGCCCAGTTGTTGATATCCTTTATATTGTATTTTGTGAAGCTGTAGTGGTCGGGGAACTTGATGGAACTCTGTATCTCGTATGAGCCGGCAATGTGGTCCCTGAACTCCCTGTCATTTGCTATTCCTGTGAAGAAGATTGCACTTTTTGAGTAGAGGTAGCGGTTGTCCGCCTCAGCGCCCTCCACTCCGGCGGGGGTGCCGTACATGATGGTTGAGAAGCATAGTTTCTGGTCAACCCTCAGGTGCAGCTTCCTGCGCCACTCTTTTTCAACGGGTACAAGCTGCTCTGCAGCCAGTTCATCATCAATGATGCCGTCATGCTCCCCGAAGCGTGGGGATTTGGTCACAATTATGCTGTCTGCACGGCGGATCTGTTCCGGGAGGTCCCTCAGACGCCCTATGGGGAGGAGGTTGTCACTGTATATTGGGTTATTCCAGTTCATCAGCACTATTGAGTGGGACGGCTTTACCCTCCGGTGCTGGAAGGCGTCATCCAGGATGATGAGCTCCGGGCGGCAAGGAGCGGCAGCTCCACCCGCAGCAAACTTTCCGGCACTCCCGGCACCCACAGCACCCGCAGCACCCGCACGGCCGGCCGCACTGCCAGCAGCACCTGCAGCGCTGCCCTCAGGCAGTGCTAGCAGTTTCTCAATCCCCTCACGCCTGTCTGCGCACACGGCAACGGTTATGTGGGGAAACTTGTGCTTTATCTGCATTGGCTCGTCCCCAATCTCGGCAAAGGTATCTCCTGGGCCGGCAATCCGGAATCCCTTGCTTTTTCTCTTGTATCCGCGGGAAAGTACGGCAATCCTGTATTTTTCCTGCAGCATGCGGATAATCATCTCAGTGTGCGGAGTCTTGCCGGTTCCGCCTACCGTGATGTTCCCCACGCATATCACGGGAATGGGATAGGACGTGCTCTTAAGGATTCCCTTGTCGTAAAGGAAATGTCTGAATTTCAATATTATCCAGTAGGGGAAAAGGAGTATTTTGCTCTTTAGTGCCAACATGCAGGCAAATTTAGCAAATCTAAACCAAAGTAGAGGAATTTTGTTAGTAACCACAGATATTAAATAATTCAACCTATGTGTTATTCAAACGGTTACAACACCAGGCGCATAAAAGGGCCCGGTGCCGGAAATGCGGCCGGAAGGTGGCTTGCAGTTCTGGGATTATTGGTTTTCCTGAGCATTTCCAGTGCGTGGGCACAGGAAAAGATAAAGGTTACAGGAAAGGTGGTTGATGCCGGCGGAGAGCCCCTTCCCGGGGTATCCGTTATGGTAAAGGGTGAGCAGGGGAGTGTGGCGGTAACTGACATAGACGGAATGTATGTCATCAGTACCCCTGCAGACGGCATCCTGGAGTTTTCACTTATCGGGATGAAGAAGACAGATGTCCCTGTGAATGGGAAGGGGGTGGTAGATGTTGTCCTCAAGGATGACAATCTCCTCCTGGATGAACTTGTTGTGGTGGGTTTCGGCTCCCAGAGGAAGGAGAACCTTACGGGAGCGGTATCTACCGTGAATATAGGGCGCACCCTTGAGAGCAAGCCGTTTACAGATCCTGCCAAGGGATTGCAGGGTGCGGTTCCCGGCCTCACAATCACATTCTCCAACGGAGCCATTGACCAGTCCCCTGCAATCAATATCAGGGGTATGGGATCCCTCAATGCTACAGACGGGGGAACTCCCCTCATCCTGGTGGACAATGTGGTGGTAAGCGACATCTCTCTGGTAAATTCAGATGACATAGAGAGCATCTCCGTGCTGAAGGATGCAGCCTCAACTTCAATCTACGGTGCCAGGGCAGCTTTTGGCGTAATCCTCATCAAGACCAGGAGCGGCAAGATGGGTACAAGGTTCACAGCCGGCTACACCAACAATTTCTCATGGGGAACCCCTACTGTGCTCCCCAAATTCCCTGTGGATGCAGTTGCGGAGATTGCCGCAATGGAGGCAGCCATGGCCCGCGGCAAGCAGGCATTTGACATGTTTGGCATGAAGGCCCAGCCTCTGATGGCAGGTATCACCAACTGGGTGGAGAACTACTCACACAACCGCAGGGGGCACAACATGATTATGGGGGAGGACTTTGAAATCCTGGACGGGGTAACCTATTTCTACAGGCTGTGGGACCCTGTGAAGGAAATGTACCAGAAGTGGACCCCCCAGCAGAGCCACAACCTGCAGGTTACCGGAGGCAGTGAGAAGATAAGCTTTGTCCTCAGCGGCGGCTACCAGTATCAGGAGGGTATCCTCAAGATCAAGCCGGACATTTTGAACAAATACAACCTCTCCCTCAGCGTAAATGCCAAGCCTGCAAGGTGGGTAGACCTGGATGCAAGACTCAACATGAGGCAGCAGGACTTTGACTTCCCGTACAAGTATCAGGACCCGTTCTACTACATGTGGCGCTGGGGTACCTATTTCCCATACGGGACATATACAGATGAGAACGGCACCGAGGCATGGTTCAGGCATATTCCGGGCTATCTGCACAACGCCTCCTACAGTACAAGCAGGGAGACATACCAGAACGCCCAGATTGCCGCAACCTTCTATATAGGTGACCTGGTGCAGCTCAGGAGCGAGTTTGCATACTCTACAAGGCACAAGAACATCCACAATACAGGCGGTTATGTGTCCATGTGGGATTTCTGGGGCGGCGGGCTCAACTACAACACCAAACTGCCGGGGAGTTCATACGATGAGGTGGATTTCACCTCTTCAAGAACCACCCAGATAACCTCAAATACATATGCCACATACGAGCAGACATTTGGGGACCACACCATTAAGGTTACAGCCGGCCTCAATGTGGAGAAGGGAACATTCCAGCAGCAGTACTCAAAGAAGATGGGGCTTATGGACAAGCAGCTGGGGCAGCTTCCTCTGGCGTATGGTGCGGCAACAGTAGACGGGGATGCCAGTGACTGGGCCGTTGCAGGATGGTTCGGGCGCATCAACTACAACTACAAGAACAGGTATCTTGCAGAGCTCAACGGCAGGTATGACGGATCTTCAAACTTCCCGTCACACTCCAGATGGGCATTCTTCCCTTCCTTCTCCCTTGGATACAGGGTGTCTGAGGAGCCTTTCTTCGCCCCATTGAAGAGGGTGGTTTCAGACCTCAAGCTGAGGGGCTCATACGGAATTATCGGGAACCAGAATGTGGGGGCCGACCGTTTCATTGCCACAATGGGCACTGCATATGCCAACTGGCTTGTGGACGGTGCCAGGGTGCTTTACACAGGGCTTCCTGCCAATGTCTCCAATGACCTCTTCTGGGAGGACATTGCCACCTTGGATATAGGTACGGACATCAGGTTCCTCAACAATAAATATGGCATAACCTTCGATTGGTTCCAACGGGAGAACCGCAACATGCTGAGCGTGGGGGAGACCCTTCCGGAGACATTCGGGACAGCTGCGGCAATGGTTAATGACGGACGCCTCCGCACCCGCGGCTGGGAGATTACAATTGACGGCAGCCACTCATTTGCCAATGGCCTGAGCATTTATGCCAACGTGAATGTGAGTGATTACAAGAGTGTGATTACAGAGTGGAATGCAAACTCAGGCAACCTCCTCACCTCCAACTATAAAGGGAAAACAGTGGGTGAGATATGGGGTTTCGTTACAGACCGCTACTTTACTTCAGATGAGGATGTTGCGGCCTCTCCAAGCCAGGTGGGGCTACAGAGCGGCAACTTTGTATATGGCCCGGGTGACATCAAGTTCAGGGACCTCAATGGCGATAACGTGATAGATGCGGGCAAATCCACCTTGCAGGACCACGGAGACCTAAAGATAATAGGCAACACCACCCCGCGCTACCAGTACAGCTTCAGGATAGGAGGCTCATGGAAAGGGTTTGACATGGACATCTATTTCCAGGGGATAGGCAGGCGCCAGCTGTGGGCAACCGGAAACGAGGCAATCCCATACTACCGCGGTGCAGACGTGATGTACCAGCACCAGATGGACTTCTGGAGCCCTGATAACCCAGATGCCAAATACCCTCTCCCATACACAGGAAATGCAACCTCCGCAATCAACGGGATAAGGTACATGGCAAATGCGGCGGCCAACAGCGGAAACAACTTCTATCCGCAGACAAAATACCTGCTGAACCTCTCATACCTGAGGCTAAAGAACCTTACAATAGGTTATTCTCTTCCCGACAAGCTGATCAGCCGGGCCAACCTCACAAAGGCCAGGATATATTTCAGCGGGGAGAACCTCCTGGAATTCTCGCAGAAGAAGATTCCTATTGACCCGGAGATAACCGCAGGCTCTTCCACCTCAAACTTCTATGGCAGGACAGCTCCGTTTGAGAGGATACTCTCATTTGGAATCCAGCTGACAATGTAGAAGATAGAAAAAAGGACAACGTAAAAAATAAGGATATGAAAACATATATGACAGCATTTCTGGCAATTGCCATAGGGGCCGGTGCCGTTTCCTGCTCAAAGGATTTCCTCAACCGCGGTTCAAAGGTTGTCTTTGATGACAACAACTTCTGGACAAGCGAGAACAACGTGAAATCCTATTGCTGGGAGTTCTACAACCTCTTTACAGGTTACGGTACAGGTACAAACGGGGATTTCTACTTCACCACCTTTACGGATGACCAGGCGGCACGCTCAATGGACCTCTTCCCCGTAACTGCCCCGGCTGCAAATTCCCATTGGGACTACACATATATAAGGAAGGCAAACCTTCTGCTGGAGAGGGTGCCGCAGATGCAGATGCTCTCCGGCGAGGCTGCTGCCCACTACCTTGGTGTGGCCAGGTTCTTCAGGGCATTTGAATATGCCAACCTGGTGCGCCATTTCGGGGACGTGCCGTATATAGATGAATACCTGGACCAGAGCAACGTTGAGGCCATATATGCCCCAAGGATGCCCCGGGAGGCAGTGGTGGACAGCATCATGGCAGACCTGCAGTTTGCGGCGGAGAACCTCCGTACTATAGAGAGGAACAGGGCTCTGGGGGATGTGAACATGCTCTCCAGCGAGGTAGCTCTGGCCTATATGGGAAGGGTGGCCCTCTATGAAGGGACATACGCCAGATATGTGGGGAATGATGAGGTTGCTGCCACAGCACTGCTGAAGAAGGCGGAGGAGGCATCACAACAGATTGTAGGGAAGGGGATGTTCACCCTTACCCCGGTGTACCATGAACTCTACGGCTCATTGGACCTCTCCAAGAACCCTGAGGTGCTCCTCTACAAATCATACGTCTCAGGTATCCTCACCCACTCGGTGATAGGGTATACCAACAGCAGCACCATGATGGACGGCCTCACAAAAGATGCGGTGGATTCATTCCTGTGCTCAGACGGACTCCCAATCTCATTGTCTCCAATGTATGCGGGCGATGAGACCATATTCCAGATGCTTTCGGGCAGGGATCTGAGGCTGGTGCAGTCTGTGGGGGATGAACTGGCATACATAGGAAACCCTAACGAGAAAGGGTTCACCTCCAGCACAGGATACATCATAACAAAATTCAACAATCCGTCTCTGGGAGCCTCTGAGATTCTGGCCCCCAACAACCCTACAGATGCCCCAATCTTCTGGTTGGCTGAGGTGATGCTCAACTGGGCCGAAGCATCTGCAGAGCTTGGGACCCTTACCCAGAGCACCCTGGATGCAACCGTGAACCTCCTCAGGGAGAGGGGTGGGGTAGCACCGCTTCTGCTGGCCTCCATTCCCGATGACCCCCTGCGTGATCCCGATGTAACCCCGCTCCTGTGGGAAATCCGCAGGGAAAGGCGCTCGGAGCTCATTATGGACGGCTTCAGGGAGTGGGACATCCGCAGATGGGGCAAACTGGAATACCTCAACCCTGCAGTAAAGCCGGATATCTTCAAGGGAGCCAGGATTGTTGCAGCTTCAGGAAGCACATATACCCTTCCCGACGGCCTTACAGTTGATTCCGGAGGGTACATCCTCCCATACGGGGCAGCGGCAGGGCGCACCGTTGAGGTGCCGAAGAACTACCTGGATGCAATCCCTACCGGGCAGCTTACCCTCTACAACATAAAGGGTGTTGACTTCCCGCAGAATCCGGGATGGTAGAATGAAAAAAAGAGGAGCCCCTTACGGGACTCCTCAAATTTATATCGGGAATAATAAGTGATTACTCCTGAGTTGAATCCCACCAAACATTGATGGTCCATGCATCGTCAGCAGTATTCCACTGGTCTCTTGACATGTCAGCTCCTGGAACCTCATTACCAATTGCATGAAGGTTTGCAGAGTTGTAGTTAGTCTCGTGTGAACACTGTTTCCAGCGACGGAAATGTTTGCCTGCAGGGATACCTTTCATTGCAGATGCATTGATGTCGTGCAATGCAGGGATACCCCAGTTGAAGAATAACTCCTCATTGAAGTCATATCTTCTCATATCGTTCCAGATCTCAACGGAGAAGTGGAGGGCAATACGTTTCTGGGTAAGGATGTGGCCAAGTGTAAGGTCAGAAGCTGTACCGATACCGTTAGTGAGGTAATTGTCCATCTCCTCCTGGGTCATAACCTGGAATGAAGGACATTTTGCAAGGTTCTCATCCTCTGAGCACCATACAGCAAGCTTCTCGTTCATAAGCTCCATAGAAGCCTTGATACCCTCTTTGTAAGCAGCATAAGCCTCAGTTGTGTTGCCCTGGTTGAACAATACCTCAGCCTTGATGAAGCAAGCCTCAGCATAAGTACCTACGTAAGTAGGAGAAGATGCCCTTGTATAGAATGAGCCTGACTCTCTTGAGTTGTCGTTGCCTGAAGCTCTTCTTACGAACATGTCAACACCTTTGTGGTAACCTTTTGAGTAGCTTGTGCACTCTACATAAACTGTATCACCTTTACACTCCTCAACATCGGTGTCAATCCACCAGCCACCTTTGTCAGCGCTGTATGAAGCTCTTACTGTACCGTTTGTCAAGGTAGGAGAATTCTGTGAAGTCATATCAATACCGATAGACCTTCTCCAGCCAGCCTCAAGCTTGTACTCGCCTTCTGCAGCGTTTGGAGAATAAGCCCAAGGAATGATTGCGTCAGCACGTGGGTCCTCTACACCGTAACCGCCAAAGTTGGTCAAGTTCTGGTACAGCATATCAGTTACTGCGTAACCTGCGTTCATGCCGCAAACAGAGAACAATGGGCTGTAAGTTACAGGCTCTGACCAACCCAATACGTCAGTAGTGGTGTTGGTACCCTCATCCTGGTGGTCAATGATTGTGCCGTCAGCATTGCTCTGAGGACCTTTTGCAAGGGCGTCAAGAATTGCCTGTGCATCATATTTACCATCAAGGTATGAACCTGCTGCTTTCTTGTTCAATTTCACCATCCAACGAGCCTTGAGGAGGTTACCAAGTTTGATCCATTTCTGAACATCACCCTTGTTCCACCAGTCACCCTCTGCCAAAGTTGGAAGACCTGGATCCTGTGATTTTGCAAGAAGCTCAAGACCCTCGTTCAAAGCCTGGAAGCAACCGAGGTAAATGGTCTTGCCATTGTCATATGAAGGAGTTGCATCCTCACCCAAAGCCTCAGTGAAAGGCATCTCACCGTAAAGGTCGGTCATCAACATGAAGCCGTATGCATAGATAATCCTTGCAACACCTGCATAATGCCAAGCCTCAGCAGCCATTGCCTTGTTATACATATCCTCAATGTTACAGGCAGCACCTACAAACCACCACTGGTATGAAGTTGTAGTTACACCGGTCTGTGGATTCCAATATGACATATGGTAATATGTACTACCATTTGAAGAGAAACGGGTCCAATCACCCATGGACATGGATGTACGCCAGTTTGCGAACTGCTGCGCACTGTTAGTGTAGAATTGGATGTGTGGCAGACGTGCCTCGTATGTAGCACTCATGTCTGATGGGTTCTCCGGATCTACATTGACATCCAACCATTTGTCGCAAGATGCCAGTGACAGAGTCATCAGGCAGATTCCACACAATATAAGTGATTTAAATAGTTTCATGATTCGTTTATTATACTGTTAATTTTTAGAATGTCAAGTTCAAACCAAATGTCATGCCTGAAGTTGCAGGAACACCGCAGTAGTCGAAACCAACTGATGATGAACCACCAACACCAGCACCTGCAGCAGCTGCCTCAGGGTCACCCTCGTAGTTGGTGAACAACAACAAGTTGTTTGCAGAAACTGAAATGTTTGCAGCCTTGATTACACCAATCTTCTTGAGGAATGTCTTAGGAACATTGTATGACAATGATACTGAACGCAATCTGAGAAGATTTACATCAGTGATGTAGTTCATTGTCTCCTGAGAATAGTAGCTGTTGTAGTAAGATTTGATGATGTTGTAACCGCTGGTTACCTTACCTGAGAACAAGTATGTCTGATCTGCAGACCAGCTGTTGCTTACATGGTTTCCATCAGCATCAACACCGCTGATTGTAAGGGTCTTGTTACGTACATCGCCTGAGAATTTGCTTGTACCGGCAGCATCCATAGCGTACTGTGTACCGTTGATAACGTCACCACCTAAACGGAACTCCCACAACATATTGAATGTAAAGCCTTTCCATGACAATGTGTTATTGAAACCTCCAGTGAGTTTAGACTCACGGTTACCAATCTCTCTAAGTGTAGTATCATAAGTAGGCATACCATTGCCATCAAGGATTACGTTGCCTGCCTCATCCCTGTTCCATCTCTTGCCGGCAATTGCCATGAAGTTACCGCCGTTGAATGAAGCGGCCTGTGCACCTGCGTATTGTACATCTGTCAAGTACATTACATCAAGACCCTCTGGAAGGCCGTCAATTGTACCGCGGTTACCTGCAAGGTTCAAGCCCATATCCCAAGTGAATTCCTTGGTCTCGATTGGAGTACCTGAAATCTGGAGCTCCATACCTCTGTTGTAAACGTTACCTGCATTGATAGAGCAGAAGATGTAACCTGTTGACTGAGGACCACGTGGGCTCAAGATCTGGTTGAATGAGTCATTGGTATAGTATGCATAGTCAAAACGCAATCTGTTGTTGAACATTGCCAACTCCAAACCTAACTCAGTTGACCTTGTCTTCTCTGGTTTCAGGTAAGGGTTACCACGCTCCCAGTTGTTACCTACACCTACAAGACCCTCAAGATATGTACCTACTGGCCATAGAGCTGTACTTGTCTCATAAACACCTGTATCCTTACCTACCTCAGCCCATGAAGCACGGAGTTTACCGAAGGTGATAATGCTGTTGTTGTCCAGGATACCTGCCTTCATAAGAGGCTCAGTGAATACGAATGAACCTGATACTGAAGGGTAGAAGTATGAACGGTTCTCTTTAGGAAGAGTTGAAGTCCAGTCGTTACGGCCGGTTACTGTCAAGAATACAGTATTGTTCCAAGATGCCCTTACCTCCCCGAATACACCTGCAAGGCGTTTCTGTGATGCAGAGTGTGCAAACTGCTTGTTACCTGCATCTGTGTTTGAATAAGAGAAGAATCCTGGTACAGAGAAGTTGTAGGCCATCATTGAGCTTCTGTCAGTAGAAGTGTCCTCAATTGAAGCACCCAACATCAAGTTAACGTCAAATTTGCCGAACTGCTTGTTCATGTTTGACATGAAGTTGTGTGAAATATATCTGAACCTCATTGTGTTGTCAGACATCATACCTTTCTGCCACAACTGTTTGATAGCACCACCAGGAGCAATCCTGTTGGAGTTGGTCTGGGTATATGTATCCAAACCGAGGTTGTATGATACGAACCACCATTTTGCAATGTCAGCCCTAACCTTGATTGAACCTGTCCAGCGCTCTGTATCATCAAACATCTTGTTCTTGTTGATGATCCAGTAAGGGTTGTCCTTCTCGTCCCATGGGTCAAGTCTGTCACCGAACATCTGGTAACGTGAACCGTCCTCATTCAGGTAGTGGGTCATGTCATCAAATGGAGACCATGTATATACAGCGTTGAGGGCACCGGTACCTGATGATCCGTAAAGACCTGCAGATGTAAGGGTCCTGTCAGTATGAGCCTCTGAGTAGGCAACATTGGCGTTGAAAGTGAAGATGCCAACTTTCTGCTCACCGTTGAAACGTACAGTATATTTGGTATAGCCTGTCTGTGGAACAACACCACCCTGGTCATAGTATGAACCTGAAAGGTAGTATTTGCTGTTCTCTGTACCACCTGCGATGCTTACGCTCTCATCAAATACATAACCTCCCTGGAAGAAGTCACCGATGTTGTCATAAGTCTTGGCGCTTGATTTCTCACCCCATGAAGTGTATGCGAAATCGTTGTATTGGGTGTTCAGGTAGTTGCCGTCTGCATCATACTGCTCCTCCATGTAACCTCTCTGATACTGGGTCTGTACCTCTGGAAGGTTTGTTACCCATGAAGTTGAGAATCTTGAGCTCAAGTTAACCTCTACAGAACCTGACTTACCGCTCTTGGTAGTGACGAGGATAACACCGTTTGCAGCACGTGAACCGTAAAGTGCAGCTGCAGCAGGGCCCTTAAGAACTGACATGTTCTCAATATCCTCAGGGTTCAAGTCCATAAGACGGTTAGAAGAAGTTGTAGCAGCTTTCATTGAACCGTCAAATGCAGAGTTACCTACAACTGAAGAAGAGTTATCATAAACGATACCGTCAACAACGATAAGAGGCTGGTTGTCCTTACCCTCAGCAGCAGATGTACCACCACGGAGAATGATCTGTGCACCAGAACCTGCTGCACCACCGGCCTGTGTGATGTTTACACCGGCAATCTTACCTGAAAGTGAAGAAATAGGGTTGGCAGTCTTGTTCTTCATCAACTCATCAGCCTTGATGTCAGATACTGCATAACCGAGGGATTTCCTCTCTTTCTTGATACCCAACGCAGTTACAACAACATCCTCAAGAAGAACTGCATCCTCCTCAAGAGTTACATTGATTACTGCCTTGCCGTTTACCGGAACAACAACATCCTTCATTCCCATGAGGGAGAATTTCAATGTTGCGTCACCAGGGCACTCAATTGCATAAGTACCGTCAATGTCGGTAGATGTTCCTGTAGTGGTTCCTTCAACCAATACATAAACACCGATAAGCGGCTCACCGGCGATGTCAACAACCGTACCGCTTACTTTTACATTCTGAGCCCACGCACCTAAAGAAAGTGTCATGGCCACAAGTGTCATTACAGCAAAGCGTAATGAACGTGAAATTTTGTGAATGAACATAAAATAATTTTTAGGTTAATAAATAATGGTTATAATGTTTAGCTTTTAGTTTCTTCATTTCGCCCGCACTTCCGCACCCTGATTCCCGGAGGCGGCTGTACAGTTTAAACGAACCATTATTTTAACCTATGTGTAAGATATGTATCTGAATATCACAGATTCAAATCAGTTAGTCCTTTTACATGACAATACTGTTTGGTACAATTTAATTTATATGGAACAGGCTGTCTTTTGCCTGATTTATTTTATAATAATATATTATCACACACTCTCTTCTTGCTTTTATTTTGGGCTTTTAGTAATATTCAAGTGTCATTTTGGGGATGGTAGGAAGAAAAAAGAAGGTGGCCCTTGCAGAGCGCAGGCCACCTTCAAATATTTGGAGTTTATATAGGGTCAGATTATTTTGTCCAGTCCCACCATACAGGGATAGAGTAGATCTTAGGATCCATACAACCCTCAATACCGTACTGGCTGTAAAGCTCAAGGATAAGCTTGTTGGTCTCCTCAGTGTTGTAGTCGGTCTCAAGGTAGCACTGCATCATTCGTCTTGGGTAATATCTGTCGGAATTAGGATCAGAATCAAACTCAGACTGTGCCTTCATCCTGTACATAGGCTCGTCAAACTCGTAAACTACACCAAAGTCCTTTACGTTGCCGGCATTGTAGTTGAAACGGCGTACGTCATTCCAGGTCTGAATGTTGAAGCCCATAGCAATGAGTTTCTGCATCATGATGTCAGACATCTCAAGCTCTGATGAAGACTGTGCAACAGCCTCACTTGCCATGTAAGCGTCAATGTCAGCCTGAGCCATTGGAGCGTATGCGAATGATACGTCAAAGCCTCTTGCTGTAGTGCAGCATCCGCTGCCCTCCCAGTAAGCAAGTTTCTCGTTCATGCGTGCAAAGTGTGATTTGATACCCTCAATGTAAGCAGCGTGTGCACCACCCTTGTCACCCTGGCGGAACAATACCTCAGCTTTCAAGAAGCACATCTCAGAGTAGGTAAGGATATCTGCATCAGAATCAGGCCTTGTATAGAAGGCACCTGTACCCTGTACCAATCCCAATGCTCTTGTTGTTGAAGATGCACGTGAGTAGTAAGTATTCATATCAGTCTTTGAAAGACCGTATGTCTGGTATACTGCATCAGCCCTGAAGTTTACATATTTAACATCCTCTACACAAGTAGGGTCATCAGAGTCCGCATACATTGTACCTGCGTGGTAAGTGATTTTTACTGAATCTGTACCGTTTACAACAGTTGCAGCTTTTTCATTGAACAGTTTCTTCACATTTGCAATGAATGCATCAACTGAAGAGTAATATTTGAGGATACCCTCTTTAGAATAGGTTTTGGTAACATCTTCAGTTGCCGGCATACAAGTGGATTGCATGCTTGCGCCAGCATACCTGTTAACCAACCATCCCTCATCAAGACCCTGAACATTTACACCGCAATCTCTCATCCACTCGTAAGATTTGATAGTTGAACCGTCCTCGCTCAACTCAACATTCCACATCTTTGAAGGGATAAGCTTGTCAGCACGTGGGTCCTCAACACCTGTACCTTTATAGTTGGTGAGAAGGTCTACATACCATTTGTTAAGTCTCTGGCTACCACCCCATGCAGCTGTGTTGTAGATGGTGTTAGGGCCAAATGCGTCACCGTTGATAGGAGCAGAAGAAGAAGTCTCAACGTTATAGTGGGTTACTTTAGTGTTCTCAGCGTTTGACTGAGGAGCCTTGCTGATAGCATCAAGGATAGCCTGTGGGTTATACTGCTCAGTTTTTGAAAGTGTACCCAACCAACGAGCCTTAAGACCGTAGCAAAGCTTGATCCATTTCTGTACATCACCATTGTTCCAGGTATCACCTGCTGAAAGTGGGGTAGCACCCTCTTTCTGAGGCTGTGAGAACAATTCTATAGCTTTGTCGAGGTCAGCCATACAGCCTGCATAAACTACCTCACCTGTATCATGTGCAGGAGAGAAGTCTGAACCGATAGCGTTAGTATAAGGGGTCTCACCGAACAAGTCGGCCATCATCATATAACCCATAGATTTTACAACAAGAGTTGCAGCCTCATAGTGGGTAGCACCGGTCTCCTGAGCTTTAGCAATAATGTCCGGAATATTGTTTGCAGCACCTACAAACCACTGCTGGTAAGGGGTGATGTTCATATCCTGCCAAGGATCCCATGTGGCCATCCTTGAAATATGGTTACTATGTGAAGTGTGTGTAATTATCTGGGCTGCAGCATTTGTCCTCACACTTGCTGAACCGTAGGCATACATATAGTAGTGCTGTATCCACGGCAACCTGATTTCAACTGAAGCACTCTGGTTACTAGGGGTATCAGGGTTAGTGTTTACATCCAACCATTTGTCACAAGAAGTTGCTCCAAAAATCAAGATTAGGGATAAAATTGAGTATAATACTTTTTTCATTTCTGTAATCTTTTAAATTTTTAGAATGTTAGGTTAATACCAAATGCAAATGATCTCTGAACAGGAACACCGCAGTAGTCAATACCTACTGAACCTGAACCGCCTGTTGTACCTACAGCTGCAACCTCAGGATCCATACCACCCTCGTAGTTTGTCCAAGTGAACAAGTTGTTAGCGGTGAATGAAGCTGTCAGGTTCTTGATGAACTTCTGGCCGCTGATAAGTTTTGTGAAATCATAAGACAGGTTAACAGAACGGAGTTTCAACCAGTTAACCTCTGTCAAGAAGTTGTCTGCATGTTTGCCATAGTTGCTCCAGTATGCCTCAATCATAGACTCTCCTGATTTGTTTACACCATCAATCAGGTAGCTCTGTCCTCTCTGATATGTCTGCTCAAATGGCTCGCCTGTATCGGCATTTGTACCTTTTACAGTAACTGCATCACGGTCCAAAGTCATCATAGACTGGCCTCTCTGAGTCAGGTAGTACTGTGTACCATTGTAAACATCACCACCTACGCGGAAGTCCAAAAGGAATGAGAATGAAAGGTCTTTGTAACGGAAGCTGTTTGTCAAACCGCCTGTGAACTTAGGCTCACGGTTACCAACTATGTTATCTGAGCTGGCTTTAGGTTTGTAGAGACCGGTCTTAGGGTTAACCATAAAGTTTCCGTTCTCGTCTGTCTGCCACTGGCTGCCTGTAAGACCAAGGAAGTAACCGCCGTTAGGGATTGAAGCAGCCTTAACGCCACCAATCTGTGCATCGGTTACATAGAAGTAAGAGATACCTGGCACAAAGTCTCCAAGAGTACCGCGGTTACCTGCCATGTTCAATGTAATATCCCAAGTGAAGTCCTTCTTGTCAATAGGAGTACCTGTAATCATAAGCTCCATACCCTCATTCTTAACAGAACCTGAGTTCATTGCAAAGAAGATATAACCTGTAGACTGTGCAAGGCGAGGAGCTACAATCTGGTCGCGTGTCTCAGATTTGTAGTATGTGTAGTCAACGCCCAATCTGCCGTTGAAGAATTTCAACTCGGCACCTACCTCCCAAGCTCTCTGTCTCTCTGGTTTCAAGAATCTGTGACCTGCAGACCAGATGTTACCGATACCTACATAGTTGCCAAGAACTGTTGCAGAATCCCACATATATGTGTTTGTCTGGTAAGGAGAAGCATCTTTACCTACCTCAGCCCATGAACCGCGGATCTTACCGAAAGTGAGGACATCATTCTGAGGAAGAACCTCTGTGAATACGAATGAACCTGAAACTGATGGATAGAAGTATGACCTGTTGTCAACTGGAAGAGTAGATGACCAGTCGTTACGTCCTGTAACTGTCATATAAATCATATTCTTCCAAGAAGCACGAACCTCACCGTAAACACCTACAAGGCGTTTCTTGCTTGTACCGTCAGTAAACTTCCTGTTTGTCTCAAGGATGTTACCGAATGAAATTGTACCTGGAACAGTGAAGTCCCAACCCCACATAGCGTTAGAGAAACGGTCTGTCTTCTCTGAAGAATGTCCAACCAATGCTGCTACATCAAAGTCTCCCCAAGTTTTGTGGAAGTTGATCATTACGTTAGTGTTCAAGTAGTTGTATTTGATCTTAGATTTGCTCAAACGACCATTCTGATACATCTCATTAACGTTACCGCCTGGGGCAATGTAAGTGTATGCATCATTGTTGTATGAGTCAAGACCAATTCTTGCTGCAATGTTCAACCAGTCAGTGAACTCGTAGCTTACATTTACAGCACCTGTGATACGCTCGTTCTTGTCGGTCATCTTGTTCTTGTTGATGATCCAGTAAGGGTTCTCAACCTGGTTCTCTGGAGCAGTGTTAGGGAACAACTGAATCTTGGTACCATCAGTATCAATCCAGTTTGCCATCTCCCTGTCTCTTGCCCAACCGTAAAGAGCAGTCATGGTACCGTTACCACCACCACCGTAAAGGCCTGATGAAGTAAGGGTCTTGTCAGTATTAGCAACCGAGTAAGACACGTTTGCACCTACAGTAAGCTTGTTGTATTTCTGCTCGCCGTTGAAACGGAAAGTGGTCTTGTCATAGCCTGTACCTGGGATGATACCCTCCTGGTCGTAGCGTGAAGCTGAAAGGTAGAAGTTACCGTTCTTGTTACCGCCTGCTACGCTGAAGCTGTTATCCCATACAGAGCTGCCCTGGAAGAAATCCTTAACGTTGTCATAAGTCTTGCCGTTAATTCTTTCACCCCAAGATGAAGTTACATTCTCAGTTACCAATGTACCTGCCTCATTGTAGCTACCTGAACCGTATACATCCTGAATCTCAGGAACAGCAGCAGCGTATGAGTAAGTATATTTAGATGAGAAGTTAACCTTTACAGAACCCTCAGAACCTTTCTTTGTAGTGATCAATACAACACCGTCAGCAGCACGTGAACCGTAAAGTGCAGCAGCTGCAGCACCCTTAAGAACTGACATGCTCTCAATATCCTCAGGGTTGATATCC
Organism: Bacteroidales bacterium; assembly: GCA_017482565.1. GTDB lineage: Bacteria > Bacteroidota > Bacteroidia > Bacteroidales > UBA932 > Egerieousia. Next base: position 238 of record JAFUMO010000002.1, on the reverse strand, counting down.
ATTACACGGTTAGAGAAAGTGGTAGCTGCGCTGGTTACACCATCAGTACCTGAGTTACCGCCGTTAGGTGACGAGTTATCATAAACGATGCCGTCAACAACAAACACAGTCTGGTTTGAGCTGATCTCAGAAGCTGAGTTACCACCACGTATGATGATTGCTGAACCTGCACCTGCAGCACCTGAACCCTGTGTAACGGTTACACCGGCAATCTTACCTGCCAAAGAGTTTACAACGT
>JAFUMO010000048.1 GCA_017482565.1 Bacteroidales bacterium | reverse complement strand
AGAAGGGTCCGTCTGCAGACGGACCCTTCTTTTTTCAGGAAATTGAGCAGTGTAACCCTGCTTACCTTCATCTTTCGGGCAACATGTGACTTGGAACAGCCATTTCCAAGCATTTCATGGATTTTCTCCTCTTTTCCCGATAATTTGGTTCTTGAGGATTTCCGCCCCTTAGGACGGCCTAAAATTACCCCTTCCTTCTTCTTCCTCTCAAGAGCCTCCTTTGTCCGTTGGGAAATGAGGTTTCTCTCAATCTCTGCACTCAGCCCGAATGCAAATGCCAGAACCTTTGAGTTTATGTCATTTCCAAGCCTGTAATTGTCCTTTATGGTCCATACCTGAATCTCTTTCTGCATGCACACATTCAGTATGAACATAATCATCATCAAATTTCTTCCAAGCCGTGAGATTTCAGAACTGATGAGTACATCCCCTTTGTGCAGTTTCTTGAGCAGCAGGCCGAGCTTGCGCTTCTCAACCGCCATGTTTCCGGATATCGTCTCCTCAATCCATTTGTCAATGTATATGTTTGATCCTTTGGCAAATTTTTCAATCTCAAAACGTTGGTTTTCTACGGTCTGCTTGTCTGTGCTGACACGTATATATCCGTATATCATAGTCTAATCAGGTAGGTTAAAAGGTTGTATTTAGACTGCGTATATTCACCAGCGTAAAACCAATTATTTTATATTGATTGATATATCCTTGATTTTGATTGTTATTTTATAAAATAACTATCTTTCACATTGTTGCATGAGTCCTTCAAATATGGAACTGGGCAGGAAATCTGTCGGGAAGGGAACAATATGGACAGATTGAATGAGCGCCTGCCGGTAAAGAGGGGGGACGGAAAGGCTCCGCGTATATGTGCAAGTGTATAATAAAAAAAAAGGTGGGGGCATGACTGCCCGCCACCTCAGTTATGATAAAATTAGTCTTTTACCATTGTCCAGTCAGGAAGCAGTACGTTGATGCTGCCTGCACCGTCAATATAAGCCCATACACCGTAGTCAACAGCCATGTTCTTGCCGCCGTCGGTAATGGTGATTGTCCAGTTGCCCTCTCCAGAGCTGTAGCCGTTGAGATTAGCGTCAACACCCATGAACTCAACATTTGAGCCGTTTGAGTATGTGTACTCGCTCATCTGGCCAAAAGGAACCGTAATGGTTGAAAGATCCTCAGCTACAACACCGTAAACAAGCATATCGTCGCCTGCCCAGCTCGCATCCCCCAAGAAGTTGTCAATCCATACCTTGTAAGGGTCATTTGCATCTTTCTTGAAGGTGACTGTAAATTTGCAAGGGCCTGAGTAATAGCTCACTGCAGATGCAGTATATGTGCCAAGGATGGCATCAAGCGGATGGTCCTTGTCTGTAATTGTAACCTGGCAGACATTCTCTGATCCGGTATTCACATCACCTGAAGCTGTGAGCTTGAGGGTGAAGCTGAGGTCACCTGTAAAGCCGTCAATGTCGTTGATCTTAACAACAACATTCTGTGTAGGGGCATTTGCAGAGAAACTTACAGAAGTAGTCTCCACAGTGTAGTTTACACCTGATTTTGCAGAGCCGTCCATTGCCTCTACAGAAACAGATACGTCCTTGCCTTTAATAGAGGCCAATGTAACAGGAATACTTACTGTACCTGCACTCTCCGATACTGAAACTGATGCTTTGTTGAATGCCACAAATGCATCTTTGTCATTGAACTTAGGGAGTTCGTTCATGTCACAAGAAGTGAAGAAGAACGCACCCATAGCCAATGCTCCCAAATATTTGAATATATTCTTCATATTAGTAAAGTCCATTAGTTATAACCCTCGTTCTGAACCAAGTTCTCGTTAACGTCAATCTCACGTTTAGGAATTGGAAGAGCAAACATGTAGCTGTGTGCGGCAACATTCTGGTTTGTAGGGTCACCTACGTAGTCAACCCTGGTGATGCCTTTGCCCCAGCGTGAAAGGTCGAACCAGAGGTGGCCCTCCCAAGCAAGCTCTTTTCTTCTCTCATTGTAAACGTCCTCTCTTGTTACTGCAAGGTATGGAGAAGCGTTTCTAGCAGCTGTAATTACGTTAAGGTCAGCAGCAGCCTTCTCAATTGAACCGCTGTTTACGTATGCCTCAGCCCTGTTGAGATACATCTCAGAAAGACGGAGAACTACAGTGTTGTTTGCATCAGGTGTTGAAACGCCTTTACCTGCATATTTGATTGTCCAGTACAGGTGATCGTAACCCTCTGCCTGAAGCCACTGGTTCCTCACATCATCAGCCTCATAAAGGTTTACAAGGTCAGTTGAAGTGCCGCAGTCTGCGTATCCGCCTGGAGTTGACATCCATGATGGAGACTCCCAATATGCATCATAGTCATTTGTCTGGGCGCCGAACACCTCAAAGATAACCTCTGAAGTACCGATGTTTGCCTTCCATGCATCAGCATACTCATCAGCAGTCCACATTGCGAAATCTGGGTTGTCAATTACCTTGGTAGCGTATGCAGCAGCATTTGTCCAGTCCTCCATGTAAAGGTAAACCCTTGAAAGGAGAGCCTGTACTGCAGGTTTTGTAACAGCTGCCTTGTAGTCTGTGATACCTTCCCTCTGATAGTCATCAGAAATAAGGCCCTCAGCCTCAGTAAGGTCTGCTACAATCTGTGAGTAAACCTCTGCAACAGTGTTTCTTGCAGGTTTGCCTGCAGGATCGGTTACAAGTACAACAGGTACACCGGGGCCGTTTGAATCATAACCGTAAGGCTGTGCATAAAGCCTTACCATATCAAAGTGGGCAAGAGCCCTGAGGAACAAGGCCTCTCCTTTAAGGTTGTTGATATCATCTGCTGTAACATCACCGCCCTCTTTGCCCTCAAGGTTTGCAAGAACGTTGTTTGCTGCTGAAATTACAAAGTAGCCGTAGCTCCAGAGGCTTGAAGTGCTTGAAGGGTTGTAGCTGATGTTGTAAGAACCGCTGT
>JAFUMO010000047.1 GCA_017482565.1 Bacteroidales bacterium | reverse complement strand
TATATGCATAACTATATCCATCTTCTAGTAACGCCATATACTTTAGGCGATCTTCGTAATTGTGTTTTATAGACATAACAAAACCCCGAAAGTTTTTTGTCTAACTTTCGGGGTTCATATCATTTTGGGTCACCCTCCTCTCTTTTCACCAGCTTATATTACATTTATTTGTCAATCCTCAAATCCTCCTTGCCGGTAACGTACTCCTTGTAGAGTCCCTGCCTGCTTGGGAGATGGTCAAGATTACCCAGGCCGTACATGATTATTGCAGTTACTGCTGCTGCCTGATCCTGGTACTCAGGAATGCTCTTGTTGTAAAGGTCCCTCTCTGTATGCCATATTTCCCCATAATTGAAGTTATAGCCTTTAGGATCGCCCAGATTCAAGCCGAGAGCAGGACATCCGTTCATTACAAAATATGCATGGTCCGAACCGCCTGCTGTAGCAGGAACAGGGCCAGGAGCCGCTGTACGCTTGTTAACTACAAACGGGAAATCAGGGTTGATGCCGTTTATAGGGGCACAAACCTTCACATAATCCTCATACATTGCCTCAGGCACTGTTATTCCTGTAGGAACAAGCGGACCTCCGTCCCTATTGAAATAGTTTGCAATCTTGTTCAGGTCAACTGTCTTTGACTGCACAAAATACTTGCTTCCCCACAAGCCGAACTCCTCAGCTGCCCATACGCAGAAAAGGAGGGTCCTCTTAGGTTTTGCCCCAGACATTGCAAGCATCCTTGCAGCCTCCATTGTAGGACCTACGCCAACATTACAGTCTACACCACCGGTTGCAACATCATATGCATCCAAGTGTCCGCCGGCAAGCACATACTCATCGGGATATTTTGAACCCTTCATTACACCAATATAGTTATGGAACTTCACAGGTCCCATCTTGAAGTGGTTCCTGATGTCAAACTCCAGCTGGAAATACTCCCTTCTGTCAACCATCTTTGCTATCTCTTCATACTGGTCCTCGTTGAGCTTGATGTCTGGAACGGTTGGAAGTGTCTCCCATGTCATGTCCATACAGTTTTTCCTGTCATACAAAGCCCTGATTGGAATAGCGGAAGACTGGATTATACCAAGAATACCTGCATCAACCATCTGTCTGTAGAAGAGGCCCGGCTCATATTTCATTTCCCTGAGGGGCTTCTTTTTGTCGGGATTAGCCCTGTTGTACATCATGATTTCCCGGTTCTCCTTCTCAATCTGAGCATTCTCGGCTATCATTGCGGCGCGTGCACTGTCTGCCTTTGCTGAGTAATCAACCGGCCAGCCTGAATTTTTGCCGCCAATAAGCACCCAGGCACCTTTGAGCACGCCGACCATCCTGTCAAACTCTGCCTGAGTCTTAGGCTCCTTAACAACATGTCCCCTCTGTACACCTTTAGTACCGGCAGTATATGAAGGGGTTGCAAAATGGAGGGTCTGCCCGCTTCCGCCAAGCATACGGCCGAACCATGGCCCCCTGTTGAAACCTACCGGCATCTCGCCCACTTCCTGTTTCCACACCTCAAGTCCCCATTTCCTGAACATATACTCAACCCAGTCTCCAGCATTCTCATATGCATCCGAACCTACAAGACGTCCGCCAAATCTGTTTGACAGTATGTCCTGATGGTCCATGGTACGGTTATCTGTCTTTGCAATCTCAATAACTTTGTTGATTACAGGGTCATTCTTCTGTGCATACACACTGCTTATGCACAAAATACATAGAGCTGCAACTCCTGTTGAAAATTTAAAGAATCTGTTCATCATATAGTAAATTAAGTTAGTTTCTCCCTTTTTCTGTAAAGGTGTATGGTAACACCGGTACCTACAGCCGCCAGCAGCAGTACAACATGTATCCTGAAATTACACAGCACCATTCCAAGCAGCAAAGTGAGCCATAAAGTTAGCAAAATTCTCCTTAATTTATCTGCCGGTATACCGTTCCTGGAGAAATATGCATGCACATACGGGGCAAGATACCTGTTTGAAAGGATCATCTTTACCCCCTTGCGTGAAGAGCGCATGAAAAGCCAGATTGCAAGCAGCAGGAACGGTGTGGTGGGCAATATGGGGAGAAACATCCCTATTGTCCCCAGTACCACGCAGATAGAGGCCACCATCATGTATATATATTTTCTCATTTTTTTATTATATTCGCAAAGATAAACCTAATCTTAAAATTATGACATGTTTTTCCATTCTGACATTTGATATCAACAATATCGTTGATACGGTTTCAGGGGCTCTCTGGGGGTGGCCTACAATAATACTCCTGTTTGGAACCCATCTGTTCCTTACAATTGTGCTGAAATTTCCACAGAGGAAAATATTCACTGCAATAAAGATGTCCTTCACAAAAGACCCGGATGCATCAGGTGATGTGAGCCAGTTTGGAGCCCTGGCAACATCTCTTGCCGCCACCATTGGAACAGGAAATATAATTGGAGTTGCAACGGCGGTTTCACTCGGCGGCCCTGGTGCGGTACTGTGGTGCTGGATGGCAGGTTTCCTTGGAATAGCCACAAAATACAGCGAGGGGCTCCTCGCCATAAAATTCAGGGTGAAATCCCCTGACGGCACCATGATAGGAGGGCCTATGTACGCATTGGAAAGAGGCCTGAAGATGAAATGGCTTGCTGTTGTGTTCTGTGTCTTCACGGCATTGGCCGCTTTCGGTATAGGCAATACCGTACAGTCAAATGCAATTGCCTCACTCCTTGCCCAGCCGGGGCTCATGGGTGAAGGCTACACCGGCATCTCAACCCAGCTTACCGGCGCAATAACCGCAATCCTGGTGGCGCTCGTGATCATATTTGGCGTGAAGTCCATAGCCAAGGTATGTGAGGCACTTGTACCATTCATGGCAATATTCTACGTAGTGGGATGTGTCATCATACTCATCATCAACTCGGAGTTCCTGGGTGCCGCCTTAAACCTAATCTTCAGGTCCGCATTCTCACCACAGGCTGCAGGTGGAGGATTTGTAGGGAGTACGGTAATGATGGCCGCAAGGTTCGGTATTGCAAGGGGACTCTTCTCAAATGAATCAGGTTTGGGTTCCGCCCCTATAGTTGCAGCCGCTGCACAGACAAGAAACCCTGTAAGGCAGGCCATGGTTTCCTCTACTGCCACTTTCTGGGATACTGTTGTTGTATGTGCACTTACAGGCCTTGTAATTGTGAGCAGCATAATAGCATATCCTCATATCAGCGCCACCGACGGAGCCAAGCTTACCCACCTGGCATTTTCAGAGATTCCTTACATAGGTACTCCTGTACTCATAGTGGGACTCATTACCTTTACCTTCTCAACAATCCTCGGATGGAGTTATTATGGTGAAAAGGCTATCCAGTACATTGCAGGAAGGAAGACAATATACGCCTTCAGGGCAATATGGATAGTGATGGCTTATGTTGGTGCAAATGTTGACCTGGCACTTGTATGGAGCCTTGCGGACTGCGCCAATGCACTCATGGCATTCCCTAACCTCATCTCACTGCTGCTGTTGAGCGGTGTGGTCATCAGGGAAACCAACAAATACCTGTGGGGCAACAGGCTTGAAGAATACTCCAACGAAGAGCCGCCCCTTGTTGAAGACTGATCCAAACACATGAATCGGGGAAAATATACCCCTGAAAACTAAATCCCTCCCACCGCAAAGCGGCGGGCCCCTCCCGTTCACAATGCCACGGGCGGCAATGGTTTTCAGGGGTATATTTTCCCCGATTCCTATATCATTATTATCCTATTGCATAGTGCACCCGCTGCGCTACGGATGATTATCCTATCAGCGATGAGATGTTTGTCACAAAGAGCTTGACGGCCATTGCAAGAAGGATGATGCCGAAAAATTTCCTGAGGACATAGATTATCCCTTGTCCGAATATCTTCTCAATCCACTCAAGCTTTGCAAGTACCATATATACGAAAATCATATTGAGGATAATGGCAATGATGATGTTTATTATCTGAAACTCTGCCCGGAGGGATAGGAGTGTTGTAAGCGTTCCTGCTCCTGCTATAAGGGGAAAGATAAGCGGAACCACCGTTGCACTCCCCTTTGGGCCGTCGTTTTTCATCAGCTCCACACCCAAAATCATCTCTATTGCCAGGACAAGGATAACAATTGCACCCGCCACTGCAAAAGACTGGATATCCACCCCAAAAAGGGAGAGGAGGCCATCTCCCGCAAAAAGGAATGCCACAAATACCGCAAACGATCCTATAACCGCAGATAATGGCTGGATATTGTTGCCCTTTCTCTTCAGGTCTATGATTATAGGAATTGAACCTGTGATGTCAATGATTGCAAACAGCACCATAAAGGCGCTCAGAATCTCTTTCACGCTGAATTCTAACATCATATGCAAATATTTTTTTATAAATTCCTTGCAAAGATAAAATATAGTTTTTAACTTTATCACAAGAAACTAACCTAATAAAAGTAACATCCAATGAAAGAACTAGTTGAAAAAATTAAGGCAGAGATGGAGGCTTTCTGCAAAGATGCTGATGCACAGCTTCTTAAAGGTAATAAGGCTGCTGGTACACGCGCAAGAAAATCAGCTCTTGAGCTTGGCAAGATGATGAAGGAGTTCAGAAAAGCATCCATTGAGGCAAGCAAAAAATAACATCCATGCGGCTGTTAAACGGAAAAAAGTTGTGAATCCAATCACAACTTTTTTGTTTATAGGCACTTATATCCTCACCAGCAAATGGGCAGGATTACGCCCAAATTATCCTTGGCATCCCATAACCATATCTTATCTTCAGCCACCCTCACTACCCCCATTTTATCTGCATAGATAATCTCGTCACCACCCGCCTTATAGCGCATCTCAACCGAAGCCTCATTCTCCCCCGGAGCCGGGAACTTTTCAAAAATTACATTGAGGTATCCGGCCTGCTGATCATCCTGCAGCCTTATCTGCCTGCGCTGCCTATTGAACGAAAGCTGGCAGTTCCCCTCTGAATATCTGAAGAGGAATCCTCCATATCCGAAAAGGCCTGCATCCTGCTTCTCCACAAAATCCTTCAGGCCTGCAGACCCTCCCCTCCCTGTATCTTCCCTGCATGAAACGGCCAGAACAAGCATCATTACTGCCACGAGCGCCTCAATCCACCCTGATGACCTTATATATCTTCTCTCTTGAACCATCCTTATATTCTATTGTCAGTTCTATTTTCACTTCATCCTCCTCCCCTATCACATATGAATCACTGCCAAGGCTTTTCCCATTGACCCGCCATGCGGCAGCATGTGGCTGTTCCACCAGATTGAATACCCTCAGGTCAAGAATATCACCAGTCCTGTAGCCCTTTCTATTCAGGTATATGTATGGGAAGAGTGATGTCACCGGTGCGGTGGCCACCTCCATCTCCACAGGCTCCCCAAACTCCTTTTTCTCTATACAGAATATCCGCACAGCATATCGGCACCCGGGTTCAAGCCCCCGTATATAGCACACTGTGCTGTCACTCACCATACTTTGTGTCTTATCCTCTCCAACCTTATTCCAGCTCACCAGCCATTGCTGTACATCCCCCCCATCATAACCTTCCGGTGAACTCCCCTTCCACTGTAGCCTTGCATCATTCTGGTAAGATATTGCCTTGCAATCAACTGCATGCGGAAGGGTATCATTGAATGAATAGTCCCTTATGGTATTGAAATATACCCTGCTGCCCTGCTGCCTTATATCCTTGAGACCTATACCCACTGCAAAACCGCCCCAGTCCTTCAGCATGGAATGTCCCTCCTGGGAGGTAAGTTCAAATACATTGGCGGTTCCAGGATAGAACAAGGCCCCTGCACTGCCCTCTGCCGGGGCTGCAGCCAGCACCCTTGCACACTCATGGGATGCCAATGCATTCACATTATTATATTTCCATCTGTCTGAAGAGGACAATCCCCCATTTACAGACCTGGATTTGTCTACATGATATGCCACAAGGCCGGAACCGCCTATATACCTGTCCCATCTTGAACGGTTCCTGAACTCAAAAAGAAAATACTCCCCATCATTTGATGTATTTACCCTGTATACCGTGTGGGAAACTGATGCAGGAGAAAGCACATACGAAGTGTCAGGCTTCAGGTCAACAATCTCACCTATTCCAAGAATCTCCCTCTCTATTGCACTGAAAAGGGGTGGTGTCCTCCCATCATCCAGGAAATTTCCCTTATCCATAATGGAAAGGCTGCCGTATAGTGCCGCAGATAGTCCCTCAATGTCTCCGTTTGTATCATAAAGGTCCGGAAGGCCCAGCGAATGGGCAAATTCATGGCAGAAAGTGCCTATCGTTGAGGGTTCATTCCCCTGTGCCCCCTTAAGCTCCGATGTACATGAATATGATGCTATCTTCACCCCGTTGAAAGTGATGTCCTCACCGGAAACATCCTGTTGGTGCGGCCAGATGGCATCGGGGCTTCCCCCCTCCGATTCATTGTGCCCGGCAAATATTATTGCCACATTATCCACAATGCCATCCCCATCCGTATCAAATGAAGAAAAATCGTATCCTGCCTCTGATGCGGCCTTGCATGTCTCCTTGAGGAGCCTGGTCACATCCATATCATTGAAGGTGCCGCTGTGGGCTCCAAAATCAGCCACCGGGTACGGTAGGGATATCACATCTCCCACTCTGAATGCAAAAGTACAGATACCTGCAAAATTTGTATTGAAATAATCCGCAGCGCTCCCGGAGGCAGCATTCAACAGGGTGTTGAAAAAATCCTTTGGCTTATCCACCGTAAACTTGACATCCTCAAATTCCACAAGCAGCACAGGGTACTTGCGCACATTTGGGGACGATTTTGTTTCCCGACAGTTTTCCCTTACATGATACACCCGGGCAAAATGAGGCGCATTCCCCTGCCTTATCTCCCTTATCTGATACGGCTCCCATCTGCCATATCCCCCAGGGTTCCCGTCAGATACACGCCTCTCCGTAAGCCGTCTCCCCGCCGGGGTAAGCTCCACATAATGGAGAAATCCGTCGGGACCCAGTTCCACCATCTCCCCTGCCAGGGTAAGCTTATAGCCAAAAATGTGGTCTCCTGCCACCATAACGGAAACTTGCGTGCCATCAGGTTGCGTGATTTTTTGTATTTTTGGCACAGCTTTGGTTGCATTGAGCTCCAAAGAGGCAAAAACTAACATCAGGGCCAGGATGATATGTACCGCAGTGTATTTCATACAATGGACAACAGGTTGCTAAGATACAACATTTTTAGGACTTTATTGGTGGCGGCAATATACATTGCGGCATCTTTGCCCGTTGCGGCCCAGGACAGCACCCATGTGATTACCGTAAGGGACATAACACCCGGAAAGAATTTCCTTGAAGGGCTGGAGGGGAAGTTTACATTTGCACCCCACTATTCTGCTGAGATGGGGCTTGGGGCAGCCTTTGCATACACCACCAATGCCGGTGTCTCAATAATTGGAAATGCCTCCACGGAAGGATACGCCCTGCTTGGAATAAATGGGGCACATCAGGTCATGCGGAGAAAATGGGAGCTCTCCTATGATGCCATATACAGCTTCCTGCCCACATATTATTGGGGAGCGGGGTATGTTGAGGCATCATATGACGGCAACAAGAGAGGATATGACAGAAAAAAACTCCATATTGGGGCATCTCTGATGAGGATTGTCACCCGGGAATTAAGGATAGGACCCGTCTTGGGGTACGAATATATTGGATGGTGCAACTTCCAGTACGGGGAAGACCTCATCTCAAAGGCTTTCAGATATGGGGCAGCCGCTTCCTATGACAGCAGGGACAATACCGCAAATCCGTCGGGAGGAATCTATTTCCACATCATGCAGTCCCACTTTACCGATTTCAGCAGGAAACCCCACTTCTCCACCGTATTCACATTTGACTGGTACAGGAAAGTGTGGGAAGGGGGAATACTGGCCTTTGATGTACACTCACAGTTCTCATACGGAGAGGTGCCGTATTCCATGCTCCCCACAATTGGAGGGCCATACAGGATGAGGGGATACTATTCCGGAAGATACCGCGACAACTGCGCCGTATCCGGCCAGCTGGAGCTCAGGCAGCATGTTTGGAGGATGTTCGGCATTGCGGTTTGGGCCGGAGCGGCAAATGTATGGGGAAGATATGACAACCTGAGCATCAGGCATTCCCTCCCCAACTGCGGTGCCGGCCTGAGATGGCGGCTCAATCCCGGGATGAGCCTGAGGTTTGATTACGGTTTTGGTAAAAACGGCCAGAACGGCTTCATATTCGGGGTAAATGAGGCATTCTGATCTGAGATAAATGGAGCCGGCCTTGAAGGTCAATACGTATAAAGCAATACTTTCCTCCAGACCGGCATCCAATACAAAATCACTTTGTCTTCCTTGTAAGTACCGCTTTGCCGGTATGTTCCTGTCCTGTTGCAGGGTTCTTTGAGAAAAACTCCATTGTAAGGCTTTCAGGAGATTCATTGTAGACAAGCTCACCATTAAGATTCTGGCTTGCATCATTGATATTCATCACACCGGAATAAGATATGTAGGGCTCACCTACAATCACAACTGCCGAGATATTGGCGGTAGTGGAATCGTTGTAGGCCACCTTGCCGCTCATTGTGGTATCTGCAAAATACTCCACGGCAACCGGCACTGCAATTGTCTCTACGGATATGTTGCCCAGAGAATCCATTGTTGCAATCTGGATTGTGTCGATTCCGGTCCATACCCCCACCAGTTTTTCAGCAACTGTCTTGCCGCTCCTGCCACAGGAGGCCAGCGAAAATGCCGCAAAGAGGGCAATCAATAAAAAAGATTTGGTTTTCATGGTTTGTTTTTTTTAATTTTACATCATAAAAGCGACCTATAACTATACAATGTTTTATGGATTTAGTTCAAAATTCTTTTGCACAGTTGGAGCTGAATTACCCCAACATGCTTCATAACTACAATTATTTCAGATCCAAGCTGAAAGATACAACCAAACTGCTCATTCTCATAAAGGCAAATTCATACGGACACGGAGCGCTTGAGTTCGCACGCCAGATGGAAAAGGCCGGAGCTGATTATTTTGGAATTGCTCATCCTGTGGAGGGTGTAGAGCTCAGGACAGGCGGAATAAAGACCCCTATCATAGTCCTCACTGCAGGTACAGACTCGTTTGAGGATATAGTTAACCACTATCTGGAGCCTTCAATCCCTACAATGGATGCACTGCGGAAATTTGACGCATACCTCCAGAGCAGGAATATTGACAGATATCCGGTCCACATAAAACTTGATACAGGAATGCACAGGTTAGGATTCATGAAACAGGAGCTTCCTGAACTCATTGAGTACCTCAAGGACAAGCCAAGGGTTAAGGTGCAGTCCATCTTCTCCCACCTTGCAGGCTCGGATGACCCGCAGCATGATGAGTTCACCTTGGGACAGATTGCAATGTACAAGAACCACGCTTCAATGATTGATGCCGTATTGGACTACAAGCCTCTGCACCATATACTCAACTCTGCAGGAATTGAGAGGTTCAGCGAGCACCAGATGGATATGGCAAGGCTGGGCATAGGCATCTATGGCATCAGTGCAGTAGACATGAACAATGTGAAGCCTGCTGCATCACTTACCTGCAAGATACTCCAGATAAAGGAGCTTGTACCTGAAGACGGCACTGTAGGTTACGGAAGGCACGGCAAACTGGAGCATCCAAAGAAGATTGCAACGCTTCCGCTGGGTTATGCAGACGGCCTGAACCGCCACTACAGCAGGGGAAATGCCAAATTCTGCGTAAACGGGCATCTTGTACCTACAATAGGCAACATCTGTATGGACATGTGCATGATTGACATTACAGGGGTTGATGCCAAAGTTGGTGACAAGGTTACAATCTTTGGAGACAATCCTACCGCAAACGACATGGCAAAACTGCTTGATACAATCCCTTATGAAATATTCACCTCAGTTGCAAGAAGGGTGAAGAGGGTTGTTATAGAGGAGTAATTACTGCTGCATACCTCTCTAAAAGAGAGTATCTTACATAATAAGGAGGATGACTCAGAAGGTGGAAATTCAAGGCTTGACAGGTGTAGGAACCGGAGTCTGCTTATGTAAATGAGGATTTCCGAGGCAAACGTAACGCAAATTTACCCTTTTGAGCGTCCTCTTTTTTAGTGTATTATTTTTGAAAGGAGCTCCAACAGCAGATCGCCGTCCTGTGCCTGCCCTGCCGCTCCGCTCTTGCTCTTGTAGTCATACTCCTTTATGAGCGCTATCACCTGCATTGTCTTCTTCAGTGGGAACACCCTCATTGCAACGGAATACTCCTTTATCTGCCCAGGTGAAAAGACCCCTGCCTTGCGGATGGAGTTCTCGGGCATGCCGCCATCCTGAAGGTAGTACGCATGACATTTGAGAAGCCTTGAGAAGAAGAAGAACAGTGCCCCCAAAGTGAGTACCAGGGGATATTTCTTGGAATTGCGGGCAAAATGCCCCGCTATACCATATACCTTGTCATAATCCCTGAAGACAAGTGATTTTGTAAGTTCAAAGGCTGAGAATTCCTTGCTCACCCCTATGTTGGTCTCCACATCCTTCACGGATACATCACGTTTCCCGTCAGGAAGCCCCTTGAAAAGTTTGTCTGCCTCAAGTGCAATCTTCCGCAGGCCGTTTCCTGTATGCTCTGCCATAAGTGAGGCCGCATCAGAAGATATTGAATACCCCTTCTCCTTCATGTAGGATGTTATCCACCCCGCCACATTCCACTCACTTACCGCTACGGATTCAAATATTACTGCATTTGCCTTTGCCTTCTTGTAGAATCCTGTACGCTTGTCAACAGACTTGCCTGTAAATGCGAGCACAAGGACCGTTTCAGGCGAGGGCTTCTCCACATACTGCTCCAGCACATCCAGCTTTGTCAGGTGCTGCGCCTCCTTCACCATCACCAGCTGCCTTGGGGCAAACATGGGATAACGGCGGCAGGCCTGTACTATATCTGCCGTTGTTATATCCTGGGCATATACTATGGTCTGGTTGAAATCCCTCTCCTGGGGCTGCAGGACATTCTGCAGGATAGCATCTGTCAGGATATCCGAATAATAGGGTTCCTCTCCCATAAATATATATACGGGAGCAAAGTTTCCGGCCCTGATGTCTGCCAGAATCCTGTTTGACTGCAACAGGTTGTCCTGATCTGTCTGCTTTGCCATCTGTTCTGTTAATGAAAACTGGGGAAGACCTGTTTACAAAGATAATTATTCTGAGTATCTTTGCAAAGAATGGCTGCACAACAAATGAGGGGTACAATTTATGATCCTCTGAGGAAAAAGGAGGTTGCCCTCACCCCGGAAGAGGAGGTGAGGCAGTTCTTCATAAGGTGGCTCAATACGGAAAAGGGCTACCCTATAGGGCTTATGGCAAGCGAGTACACCATAAGATTCAACAAGAGGAGCTTCAGGTGTGACATAGCCGTATTCAACAGGAAACTGGAACCCCAGATTATAGTTGAGTGCAAGGCCCCGGAGGTAAAGCTGTGCAACAGGGTGCTTGAACAGGCCATGACATACAACATGGCCCTGAAGGTTCCCCATCTGGTCATCACCAATGGGGAGAGCACGGTAATATGCAGTTATGACAACACAGCGGGGAAGTATGCCTTTGCAGAGGACATTCCGCCATACTCTTCCCGATAATTATTGTAAAATGGAACATTTGAACAGCAAAATATTCAAGATTGTCTCAACCGCCGCAAAGGAGCAGGGGGTAAGGGCATTTGTAATTGGAGGATATGTAAGGGACTGCTTCCTTGGAAGGCCCTGCAAGGATATTGACATTGTTGTGGAGGGAAGCGGCATAGCACTTGCCGAACTGGTTGCAAAAAGGGTTGGCAGCAAGCTCTCGGTATTCAAGAACTTTGGCACTGCAATGCTCCGTTTCAAGGAGAACAGGAAATCCGACGAATGGATTGAGATAGAATTTGTGGGGGCCAGGAAAGAATCATACAGGAGGGAATCCCGCAAGCCTATTGTAGAGGACGGAACACTTGAAGAAGACCAGCAGAGGAGGGACTTTACAATAAATGCCCTTGCATTCAGCCTTCAGGAAGAGGATTACGGCGCATTGGTGGATCCGTTCAATGGCATGGAGGACCTCAGGAACGGACTTATAAGGACACCCCTTGATCCTGACACCACATATTCCGATGATCCCCTGAGGATGATACGCGCCATAAGATTTGCCACTCAGCTGGGATTTGAGATTGTACCTGAATCACTTGAAAGCATAAGGAGGAACAAGGAGAGGCTCTCCATCCTTTCCAGGGAGAGGATAGCTGAAGAGCTGAACAAGATACTCAAGGCTGCAAAGCCGTCAACAGGCTTTTATCTGCTGCAGGAAACCGGACTGCTGGAGCAGTTCCTCCCTCAGATAAGCAATCTGAGAGGTGTTGAAACCCTTGAGGGGAAAGGGCACAAGGATATCTTTGCCCATACCCTGCAGGTGTTGGACAATATCTGCCCCCACACTGATAACCTATGGCTGAGATGGGCCGCCCTGCTGCATGATATAGGGAAGCCGGCAACAAAAAAATATGAGCCCGGGACAGGGTGGACATTCCACAGCCACGACTTCATAGGCGGGAAGATGATTCCGGGAGTATTCAAGCAGCTGAAGATGCCCCTGAACGAGAAGATGAAATATGTACAGAAGATGGTACAACTCCACCTGCGCCCTATTGCCCTTGTTCAGGAGGAGGTTACAGATTCTGCCGTAAGGAGGCTGCTGTTTGATGCCGGGGATGATGTTAACGACCTCATGACACTCTGTGAGGCCGACATAACATCCAAGAATGACAGGCTGGTACAGAAACACAGGCGTAATTTTGCACTGGTAAGGGAGAAGCTTGTGGAGGTTGAGGAGAAAGACAGGATAAGGAATTTCCAGAACCCCATAACCGGTGAGATCATAATGACAAAATACAACATCCCCCCAGGGCCTGAAATAGGTGTGATAAAGGAATTCGTGAAAGAGGCCATCCTGGAGGGAGTGATTGAAAACGATTTTGCACAGGCTTATGCCCTGATGGAGCAAAAGGCTGCGGAACTGGGGCTTGGGAACTAGAAATAGAACCTCATTCCAAGTGCAAATCCGCTCCAGTCGAAATTGAACTCCGGTGCAAAATAGAGCCCGGGCCTGTAGTCAAATGAGAATGCTATAGGGGCCTTTGGCAGGGCGTACTCTATTCCGGCCTGTCCCAGGATACCACATGAGAACCCTTTATCAAAATCATCGCTGTCCCAGTCTCCGAACCCGAAGCCTGTTCCCACATACCATTTGAACTCACCGGGAACATCAGCCTTGATGTCATGCATCCACTGGTACATGCCCTCTATTGAAAAACCGAAACGGTTCACACCTATTGTACCCTCAAGCCTTGTTTCAGGAGCAATGTACCTTTGGTATGAAAGCTCGGCACCCCAGCCTCCCCTTATACCCAATGCATTCCTTGAACCGTTGATACCCTGCGCATTTGCTACAAAAGAGAGCAGCAATGCAGCAGCAAAAAACAATACACACTTTTTCATGTCTTTATTTTTTTGATTGTTTGAATTCTGCAAAAATCCTTGCCGCGGTCCTCACCATCTCCACACAAGGACGTTTCTTATAATACTCTGCCGTACGGGCCTCCGGAGCACACGGAGCACCTATGCCGGTATCCTTTTTCTCCCTCAGGCCAAGCAGTTCTGCACACACAATTGAGCCGTTCTCCTCCCTGAATCTGGCGGCAAGTTCCTGTACAACCGCATAGTTCGCCCCCTTGCCCGCATTATCCTTTGGATCTGTACAGCCTGTTTCAAGCCCCACCAGCAGAAACATCCCGCATGCAGCGCCACAAGTCTCCCTCATCCTTCCTATACCGCCACCAAATGACGCTGACATCATCAGGGCCTGCTCCTGAGTAAATCCATAGAGGTCCGCAAACGCAGCCACAACACTCTGGGAGCAGTTATATCCCTCCCTGAAAAGGGCCACGGCCTTTTCTATCCTCTCTTCCATCTCCATATCCGTGCTGCTAATGGCATTCATGATGGTGGCATACCTCACCGTTATCCTTCACCTCTCCCCTTATATATGCCAGGGCAAGTTCATCCGTACTGCCGCTGCATCCCCTTATCACTGCAATGTTGTTGTTACTGAGGACATTCTTTGCCCCTTCTCCCATATTGCCCGCAAGCATCACTTCAACACCCATACTATGCAGGATTGGGGCAATATTTGACTTGCATCCGCAACCCTGCGGTGACGGCATGGTCTCTTTTGCCGTAATCCTGCCCTCCTCAATTGTATATATTGTATAAAACTCGCAATGCCCGAAATGATCATCCACCTCATTGCCTCTTGTTGGAACTGCTATCTTCATCTCTTTATGTCTTTAATTTATGTAAAGATAACAATAAACTTCAATTTGGCTACAATCAGGAGGGGATTTGGACAAGATTCCACAATAATGGACAAAAAAAAGGTTACCTGTGCGGGGTAACCTCTTTTCAAAATAACAAAAAACCTATTTATAAATTAATAGAAATAAGTACAAGAAATAAAATGGACTTCTGCTCCCAGAAGCATTGCAAATATAGTACTTTTTTATCTAAACAAACAAAAAAATGTTAAAAAATTACCAATACCCCCGCTACTCATTCAGCACGGGCAAAATGACAGCTTCAAAAATATCTCTCCTTATTATCCTGTAATGAGGCATATATGCCTTCTGGTACCTGCCGCTGTGGTGCACAACATATTTTCCATCCTCTATGAGGGAAGTTATCTTCTTCACATCATCCCGGTATCCTTCCATATCCGGCGCAGCCTCTTCTACAATCCTTTTCAGCATGTCCCACTCCTGCAACCATTCATCCGTAACCTCGGGAGCACTCCCCCCGCCTGCCATGAATGCATCCGCAAACTCCTCCAGGGAAACCTTTCCGTCAGCCACTACGGCCAAATCCACCTGTATCCAGTTTCCCCTCCAGCCGCAAGGGGTATAATATCCACTTCCCGACAATTTTTCCCCTTCCCTTTCACCCTTCTCCTGCTCCATCTGCTGCAGCTCCGACATAAGGTATCCTACAACATTCTCCCTCTTTGCCATTATATGCGCCGGCCCGAAATAATCCTGGAAACTATTCTTGTATATATCCTGCAGGGTTGCCTCAGGATACCTTTCCAAAAACTCCTCTACAGATGCCCTCATTGCCTCCCTGTCAACTGCCGGAGCGGCAAGTTCCACTACACTTATCCCCCCGTGCCGCTGCATATCGGGAAGCAGGGATATTTCCAATCCACCCCCAACTTTCCTGAATTCCAGTTCCCTTCCGCTAATATATTCCCTGCACTCCACAAACTGCATATCATTGTCCATAGGGACAAAGATTCCGGCTGTATCCTTGAAAATGTGGAGGAAATGCCTGTGGCCCTTTCGGGTTGAAACGCCCCAGGACTGCTCTGGGACTATTCCCGCAGTGGTTCCGTAGATTGTTTCCCCATATCTGGCCAGCCACTCCCCTATTGCCTCAAGGCGTTCAAGGGATTCGTCGGGAAGGGTACCGTCCGGCCTCGGACCAATGTTCAGGAGGAGGTTGGCCCCCTTTGCGGCGGTCTGTACAAGGTATTTTATAAGGAACTCCTTTGTCTTGTAGGTGGTATCTGTAAGCCTGTACCCCCATGAGCGGTTCATGGTCTGGCAGGTCTCCAGCGGGAGGACATTGCTTATGGCCTGATCCGAGTAGCCGTACAGGTTCTGCCCCGGAATATCCCTCTCAAAAATCTGTATGTCCTCACCCGGGAACGGATCCATGTGGTGGTTGTTCCCCACAAGACAGCCCGGCTGGAGCCTGTGGATGAGGGAATACTGGTTGGCAAGGTTCCATGTCTCAGCCTTGAGCCCGTTCTCCTGCTTGTCGAGGTCCCATACGCCGTCAAACCAGATTGCCCCTATCTCTCCGTAGTTGGTGAGGAGCTCCTCCAACTGCGTATCCATGAATTTCAGATAATTTTCGTATGCCCAGTTGCTTGTGAACACCTTAGGGTCAGTTTCAGGAAGCTTCTCACCATTGAAATACCCTGTACGTCCCGTCCCGTGCCCT
>JAFUMO010000046.1 GCA_017482565.1 Bacteroidales bacterium | reverse complement strand
TAAGGACTTCAAAGAAATCAAATATTTCTTCAGGTAAAATCAATCGGAGCAAATCCTCGTAACTAACTTTTTTCTTATCCATCTTTTTTGTTTTCAAAGATAGACCTTTTACTTTACTCCACCTACTTTTTCAATTGCTCCGCACTTCGGCTGAGCTTGTATCACACCTTTCAATTACAACATCATTTCAAGAGTCGGTTACAGCATCCCCCAAGAGGATAAGCACAACACCACCATCAGAGAGGTCTGCAGGGCTCATTGCCGCCACCAACCCAGTCTGCAACCCGAGGTTAGTTCTCGTCATACGCTCCAGAGGCACTTCTGTGGGCATTTGACGTTGCCAACCTCTGCGGGATAGAGCCGCCGGACAAAAGCAGAACCAACAGAAAAGGATCAGAACCAACAGAACAGGGCCAGAACAAAAGAAATCAAGGCCGTGAGGAGCGTGGACGGAAAATTAAAGTAAACGGGAAAATAGAAAAGGGAGCACCCTCTCAGGCGCCCCCTTGTGGTATATAGGTGTTAATTTAAAAGTCCTATATTGTGAGCTTTTCGCCCTCGGATTTGGCAATTACTACCGCACCGCACATATCACCGTAAGAGTTGGTTGCTGTACGAGGCATGTCACATAGCTGTTCAACAGCAAGCACCAGACCGATCCCCTCAAGCGGAAGGCCGGCAACGGTGATTGCCACAGAAAGCATTACAAGGCCCGCCATAGGGATACTTGCTGTACCTATTGCAGAGAAAAGCACTGTTACGGTTATTATTATCTGCTCCATCAAAGAGAGCTCTATTCCATAAACCTGGGCAATGAAGATTACAGCCACGCCTTCATAAAGGGCTGTTCCGTTCATGTTCACAGTTGCACCCAAAGGCAGGGTGAAGCTGGCAATCTTGTTTGAGATGCCGCATTTCTCCTGCGAGTCCCTCAACGAGATAGGGAGGGCTGCTCCCGATGAACAGGTTGAGAATGCCGTAAGAATTGCTGTTGACATCTTCTTCATGTGCCTCCATGGGTTCTCCTTTCCAATGAAATATACGGTTGAAGGGAGGATGATGAAGAACTGGATCATACAGCCAATCCAAACTATAAGGAGGAACATTCCAAGGCTCTGGGCCACTTCCATAAGCTTGTCCATATCTCCCGCCTGCTGTGAAATCATCTTGGCAACAATGGAGAACACTCCGTAAGGGGCAAGCTTGATTACGCCAAGGGTAATCTTCATGATTACATCAAATGCCGCCTGGAATACATCTATAATGGTATTTCTTGATTTCTCGCCAACCTGGGTTACAAAGTAACCGAATAGGATTGCAAAGAAGATGACAGAAAGCAAATCTCCTTTGGCCATTGACTCAAAAATGTTGCTTGGGATAATGTTTATCACCTGCTGTCCCAAGGAAACTTTCTCTGCAGCTGCCACCTGTGCGGCAGAATCTGCCTGCGACACAAGCGATGAGCCAACTCCCGGCTGGATAAGGTTCACAAGCACCAGACCCACAATTGTTGCTATCACGGTTGTAGAGACATAGAATGCGAAGGTCTTTCCTGCAATCCTGCCCAATCCTCCCTGATTGCCAAGGCTTGCAACTCCCACCACCATTGATGAGAATACGATAGGCACCACAATCATCTTGAGGAAGCGGAGGAACATCTCACCCGCCCAGCTCACATACTTTACATATTCATGGGCAAAAATGCCGAACAATACACCAAGTACAAGAGCAATGAGTATCTGTACCGGCAAAGCTATCTTGATTTTCATAATCCCGAAAGTTATTTCTTGTAATACAATTCTCTGATGCAACCCTCAGCCAGAGCCTCAAGGCATGAAATGCCCATCTCCTTCTCAAGCCCGGTATTTGCGTATGCAATAGGGATCTCCGTGCATGCACCCACAACAGGGAGCTTCTCAATTGCCCATAGACGCTCAACTATACCCCTGAACTTCTCGCCTGCCTCCTTGTGCTGGCCTGCCTTCACCATATCGGTAACGTCATGGATCTCAACCTGCATCCCGGGATCCGGAATGCGGAAGGTATATCCGCTCTCCTGTGCATGCCTCTGGTAGAGCCCTGTCCTCATTGTACCCAGTGTTGCTGTAAGCCACGCACCCTGAGGACACACCTGTGATGACTTGAGGATTGTCTCGTCAATGATATGCACTATAGGCTTTGAAATCTCATCCCTGAACCCGTCTATGAAGTGGTGTGCAGTGTTGCAGGTTACACAAAGCATGTCCGCACCCCATCCTATAAGGGTCTTCAGTCCATCCTTTATGTACTCTGTAGGGTCTGGTCCCTTACCCAGAAGGAACGTAGTCCTGTCGGGAGTAATGGTATGTGAATATACAATCATCCTTGGGTGCTCCTGGTCTGTCCCTGCAGGGGTCATCTCTGCAAGTACCCTCAGAAAATCTGCTGTTGCAGCGGGGCCCATGCCACCCAAAACGCCTAATGTCTTTTCCGGTCTCATAAAAATAAGTTTTTAAAGGTCTGCAAATCTACTAAAAAAACCTCATTTTCAATCCAACTTTTACCCTGGGTTCCCCATCACCCCTAAGATATATGCTGCAAAAACGCCCCAGTTTGCACACAAGGAGCGCATACCATTTGAATCCTTCCCCATACAGGAGTGACGATGAGAATGATGAAGGGAGGTCATGTTCATACATATAAATCCTGCCGGCCCACTCCCTGCAGCAGTAATATGCACCACGCGCCACCACTCTCAGGGAGCCGTCCCACACCTTCAAGTCCATATCCGCTCCGGCCGCAAACCCAGTGGAACCCCCTTCTGCACAGAGGAACTCCCCCCTCGCCTTGAGCGCAAGCCACTCCGTGAGGCTCCTCCCATAGAGCCACTTCACCCCGTATTTATAGGTATTCCCGTATGAGCCCCAGTTCCCATAAATTTTCATGTTCCAGGTGCTTTTTCCCGATAAATTCTCCACCCTGCCCCATATTTTCACTGCAGAAGAGGAGGTTTCAGGCACCCCGTACCTTTTCCAGGGATAATGGGTATAGTCCCCTCCCAACACCAGCTTCACTTTTCCGGCACTACTCTGTGCCAAAGCGGAGACACCATCCTGATTGGAGCAGGAACTTCCTGTACTGTAAGCTCCTGCATACGGTGCAATATACCTCTTGGAATAACTCCTCCCAGCAAATGCCCAGTCCCATCTGCCGGCTTTGAAGAGCACCCCTGCCAGGAGCGCATATGCTCCCCCGTAGTCCATTGCCAGTTCAGCGAAGGCCCTTACCTTTCCCAGAATTGCCGTCATATCCGCAGAAAAGTTCCCATATTGCCCGTTGAACATCTGGTATCTGTTATACTCCTGCACCCTCCTGCCGTTCCAGGCATTATAGCCGTAGCCGGCCCAGTTTACCCCCACAGTGAACCTCCTCCCCCTATAGGAGAGGTTTGTCCCGTAAGCCGTCTCCCCAAGTCTCTTTCTGGTTTCCATGAGGCTCTCCGTATTGTGGAGCCCGTCCGATGGGAGTGATGTATACCTGTTGCCGCTAAGCCTGGCATCAACCTTCTTCAGCGAGAAGAATGCAGTTGCCTCAAACCATGACGCAATACCGGCACTCCTTCTCAGTGTAACCGCACCACCCCTGAAAAAGCGGTTCTCATCTGAAGAAGAATATGGAGCAATCCTTGTACCCCGCTTGTACACGCTCTGCATTGTGGTTCCGCTTCCCATTGAAAAGGCATTCCACACCGTAAGCCCCTGCCCGAGCCTTACCGAATAATCCCCCAGCACCACATTTGAGACATCCAGCTTCTTCCCTACAGAAATATCCTTTGCATGCAGATGCCATGAGAAGAAATCTCCCAACGGCAGCCTCCCCCTGCCCGAGACGGGCTCCCCGGCATCCTTCTCCAGGGTGAACCCCAGCCGCAGCTTCTCCCCCGCTGTGCCTTTGGACTTCTCTCCGGCTGTACTTCTGAACTTCAGCTGTGAATGGAACGGCGGGCCTATATACTCCTCCTTCCCCTCCGCCAGACTCCACTTGGCAAGAAGTTCCGCATCAATATTCCAGCGCCCTTTTCCACCGTTTCCTGCACTCTTCCCCGTTGCAGTCCCAAACTCAATGAACGGGGCCAGCAGCCTTACCGATCCCTCATCAAAACCGTTTACCAGCTGCAGCTCCGTAAGGGAGAGTACCGGCCCGCTCCTCTCCCTGTACTCCATCAGGCTCACAATCTGGAAATCAGTAAGAAGATACAGCTGTTCCAGCTCCTCCACCGTTGCCCTGTTGAGATCCACCGGACTGCCGTGCAGCATGCGGAAATGCTCCACCAGCTGCTCCGCCCCCACCTCATTCCCCTCCTCCGCCAACTCCTGCAACACCTGCTCCAAAACCACTTCAAACATCTCCTGCCCCCTCACGGGCCCCACTCCCAACAGGCAGAACACTAATACAATAAAGCATCTCTTCTTCATAACCGTTCCTCCAAAGCCACAAAGCTATACAAGACAATTCTGATGTAAGTCGTGACACGGGTTCACACCTTTCACCTTGTAAACCAACGATTTAAGCTTCCGGAAATAAAGAAAAAAACCTGCCACAAAAAAAATGCAGCAGGTTAATATACAGATAATTACGCTGTACCCGTGCCACGGGTTACACCTTATACTTGAAATTCTTTATCCGGGCCAGATCTTCGTTGGCCTTGGCAATTTTCTTGGCAAGGTCTGCCTTGAACTTCTCAAACTTGGCGAACAGGGCGGCATCTGAGCCGGCAAGGATCTGCACAGCAAGGATAGCTGCATTCTTGGCACCGTCCAGGGCCATGGTGGCTACCGGGATGCCTGAAGGCATCTGCAGGATGGAAAGGATTGAATCCCAGCCGTCAATTGAGTTTGAGGATTTGATAGGGACACCTATTACAGGGAGCGGAGTAGAGGCTGCAATCACACCTGGGAGGTGTGCTGCTCCGCCGGCACCGGCAATAATCACCTTTATGCCCCTCTTGTGGGCCTCATGTGCAAAATCAGCCACCATGTCAGGTACGCGGTGCGCAGACAAGGCGTTGATTTCAAATGGAATTTCCATCTCTTCAAGGAAAGCGGCAGCCTGCTCCATCACCTTCATATCTGATGTGCTGCCCATTATAATACTTACAAGCGGCTTCATAACTCTTTTATTTTTATTAAAAACAAAAATAAAACTTATTTTTGGAATAATCTTATAATCCGCTAAGAGTAAAAAGTTTATGCGGAAAGTTCAAGAACGAGGTAATGAGTTGGCGACTGTTCTGATTTCTACATACTTGCGTGATTTGCATTGATGTACAACTCATCTTTGAACAAAGGTACAACTTTTTTATGAACGGGCAAAAGGACGGTGCATTTTTCATTATTGCAGGGTAAAATTTGAATTAGGTCTATCGTCAATCTTCGATATTAGGAGTTTCCCAATTCCGTCATTCGCCCCTTTCCTTTGCTCGTCTGCGAAGGTAGTACAATAGCCCTTGAAAGTTGAAAGGTCGGGCGGCAACGGAAACAAACGACTGAATACGAAAATGTAGAATAAGATAAACAGACAGCATACAAACGGGTTCTTACATTGATAACCCATTTGTATGCTGTTCTTGTTTCTATCCATAGGGACACTATTATTTTGCATCAGATAATATAGGGCAAGCGGTAAATTTCACTCCCTCCAGAAAAATAATTGGTTACTTCTTCGCATAGCCAGTAGCCCGTCCTTTGCCTACCTTTTTGATATAACCAGCCTCCAACAACTCTTTCAATGTGCGTTCAATGGTCGTTTCGCTAATATCGGGGCAAAGTGTGGCTATGTCTGATTTCTTGACCACACCGAGTTTTTTCTCAAACACCGCCTTTACTCTATCCGCCTTTGATAATTTGCGATACTTCAAATGCTCAATACGGTCTTGGAACTCATTATATCCTTTCAATACAACTCCCAAGTAATATCGTACAAATGAGGCGTAATCACTCTTGTCATTATGCCATTCAATGGAACTGTTCTGCAAGGCTTCATAATAGGTTTCCTTTGTCTTTTCTATCAACATTTCCATACTGACATATTTCCCTACGATATAACCGCTACGATAAAGCAACAGCAAGGTCAGCAAACGGCTCATACGTCCGTTGCCATCATTGAACGGGTGGATGCAAAGGAAGTCAAGAATGAACATCGGAATCAACAACAGCGGGTCGAACTCCGCACTCTCAATGGCATTGTTAAACTCATTACACAAGTTCTCCATAGCCTCGGGAGTCTGAAATGCAGGGACAGGCGTAAACCTCACTCTCTGCTGCCCGTCTTTGCCTGATTCTGCAATCACATTATCCGTATTCTTGAATCTGCCACCTGTATCGCTACTGCTAAAACTGTACAAGTCGCGATGCAATTGCAGGATATTGTTCGGACGGATAGGGATATACTCATAGCTGTCATGGACGGTAGCCAAAACCTCCCTATATCCTGCAATCTCCTCTTCGGAACGGTTACGAGGTTCTGCTTTTTCCATTACTAATGCTTCCAATCGGTCGTCTGATGTATATATACCTTCAATCTTATTGGATGCCTTTGTGCTCTGAATCTTGGCTATATCCAACAACGCTGTCAACACATCGGATTCTGCTTCTATATACAACTCCTGCTTTCCTCTAAATTCATGCAATGTGGACAGCATATTGACAATGTCGGGTGTCAATAGCTGCTTGGGAGTTTCCTTGTAATCAAATGTATACATAGCTTATATTATTTCTTTTTGCAAAGTTAATGCTTTTCTGCCTCATAAAAGAAAAATCTGCATCATTTT
>JAFUMO010000045.1 GCA_017482565.1 Bacteroidales bacterium | reverse complement strand
TATTTATGTTATTGATTTGGCGGAGAAACATCCTGATGGTAAAATCAAGCTATACCAGGTAGAGGATATGAGAAAGGAATGGGAAAAGACAATCTTTTGGGATGATAATGACAAGCAGGAATGGATAAAGCACACTAAAGTTGTGAAAGAGAAAATGGATAAACGAAGAGGACAAAGAAAACTGAAACAATTTAAGAGATAAATTCAGATAAGGCATGCATTGCTTTAGAACAAACTTTTGATAATTGGCTACTAAGCTATGATAATTAGAATCTGATGAAAAATCCGATGTAAAACAATAATATCAGTCTTGCTGTTATAGGCCAAGTATCTCAAGCAGCTGCCTCATACCCTCAGTGGCGGTGGTCTGGAGCTGCTGGAAGTTTGGAATGTTCAGATTCATGGGGGCGGGGTCTATAAGGTAGATCCTGCACCCTTTTTTTGCATAGTGGATGAGCCCTGCGGCAGGATATACATTCAGGGAGGTCCCAATTATTATGAGTATGTCTGCCTTTTCCACGGCCTTGGCACCGCGGCTGAGTTCCGGTACGGCTTCCCCGAACCATACGATATGTGGGCGGAGCTGCCCTCCGTCGGGAGCAAGGTCACCTATGTTCAGTTCCCTGTAGCCTATTTCGTATGTGGGGCCATAGTCTGATTTTTCGCTCCTGGCCTTGGTTGCCTCCCCGTGCAGGTGGATGATATTGGTGCTGCCGCCCCTTTCGTGGAGGTCATCTATGTTCTGGGTTACAACTGTAACGTCATATTTCTCTTCAAGTCTGGCAACTGCAGTGTGGGCAGCGTTCGGTTGGGCCTTCTCAAGCTCCTTCCTCCTCTTGTTGTAAAATTCAAGGACAAGGGCCCTGTTACGGTGCCATCCGTCAATGGAGGCAACGTCTTCCACATTATAATTGTCCCACAGGCCGTTTCCGCCGCGGAAAGTCTGTATGCCGCTCTCGGCACTTATCCCTGCGCCGCTGAGCACTACAATTTTCTGTTTTTCCATGATGCTATTCTGCAAAGAAGTAGTTTACAAACCAAAGTCTGAACAACGGGTCAAGGAATGTGGCCGGCTTCTTCTCGTTGAAGGTGATTATCTCCTTCTTTGTGAGGGCCTCCTTGAGCCTGCTTACATTTGCTGAGGAGTTGAGCCTGTATTTGTCAAGCACATCAGCAGAGGTGAACTTCACCACACCCTCAAGGGCAGCCTTTATCATTCTTGTCTGGTATTTGCTCAGGCTGAACACTATTGAGTGGAATTCAAAATCGTGCAGGTTTATCAGGTGCTGTGTGGCCTGCCTGATGATCCCCTCGTTCACATATCCTTTGGTAAGGTTGAAGCAGATGGAGGCCAGGTGCTGTGTGTACCACGGGTCACCCTCCACAAGGTTGTATATTGTGGATGCCTGCTCAGGATGTATCACCTTGCCTGCCTTGAGGAAGCCCTTCACTATGAAATCGGAGAATATCTTCTCGTCAATTGGCTTCATCTCAATCCTGTCGGCGAAGTGGTAGAAATATTTCTTCTCCTGGAATATCTCCTCCATGGCATTGAACCTGTCTCCCGTGATGATGTAGTTTGTATGGGTGTCCCTTTTCCAGCACTTCTCCAGAAGGAGGAATGTCCTGTGCGGGTCATCAAACAGGAGGATGTCCTGGAACTGGCGGAAGTAGAATATTATATGTGTGCCGTATTCCTGCGCCAGCTTGTCTGGAAGAGAGAGGATTTCCTCAATCTGCCTGTCGTTGAGGAGGTTTTTGGTTGTATAGGTGTACTGGAGCCTGTGTGAGCTCTTGTCCATCATGTATGGAGAGGAGGGGAGATATCTCTGCAGTATTATATTCCACTCCGTGTCTGTTGCCGCAAAGTGCGATACGGTTTCATTGGCATATCTCAGCATGAAAGCCTCTATGCAACGGATGTTGAACAGGTCCATGTCACAGAGGGTGATGTCGCCCGGATCATGGCGGAGAAGCTCCAGTGAGTTGTATACCAATGATTTCTTCCCTATCTTGGCAGGTCCGTATATGAGCACGTTCTTATGCTCCCTTATAAGATTGCACAAGTGGGCAACTTCATTGCTGCGCCCTATGAACTGCGCACCTGATACATATTTGTTGTATTCAAAAGGTGATTCCATTACCTGCCCGGGTCTTTAAATTTTGTGCGAAATTAAAAAGATTTTTTGTGTAATGGATAAAAAGTGTTACTTTTGTGGTCCATAATTAATAAAAAGGTAGTTAAGCTATTGAATAAGAGTTAATTAGTGAATTAACCGCTTGCTATCATAACCCGTAAAAACAAAATAAGATGTACGCAATTGTTGATATTGCAGGACAACAGTTTAAAGTAGAGGCTGGTAAAAAGATTTTTGTACACCGCCTGCAGGATGAGGTAGGTGCCTCAATCTCTTTTGAAAAAGTATTGTTGACAGACAACGAGGGTGTTGTTAAAGTTGGTGCCCCTTACATTGACGGCGCAGTTGTGAAAGCTACTGTACTTGACCACGTAAAAGGTAACAAGGTGCTTGTTTTCAAGAAGAAACGCCGCAAAGGCTATCAGAAGATGAACGGTCACCGTCAATGTTTGACACAGATCCAAATTGAATCAATTGCTTAATTTTTAAAATTTAGAAGTTTATGGCTCACAAGAAAGGTGTCGGTAGTTCAAAGAACGGCCGTGAATCACAAAGCAAACGACTAGGTCTTAAAATTTTCGGAGGAGAGAATTGCAAGGCAGGCAACATAATTGTTCGCCAGAGAGGTACAGTACACAACCCTGGTTTGAATGTTGGAATGGGTAAAGACCACACTCTATACGCTCTGATTGATGGCGTAGTAGTTTTCAAAAAGAAAGCAGAGGGTAAGTCTTATGTTTCGGTAATGCCTTATCAGAACTAAGGATTGCCCCAACAGACGCAATAGAAAGGCATCCTTGCAAAGGGATGCCTTTTCTTGTTTTTATTGTTAAGTAAATGTAATACAATATGTTGACACTAAAACTTTTGAGGGAGCAGCCGGATTTTGTGGTTGAAAGGCTGGCTGTGAAGAATTTTGATGCAAAGGAGATTGTGGCAAAGATCCTTGAGGCAGATGCGCTCAGACGTGCAGCGCAGACTGAGCTTGACAGCGTGCTTGCGCAGCAGAATGCAAAGGCCAGGGAGATTGGAATGCTCATGAAGCAGGGAATGAAGGATGAGGCGGAAGAGGCCAAGAAGCTTGTGGCATCCCTTAAGGAGAAATCCAGAGAACTGGAGCAGCAGATGGAGGAGCACAACAAGGCTATGACTGATTATCTTGTACAGCTTCCAAACATCCCATGCGCTGAGGTTCCTGCAGGAAAGACAGCTGAAGACAATGTTGTTGTAAGGGAAGGGGGCAGCAAGACAGCCCTTCCGGAGAATGCAAAACCCCACTGGGAACTTGCAAAATCTTTGGATATAATTGACTTTGACCTTGGGGTGAAGCTTACAGGTGCAGGCTTCCCGGTATACAAGGGCAAGGGGGCAAGGATCCAGAGGGCTCTGATTGCATTCTTCCTGGACATGAATACAAGGGCCGGCTATATGGAGGTACAGCCGCCATTGGTTGTAAATGAGGCTTCTGCATATGCAACAGGGCAGCTTCCCGATAAAGAAGGGCAGATGTACCATGTAGGGTTGGACAACTTCTACATGATCCCTACAGCAGAGGTGCCTGTTACCAACATCTACAGGGATTGTATAGTTAACAAGGCAGACTTCCCTGTAAAGATGACAGCCTATACCCAGTGCTTCCGCAGGGAGGCCGGTTCGTACGGCAAGGATGTGAGAGGCCTGAACAGGCTGCACCAGTTTGATAAGGTTGAGATAGTGCAGCTCTCTTTGCCTGAGAACTCATATGAGGCCTTGGACGGAATGGTAAGACATGTGGAAAGTATAATCCAGGCCCTTGAGCTCCCATACAGGATTGTAAGGCTGTGTGGAGGTGACATGAGCTTCACTTCTGCACTCACTTATGATTTTGAGGTATATTCAGAGGCGCAGCAGCGTTGGCTTGAGGTGAGTTCAGTCTCAAACTTTGAATCTTTCCAGGCAAACCGTCTGAAGCTCAGATATAAGGATGATGACGGAAAGACACAATTGGCCCATACCCTCAATGGAAGTTCACTTGCTTTGCCAAGGATTCTTGCCGCATTGCTGGAGAACAACCAGGATGAGCAGGGCAGGATACATATCCCTGCAGCATTGAGGGAGTATACAGGATTTGAGTGGATAGATTAGTGCATACAGACAAAATAATATTAGGAATTGACCCCGGAACCCGGATTTTGGGTTTTGGGGTTATCCATGTTTTGGGAAAGGAGGCAAGGTATGTGGATATGGGTGTTGTCAACCTCAAGAAGATAGACGACCATTTTGTAACCCTCAAGACCATATACCAGGAGGTTTCCGGAATAATCAGGAAGTATAATCCCGACGAAATGGCTGTGGAATCCCCATTTTATGGAAAGAACCCGCAGGTGATGCTCAAGCTGGGGAGGGCACAGGGAGCTGCCATAGCGGCGGCGCTGGAGAGATGTATACCCATATATGAATATGCCCCAAGGAGCATAAAGCTGGCAGTTACAGGAAAGGGTGCTGCCTCAAAGGAGCAGGTTGCCATGATGGCACAGAGGTTGCTCGGGGTAGATTTCGCTCCTGAATATCTGGATGCTACGGATGCCTTGGCAATTGCCTTATGCCATTATTACCACATGCAGAACCCTATACTTGCCTCAGGAGGGGGAAAGAAGGGTAAGAAGATGTCGGGAAGCTGGGAACAGTTCGTTGAGTCCAATCCCGGGAGGGTAAAATGATATTTTCTTCCTTGTGGTTTAACTTTTCGGGTTTTCGGGTGTCAAATGACCAGTGAAAAATTAAAGAGAGATATATGAAGAGACTTATGTTTTTTGTTGTAGCGCTTGTGAGCCTTTGTTGTGTGGAGGTAGAGGCGCTTGCGGACGAAACCAATCCGCAGGTTGGTACAAGGGCAAAGGGTACCTATTTCAGGGCAACTATATTGGATTCCCTCACAAGGGAGCCTATAGAGTTTGCCACTTTGCATGCAAAGTATGTAGGAGACCAGCAGCCGAGGAAGTATGCACTTTCTGATTCTGCCGGTGTTGTGGTGCTCCAGGGGCTCCCGGTTGGAAGGGCAACAATTACTTTTGAGTATATGGGCTACAAGGGGAAGAAGTTCACTTTTGATATAAAGAAGGGGGCAAATGAGTATGGCGAGCTGCTTGTATCGGAGGATAACCAGATGCTTGATGCTGTTGTGGTTTCCGGAATTGCTAACCAGATGCTCATAAAGAAGGATACCATTGAGTACAATGCCTCTTCATACAAGATTGAAGATACAGACATGCTTGAGGAGCTTATAAAGAAGCTCCCGGGCGTGGAGATTGACGAGAGCGGAAACATTACCGCAAACGGAAAGACCATAAACAAGGTTATGATTGACGGAAAGGAGTTCTTCCTGGATGACCCTAACCTTGCAACCAAGAACATTCCTGCCAAGATTGTGGAGAAGGTGAGGGTAGTTGAGAGGAAATCCGAGCAGGCTCAGTTCACCGGAATTGATGACGGTGACGAGGAGACTGTGCTTGATTTGGGAATAAAGGCCGGCATGATGCAGGGCTGGTTCGGAAATCTGAGCGGCGGTTTGGGCAATCCGCTTGCAGGAGGAGACTCTGATATGAAATATGAGGGTGCAGCAATGATAGGACGCTTCACCGACAAGACCCAGATAAGCATCATTGCAAACGGCAACAACACCAACAACCGCGGATTTACCGATATGGCAGGCTCAATGATGGGCGGCATGCGTGGAGGCGGCGGCTGGATGGGCCGGGGTGTAACCACTTCATGGATGGGTGGTGTGAATGCCAATACCAACCTCAGGCAGGAGAATTCAGATCTGCAGGGTAACCTCATGTACAGCGGAAGTGACCGTCTCATTGAGGAGACCAAGGACAGGACCACAATGCTCTCTGCAGACAAGAATCTTTACAGCCATGAGAGCGGTTATGACAAGACCTATTCAGATGGTATCCGTT
The DNA here is from genome assembly GCA_017482565.1 of Bacteroidales bacterium. GTDB lineage: Bacteria > Bacteroidota > Bacteroidia > Bacteroidales > UBA932 > Egerieousia. Next base: position 127,368 of record JAFUMO010000045.1, on the reverse strand, counting down.
TTGGAGGCGAGTGGGACATGAAGCTTTCAGATAAGGTATCGTTCCTTCTGAGGCCCAACATCAATATAGGACGGGGCGATTATGAGTCATTCAATGAGTTCAATACCCGTACGAATGCAGATTCAACAAACAGGGGATACAGCCGCGATTATGGTGACAACCACAATGAGAGGTTAGGAGGCATGATGCTCTGGAGATTCAAGTTCAACAGGCCGGGGCGTACAATGTCCCTGAATGTAAACTATAACTACTCAAACAATGAGTCTGACGGATATAACTATTCAGAGACCGGTTACTTCAGGAACAATGTTGTGGATTCAACTGCAATCATTGACCAAAATGTCCTCAAGCAGGAGAAGAGCAACAATATAAGTACAAGATTATCATATATTGAGCCTTTAGGAAAGAACTTCTTTGTTGAGGGTACATACAGGTACAGCTACAAGAAGACCAATTCTGACAAGGAGACGTACAGCAAGGATGCGGCCGGTAACTACAGCCTTTTTGACCAGGAGTACAGTACAAGCTATGAGAACACTTTCATCACCCAGCAGGCTGAGCTGAACTTCATGAAGCAGGAGGAGAAATATAATATTACCATTGGAGCAAGCATGCAGCCAAGTACCACCAAGAGTGTGGGAGAGGGGAGGGACACCTCGTACACAGTTACAAACTTCTCCCCTTCAGCAAGGATTGACTACCGTTTCTCTGATGACAAGTTCCTGAGGGTAAGATATCGTGGAAGGACATCACAGCCGAGCATCAACCAGCTGATGCCTGTGAATGACAACTCTGACCCGTTGAAGATTACAGTAGGTAACGAGGACCTGAAGCCAAAGTTCACCCACAGTATCTCGGCAGAGTACAGGTCAAACGACAGGGCCAAGTTCAGCTTCTTCAGTGCGAGTGCAGACTTCTCATACACCAAGGATGACATCGTTTCCAAGAAATATTATACTGAGGACGGTGTGCAGGTATCAACATATGAGAATACAGACAAGTCCGTATATTCTGCAAGCGGTAGGATCATGTACAATGTCCCTATAAAGAAATCCGGATTCTCAATCAACACTTTCACAATGGTGAGATACAACAACGGAATCAACTACATGGCTGACGGCCAGACAAACGGAAGGACAAACTGGGTGGAGAACGAGACCCAGAACCTGAACATCTCGGAGATGTTGAGGCTTACCTACCGCAATGACTGGGCAGAGATAATTGTAGGAGGCAGGGTAAACTACAGGAATGCGTGGTATACAGTAAGTTCAATGAAGGATGTCTCAACCTGGACAAACTCAATCAACGGCTCTGTAAACTTTACCATTCCGGGTGGCGTTAACCTCATTTCAGATATCAACCATACATTCTATGAGGGATTTGACGAGGGTTATGACAAGCCTATAACCGTGTGGAATGCAGCCATTTCAAAGAACCTGTTCAAGAATTCGGCTACGCTCAAGTTCAAGGTGTATGATATCCTCAAGCAGTCCAAGAACACATCAATCACCACTACTGAGAACTATGTGCAGAATGTTACCAACAATACTCTGGGACAGTATTTCATGGTTACACTTACATGGAGGTTCGGGAACTTCGGAGACATGAGGAACGGCGGTGCAAGGATGGGCGGTCCTGGAAGAGGTATGGGAGGTCCTATGGGAGGCCGGCCTGGCGGTCCTATGGGAGGCCCTGGAAGAAGGTAATCCAATGATGGCATGATAAGGGAGGGAGGCTGCTGCGCAGTTCTCCCTTTTTTTGTACCTTTGCGGAAATTGCTATCTTAGCGGACATTTTATTCCTATGAAGAAGAAAACCGGAAATACGAAGAAGTGGCTTTGGAACTGGTTTACAAAGCAAGTGTATATGGCAATCATAGCTATGGGAGTTGTGGTCTTTGCACTCTTTTCCATGCTGGATGTGATAACAAGACACAATCAGGAGCTCTCTGTCCCTTCCTTTATGGGACTCACTGTTGAGGAGGCGCAGCAGGTGGCCGATGCCAATGAGCTGAGACTGGAGGTTACCGATTCCGTACATATCCCAAGGATGATGCCGGGTGCAATCTACAGGCAGAATCCTGTTGCGGAGAGCAAGGTGAAGAAGAACAGGAGGATACTGATTACAATTAATGCAAAGAGCCCCAAGATGGTAAAGATGCCTTCACTTGTGGGATATTCCCTGAGGCAGGCCCAGTCTGAACTTTCTTCTTCACAGCTGAAAGTGGGCAAGCTTATATATGAGCCTGACCTTGCCACAAACAATGTGCTTGAGCAGCTTTATGAGGGGAAACCTGTCCCTCCTGGCAAGGAACTTCCGGGTGAGAGTGTCATAGATTTGAGACTGGGACAGAATGAGGCGGACAGCGTTACATTTGTACCTGACCTTATAGGGAAGCCATATTCCATAATAAAGGATTACCTGATTGACAACTCCCTGAACATGGGAAAAGTTTCATTTGATGCAACGGTGGAGACATTCCAGGATTCCCTTGCCGCATTTGCGTACAGGCAGGAGCCGCATAAAGGGGCTTTTGGTGATACTGCAGTATGGCTGGGCACGCCTGTTCATGTATATTTTACTTTAGACAAAACTTTGATTCCAACCAATGAGCCAGAGGACCAGGAGAGATAACATTTTTGACAACTTCTCCAATATAGACGAATATCTGGAGGAGCAGGAGATTCCCCTTGACGGGGAGGGGCAGATGGACGGGGAGGGTGAGATAGATTCCATGTTTGAGCATTACAGGTTCCCTGTTGACAAGGGGCAGACGATGCTCAGGGTTGACAAGTACCTTACCCAGCACATGGAGAAGACATCACGCCACAGGATACAGCTGGCCATTGATGCCGGATATGTGAGGGTGAACGAGAAGGTGGTGAAGGCAAACTACAAGGTGAAGCCCAACGATCTCATCACCATTGTGATGCCTTACCAGAGGCGCGGAATGGAGATAAGGCCTGAGAACATACCGTTGGATGTAGCATACGAGGATGAAGACCTGCTGGTAGTGAACAAGCCTGCCGGACTTGTGGTTCATCCGGGCCACGGCCATTTCAGCGGAACCCTTATAAACGCACTTGCCTTCCATCTGGGGGTAAGCCAAGGTCCCGACGGTGCTGACGAGAGGATGGGCATCCTTGTACACAGGATAGACAAGAACACATCCGGCTTACTTGTGGTGGCCAAGAATGACCAGGCACAGATGGGGCTTGCAAAACAGTTCTTTGACCATACAATTGAGAGGAAATACATTGCAATTGTGTGGGGTAACGTGAAGGAGGATGAGGGCACAGTTACGGCAAATATAGGGAGGGACCCTAATGACAGGATGAGGTTCAGGGCCTTTGACCCTGAAAGCGGCATAGGCAAGCATGCAGTCACACATTACAAGGTCCTGGAGAGGTTTGGGTATGTGACCCTCATTGAATGTAAGCTTGAGACCGGCCGTACCCACCAGATAAGGGTACACATGAACTCAATAGGGCATCCGCTTTTCAATGATGACCGCTATGGCGGGGACCGTATCCTTAACGGTACAATATACAGCAAGTACAAGCAGTTTATAGACAACTGCTTCAAACTGCTCCCACGCCATGCCCTGCATGCAAAGACATTGGGGTTTGAGCACCCTGTAACCGGAAAGCATATATTCCTGGAGAACAATATTCCCGACGACATGCTGGCACTCATAGCCAAATGGAGGAATTATGCCATGAGCAAAGTCCTGGAGGAGGAAGAATGATGATAAATGAATTTTTCAAGGATCTCACTGCCCTGCAGCAGGAGCAGTTTGGGATGCTCCAGTCCCTCTATGAAGACTGGAACAGCAAGATAAATGTTGTGAGCCGCAAGGATATTGACAAGCTGGAGCTGCATCATGTGCTCCACTCGCTTGCCATTGCCAAGTTTGCTGACATGGCCGACATTTTCACGCCCGGTACCAGTGTGATGGATGTGGGGACCGGGGGAGGATTCCCAGGCATTCCCCTTGCAATCATGTACCCTGAGGTGGATTTCCTTCTGGTGGATTCTATCGGGAAGAAGATAAAGGTGGTTGAGGAGGTGTCGGGGGCTTTGGGTCTGAAGAATGTAAAGGCTGTAAAATCCCGGGTTGAGGAGATTGGCGGCAAGTTTGACTTCATAGTTTCACGTGCCGTGACTGATTTGGGGAATTTTCTTCCGTGGGTGAAGGGAAAATATGAAAAGGGGATAATTTACCTCAAGGGGGGGGACCTCCTTCCTGGTGGAGACCTCTACAGGGAGGTGGAGAATGCCGCTTCCAGGAACAGGATTGACAAGATGCGCATATCCTTCTGTGCAATCAATGACTGGTTCCCGGACAGCTTCTTCAATGGGAAGTATGTTATTTATATTCCGAGATAAAAAAAGTTTGGTATTTCAAAATTTAAAACGTACTTTTGCACTCCCATTTGAAAATTATAAAATTGTCATAATATGAAACGCACATTCCAACCATCACAGCGCAAACGCCGTAACAAACACGGATTCCGTGAGCGTATGTCAACTCCTAACGGCCGCAGGGTATTGGCTGCAAGACGCCGCAGGGGCAGAAAAAAATTGACAGTATCTTCAGAGGACAGGTACTAATCTGGCCAGGGAAGGTAATGATAAGTGTGCATCCGGAAACGGAGCACACTTATTTTTTTGCAGGTTAATCTACAGGAACCATAGTCCTTCATTTTATCAGATAGGTTGCGTATTTTTTCCGCATGTGTCCATTTATTTTGCTTTATCGTAATATTTGTTTAACTTTGATTGTTACACAAATGCTAACTAAATACAATAATCTAATGAAAAAACTCATTCTATTGGTGCTTCTGGCTTGCAGTTCTGCAATGCTTCTGGCACAGCCGATTACTGTCAAAGGTTCAGTTATCGGTTCAGAAGATGGATTGCCAATCATTGGAGCCTATGTTTTGGAAAAGGGCACCAATAATGGTACATCCACTGACATTGATGGTAATTTTGTCATTTCGGTGCCAAAAACTGCCACTTTGGTAATTTCTTCTGTAGGTTTCCTTACACATGAGGTTCCTGTACAGGGAAGGGAGATTGTAAAGATTTCACTTGCTCCTGAGACAGTAAACCTTGATGAGGTTATGGTAGTTGCCTACGGTACAGTAAAGAAAGGTTCATATTCAGGTTCCGCAACCGTTGTGAAGGATGACGCATTGAAGGATGCCCCTGTAATGAGCTTTGAGTCTGTATTGTCAGGTAAGGCTCCTGGTGTACAGGTAGCGGCAAGTTCAGGACAGCCAGGTGCAATGGCAGACATCTCTATCCGCGGTTTCGGTTCATTCAATGCCGGCAACCAGCCATTGTACGTAATTGACGGTGTTCCTGCAACCAGCGGTGACTGGTCATCAGGTAATATCTCAACTTCTGCTATGTCATTCCTCAACCCTTCAGACATTGAGTCAATCACCATCCTTAAGGATGCCGCAGCAGCTTCTCTTTACGGTTCACGTGCATCTAATGGTGTTATCCTCATCACTACCAAGAAGGGACAGCAGGGCAAGGTGACTTCAACTTTCAAGGCAAGTGTGGGTGTTTCATATTTTGCGTTTGACAACTATGAGATGGCCAGCGAGCAGGAGACAGAGGACCTTATCAGAATGGCATGGTACAACTATGGAGAGCAGACTCCAAGTGCATGGCAGAGCAAATATTCTACACTTGATGAGTATGCTGAGGCTAAGGTAAACCAGATTTACCCTAAGAAAGACCACAGCAAATATATCTACAAGGACTGGGAGGATGTGCTTTTCCGTAAAGGTATAGCACAGAACTACGAGTACAGTGTATCAGGCGGTGGAGATAAGGGAAGGATCTATGCTTCTGTAGCTTATTCAGACCAGCAGGGTCTTACCACCATGGAGTACCTTACCCGTTTCTCAGCTACAGTTAATGGTGAGGCTAAGATCAACAACTTTGTGAAAGTTGGCGGTAACCTCCAGTATTCACGCTCTAAACAGTCTGGTCACCAGGAGAACCACTCAAAGGATGACCCTTACACAATCTGGAAGAAATCATTGAACCCAAGATGGCCTTATGCATACAAATCAGATGGTTCACTCTATACAGAGCAGTGGATTTCAGGTGTTACCTCAGTTAACCCTATCACTTACTATGACAAACAGATCAATGATGCAATGCAGAACCGTCTCTTGTTGAAAGGATGGATGCAGGTTACATTCACTGACTGGTTGACAGCAAAATCAACAATAAGCAACGACTGGTTGAACGTACATGACCGTTTCGGTTGGTTGGAGGGTCACCCTAACTTCTACGCATACAGCGATCAGGGTGGTTACATGTCGGACCGTCACAGGAATGTGAACAGGCTTGTAAGCTCAACAACATTGAACTTTGACAAGACTTGGGGCAAGCATCATCTCTCTGCTATGGCAGGTTGGGAGGCTGAGGAAGAGACTTACCACATGACAAGGGCAGGTAAGACAGGTTTCTCATACCAGGGTGCAACTGAGTCTATCTTTGGTGCAGAGTATGATACCAGCTACTCTTGGAGCCGTGAAGAGGGATTGCTTTCATTGTTGGGAAGCTTGAACTATGATTACGATGCAAAATATTATATAACAGGTACATACAGACGTGACGGCTCTTCAAGGCTTGCTCCTGAGACCCGTTGGGGCGACTTCTGGTCAGTATCAGGTTCATGGAGATTCTCAAACGAGGGCTTCATGGAGGATGTAGAGTGGTTGAACGACGGTAAATTGAGAGGATCATACGGTACCAGCGGTACACTTCCTACAGACCGTTTCGGCTACATGTCATTGTATGACTACTGGGTATACGGTGCTGAGGGTGCAAGCTACCCTTCAAGCCTTGCAAACGCAGACCTTACTTGGGAGAAGAACAAGAACTGGAACGTGGCTATTGATGCTACAATCTTTGACAAGTGGACAATTTCTGCAGAGTATTTTGAGAAAGAGACTTACGATTTGCTGTTGAGTGCAAAGATCCCTTCAATTACAGGTTTCACCAGCACACTTTCAAATATCGGTTCTATGAAGAACAAGGGTATTGAGCTTGCAGTGAATGTTGATATCCTCAAGAGCAAGGATTGGGATTTGTCAGTTGGCGTTAACTGGTCAACTATTGACAATGAGATCCTTTCACTTTCTGAGCCAGGCGAGCAGCAGGTTTCAAGACCTTGGATCAGGACAGCAGGATACAGCTTCTACCAGTACAGATTGCGTGACTGTTTGGGTATTGCCCAGGAGGATTTCGTAGACTTGTATGGAAATACAATCAAAGCGGGTAACCACTACTTTGCAGAGGGTTCATACTATGAGAAAGGTGACATTGCTGACCAGTACATCAAGTTCAAGGATGGTACAGAGGTACAGGAGGGTCAGGTTGTTCCTAAATCAGGTTACAACTATGCCCCTACAAGGAGAAACAATTCTGCAGCTGTTATTCTTGAAGGCAAGTCTGCACTTCCAGACGGTTTCGGTGGCTTCAATGTTGACTTGAGATGGAAAGACCTCAGCTTCTCAATGGCATGGTCATACAAATATGGTCACTATATCTTTGATAACTGTACAGATGACTTCTTCTCAGACGGTTATTTGACATTCTATAGAAATATTGTAAAGGATCAGGTTGACTGTTGGACTCCAACCAATACTGACGCAAAATATCCAAAACGTATTGCCAGCAACAGCCAGTCCGGTAACTACTATGATTCAGACAACTTCCTGTTCAAGGGTGATTATTTGAGGCTCAAGAATGCAACCGTTTCATACAACCTCCCTAAAGAGTTTGTAAACAAGGCAGGCATTACTAATGCACGCGTATATGTTGCAGGTGCAAACTTGCTGACATTCACCAAGCTTCATATTGATCCAGAGATTCAGCAGAGCGGTTACTACAGCATGGGTATGCCTGCAATGAGAACCGTTACATTTGGTGTAGAGGTAAGTTTCTAACATTAGAAGAAAATAGATTATCATGAAAAAATATATTTTGAATATAGCAGTAGCCGCGGGTGCTTTATTGGGGCTTTCATCTTGTGATGGTTTCCTTGATAAGGTTCCTACTGACTCAGTTGTGGCTGAGAGTGCAATGGTAACAATGGCAGATGCCAAAGTTGCGGCAAACGGTCTTTATACTGACCTGAAATACTACAACATGTATGGTACATACATGATCTGTTTGGGTGACATGAGGGGTGACAACCTGTATCCAAGGGAGCTTAACGGTTCATTCAACTCATTCTATATCCTTAACTTCTCAGCTTCCCAGACCAACTATTTTGGCTTGTGGCAGAATTACTACAACATTATAATGAAAGCCAGCACTTTCATTGCAAATGTTAATACTATCCCTACAGAGAACTCTTCTGACGAGGAGGTAAGGGATGACCTTTTGGGACAGGCTTACGCAATCAGGTCTCTATGCTACTTCGACATTGCAAGATTGTACGGCTATCCATACCTTAAGGACAACGGCGCATCACTTGGTGCTGTAATTCTTGACCATGAGAATGACAGGGCTGGTGTAGTTTCTCCTGAGGAGGCCAAATCTTTGAAGAGAAGCACAGTGGCTGAGACATATGAACAGGCATTGTCTGATGTGAACGCTGCATTGGGACTTCTTTCAAAATCAAAGAATACAGGTCACTTCAACTACTGGGCAGCAAAGATGCTTCTGGGTAAAATTGCCTTGTATAAAGGTGATTACCAGTTGGCATATCAGGCAAATGCCGAGGTTGTTGAGGATTCTCCATACGCTATGGTATCAAACGCTGATTATATTGCCTACTGGAGTGAGGAAGGAAACGAGGAGTCAGTTCTTGAGTTCCTTGTAAGCCCTGACGGTGATATTGACGGTGATGGCGGTTTTAATACCATTTATCATTCAATGTGGTTTGAGAGCACAAACGCAGGACGTTCTGTAATCCCTACCCAGAAATGGATGGATCTTTTTGCTGATACCCCTGATGATATAAGGGCACAGTTCATAGTTGAGAATGATCCTGAACTTTCAGGTGTTAACGAGGAGTGCTACTGGTTGAAGAAATTTCCTGGCAACAAACAGTGGGAGGCTCTTACTTTCAGACAGAACAATCCAAGAATCTTCAGAATTACAGATGCATACCTGATGGCTGCTGAGGCTGCATTGCAGATTGGTAACCAGTCAGTTGCTGATGAGTATCTGAATGCTGTAAGGATGAGGGCAGACCTTACTGCCGAGCCTGTAACCGCTACTCAGGAGCTTATCATGCTTGAGCGTCATAAAGAGTTTATTGGCGAGGGTCACAGATTCTTTGACGTAATGAGGACAGGTGGTGAGATTGTAAGGGATATGTCAGTTGATGTACGTGACTATGATGGAGATCCTAGGCGTGTAATTGACTGGAATGAGCATACAATTGTGCTTCCTATCGCTGACACTGAGTTTACAGTTCATCCGGAGCTTCAGCAGAATCCTGGTTACTAGGATTTTCTGTAACGCAATCCATATATTCCCTTGGGTTTTTCCCAAGGGAATTTTTTTTTATATATTTGTAACTGATAGTTTAACATAAAGCACTTATTATTATGATCAAGAAATTATTTCTCCCGGTTATTCTGGTTTTGGCGGTTGTTTCCGCTTGTGGTCCAAGTGAAACCCGTCCGGCAGCAGGCGGTGGCGGCGGCCAGACAGAGTCTGTTACAAAGGCTGAGGTTACAGTTGAGGCAGATAGTGTAGGCTATATTGTAAAGCTCGGGCAGGTTGCACCAGACTTCACCTGTACACTTACAGATGGTAAGGAGGTGAAGCTCTCTGACCTGAGGGGCAAGGTTGTAATGCTCCAGTTCACTGCAAGCTGGTGCGGCGTGTGCAGGAAGGAGATGCCTTTCATTGAGAAGGATATCTGGCAGAAACACAAGGATAATGCAAACTTTGCACTCATTGGAATTGACAGGGACGAGCCTGTTGAGACAGTTCTCAAGTTTGCTGAGACTACAGGCGTAACTTATCCGCTGGCATTGGACCCTGGTGCGGATATCTTTGCAAAATATGCTGTAAGGGATGCGGGAATCACCCGTAATGTACTTATAGACAAGGACGGTACAATTGTAATGATGACACGCCTCTACAAGGAGGATGAGTTTGCTTCACTTGTACAGAAAATAGATGAGATGTTGAAATAGGATTATTGTCCGCTCATTTTCTTAAGCATCTCTTTGGCCCTCTTCAGGCGGGTCTTTACGGTATTTAGCTCAAGATTAAGTTCTTGAGCTATTTCGTTATATTCGTACTCCTTTATGAAGCGGAGTATTGCAGGCTGGCGGTACTTCTCGCCCAGGGAGTTTATCATCCCAATGAGGCTCCTGTATTCCTGGGAGCTGATGAGCTTGTCCTCGGGAGAATTCCTTATACCGCTCCCTATGTTTGCAAAATTATGTATGCTGTCGGGATTAAGGTTTGCCCCAATGGATATTTTCCTTTTGCGGGCGTAGTCTATTGCTATGTTGCGGGCAATGTTGAAGAGCCAGGTGGAGAACCTGTACTGCGGATTATAGCTTGGAAGTGCCTGGAATGCCTTCTGGAATGCCTCCTGTACAATATCCTGAGGCTCCTCTGCAAGCTCTGCAACCCCATCCTGGTTCTTGAGGTTCCCGATGAATTCTGCCACATACAGGGTAAGCCCCTCCCTGTGTCTTTGCACAAGGTGGGTATAGGCAGCCTGGTCCCCTCTGAGGGCGGATTCTATGAGCTGTGTGTCCGGAATTTCCGGCTGCATGGTTTCCATATATGGGTTATCCTTCATCCTGTACCCTTATTATCTCCTAATGTGCCTCAAGCCAGTTGGCCCCCTTGCCGCACTCTGCAACAAGCGGGATGCTGAGGGCAATGGCGTTTTCCATCTCCCGGGTTACAATGCCGGTGACTGCATCAATCTCCTGCGGTACAACATCAAAGACCAGCTCATCATGCACCTGGAGTATCATCTTGCTCCTGAGCCCTTCTTCTGCAATGCGGCGGAAGATATTTGTCATGGCAACCTTTATTATGTCTGCTGCGCTCCCCTGCAGCGGTGCGTTTATGGCATTCCTCTCGCTGAAGCTCCTCACAACCGCATTGCGGGAGTTGATGTCGGGAAGGAACCTCTTGCGGCCGTAGATGGTCTCAACATACCCCTTCTCCTTGGCTGAAGCTATCATGGTGTTCATATACTCCTTAACTTTTGGGTAGCTGTTGAAATACTCCTCTATGAGAGCCTTGGAATCGGTTCTGGTCATTCCAAGCCTCTGGGAGAGGCCGAATGCGGAGATTCCGTATATGATGCCGAAGTTGGCGGTCTTGGCCCTGCTGCGCTGCTCCTTTGTTACTTCCTCTTCAGTTACCCTAAATACCTTTGCGGCAGTTGCGGTGTGGATGTCCATCCCCCTGTTGAAGGCCTCAATGAGGTTCGGGTCGCCGCTCATGTGTGCCATCAGGCGGAGCTCAATCTGGGAATAGTCTGCAGAAACAATCATATTCCCGGGGGCAGAAGGGATGAAGGCCCTCCTTATCTCGCGCCCTCTTTGGGTCCTGATAGGGATGTTCTGCAAGTTGGGGTTGGTGGAACTCAGGCGCCCTGTAGCTGTGAGCGACTGGTTGAATGTGGTGTGTATCCTCCCGGTAGCCGGGTTGATGAGGGCCGGGAGGGCATCTGTATATGTGGAGATAAGTTTCTTTATTCCTCTGTATTCAAGTATCTTCCCTACAATAGGATGCAGATGGAGCATCTCATTAAGGGTCTCCTCATCAGTAGGCCAGCTCCCCTTGGCGCTTTTTTTGGCCTTAGGATTGAGCTGCAGCTTCTCGTAGAGCAATGTCCCCACCTGCTTTGGAGAGGAGAGGTTTATGGTGCTGTCTCCGGCAAGAGCAACAGCCTCCTCCTCAATTAGGGCAAGCTGAGATGTGAGCTCCCTGCTGTACTCTTTCAGCTGGTCAGTGTCTATCTTTACACCTGTATGTTCCATGTCTGCAAGCACTTCCACCAGAGGGGCCTCAATGTTGCTGTAAAGTGATGCCTGCCCGGCCTCTTCCAGTTCCTGCATCACTTTGCCGCGTAACTTCAGCAGCAGGGTGCATCGGATACCTGCATATAGGGATTCCTGAGGGGTAATCCCCTCACTCTGCGGCTCCGGGGCAATTGCAGAGAACAGGTCCGGTTCCGGTGCGGCTGAGAAGAGGTCAGGCTCGGGGGTGTTTCCCTTCTCCTCCGGAGTCCCTTCCGTGCCGGCCATGCATTTCTCCTCCACCGTCTGGAGTTCAATGCCCAGATAGCCTCTGATGAGCATCTCCTCCTTGTGGCTCCTTTCAGGGTTGATTATATAATGCATCAGCTCAATGTCATATATTTCCCCCTTGAGGCTGATCCCTTCATTCCATAGCATCTTGTAGAGGGCCTTGAACCCGTATCCGGTCTTTGAAACAGCCGGGTCCTGCAATACCGGAGCAATCACCTTCAGGCTGCCGGTAGGGGCAACGGTATAGGTGTCCCCGCACCCTGCAACTACCCCTTTTCCTCCAATCATGCATATTGCAATCTCCTTCACCTTGCCGGCAGCTGCCATGAAATCACCGGCAGTCACCTCAACAGCGGCAGGGATTGTTGCAGGGGCTCCGGCAGCCCCGTCTGCAGCGGTACTGCCTCCATTCCCTTCTCCAGGTGTCTCCATTGGACTTCCCTGCGGGAGGAACTTTCTCAGGGAGTTCATCTCATAATAGGTGAATACCCTTGAAACCTCAGAGAAATCAGGACCTTTGGCCCTTATGTCATCTGCCTTCAGCGGCAGATCTATATCCTTCTTGATTGTAACCAGGAAGCGGCTCATCATAATCTGGTCCATAGATGACCTTATTGATTCCTGCTGCTTCTGTGGAAGCTCATCCACATGCTCAATAATCCTTTCAAGCGAGCCGTATTTTCCAATGAGCTTTTTAGCACCCACTTCCCCAATGCCGCGGATTCCAGGTACATTGTCAGATGCATCCCCCCAGATGGTGAGGATGTCAATCACCTGCTGCGGCTCACAGATGCCGTAGTTTCTACAAATCTGCTCCTTCCCGATGATTTCCACCTCATTCCCCCCCTTCCCCGGCTTGTACTGGAAGATGTTCCGGGTTATGAGCTGTCCGTAGTCTTTGTCGGGAGTAACCATATATACCTCTGTATCTTCCCCTTCCCACTGGGAGGCCATTGAGCCTATCACATCATCAGCCTCATAGCCCGGCATCATCACTACCGGGATGTTGAGGGCCTTGAGGATCTCCTGCAGGGGCTCCAGGGCTGCCTTCACCAGCTCAGGTGCAGCGCTCCTGTTGGCCTTGTAGAGGGGGTATGCCTCGTGGCGGAAGGTTTTTGCCGGAGGGTCAAATGCCACTGCTATGTGTGTGGGCTGCTCCTTTGCAATGAGCTCCAGAACCATTTTTGTGAATCCGTAGAGGATGGATGTGTCCTCTCCCCTGGAGTTTACCATAGGGCGCCTCATGAAGGCGTAGTACATCCTGAAAATCTGGGCATGGCCGTCTATAAGGAATATCTTCTGCATGGTTGTGGCTTTTATATGTTGTCTGAAGCGTACCACTCGGCAAACGAGCCTGCGGTTTCGTGCATCTTCAGGCTGAAAAGTTCAGCTCCTTGAGGGAGCTTCTCCTTGAGGACCTGGGCAAAGTAACATATCAGGTTCTCGGTTGTGGGCTGGAAGTCCACCAGCACCACATTGCCGTAGCCTGCTGCCAGCTCCCCGGCTGCAACCGCATCCTTGCGGAGTATGAGGGCGTGGTCAAAAATGTCTATGATGTTCTCGTTTACAACGGCTTTAAGCTCCTTGAAATCCACTACCATCCCCTCCTTGGGAGAGGTGGTGCCGCAAAGCGGCTCACCCTTTATTGTTACGTAAAGTATGTAGGAGTGTCCGTGGATGTTGCGGCATCTGCCGTCATAACCGGGCAGGGCGTGCGCCCCCTCAAATCTGAACTCTTTTGTTATTCTAAGTACAGGCATAGCAAATATGTTATATGGCAAAGTTAACCAAAATTGGCCATTTGATGAACCTTGTGTCCATTTTGTTGTTTATGCCTGCATAAACAAATTTTTCTGCAGATGAAGGATGTTACTTTGATTTTGGAAAACGGGAGCCGTTATAAGGGCAAATCGTTTGGTTATGATAAGGGTGTGCAGGGTGAGGTAGTGTTCAATACCGCCATGACAGGGTATGTGGAGAGCCTTACTGATCCATCGTATTCCGGGCAGATCCTTGCATTCACATCTCCCATAATAGGGAATTACGGCGTGCCGCCCCAGACAAGGGATGAAGGGGGACTTCCCTGCAATTTTGAGGGGGAGAGGATTTATCCCAAAGCCATATTGGTAAATGACTATACAGAGAAGTATTCGCATTGGAATGCGGTGGAGAGCCTGGGAGAGTGGCTCTGGAGGGAGAAGGTTGCGGGGATTACGGAGATTGATACCAGGGCACTGGCCCTTGAGCTGCGTGAAGCGGGTGTGATGATGGGGCGGATAGTGTTTGAGGGGGAGGATGAGTCCCAGGCAATGGAGGATTACGGGGATATCAATTATGTGGCACAGGTGAGCTGCAGGGAGGTGATGCGCTATAATACCGGTGCTGCAAAGAGGGTTGTGCTGGTGGATTGTGGCGTAAAGTCAAACATAATAAGATGCCTCACCTCAAGGGGTGTTGAGGTGGTGCGGGTTCCGTGGAACCATGATTATTCCGCTATGGAATATGATGGGGTGCTTCTCTCAAACGGCCCCGGGAACCCGGATATGTGTATGGAGGCTGTAGCGGTGCTCCGCAAGGTTATGGAAACCTCCGGGAAGCCCATCTTTGGGATATGTATGGGAAACCAGCTTCTGGCAAAGGCGGCCGGTGCCTCAATATACAAGCTTCCGTACGGGCACAGGAGCCATACCCAGCCTGTGAGGATGGTGGAGACCACCCGCTGTTTCATTACAAGCCAGAACCACGGGTATGCTGTGGATGCCGCAACCCTGCCCAAAGGGTGGAAACCGTGGTTTGTGAATATGAACGATGGCTCAAATGAGGGGATAAGGCACAAGGCAAAGCCTTGGTTCTCAGTGCAGTTTCACCCTGAAGCCATGCCGGGACCCACAGATACCATGTTCCTTTTTGACGGATTTGTGGAATTATTGTAAATGGTGTGTTTTGCTTACATATTTTATTGCATGCTGCATTTTTTCTGATAGTTTTTGTATATTTGTGTGACGAATATAAAAGCATTAAAACTACAGAGTATGCAAGTTGATTTCAATGAGTTCCTTTCAGCAAGCGCCAAGTGCATGAAGCCCTCTCCCATAAGGGCTTTGCTGAATGTAGTCAACCAGCCAGGAGTAATCTCATTTGCAGGCGGTTTCCCTAACCCTGCAACATTCCCGGTTGAGGATCTTAAGACCATTATGATGGAGGTGCTGGAAGAGGAGGGTGCAAAGGCACTGCAGTACGGCGGTACTGATGGAAACCATGGTTTGCGTGAGGAACTGGCAAAAAGATATGTAAAGGACGGCCTTGACATTGACAAGGACAACATAATAATCACAACAGCTTCGCAGCAGGCGATTGACCTTACAGCCAAGGTGCTGCTGGATCCTGGTGATATTGTAATCTGCGGACTGCCATCGTATCTGGGTGCACTCCAGGCATTCGGTACATATCAGGCAAAGATGGTGGGAGCAGAGAAGGATGAGGAGTTGGAGGCAGTTGTAAGGGCAATGTGCCTTGCGGGGAAGAAACCTAAATTCATATATGCAATCCCTGATTTCCAGAATCCTACAGGTGTTACCATGAGAATGGACCAGAGGGAGTATCTTGTGAGGATTGCAAGGAAATATGATATTCTCATTCTTGAGGACAGCCCATACAAGGAGATACGTTTTGATGGTGAGCATATGCCATATCTCTATTCTATGGCCCCTGAGCGTACAATCCTGTTGGGTACATTCTCAAAGACCTTTGCTCCCGGGTTCCGCCTGGGATGGATTGTTGCCCCTAAGGAATTCATAGGGAGGATAAACCTTGCAAAACAGTCTGCTGACCTCTGTTCACCTACATTTGACCAGGCGGTTGCAGCAAGGTACCTCAAGAAGGGGTTGTTTGAGAAGAATCTTGTGGGTACAGTAGAGATGTACAGGAACAAGAGGGACCTCATGCTAAGGTCGCTTGAGGAGTATATGCCTGAGGGAGTTACCTGGACAAAACCGGATGGTGGCCTGTTCCTCCTTATAAAGCTTCCTGAGTGGTATGATGCCAAGGAGCTGTTTGAGGTGGCAATGAAGAAGAATGTTGCATTTGTGATTGGTGAGGCGTTCTTCTGCGACGGCAGCGGAAAGAATACATTCAGGGTGAACTTCTCGTTCATGGATGATGACAGCATTGTAGAGGGTGTAAGGAGGCTTGCCTCGGCAATAGAAGAGTTTCTGAGGAAATAATAGTTTGCATTTTAATTATATAAGTATCCCGATATGGCACGTTGCTTTATCGGGATACTTTTATTATTTTTGCACCCGCTTCAGCGAATTGGAGAATAATGACAAATAACAAGAAATAAAGAGATTATGAGAAAGAAAATTGTTGCCGGAAACTGGAAGATGAACACCACCGTTGCTGAGGGTGTACAGTTGGCTAAAGATGTTTTGGCAAAGGTATCAGAGGTGCCTGCCGATGTTAAACTTGTGGTTGCCCCACCGTTCGTACACATTTCTTCAGTAGGAGAGGTGCTTGCTGGTTCAGCTGTAGGTCTTTCTGCACAGAACTGTGCAGATCAGGTTAAGGGTGCATATACAGGTGAGGTTTCTGCCAAGATGCTTGCTTCAGCTGGTGTACAGTACGTTATTCTGGGCCACTCTGAGAGAAGGGAGTATTATGGAGAGACAAATGAGAAGCTTGTGAAGAAGATTGGCCTTGCACTTGAGGAGAATCTTGCCCCTATCTACTGTGTAGGTGAGAAACTTGAGGAGAGGGAGGCAGGCAAGCACTTTGAGGTTGTAGGTTCACAGATCAAAGAGGTATTGTTCACCCTTTCTGCAGAGCAGATGAAGAATGTAGTGATTGCTTACGAGCCTGTTTGGGCCATTGGTACCGGCAAGACCGCTACAAGTGAGCAGGCACAGGAGATCCACGCATTCATCCGTGCAACTTTGGCTGAGCAGTTCGGTGCTTTGGCAGAGGAGATCACTATCCTTTACGGCGGCAGCTGCAAGCCTTCAAATGCAAAGGAGCTTTTCGCACAGAAAGACATTGACGGCGGCCTTATAGGTGGTGCAGCTTTGGTTGCAGATGATTTTGTGGCAATTGCAAAAAGCTTCTAAAAAATGAACTACATAGAGGTTGCAATAGAAATTACCCCTTACACTGAGGAGCATGCAGAGATTGTAATGGCTATGTTGGATGATATCCCTTTTGAGAGCTTCTCTACGGAGGAGCCTCTCCTGAAGGGTTACATTGGACAGGATAATTTCAACCAGCAGAACCTCAAGACCGTATTGAGCTTCTTCAATGGCGGGGATTCAGGATTTGAAGTATCCTATACAACATCGTTCATCCAGGAGGAGAACTGGAACAAGACCTGGGAATCTGACTTTGAACCCATCTTCATAGATGGGCTGGTTACAGTGAAGGCTCCGTTCCACAAGAACCTGCCCCTTACAAAATACAACATCCGTATAGAGCCAAAGATGGCTTTTGGTACAGGACACCACCAGACCACCACAATGATGATGAAGGCTCTGCTGGATCTGAACGGGGAAGGGGAGAAGAGTGATGTAATGCAGGGCTTCGGCTGGAAGAGCCTCAGGGGCAAGCAGGTACTGGATATGGGTACAGGTACCGGTGTACTGGCGCTGCTGGCCGCAAAGATGAAGGCAAAAAGGGCTGTTCACGCAATTGATGTGGATATTGTTGCAGTGAACTCTGCAAGGGAGAACGCCTTTAAGAACAGGCTCGGGGCGGCTGTACACACCCTGTATGGAGACGGCTCGCTTATCCAGGCCAACAAATATGACCTTATCCTGGCAAACATAAATAGAAATATCCTGCTACAGGATATGGATACCTACTATAGGGGAATGCGGACAGGCGGTATCCTTGTATTGAGCGGCTTCTACACAGAGGATATCCCGGTACTTGAAGAGTGCGCCGTACGCTGCGGATTCAGGATGGCAATGACCAGGGACATAGATAACTGGGCAAGCATTATCCTCTACAAGGCGTAGATTTTTGCAACTTTTATAGCCGTAAGGTTTGCAAATGTGAAAAATATTCCTACCTTTGCAATCCCAATCGCGGAAATGCGGGCGTGGCGTAATTGGTAGCCGCGCTAGACTTAGGATCTAGTGTCTTGCGACGTGGGGGTTCGAGTCCCTTCGCCCGCACATCAACCCAGCTGAAAAGCTGGGTTTTTTGTTTTTCACTCACTTGTTCACATTACCAAACTTTGTGCAATATTGTCCCGTTTCCTCCACAATCTTCATCAGATTACACAACTCTGTGGAGAAATACCGCATTTATAGCACAAACTAACAAGGAGCAAATCTGCACGCCATCCCAATTGATATTCAGATTAATATAATTTGTGGTAATAAAAAGTATTACCGCAAGGAAAAATGGTTATATTTGTAAAAGGCATTGTAGAGTGCCAACTAAAAAAACAATGGATGTGAAATGAGTGGAGGACATTTTGATTACAGACAATATGGGATGAGAGATATTGCAGAGGCCATAGAGAGGGATGTAGCTTTGGCGTTAAAGCCTAAGCCGGAAAAGGTGCATGAAGATTATTGGACAATCTTTGTGCAAAAGACACAGCATTCATATACTCATTATTGTAATTACTGCAGATTTAGCACATATAAAGAGGCGGAGTGTTATCTTCTGAGCGATAACACTATAGAGAAAGCTGATAATACTTGCAGAGGCAAATGCCTTTGTAATCCTGGAGAAATTGTGTTCAAATCCAAAAATTTAAGGATGAATGAGCAGGATGGCAATTTCCCTGTTCTGTATTGGATACATCATTGTGTTTATGACCATTATCCATATGATACGGATGTCCTGGAATTATCGGAGGAATCATTGGAAACGATGAAAGAAGCATATAGGCAGATTAGGATTGCGCAAATATACGCCCACCGGGTTGATTGGATGAAGAGTGGAGATGATTCTGAAGAAACAATGCAACAAAGACTTATGGAAGACTTGATGGCTTTTGAAGAGGAATTTAAGGATAAAGATTGGACAGAAGAATGAAGGATAAACTATATTTTGAAGAACACGGGGAGCAGCTTTTGAAGAGAAAAGGAATTTCTAAGGCTGAGTTTGCCCGTAGATTAGGAATTCATAAGCAGAATGTAAACTCTGTTTTTTCAACCAAGAGTGTCATTGTTTTAAGAAAGGTTGCCCAAGTGCTTGATGTTCCGTTTGAACTCCTGATATCATACTCTGAGGAACCTGATTATACAGGATGTGTGTTTTATTCAGATATGGTAATAAAGGCTAAATACATTCGTGTGGTATTGCCATATTTCAGGGGAGATGAGTTGTTTACTATAGAGGGTGATGAGGGGGAACTTCCAGTGGAGGACCTTAACTTCAGAATTCCTTTGTATGATGAGGAGAACAAACAATTTGATTTTACAATAAGTTTGGATGATGCAAAAATATACGGATGGAGTTATGATGCAAACTTTAGATTAAGGGCAAAAGTTTGCGATTCTGGCACATACATATTATTGGATGGAGAAAAGAAACCTCTCCTTCAGATAGAAGGTTATGTTCCCGACGGAGTAATCCCTCCATTAGAACATAATTGGGGAGATTATGTAGATTTTTATATGGATTCCAATGGGAAAATTGCAAATTGGCCTGATTCTCCGGATTTAATGATATTTGCCGAAAGGGGTACATTGACTAAACCTATAGGGACAAACAAATGGCAACGGGCAAAGGAGATGCTTTTTAAAATAAAGAATGCAAAATTGACGAAAGAGGAACTTGAGTGGATTAAAACCAATATAATGTGTTGAGGAAATGAAAGAAGAAAACAAGATAATACTCTATCAAGACGACAACGAGATTACTCGTGTGTCGGTGCGTTTTGCTGATGAGGATTTGTGGCTTACACAGGCACAATTGGTTGAGATATATCAAACAAGCAAATCAAATGTAAGTGAGCATATTAAGCATATATTCGAGGATGGAGAGTTGGCAAAGGAGGCAACTTTTCGGAAATTCCGAACAGTTCAAATAGATGGTTCTAGTAAGGTTGAGCGTGAAGTGGAACACTACAACCTTGATATGATTATCGCCCTCGGTTATCGTGTGCAGTCGCAAGTATCTACCCGTTTCCGCCGTTGGGCAACCCAACGCCTACATGAGTATATACAAAAGGGCTTTGCCTCGTAGCGAAATGACAAAGATGTTCTTTGCTACGGTGCAGAATAAGTTGCACTATGCAGTTCACGAGAACACGGCTGCCGAGGTTATCTACAATCGTGTGGATAACGAAAAACCTTTTGTTGGTATGACCAACTTCAAAGGCGACTATGTTACCAAAGATGATGTGAAGATTGCAAAGAACTATCTTTCGGAGATAGAATTGCAACGCTTGAATCTGCTTGTTTCTGGTTTCTTGGATTTTGCTGAGTTTCAGGCATTG
Organism: Bacteroidales bacterium; assembly: GCA_017482565.1. Classification (GTDB taxonomy): domain Bacteria; phylum Bacteroidota; class Bacteroidia; order Bacteroidales; family UBA932; genus Egerieousia. The sequence continues at coordinate 106,644 of JAFUMO010000045.1, read as the reverse complement.
GAGATGAATCCCATGACAATGAAGGATTGGATTGAGGCTCTTGATGATCAAATCATCGCTCATAAGAGAAAGGTGCTTGTTGGCAAAGGCAATGTTTCGCACCAACAAGCAATAGCCAAAGCCGAAAAAGAATTTGAGATTTACCGCAAACGAGAAATGGATTTGCTCGAAAGCGACTTTGATAGAGAAATTAAGAAGTTGAAGGAGAAGTAGGAATTTGCTCAACCTATTTACATAAGTGAAATAGTTTTTTACCTGACGACAAACCGAGTGCAGAATTGTGCTTGCACGAGTTATGCCGAGGTGCGAAGGAAGGATAAATGAAATTTAAACTTAGGTTAAGTCGGGCAGGCCCCGCAGTCTCGGGATGAGGTTGTGGGGCTTGTTTTTCATATCTCCTCAATGCATAATGAAAAAATATTTGTCGGGAAGATAAATTATATTACCTTTGTATTATACAAGATGTTTAATACATAAAGAATAATATTGGTGTGGGAAAGAATACAATGGTTGAAGAATTGCTTGATGCATGGGAGGAGACCTACAAGAAGGGGCAGCTTACGTTCTGGGTATTTCTGGCATTGAGGGAGGGCAGCAAGTGTGTGGAGGAGATAAAGGAGTTTGTAGAAAGGGCATCGGGGGGGACTATGACCTGTGAGGAGCAGAGCCTTTACCGCAACTTGAGGAAATTCCAGCATCTGGAGATAGTTGAATATGACAGCAAGAAGGTAAGTAAGGGTCCCGACAGGAAGTACTATTACCTTACCCCTACAGGCGAGGAACTGTTCAGGCGTTTTGTGGAACGCAATATCATGATATTTACCAAAGAATCAATTATTAACCTTTTAACACTGTAAATTATGAGAGTATTTACACAAAGATTGGGTCAGTTTGCCGTTTGTGCTTTATTGTGTACTGTTGCATTCAGATGGGCCCTGAATATGGCTGTGGGGATGGAGAGCCTTCCTATGACATTGGTTTGTTCAATTGTATATTTCGGGTTGATGTTTCTTGCAGGGTGGTACTTTGGAGATAAGGATGAAGCGGAGAATCAGATTCATGATATAGGTTTCAGGTTCCATTTCATCACATATGTTTTTTGTGTGGCAATGGGGTATGCATCCTATTACATTGGATGGAATACTGAGCCGTTGAGGTCTTTGAACATTGGTGCGGCAGCATGGGGAATTGGCCTGGCGGTGCATTTTGTCTTTTTCCTGTATGCCCAGAAGAATGCCATCAGGGGGTATGCAAAGGGGGAGATTTTCCAGTAGAAGATAAAGAAAAAGCAGCTGATATTACCAGCGGCTTTTTCTCCTTTTTACAGTGCAGCGTGAAGCGGATGGTAGATTCAAGTTCCCTGAAAACTGATGCTCCATTGGGTGGAGATGGTACCCAAAAACACCAGTTTCTGTCGGGAAGATGATTTATGGGGAAGTTTGGTTATATTTGGAGAGTTATTCCAATAGATAAATTATGAAAAAGATCAGGTTTAGTTCCGCAGTACTTGTTTTGGCGGTGTTGTTTAGTCTTGTATCCTGTTCTCCGCAGAAAGAGAAGGTTTGGGGATGGGTTTCCGGGAGCCTTTCCATGCCGGATGAGAAACTTGAACATTATTTCAGTAAATGCGCGGAGGTGGGGATTGATGCAATCATTATGGAGTGCCATAGCGGCAGGCCTGTAGTGTTTGACAGTACAACGTTCAGGGACAGTGCGGCGTTGCAGATTATCAGGAGGGCTGTTCCGTATGCCAAAAAGTATGGCATAGAGCTGCATGCGTGGATGTGGACTACCAACCGTGTGGAGATGCATCTGAGGGAGGCCCATCCGGAGTGGTATCAGGTAAATGCGCAGGGAGAATCATGTCTTGATATAAAGCTTTACAACCGTGAACATTACAGATGGCTCTGTCCGTCACATCCTGAGTGCACAGAATATCTGAAGGATAGGGTAAGGGAGCTTGCTGAAATTGAAGGGCTGGACGGCATTCACCTGGATTTCATAAGGTATCCGGATGTGATTCTGCCGTACGGGCTGCATGAATCGCGTGGAGTTGTGCAGGACAAGGTGTATCCGTTATGGGATTTCTGCTATTGCGAAACCTGCAGGGCAGAGTTCAAAAAACTTGCAGGCATTGATCCGCTTGACCTTGAAGACCCTGCTTCAAATGAGCAGTGGATGCAATTCAGATGGGACCTCATGGCCCAAATGGCATCAGACATAGCCGCTGAGATAAAGGAATGTGGCAAAGTGGCATCTGCAGCGGTATTTGCATCACCGGAGGAGTCCAAGAAGCTTGTAAGGCAGGATTGGGCCAACTTCAGGAATTTTGATTACCTCTTCCCGATGATTTACCATAAGTTCTATGGATTTGATGACCCTTGGGTGGAGACAGCAACCCGTGAGGGTGTGGAAGCCCTTGCGGCAGCCGGCAACCCTGCAAAATTATGCTCGGGACTATTTGTAGGGCACGTCCCTTCAGACAGGATACCTGAGTTCCTGCAGTATGTGGAGAACGGAGGCTCCACCGGCGTATGTTTCTTCTCTCTGGAAGGGATAGACCGCAAACCGGAGTATTGGGATAAACTTAAGGGGGCATTGTCTGTTTTATGAACAGGAGAGGTTTCATTAAAAGAACGGCGTTGGGGCTTGCCCAGAAGTATCTGTAGGGCACATCAAATGCTCTACCGGGATGGGCAAGATGGCAGAAATTTTGCTTTCTGTCAAAAAAAGCGTAATTTTGACAGAAAACCTAAAATCTGTCAAAATTATGGTGCCATACGATAGAAATGTTCCATATAATAATATGCCGCCTTTACCTCCGGATGCAGAGTGCTATAATTCTCCTAAGATTATAAGGAAACTTACTGATGCAAGCAGAAAGCTGGCTGAACTTAAGGGGTTGGCATCGATGCTCCCAAATCAGTCAATATTTGTAAATACAATATCGCTGCGTGAGGCAAAAGCCAGTAGTGCCATTGAGAATATTTTTACAACTGATGATGAACTTTATCGTGCACTTACATTTCAGGATGAGGAATATGTGCAGGGGCCTGCAAAGGAGATTCTCCATTACAGGGAAGCTCTTTGGGAAGGTTTTAACAATCTGACTGTAACGGGTAATATAACCAGTCAGTCTTTAATAGACATTTATAGAAAAGTTAATCAGACGTATGATGGAATCCGTCCTTATCAGGCAGAAATAGTCATTAAGAAGAGAGGTTGGGGTTCTCTCATAGGGGAGACTATATATACTCCCCCCAGAGGAAAGGGCGTTGTTGAGAAGATGCTTGCCGACCTGGTGGAATTCTTGGATGATGATATAAAATATCCGGTTGATCCTCTGCTTAAAATGATTATGGCACATTACCAGTTTGAAGCAATCCACCCTTTCCGCGATGGTAATGGCAGGACAGGAAGAATACTGTGCATCCTTTATCTCATTCAAAAGGGATTGTTGGATATGCCTATTCTTTATATAAGTTCATATATCCTTCAGAATAAAGACAGTTATTACTACAATTTAAGTAACGTTACGGGTCTGAATGATTGGAAGTCTTGGATACTCTTTATGTTGGATGCAGTCATACAGACGTCTGAATATACCATATACAAGATTAACAGGATACGTGCTCTCATTTCCAGGACAGAGGCTATAATACCTAAAGTATTGCTATTGAAGATAGATGTCTCAAAGCTGTTTGAACAGCCATATATACGGCCTAAGAATCTCTTGTCTGAAAAGATAAAGAGCATTAACACTGCCAAGAAATATCTTACAGAGTTAGAGGCATTGGGGTTGCTTGCCAAAGAGAAGATAGGCAAAGAGTTTGTCTGGTTCAATACAGAACTTATGGATATTCTTTCCGCGGAGTAACTTCTGTGTGACGGTAATATCCCAATACCGTACAGCGGTGTCCGGTTTCGGACACCGCTTTTTCTGTCTTAGCTTTGATAATCAGGGAGATGTGTTTTTGGTAGTATAATTGCCAATGGAGCATAATGGCAAGTGTAATGATAGGCGGGTGAAAGCGGTGCCAGACAAATTTAATCAAACGGAAACAGGCAACAATGATGGACAGGCAGATTAGCAGAGAGGTAAGGCAAAGGCATCTCTTTGGAGTACCCTTTGGGCGGCAGCTGCGGGGAGGTGATGCTGGATACGGTATTGTTTGAGCAGGTGGTCATAAACATTGTAAAAAATGCGGTGGAATCGGCCCCAAGCCATATAAGGATTGCCTCATACAAGACTCCCGATAACCTCACGGTTCTTGACATCTCCAACAACGGGGCCCCCATACTGCCAGAAACCGCAGCAAGACTCTTTACCCCATTCTTCACAACCAAGCCAAACGGCCAGGGACTCGGCCTCATCCTAATCCGCGAGGTGCTGGCTTCCCACGGTTGCCGCTTCTCCCTCCAGACCCGCGAGGACGGGATAACCTGCTTCAGGGTGGAATTTGCGGGGAATCACCCCCTCAGATAGCCGTACCGTACAAGATCCGAGTGTTCCTGCACCTGATGTACATATCCGTCGGAGAGGAGGAGCACTTCATCGGCAACTTCCAGGAGCGCTTCGTAATTGTGGTCTGAGATGATTATCCCCTTGTTGTGTTTTTCCCTCCGGATGAGTTTCTGCACCACTTCTACCGCTACGGGTGCAAGATAGGAGAACGGCTCGTCCAGGATGCAGAACGGGGAGCGGCTGCACAGGCAGAGCCAGATCTCTGCTATACGCACCTCTCCGCCGGAAAGTTCGCCCACACGGGAGCTGGGATATTGGGCAAACTGCGGAAAGTCCGCAACAAACGCATTGTAGTCTGCCTCAAAGAATTCAAAAATCTCCCTCAGCTTCATTTTTGGAGGGAGGAACGGTTTCTGGGCAAGGTATTTTATATATCTGCCCATCTCCATTGAGCCCGTAACTATGCTGTCATTTACCCTTACGTACAGGTCCTGGCTCCTGAGCTCCCCCATTATTGCCCTGAACATGCAGGACTTCCCGGAGCCGTTCCTCCCGAGCACACCGGTAACGGTACCTGTCCGGGAGCGGAGCCATGCTCCATTGAGCACGTTGCGGGTGCCGAATGAAAGGCGTATGCTGTCGGCGAGAAGAGTATCTTTAACTGAAGAAGACATTGCGGAGAAGGATTATGAGGATGCAGAGGGAAATGTATATTGCCAGGTCCAGGTAAATTCCCATTTTCAGCAGTTTGTTGGGATGCTGGCCCAGATTTATGTAGAAATAGTCTTCCCTTCCCCGCGAAAGCATCTTGAGCAGTGCAACAGACATGGCTGCAAGCCCAATTTTAAGGAAGGTTATCATTACAAATGCTTCAGTCATGAACTCCTTGCCCACAAATACCAGTACACCTGCGGCCGCAAGCGTTCCTGCCCCTGAAATGAACAGGTAAGGGCTGCAGCACATGAGCATCAGGCGGAATATCTGTTTCTCTGAAAGCATAAGTCTGAATTGCGTGAAAAAAATGGTCAAAAAATGTACCACATTTGCTTTCCTGCAAAGAGGGTGACTCAAAAGGGTAAATTTTGCGTTACGCTTGCCTCGGAAATCCTCATTTACGTAAGTAAACTCCGGTTTCCTCACCTGTGCAAGCCTTAAATTTCCACCTTTTGAGTCACCCTCTAATCCTCTTTGAAAGGAAACTCTATTTAAGGGAAGTTGTCCACTCCTTGATTGTCTCCGGAGTTGCCCCGTTGAGGAGTTTGCCCTCTTTCCAGCTGATTGCAGGATATGCTGCCTTGAAATCCTTTACAGCGCCCTCAATGCCGCTGCTGCCTGAGGTTGCAAACAATACAACTGTCTTGCCTGAAAAATCGTATGTATCCAGGAAGGTGTTGATGATTGTAGGTGCGGTGTACCACCAGATAGGGAATCCCACATAGATAACATCATAAGAAGAGGCGTCCTGCAGGTCCTTTACCATTGCCGGGCGGGAGCTCTTGTCTGCCATCTCTACAGATGAACGGGAAGTCTTGTCTCTCCAGTCCAGGTCTGCAGCTGTGTATTCCACTTCAGGTTTGATTTCATATAACTCTCCTCCAGTAACTTGTGAGAGCGTTTTGGCAACTGCTTCAGTTGTTCCGGTTGCCGAAAAATAAGCTACGAGTGTCTTCATCTCTTTTTTGCCTTTAGTTTGACCACATGCCGCAAGCACCATCAGTGCTGCAAGCGTAATTAATAACAATTTTTTCATATATGATGTTTTGGTAATATCCCACAATCATCGTGCCCGGAGTGGAAATTACATATTCTCCAGTGCATAATCTACCGCCATATTTATCTTGTGTATGAAGTCCGCTGTAGACTTGAAGTCTTCAGATACTTTCTGCACAAGATCCTTGGAAAGGAGGTACTTGGGATCTATCTCCTTGCTCAGGGCGTACTCCTTCTGCTTGAGCAGATGGTGCCACTTATCAGGTGCAAAGGCAAACTCTGCAGGGACCTTCCTGAGCATTTCACCTTCATACAGGCCGAACTCGTGGGTGGAGGCCTGTGCAATGGCATCCAGGAAGGAGTCCCCGTTTATGGAGATTTCATCCCTGATGCTCCGGAGGACCTTGCTCTCAAAATGGTATGTTCCCGATATGAGGAAGCATTTTCCCATTGAAAGCGGTGCCCTGTCGGGAAGAAGCAGTTCAGGTTCCAGATGGAAATAATACCCTGCATAAGGGGCCTTCTTTCCTCCGCGGCAGATGAAGATTCCCATGTGGGTCTTGTATGGCTCCTTGTTCTTGGTGAAGCGGGTATCGCGGTAAATCCTGTAGGTACAGTCCTTTACGGAGAGGTTTGAGGCGGCAATCTCCTCATCCCAGGCAGAAACTGCATCAATCAGCTGCTGTGCAAATGTATTGAACCTCTCCTGCAGCTCCTTGTACAGGGGTTTGTTGGCATTGAACCATTCCCTGTTATTGTTCAGGGCAAGCTGCTGCAGGAATTCGTATGTCTGTTTCATAAGTGGTGCGGTTTTGTAAGCTGTACAAATTTAAGAAAATCCTGCAAATTCCCGCATGTCTCCTTATTCCCCCTCCTCCAGCTGGAAGATGCTTTCCAGGGGTTTGTTGAAGTGACGGGCAATCTTCAGGGAGAGTACCGTTGAGGGGACATATTTGCCGGCCTCAATGGAATTGATGGTTTGTCGGGAAACTCCCACTGCCTGTGCAAGGTCCTGCTGGGTGATGTCCAGGATTGCGCGTTCTACCCTTATTGTGTTCTTCATTTGAGTTCCCTCCTTAATTTGTGCATTGCCAGGTTGAATCTGATGATATAAAGTATGAAAAATATGTATGGCATTGCAAAGGTACAATAGAGGAATTGCATTCCAAAGGTGAACAGGATTCCAATTGTGTAGAGGATTGCTGTAATCCAGAAGCTCCAGATGAATGCCCGCTGCCTCTCTACCGGTGCCATTTCATCTTCATCCTTTTCCTGGGAGAGGGCAATGAATACAATTGAGACAAGCAGTCCCAGCATTGCAATTTCGTTGATTGGGTCTGTTGTGGTGTTTGTGAAGCTTTTTGTGCTGAAGAGGTAGCCGTCCTCAAAGAGTGCCAGTGCCGGAACCTTCAGATAATCGCATTCGCACGGCCCAAGCAGCAGCCAGATGCATATTGCCAGAAACGGGAGGAACATCAATGTTCCTGCCTTCTTGAATTTGTACGGAAGTAAATGGTTCTGTTTCATGACTTGAAAATTTTAAATTCACTGATCTTGTTTTGGAATTCCAACGCAAAGGTAAATATATTTTCCAAAATGTAAAACAAAATTTACAATATGTGATATGTGCTTTACATGTAAGAAGAAAAATTTTTACGTTGTCCTTTTTTATATTCTATTGATAATTAATTGGTTGAAATAAAAATTTTTCAGATATTTTAATGGTTTGCTTTTGTAACTATTTGTAAAATAATAAATTATAAAAAAGGACAACGTAACAATAAAAAATTCTTAACTTTACAAAAAGACTATAATTATGAAAAGGATTCTATTTGTATTGGCAGCGGTGTTTGCGGCGGTAACGGGTTATGCGCAGCAGACTTATGAAAAGGGGAGCTTTGTTTCCCAGACAACGGGTGATACAATGTTGTACAGGTATCTGGAGCCACAGGATATGCAGCAGGGGAAGAAGTATCCGCTGGTGATTTTCCTTCACGGTTCGGGTGAGAGGGGGAATGACAACCAGGCGCAGCTGTTCCACGGGAGCGGGCAGTTCCTCAATCCGGTGAACAGGGAGAAGTATCCTGCATTTGTGCTGTTCCCGCAGTGCCCTGAGGGGGTGCCTGGAGCCTATATGCCAGGATTGGAGACACTGGTTCCTGCAGATATGCCTCTGGATCCGCCGGTTGCACCGATAGTGCAGACCCTTATGGATCTTATCAATTCATATATTGCGCACCCTAATGTGGACCCAAGAAGGGTTTATATTATGGGCATTTCAATGGGTGGAATTGCCACATTTGACATTGTCTCAAGATACCCTGAGAAGTTTGCAGCTGCAATTCCAATCTGCGGTTCGGTGAATCCGCAGAGGCTCAAGGGTACAAAAGGGGTGGCATGGCGCATCTTCCACGGGGATTCAGATCCTGCAGTTACCGTTGAGGGTTCACGTGAGGCCTACAAGGCATTGCGCAAATATGGTCTGGATGTGGAGTATATTGAGTTTGCGGGCTGTACCCACAACAGCTGGAACCCTGCATTCAATTACCCTGATTTCATGAAATGGCTTTTTAAACAGAAAAGATAATATGTTGCAGATAGGAGACAGGATGCCGCATTTTGAGGTAATGGACCAGAGCGGCAATATTGTAAGCTCGGAGAGCTTCATTGGAAAGAAGACAATCATTTATTTTTACCCTAAGGACAATACTTCGGGGTGTACAGTTCAGGCATGCAATCTCAGGGACAATTATCAGGCCCTTGTGGATGCGGGTTACAATGTGGTGGGTGTGAGCAAGGACAGTGCGGCATCTCACGTTAAGTTCATAGAGAAGAATTCGCTTCCGTTCACCCTGCTGGCGGATACTACAACGCAGATGCAGCAGGATTTTGGCGTTTGGGCGGAGAAGAAGCTTTATGGCAGGACCTATATGGGTACACTGCGCACCACCTTTATCTTTAATGAGGAAGGAATCCTGGAGAAGGTGATTGAGAAGGTGGATACAAAGAACCATGCGGCTCAGATACTGTAAGTGGAGCAGTAATGTTGAACAACGCCAGGTTTGCGGCGTTATGGGAAAAAAGGAGATGTTATGAAAAGGCATGAAGGAAAAGTTACCCTCATTACCGGTGGCGGTAAGGGGATAGGATTCGGCCTTGCAACGGCGTTTGCAAGAGAGGGAAGCAATCTGGTGATTACCGGAAGGAATGATGCCAGGCTGCAGGATGCAAAGGTGGAACTGGAGAAGAAATGGGGTGTGAAGGTGCTCCCAATTGTAGCTGACGGTGCAGATGAGGCTGCTGTTAAGAGGGTAGTTGCCATGGTGCACGAGACCTTTGGGAGGATAGATACATTAATCAACAATGCGCAGGTGTCAAAGTCCGGTTTGCCGCTGGTGGAGCATACCAGGGAGGATCTGGATATGGCGGTACTGTCGGGAATATATGCAACTTTTTTCTATATGAGGGAGTGTTTCCCTTATCTGAAGGAGAGCAGAGGCTCCGTGATAAATTTTGCCTCCGGGGCAGGTCTGTTTGGGAAACCGGGACAGAGCTCCTATGCCGCCGCCAAGGAGGGGATAAGGGGGCTTTCCCGTGTGGCTGCCACAGAGTGGGGGCCAGATGGAGTAAGGGTAAACGTGGTTTGCCCCCTGGCCATGACCGAGAGCCTGCAGCAGTGGAAAGAGGAGTATCCGGAACTGTTTGCCAAGACAATAAAGGATATCCCTCTGGGCAGGTTTGCAGATCCTGTTGAGGATATTGGCCGCACCTGTGTCTTCCTTGCCAGTGGGGATGCCTCATTCATTTCGGGCGAGACAATCACCCTCCAGGGTGGAAGCGGCCTGAGGCCATAAGGTGCTGTTAAGTGAATAAAAGGAGGGTGACAAAATTTTGTCACTGCCTCCTTTTATTTTATTCCTCTTTTGGAACCAGCTGGAAAAATGTACTTATTTCCTGTTGATCTATAGCTTGTCTTACATTGAATCTTTTTACTTGTGTATGGAATCCTGGTTTCATGAGTTTAATTTCAATCTGGACATCGCGTGAATTTTCGTAAGTCAGTCCCAATATGTTAAAAGATCTTGTCTCTTCATAAGGTGTGGTGAGCAGATATGATTCATTGGTGTTCTTGACCTCTTCAGGAATACTTGAAATAATTCTCCAGAATATCCTGGCACCTTGAGGGTCTGAATCAATCATCCACCTGATAATGGTTTTTTCAAGTTTGGATTCGCCAGGGTTCTCTCTGTTGACAGTTTCATTATCATAATTGCCAATATGGGTATTTTCATATTGGGTATTAGATTCCCTGTGACTTGTGGCCTGATTCCTATTTATTTTGGCCATTTCTTTAGGATCTTCTGTGAAATGTATCCTGAATTCATGTTGATTTGTGCCCGGAGGTATTACAAGTTTGAAATTTTCATATCCAGGTGCCCTGAATACTAAATGAGCTCCTAGATCTTGACATATATTGAGATGATACGGGAAAGTTATGTCTTGATGCCATCCAACTCGCCTTGCTGATTTTATTTGATCACAAACTATCGTTATAGGGTAGTCAAATGTAATCTTTCTTTTAGCTTTCTTTTCAGATGTGTCAATGTTATTTTTTTTATTCTTCTGTACTTCAGGAGTAAAAACTACTTTATATTGATCTTCAGGTACACCTTTTATAATAACAAGCTTATAGTCTTGATATCCATTGGCGCTCAATATGATTTCAGCTCCTTTTTCAGGGTTGATGTATGTACGGAAAGGGAAAACAATGTCAATATTCTTCACTTTACCATATATAGTCCCGTCTGAGGTCATTTTGGCGCTTTCAACTTGTTGGCAGTCAATAATGATTTCATGAGTAAACTTTTTATCCTGAGACAGGATACTGTTATGAGCAAAGAGTAAAATAATGCACCCGATTATGGCTGAATAAATTTTCATAATGGTAAGTTTTGGTTATTCATCTTGTTTGACAAGTTCAAAGAAAGCACTGATTTCTTGCTGGTCCAATGCTTGTCTTACATTGAATCTTTTTACTTGAGGATGGTATCCTTGTTTTGTCAGCTTTATTTCAATGGTCACATCTCTTGAGTTCTCATATGTAAGCCCCAATATATTAAAGGAGCGTGTCTCTTCATATGGGGTGGTCATAAGGTAAGTCTCATTGGTGTTCTTTACCTGCTCAGGTATGCTTGAAATAACCCTCCAATAGACTCTTGCACCTTGAGGATCTGAATCAAAAGCCCATCTTATGATGGTTTTCTCCAAAGTTGTTTGTCCAGGATTGTCTCTGCTCACCATTTCTTTCTCAGTTCCGGCAGGAGCTGTAGGGTCTGCAGCCTGTGTCTGTTGTTGTGTGTTTTCCATGCTTTGATTATTGCGATGGCTCAGGTTGCGTAATCTGTCAATTTCTCTGGTATTTTCAGTAAAATGAAGAACAAATTCTGATTCAATGCCTCCTGGAGGAATCATCAGTTTATATTGATTATATCCAGGTGCCTTGAGGTAAATCATAGCCCCTTTTTTAGGGTTGATAAAAGTCCTGTATGGAAAGGTAATGTCAATATCTTTAAGTTTTCCTCCAATTGTTTCATCGGAAGTCATTTTGGCTGTCTGAATCTGTTGGCAGTCAATGATGATTTCTTGCGAGAATTTGCCTAATTTCTGGGCAAATGTTGAAGTTGCCATACAGATGTAGCATAATGATAGTGCCAGGCATAATGCTTTTTTCATAGTAAATGTGTTTTGTGTGTTATTGCCTGCCCCTGGCACAATAAGTGTTTGTCTGATATATAAAAAGCGTGGGACAAAATCCTACTTGCTTTTCGAGGTCTTAGGAAACCATGCAATACAAATAGAGCAGCCCACGCAATACGCAGGCGTTACCACTCTTTTCTTGCATTGCTATACGAAAGTTCCTAAGTTCCGAAAAACAAGATAAAAGATAACGCTGTTTATGTTAATGTTGCCATTGCAACAAAATATGTCAAGTCAAATCTATTTCTCCATAGGCATAAAAGTTTGCTTATTCTGCAAATTTAAAGAATTTATATTTACCTGTCAAGTTTTGGATTGTTGCTTATAGTCCAAAATATGAATTCAATGAAAATGCCTCATCGTATGGAATAAGTCCATTGCCTGGATTGTGGTTGATCCAGACACTTTCTTTATGGCTCAGTTCTATCAGTTCTGCTGTACTCATTGGGGCTGTCTCAAGGAGGACAGCACTTAATACATCTTTTTCTGTTTTGCTGAATACACTCATGTCTGCACCCTTGCAGGAGAGTTTTGCAGTTTCCATATCGTGCAGTATTACCACTTCCTTCTCCAGCCCTTCAATGTTGTCGTATATGGTGCTGTAGTGTGTAGGTACGGGACCATATTGCATGGCATTGTATGTAAGCCCGCTTATGGATTTTCCGTATAATCTGTAATGATTGAAGTCTGCATAGAACATCATCTTGTTCAATTTGGTGGGGAAAATGCCGTTGGTGCCGTATGCGAAAAATTTTATCATCTGCTGCAGCTTTGTACAGTTGGGTGCTGTGTATCCGTTGAATATTGAGCGCTTGAATGTTCTGAAGAAGAGGTTGTCTGCCGGTGCAGGAATTTCATCTGCAGATTGGATGATTGAGCACTTTATCTTTTCGTATTCACTTGGGCAGAATTCATTTATGGAGGCCTCAAGCATTCTCAGCATGGTCTCCTTGTCCTTTATGGCAAGAATCATCCTGCCGTTTGATTCAGATGGTATCTGCCCGTTCTCATATTGGGCATATTGATTGGCTCCGAATCCGAGAATTTTTGATATCTGGGCAAGATTCAGCTTGTATTTCCTGCGGATTGAAGCAATTTCGTCGGGAAAAGGTATGTTGTGTCTTGTCCTGTACTGGGAATACAGGTCATTTATAAGAAGTTCATCCTGTTCTGAAGTTGTGAATTTTTCAGCGGTGTCTTCGCATATATAATACCTTACATGAACATTGAATTTTTCCTTCCGGAAAATATGTTCTTCTGTTGTATAAATTTCCTTTACCTTTCCTCCGGTAAAGGGGCTTATGATATTTGTATCTTTTTCCATATACTTGATTTATTTGAATGCATACCCCAGCCGGTGTCCGGCAACATGGAATAATATGCATATTGTATTGCTGTCCGGCTTTCCCATGGATATTTTAATGTAAAGTTCCGTATTGTCATAATCCTTTTCAAAAACCCACATCTTTCCAAAAGGTATGGCATCCATTATGGTTTCAACATAATCATCAGCCCCAATGTCTGCAATAATTTCCTCTCTCGCTTTTGGGGTTATTCCAAGGGCCTTAAGTGCCTCAAGGTTCTTGTCCCTGTTAAGAAAAATAATCCCCCACAACTTGAACTTAGGCTTGAACTGCCTTAAAAAAGATTCAACTTCCTCTTCTGTCTTGATTACTCTACCGCCCATTTCTCTCAATTTTCTTGCGAAAATAATCATAAAGTTTTATAAAATCAAATATAAACACTTTAAAGTGTATATAAGTTTAAAAGAAAGCAGCGTATCTTTCATACAACAATAACCAGTTTGAAATATTCTTGAAACAATGCCAAGGTACTTTTGCAGCGTCAAACAAAAACATTATTACAATGAAGAAAAAAATGATTTTGGCAAGGGGCTCTCAGTTAAAGGGGTGATGGATATAGGGCAGTCGTCAGATGTGAGTGACTATAACCGTATTGCCTATATAAAGAATGCAATGGTGAGCTGGAAGAAAGGGAACTTTATCCTTAACGGCGGCCTTATCTCCACTAACCAGTTCAACTTCCAGGAGAAGTTCTGGGGATACCGCTATATCATGAAATCATTTCAGGACCTCTACAAGTTCGGCAGCAGCGCAGATCTTGGGCTCTCATTCAGCTACAAGTTTGCAGAGTGGATCTCGGCAGATGCAATTGTAGTTAACGGTGAAGGTTACAAGAAGGTACAGAAGGCAGACGGCCTCAACTACGGAGTTGGAGTTACCCTCACCCCTGTAAAAGGTCTGCAGGCCCGCATTTATGGAGGAATCAATGAGGCAGACCAGAGCGGATATTCAATATTCTCTTCTGTAAGGGTTTCAAAAGTTACAGAGTTGTATGCAAGGTATGACAACCTCTCATCAAAGGATGACTGGAACATTGCAAAGGATGAATCTGCCGCAATCATAGGTGCCCAGTTCAAGCCATGCAGATATGTGAAGATAGCCCCAAATTTACGCATGAACTTCCCTAAGGAGACAGGGGCAGACAACAAATATGCGGCATACATAAGCTGTTATTTCGGATTCTAAAATATCAAGAAGAAAAATGAAAAAGATTCTAAACATCATTACAGTTGCTGCGGCATTTGCCATCACTGCATGCGGCAGCACCCATGGAAATGGTACAAGAGCTGCACAGGAACTGTCAGGTGCAGGTGCCACATTCCCTCTCCCTTTCTACAATGTGATTTTTGAGCAGTTTGCACTGGCCTACAATCTTCCGGGTGTGGATAATTTGAATCTCAATGGAGAGGCAATTGCAGAAATCTTTGCAGGGGTGATAAAGAAGTGGAATGACCCAAAGATTGCAGCACTTAACCCTGGAGTTGTTCTTCCCGACGAACCCATCATTCCTGTATTCCGTTCAGACGGGTCAGGCACCACCTTTGTATTCACAGATTATCTCACAAAGGCGAGTGCAATGTGGGCAGGCAAGTTTGGTGCAGGCAAATCAGTCAATTTCCCTGCAGGACAGGCAGCCAAAGGAAATCCCGGTGTGGCAGGTGTAATTGCACAGACCAGAAACTCAATAGGGTATGTAGGTTCTGAGTATGCATTTGCACAAAAGATACCTTACGCAACGCTGCAGAACAGGAGAGGGGAGCTCATCATCCTTATAGTTTTAAAATCGTTTTACTCTTATATGGCACTCAGGTTCAATCCTGTGCACCTCACAATAGTTCTGGTGGTAATCCTCCGCCTCCCAGAATTTTCCTGCCGGGGTAACTCTGGTTACAACATCATACCCTTTCTCCTTGAGGATTCCTATGACTTTTTCTGCACACTCCTTTTCACTGGGAGTCTGATAGAAGATTTCCGAGCGGTACTGAGGCCCCACATCCACCCCCTGGCGGTCCAGCTGGGTAGGGTCATGTATCTCCATAAAGAGCCTGAGCAGGGTCTCGTAACTTACAACTTCCGGATTGTAAGTTATCTCAATGGTCTCTGCGTGCCCTGTAGTATGGCTTTTCACCTCCTGGTATGTAGGGTTCTCCTTATGGCCTCCCATATACCCGGAAACCACAGTATCAACACCTTCCTGTTGCTGCATCAGGTGCTCCGTACCCCAGAAGCATCCCCCTGCAAAATATGCTTTCATTTTCATAGGGAAACAAAGGTAGTAAAAAATTGTAAGTTTTGAAGTCGTGACACGACTATACTTGTAGTCGTGTCACGACTTCATCAAAAATTCCTATCTTTACCAGAAAAAAGAGATATATGAGACCACAATTTTTAAAGGAAGGGGATACCGTAGCTGTAATTGCAATAGCCTCGGCACCGTCACAGGCACAGCTGGCAATGAACTGGAAGCAGCAGCTTGAGAGCTGGGGGTTGAAGGTGAAGATTGGAAAGAACATCACTGCAACTTATCCGGGAGATTTTGCAGGGACACATCTGCAGAGGGCGCAGGACCTGCAGGAGATGGTCCTGGATCCCCAGGTTAAGGCAATAATTTCAATAAGGGGCGGATATGGAACAATGCATACCATAAAGAACCTGAACCTGGAGCTTTTCAGGGAGAATCCAAAATGGCTGGTGGGTTACAGCGATATCACCATCCTCCACTATGCGCTTCAGAAGATGGGGCTGGAGTCAATACATGGGGCAATGTGCGGAACCTTTACTGAGGAGTTTGACGGATTCTCGCAGAATTCGCTCAAGGATGCACTTTTTGGAAATGTGGCGGCATATACCACAAATCCCCACCAGTATAATGTGAAGGGAACTGCACAGGGGCGCCTCATAGGCGGTAACCTTACCCTTATGAGAAACCTGGTTGCAACCCCAAATGACCATAATTTTGATGAGCCTACAATCCTCTTCATTGAGGATATAGATGAGAGGATGTACACAATTGACAGCAAATTGTGGCATCTGCGCGAGTGCGGCCACCTTGCAAAATGCAAGGGAATAGTTGTGGGCTATTTCACTGATACCCGTGAGGAGGACCAGTGGCAGAGGAATGTCCTGGACCTTATAAACGAATATACAGCACCTCTGGGGATCCCTGTAATGTTCAATTTCCCGTGCGGACACGAGCATCCCAATGCAAGCATCTACCTTGGCAGGGATGTGGAGATGAGTGTAGGGGAGGGTGGCGGAGTGCTCAGGTTCCTCTAAAAGGCAATCTCCTTCCCGACAAAAACAGCCGGTATGGCATAAAAAATAATGCAGGGCCTAAGCGGTCCTGCATATTTTTTCCAGCAGCCCCTTGTCTGCCGAGCATTCATTCCCCAAATCTATATGCCAGCCAACCTCTTCCTTCAGCAGGCGGGAGGTGGAAGTCTGGGAACCCAGATTCCAGTTCAGGAGGATGACTTTTGTCTTTAGGGCATTGAGCTTGCGGGCAAGCATCTCGTGGTCTGCATCCCCGGTAACAAGGATTACAAAGTCAAACTTGCGGATTGCTGCCAGTTCGTAAGTTTCAAGGGCAAACCATACATCAATACCCTTTTCAATTACGGTAATCCCTTCCCTTTTTTCAAGCTCTCTCAGGTGCTTGTAGTGGAATACCACATCGTTCTCAATGAGGGTATCCTCAAAAGCCCTCTCTGAGTATAGCAGATGTTTTTCGTTTGCATCACCTGCCCTGAACCTCCCCCTGAAGTAGTGGGCTTCCGTGATGTGTATGTCTTCAAGCTTGGCATCATACTTTGATGCAATCTTGTCCCGTATAAACTGGAAAAGGCTCTTGATGTCCAGTTTCATGGAGAGCTGTTTCTGCAGCCCTTCGTTTATTTTGGCGTAATATCCGCCGTCTATGAATATTCCTATTGAAAGCTGGTCGGGTTTCATGCTCATGTATATTAAAGGTTACTATTCCGTTTCCTTGTCAGACTTGTCTGATGATTTGTCGGGAAGCTCATCCTCCACCTTGAAGAGGTCCCTTACCCATTCATGGGCCTTGTTGTAGTGCTGTGCCTCATTGTGCCCCTGAGGATCTGAGAATGATACAAAACCTCCCTCGTGGGCATATTGTTCAGGGTAGAGTGCAACGAGGCTGTTCCCTGAGAAGTTCTTGGCAAGCTGGGAAGGGAGCCTCTCAAATGAGGTGTCATAGGAGATTGCACCCCTGCGGGCACAAATCACAACTGCCAGGTGGGAATCGTACATGTTCTCCTTTATCTTCTCAAAATCATTCCACTGCTCCATTGCAACATATGAGGCCAACCCTGCAGCCTGGGTCTTGGATGCCACCTCCCTGAGATACCCCAGCGTAGCCTCCTCTGCATAGAATACCATGCCGCAGGCCAGCTGTGAGGCCATCCTGGCTAGATGTTCCACCCATTTGGCAAACCCCACCTCGTACTCTGCCTTTGGCGGTACCGCAATGTGCATCTTCCGTACGCTGGTGGCCGGAATAAGGTATCTTGCAATGAGTATCTCCCTGTGGATTCCCTTTATGAGGTTCTCTGTAAGGTTTCCAAAGAAGGAGTCAATTATATTGGCCTTCCAGTGGAGCCCTATCACAATGTTTGTGGCATTGTATTCCTCTGCGGCGTGTATGATTCCTGTAGCAATGTTCAGGTCATAGCGGGTTACAGGGGTTACAACAGTATCTGCGGAGGCCGCAATCTTGGCCGCCTTTTCAAGGTTCTTTGCTCCAGCCAGTTTCCTCTCCCGGATATTCTTGCTGTCCGTTATCACGCTCAGGGCCACCAGAGGATTTCCGGCCTTGCTCTCCTTAACCATAAGTGCAAGGTTAACCAGATTCTCGGTAGTCTCAGGGTTGGCTACAGGGATGAGTATCTGCTCAGGCAAATTGCTTTCATCCTCCTTCTTGTCATTGAACTTCAGCTTCTCCTCAAAGGCAAACTTGCGTGCGGAGCGTTCTGTTGCCATTGAACTGACAATGCAGGTAATCAGTATCATCACCACAGTGCCGTTGAGTACATCATCATTTATCAGCCTCTCCCCGTTCTCCATAATTATTCCATGCCCCACCAGTACGGCTGCAAGGGTGGCAGCTGCCGAGGCACTGCTCAGTCCGAAGATCATGCTCCTCTCGTTCTTCTTCATCCCAAAAATCTTCTGTGTTACAAATGCTCCCAGCCATTTGCTGGAGATGGCAACTGTTGTCATTATAAGGGCAACCTTAAGGGCGGAGCCTCCTGTGAAAAGGGCATTCACATCTATTATCATACCCACTCCAATGAGGAAATATGGGATGAAGATTGCATTCCCTACAAATTCAAGCCTGTTCATAAGAGGTGATACATGAGGAATGAGCCTGTTGAGCACCAGACCTGTAAGGAAGGCTCCAAGGATTCCCTCCATCCCCACAAACTGCATCAGGCCTGCTCCAAGGAAAACCATTGCCAGCACAAACACAAACTGCATTATGTTGTCTGAGTAGTTCCTGAAGAACTTCCTTGCAATCATAGGGAAGACAAAAATTATGAAAAGTGTGAGGAGGGTTACCTTTATCCCCATGCTTACCCAGAACATCCCGCTTGTATCCCCTTTGTACATTCCACCTATTATGGCGAGCCCTATGAGGGCAAGGGTATCAACTATTATGGTACCTCCAATGGTCATGTTTACGCTGCGGAGCCTTGAAAGGCCGTATCTGCTTATGATAGGGTAGGAGATGAGGGTGTGCGAGGCATACATGCAGCCCATGAGAATGGAGGTTGTGAGGCCGAACCCCAGCAGCTCCATACAGCTCCACATGCCTATGCCAAAGCGGATGGTGAAGGAGAGGAGCCCGAATATGATTCCCTTTGACTTGTTCTTCTTGAAGTCCTCCATGTCCATCTCCAGACCTGCAAGGAACATGATATAGTAGAGCCCCACCTTGCCGAAAAGCTCAAAGCTGCTGTCTCTCTCAAGGATATTGAACCCGTACTCTCCAATTGCCACTCCAGCCAGGATCATCCCTATTATATGTGGGATACGTAGCCTCTCCAGAACCATGGGGGCAAAGAGAATGATGGTCATCACAAGGAAAAATATCCATGTGGGGTCTGTTATTGGAAGTGTTATGTCAAGTCTCTCAAGCATGAATGTAAAGGTACAAAAATTATGCGAGGTGTGCGTCTCAGGGCGCATTATGATTCAAAAATTCTTATATTTGTAAGCAAGAAAACAGAAT
Source organism: Bacteroidales bacterium (assembly GCA_017482565.1). Classification (GTDB taxonomy): domain Bacteria; phylum Bacteroidota; class Bacteroidia; order Bacteroidales; family UBA932; genus Egerieousia. Next base: position 87,098 of record JAFUMO010000045.1, on the reverse strand, counting down.
GATATGCAAAAATTACGTTATATACTTTTGGGAATGATGGTCTCATTGGCACTTATCTTTGTCTCATGCGAGATGGAAGAAGGGGAGTATACACCGGTTGAGTTCCATGTACACGAGTCTTGTGCCATGAGGAATCCGCCTAATAAGGTGGCCAAGAAGGTGATTTATACAGAGAATGAGTTCAATTCCAGCTTCATCTATGCCGTAGACGGACAGCCAGACATTGATCCTGTTGATTTCACGAGCTCATTTGTGGTGGCAGTGTGTGCGGAAAGTTCAAATGTGCGCAGGAACATAGAGATTACGGAGGTGCTCACAAAGGATTACGTGCTGTATGTAAAGTATAAGATAAACACATACGACAAACTCTCATACAAGATGGCCCCTTGCGTGGTGGCAAGTATCAGCAGGGACTACTCGGGATATGACATAGCATTCTATGATGTTACCGGAATGGAGTAGGGGAAATTAATTAACAGATCATATATATGAAAAGACTTGCCTTGATAGCCATCTTTTTGGCTCCATATTGGCATCAGGCAATTGCTCAGGAAGATACTTCACTTGTTGAAAGAGGTGAACGTCTGGGTGAAATAGTGGTAACGGGAACAAGAAATGAAACCGATATCCGCCATTTGCCAATGACTGTCTCAATTGTGGACAGGAACTTGATTGAACAGAACAATGTTCCATCTCTGATGCCGGTACTCAGCCGGCAGATTCCAGGATTTTTTGTCACTTCCCGGGGTGTTATGGGATACGGGGTTTCCGGCGGTGCCGCCGGAGGAATGAGCCTGCGCGGCATAAGCGGAGGTTCAGGCAGGCTTATGGTGCTCATAGATGGCCATCCGCAGTATATGGGCATTATGGGGCATCCCATAGCTGATGCCTATCAGTCCCTGCTGGCAGAGAGGGTAGAGGTACTGCGTGGCCCTGCGTCTGTACTTTACGGCTCCAATGCTATGGGCGGCGTAATTAACATCGTTACCCGCAAGATGAAGGAGGACGGGGTGAGTACTTCGTTCAATGTGGGGTATGGTTCCCACAACACCTTGCAGACAGAATTCTCAAACCGGCTCCATAAGGGAAGGTTCACAAGTGTTGTAGGCGCCTCCTATAACCGTACTGACGGGCACCGGAAGAATATGGAGTTTGAGCAGTACGGAGGATATGTGAAGCTTGGTTATGAGTTGGGTGAAAACTGGAATATGTGGGCGGATGTTAATGTAACCCATTTTAATGCTTCCCAACCGGGGTCACTGGATGCCCCTCTTGAGGATGCTGACCAGCGTATTACAAGAGGAATGGCCTCCTTTGCCCTTGAAAACAGGTATGAGAATACTTCAGGTACATTGAGCCTGTTCTATAATTGGGGAAGACACAGGATAAATGACGGATATAATGCATCTGCCGTAGAAGAGCCTCTTCTGTACAGGTTCAATTCCAGGGACAGGATGATGGGAATTTCGTGGTACCAGAGTGCACAGCTCTTCAAGGGGAACCGCATTACTGTTGGAGCAGACTGGTTCGGCTTTGGAGGAGAGGCCTGGAATAGGTTTGTGGCGGGGGAAAAGGAGGGGGCAGAGGTCTCCATAGTGGATAAGGATGAGAATGAGGTTGCGGGATATGTAGATGTCCGTCAGGGATTTTCCCGATGGCTTACGGTTAATGCGGGGTTGCGCGTGGACAACCATTCCCAGGCAGGATGTGAAGTTATTCCACAGTTTGGTGCGGCAATACATCTGCCAGGGGGGATTGAACTCAAGCTCAGCGCCAATAAGGGATTCAGGTATCCCCTCATAAGGGAGATGTTCATGTGGGGGGCGGCAAATCCCCTGCTGGAGGCAGAGCGGATGTGGAATTATGAAGCTGCCTTTTCCCAGAAGGTGCTGCATGGAAGGCTCTCATATGGGTTGAATATCTTCCATCTCAAGGGTGACAACATGATTGTTACAACTTCAGTGGACGGAAAGATGCAGAATCTCAATACCGGTGAAATAGAGAATACCGGCATTGAGGTGGAGTTTGCGTATTCATTTGCCTCCCCTTTCAGGATTGATGCAAATTACAGCTGGCTTGACATGAAAAATCCGGTTGCAGGTGCTCCTGAACACAAGCTTTATCTTGGAGGGACATATTGGAGCAGAAAATGGAACGTTTCGTCGGGTGTGCAATATGTGGCGGATCTGTATAAATCTTCATCTGCTGGTGATACGGAGAATTTCCTGCTTTGGGATGCAAAGGTGTCATATAATGTGCTGGAGAAGTTTTCCGTATGGGCCAGATGTGAGAATATCCTTGGACAGGAGTATGAGATTATGGCAGGATACCCTATGCCTGGTACCACTGTCATGTTTGGTGTGAATGTGGCGCTGTAGTGAACGTGTAATGTATAAAAAAAGGGAAGCCGGATTGTGATGTGCTTCCCTTCTTCTTATATGTCCACTTGCCGTTACTCACCTTTGTTGAGTGGTGACGGAACAGTGTATGTCCTTGTTGCAAGGTCCTTGTCTATCATGAGCAGGCCGTATTTGTTCCCCTCTACTGCATCCAGCTGGTCAATGATCTCCTGTGCGCTCTCCTCTTCCTCAACCTGCTCGTCAATGAACCATTTGAGCATATTCTGTGCTGGATAGTCCTTCTCCTCAAGTGCAATCTCATAAAGATTGTTGATGAGTGCGGTAACCTTCTTCTCGTGAGCCAGGGTGTCCTTAAAAGCCTCAAGGGCATTTTCCCAACTTGTGTTTACCTCTGCAATAGGGGCAAGCTCAACCTTATTGCCTCTTGAAAGTACATGGTTCATCATAATCTCTGCGTGAGCCTGCTCCTCCTGGAACTGTACCTTGAACCAGTTTGCAATTCCTTTCTGGCCTCTTGCCGCTGCATCCATTGACATTGAAAGGTATAGGTATGCAGACCACAACTCTGCATTGATCTGGGCATTGAATGCCTTACATAATTTCTCGCTAAGCATATTATTTATTTTTTTATAGGTTATTGTCTTTTTCTGGTGCAAATATAGTAAATATATTCTATTAAACAATAATTATTATAAATAAATTTGAATTTTTCTGTAATTTCCTTCAATCCGTCTCTTTGGACTATAACAATCAAAGGCTGTTGATGTTCATTTCATTGAAGATATTTTTCCCTTCTGTGGTGTACATGTGCCCAATTCTGTTGGCATATGCCTTTTCTACCTTGCCCCTTACAATCTTCATTGTGCTGTTTACCATGCCGTTCTGCTCAGTGAACGGTTCAGGAAGCACTGCAAATGTGCTTGGCAGCCATCTGTGAGGGAACATTGTCTCAAGCTCGCCTCCTTTCTCAAATACTGCAATCTGGCTTCTGAGTGCCTCAATGGCAGCTTTCTTTCCGTCGGGAGTATCCAATGTGAGCCCCATTCCCTTGAGGTGTGCCGCAAGCTTCTCCTTGTTTGGAACTATAAGGGCCGAGGTATATGGGTTCTGGTTGTTGTAGAGGATTACCTGGTCAATGAATGGTGAGTGCTCAACCAGAGCCTCTTCTATTCCCTCAGGGCTGTATTTCTCGCCGTCACTTGCAATGAGGAGGCTCTTGAACCGGCCCAGTACGTACAGCAGTCCGTCCTTGCCCATATATCCGAGGTCTCCGGTGTAGAGCCAGCCATCCTTTACGGTCTGTGCTGTGGCCTCAGGATTCCTCCAGTAGCCGGCCATCACGTTCTCGCCCTTTACTACAATCTCGCCTTTCTCGCCAGCAGGAAGCGCGTTGCCGTCTGAATCGCAGATCTTGAGCTCAATAGGTTTTACAAGGATTCCGCTTGAACCAAAACGGTGCCTGCGCGGGCCGTTTGAAGAGAGTACAGGGGTAGCCTCGCTCAAGCCGTAGCCCTGGAACATGGGGATACCGATTGCACAGTAGAATTTCTGTAGGTCCTTGTCAAGAAGGGCGCCGCCACCAATGAAGAACTTGAGCTCCCCGCCAAAGTTCTCCCTTACCTTTGAGAAGAGTATCTTGTCATAAAGTGCTACAAGCGGCTTGAGGATAATCCTCCAGCCTTTTGGCTCTGCGTTTCCATTGCCGTGGTAGAGCTGTGAAACTGCAACAGCCTGCTCAAACATCTTCACAACCTTGGGCCCTTTGGCCTTGATTCCGTTCTCTATGTTCTTCTTGAATGTCTTGGCAAGTGCAGGTACGCTCAATATGAAATGAGGCTTTACCTCCTTTATGTTCTGAGGAATGTTCTTGAGGGTTTCAAGTGGGGTCCTTCCAACCTGTACGGTTGCTGCGGTTGCACCTTGTGACATCATAATGTAGAATCCCACAACATGAGCAAAGCAGTGGTCAAGAGGGAGGATGATCAGTGTCCTCCAGGTCTGGTCTATATCCACAAGGGTAAGTGACTGCTCAACGTTTGCGGTATAGTTCCTGTGGGTGAGGATCACACCCTTGGGGTCTGCGGTTGTGCCTGATGTATACGTAATTGTAGCGTAATCGTTGTTCTGGACAGACTGCCCTACAGACAGGAACTCCTCCATGGTGTGGCTTCTCAGGAACTCTTTTCCCATCTCAACCACATCCCCAACGTAGCACTCCTTCTCCTGGTATGAGTCAATCTTGTCAAATACTATCACCTTCTCAATGAGTGGGAGCTTGTCAATGATGAGCCTTACCTTGCCCAGCTGCTGCTTTGATACCATTATATATTTTACCATGGCATGCTCCAGACGGAACATCAGGTCGTTGCTCTCCTCAAGCTTTATTGAAAGGGGCACGTTGATGGCTCCTGCATAGAACATTGAAAGCTCTCCTATAACCCACATGTTCCTTCCTTCAGAAAGGAGGGCCATTGTATCACCTTTCTTCACGCCAAGTGCCTGCAGTCCGGCTCCAAGGTTATATACCTGCTCCTTTACCTGTGTGTAGGTGGTAGGCTCAAACTCCTTGCCTGTCTTTTCCAGCAGAAAAGTGTTGCCCGGGTAGAGCCTTACTGACTGTTCAAACAAATCTACAATAGTCTTTTTCATGTCTCTATCTTTAAATGCGCGGTAAAGATAAGGGTTTTTTCCGGTATCTTGCTAATTCACCAAAATTTTCATACCTTTGCGCCCTATTTTTGGGGTGTACCCAATTGGTTGAGTAATAAATAAATAAAAAATACAAACATGAAAGTTGAACAAGTAAAGGTTAATGACCTCTCATACGAGCTGGTTGTTAAAATTGACAAAGCTGACGCTCAGGAGAAGAAGAAAAAGGCTCTCAAAGAGTACAGGAAAAATGCAGAAATCAGAGGCTTCCGTAAAGGTATGGCCCCTATGTCATTGATTGAGAAGATGCACGGTGTGCAGGCATTGGTTGAGGGTGTGAACCAGCTGATTTCAGAGGGTATCAACAACCACATTGCAGAGAACAAGCTCAATATCCTTGGCGAGCCGCTTCCAAACGAGGAGAAGCAGAAACAGATTGACTGGGAGAACGATGAGAACTACGAGTTTGTATTTGACATTGCACTTTCTCCAAAAGTTGAGTTCACATTGGACAAGAACGACAAGATTGTCTCTTACAATGTAGCTGTATCTGAGGAGGCAAAGAACAACTATAAGTCAAACATGCTGAAACAGTTCGGCAAACTTGAGAATATTGAGGCAGTAGCCGGTGAGGAGGACTTCATCATTGCAGACCTTGAGCAGGGTGAGACAAAGATTGAGGGTACATACATCACATTGAGGCAGATTGAGAACAAGACCAACAAGAAGAAATTCATAGGGAAGAAGGCTGATGACAGCTTTGAGGTTGATGTACACAAGACTTTCTCAAATGAGACCGACAGGGCAGCCCTTCTGAAGGTGAAGAAGGATGAGCTCGCAAATGTTGAGCCTATGTGGAAGGTTACCATCAAGGAAGTGAAGACTTTTGTTCCTGCAGAGCAGACTCAGGAGATCTATGACAGGATGTTCGGTGAGGGCGTTGTTACAGACGAGGCAGGATTTGATGCAAAGGTTGCTGAGAGGGTTGCAATGGAGTACAGGCAGGAGGCTGATTTCCGCTTTGTGCTTGATGCAAGGGAGTACCTTTTGAACAAGACCAACATTGAGCTTCCTGAGGAGTTCATGAAGAAGTGGCTGTTCACCATCAATGAGGGTAAGTTTACCATGGAGGACATTGAGAAGGATTTTGCATTGTTCTGCAAAGATTTCCGTTGGCAGATGATCAGCCAGTACATCATGCGCGAGCAGAAGATGGAGATTACCCGCGAGGAGGTTCTTGCCGTTGCAAAACAGATGGCAAAATACCAGTTTGCAATGTACGGTCTCAACGATGTACCGGAGGAGCAGCTTAACCAGTACGCAGAGTCTATCCTTGCAAACGAGAAGGAGGGCAGAAGGATTGTTGAGAAGACCGAGCAGGACAAGGTTATCGCTTACGTGAAGAGCGTTGTAACCCTTGATGAGAAGGAGATTTCAATTGAGGATCTCCAGAAGATGAACAACTGATCATCTTCCCGACAAATAACTGAGGAGGGTGACTCAAAAGGTGGAAATTTAAGGCTTGCACAGGTGAGGAAACCGGAGTTTACTTAGGTAAATGAGGATTTCCGAGGCAAGCGTAGCGCAAAATTTACCCTTTTGAGTCACCCTCCTTTTTATGTCACCCGGCCGGCAAACTCTTATGTCTTGTCCGGCAAATTTTTCATGTCTGTCCGGCTGCCTCCCCAGCCAGGCAGGCAGGGGACTCTGGTACATAAGCCCCCGGGGTAATCTGCCCCGCGGGATTGCGGCTTAGAAGAAATCCGGCGGATTCATGCCGCCCATCTGGCCGTGGCCGCCCTGGAAACCTCCTGGAGTACCCTGGAAGCCTCCTGGCCTGCCACCCATCTGTCCCCTATGGCGCGGGGCATTCTCCATTGTGTACATTTTCTGTATCTGCTGTGGAGTGAGAACTTTCCTGAACTCATTGTAGTATCTCTCCTTTGCATTCAGGAGTGCCTTTTCGCGGGCAAAGCCATCCTTTATCCGCTTCTCAATTTCTGCATCTGTAGGGATGGCCTTCTCCTGAGGTGCAGGAGCCTGGGCATCCTTTACCTTCCCCCTGGATTTCTTGTCGGGACCCTGCCTGTCCGGACGTCTGTTGTCGGGAAGCTGCATTTTGGGTTGCGGATACTTCTCATTTATGGCATTTACTTCTGCCTGGTATTTTGTGTAGATGTCTGTGAATTCCTGGGCGGTCCTGTTGTCCAGTGCAAGCTCCTTCACAATCCTTTCACATTTGTTTTTCTGCATCTCCTCCTTTGAGGGGCGCTGTGGCTGCGCCATTGCCATGTTAGCGGCAAGGCCTGCAGCAAGTGCAATGATAAAAATCTTCTTCATCTCAAATCATTTTTTATGTGGTACAGATGGCTCCGGATACCCTCTGTACGGCTTTCTTTACATTATTTTGAACAAAAATCATGCAAAAAGTTTAATCCGGGGATGCTATGTTTTTTTTCATTTGGGAGCATATATGTGGAAGATGGGGCAATTTAGAATGAACAAGTTTTTTTATATATTTGTAAGTTGTATAAAAATACGTTGAAAAGATGACAGAGTTTGAGAAATTTGCCAGAGGACACATGGGTATAAGCTCCCTGGCATTGGACAGATTTCAGAAGATAAATTCAGTATACAGGGTTCCACAGGCTGTGGCTGCAATCCCGCAGAATGCATACATCAACCCTACAATCATAGAGGAGAGGCAGATGAATGTGGCGGTGATGGATGTATTCTCACGCCTTATGATGGACCGCATCATATTCCTTGGGTGTCCTGTTACAGATGATGTGGCAAACATCATCCAGGCGCAGCTCCTTTTCCTTGATTCCACAGATTCAAATTCAGACATACAGCTCTATATCAACTCCCCTGGCGGAAGCGTGTATGCAGGCCTGGGCATTTATGACACCATGCAGCTGGTAAGTTCTGATGTTGCCACAATATGTACAGGAATGGCAGCCTCAATGGCATCCGTACTCCTTACTGCAGGTGCAAAGGGCAAGAGAAGCGCGTTGCCTCACAGCCGCGTGATGATACACCAGCCTATGGGCGGCGCTGAAGGCCAGGCATCTGACATTGAGATTACCGCAAGGGAGATAATCAAGCTGAAACAGGAACTGTATGAGATAATCTCCGAGCACTCGGGCAAGTCTGTGAAGCAGATCCACAAGGATGCGGACCGCGACTATTGGATGACAGCCAAGGAGGCCCTTGAATATGGAATGATTGACGAGATACTTACAAAAGCAAACAGGCAGAATGAGCAAAAATAAGAATTATAATCCCGACGAATTCTGCTGTATATGCGGCAGGGGTGCAGGAGAGGTGAAGATGCTGGTTGCCGGCAACTACGGGTATATCTGCAATGAGTGCGCACAGCAGGCGGCAGACTGGTTCAAGGAGCAGCTTGCCGGCGGGAGCAAACTTTCAGACGGGGATTTCAAGCTCCTTACCCCCAAGGAGATTACTGCATTTCTGGACAATTATGTGATAGGGCAGGAGGAGGCCAAGAAGTTCCTTTCCGTTGCGGTGTATAACCATTACAAGAGGATAATGCACCAGGAGAAGAAGCAGCAGGGGAAAAAGGATGGCAAGAAGGGGGATGACCTGGATCTTGAAAAATCAAATATCCTGCTGGTGGGACCTACGGGAACAGGAAAGACATTGCTGGCAAAGAGCATTGCAAAGATGCTGAATGTGCCGTTTGCCATTGTGGATGCAACCGTTCTCACCGAGGCCGGCTATGTGGGCGAGGATGTGGAGAGTATCCTTACCCGTCTGCTGATGGATTGTGATTATGACGTGGAGAAGGCACAGAAGGGAATAGTCTTCATTGACGAGATAGACAAGATTGCCCGCAAGAGCGACAACCCTTCCATCACCCGTGACGTTTCCGGAGAAGGTGTGCAGCAGGCAATGCTGAAGCTCCTTGAGGGAAATGTGGTGAATGTCCCGCCCCAGGGAGGAAGAAAGCATCCTGAGCAGAGGATGATAGCTGTGGACACAACAAATATCCTCTTCATATGCGGCGGTGCGTTTGAGGGGATAGAGAGGAAGATTGCCCAGAGGCTCAATACACAGGTTGTGGGTTACGGCGCGCAGAAGAAGACAGCTGCCATAGACAAGCAGGACCTGCTGCAGTATGTTGCGCCGCAGGACCTCAAGTCCTACGGACTGATTCCGGAGATAATAGGGCGTCTTCCAGTAATCACATATCTGCATCCGCTTGGGAAAGAGGCTCTGCTGGATATCCTTACAAAACCAAAGAACGCCCTTATCAAGCAATATACAAGGCTGTTTGAACTTGACGGAGTAAAGCTCAAGGTAGATGATGATGTCCTGGAGTTCATTGTGGAGACAGCCATAGAGTACAAGTTGGGTGCCCGCGGCCTGCGTTCAATATGTGAGGCCATAATGCTGGATGCAATGTATGATGTACCGGGAGGCAAGAAGAAGAATCTGGAGATAAAGCTGCCTTACGCAAAGGAAAAGGTGGCTAAGTTCACGGGAGCATTGATATAAAACAAAGAACTCGGGCCCCAAGTTTGCGGAGAGAATCCCGGGGTTCGAGTTTTACGGATAGAAACTAAAAAAACACTTGAAATATATGAAAGAATACATTCAGAAAAACGAAAAGAGATTCCTGGAGGAACTGTTTGAGATCCTGCGTATTCCAAGCATCAGTTCTCTTGAGGCAAACAAGGGTGACATGGTAGCGTGCGCCAACAAGCTTGTGGAGCTCCTCATGGCTGCAGGTGCAGACAGCGCTGCGGTATATGAGACAGCCGGCCATCCTGTAGTTTTTGGAGAGAAGAAGGTAGACCCTTCACTCCCTACAGTACTTGTTTACGGCCACTACGATGTACAGCCTGTAGACCCTATCCATCTGTGGAAGTCACAGCCGTTTGAGCCGGAGATCAGGGACGGTGCAATCTATGCACGCGGTGCCAATGACGACAAGGGGCAGCTCTTCATGCATGTTAAAGCATTTGAGTACCTTGTAAGGGAGAACAAGCTACGCCACAACATAAAGTTCATCCTTGAGGGTGAGGAGGAGATAGGTTCACCATCACTTGCAGCATGGGCAAAGGAGCACAAGGAGATGCTTGCCTGTGACGTGATCCTTGTATCAGACACTACAATGATATCAGAGAAGGTTCCAAGCATCAACTGCGGAATGAGGGGCCTTGCATACCTTGAGGTTGAGGTTACCGGCCCTAACAAGGACCTCCACAGCGGCCACTACGGCGGTGCCGTACACAACCCTATCAATGCCCTCTGTACAATGATAGATTCACTCATTGATGAGAAGGGGCACATTACCGTAGAGGGCTTCTATGACAATGTGGTTGAGCTTTCGGCAGAAGACAGGGCAATGTTCGCACGTGCTCCGTTTGACATGAAGGAGTACAAGGAGTCACTGGATATAGATGAGGTTAAGGGTGAAGAGGGATACACAACCCTTGAGAGGACAGGTATCCGTCCTTGCCTTGATGTGAACGGAATCTGGGGAGGCTATACCGGAGAGGGTGCCAAGACCGTACTTCCGTCAGTTGCACATGCAAAGATTTCAATGAGGCTTGTCCCTAACCAGGATTGTGAGGAGATTGCCGAGAAGTTTACAAGACATTTCCTCAAGATTGCCCCTAAGAGCGTGAAGGTGAAGGTTACCCCTCACCACGGCGGAAACGGCTTCCTCATGCCAATCTCTTCACCTGCATACAAGGCTGCTGCCAGGGCTGTTGAGGAGGTTTATGGAATAGAGCCTGTACCAAGCCGCGGAGGCGGAAGCATTCCAATCCTTGCAGACCTGCAGAACATCCTTAACGTGAATCCTCTTCTGATGGGATTCGGCCTTGAGAGGGATACCATCCACTCTCCAAACGAGAGCTACCTGTTGAGCCAGTTCTACAAGGGAATGGAATCTATCGCATTGTTCTACAAATATTATTAGAATATGACATATAACGAATTATACGGACAGATAAAGGCCAAGAAATCATTCTTGTGCGTAGGACTTGATTCAGATCCTGCCCTCTTCCCGGAGTGCCTCAAGGGGATGGAGAACCCTATCTTTGAGTTCAACAAGGCAATCATTGATGCAACTGCGCCATACACTGTTGCCTATAAGCCCAACACAGCCTTCTATGAGGCAGAGGGGCTTGAAGGCTGGAAACAGCTTGAGATGACTGTGAAATACATCTCAGAGAAATATCCTGAAATCCTTATCATTGCAGATGCAAAGCGCGGTGATATAGGCAATACAGCAAAGAGGTATGCAAAATGTTTCTTTGAGAGCATGCCATGTGATGCAGTTACCCTTGCACCGTATATGGGCAAGGATTCAGTACAGCCGTTCCTGGATTATAAAGGAAAATGGTCTGTAGTGCTTGCCCTTACCTCAAATGCCAGTGCAAATGACTTTGAGATGCTCCCTGTAGGTGAGACCCCTCTCTATGAGAATGTGATCAAGACCACCATGAGCTGGGGAAGCAAGGAGGACATCATGTTTGTAGTTGGTGCAACCCGCCCTGAGAAGCTTGCAGAGATAAGGGAGTATTGTCCCGACAACTTCTTCCTCGTCCCCGGTGTGGGAGCCCAGGGAGGTACAGTTGATGAGGTGGCCAAGTACGGCCTCAACAAGCAATGCGGGCTCCTGGTGAACTCATCCCGCGGAATCATCTTTGCAGACAAGAGTGAAAACTTTGCAAAGGTAGCAGGAGAGAAGGCGAAGGAGCTTGCAGACCAGATGGCCAAATGGCTCTAATCAGATAAACATGTCTCCGGGGCACAAACAAAAGCAGTTTGCTACCCGGAGCATTTTTTTATAATCCGGGCATATTATCGGCCATTTTTGTTCCCAAACATTGCCACAGTTGAGGTTCGGGCACGTTCAAGGGCAATTTTGTTCCCAAACGGTGCAGCAGCCGGGGAACCGGGTATATTTGATTTGCAGAATGTGTAGTTTTCTGAGGATAGTCACATTGTTCCTATGCTTGTGCATGAATGTTTGCTGTCTTGCCGGCGGGCGGGGCGGGAAGCTTGTGGTCTTGTTTACGGCAGACCTCCATTCCCAGCTGCTTCCAGGCAGTGACGGCAGGGGCGGTGCTGCACGCATGGCAACAATCATAGAGAGACAGAGGGAAAATGCAGGGCAGGAGGGGGCAGCTTTCCTGCTGTTGGACGGCGGTGACATTGCAATGGGGAGCATCTTCCATACCATTTTTCCTTCTGAGGCAATCGAATACCGGGCAATGGCCCGCTTGGGCTACGATGCCTTCACATTTGGTAACCATGATTTTGATTTCGGACTGGAAGCCCTTGAAGAGATGTTCCGTTCGGCACATTCCAAGGATTCCATGATGACTTTTCCCGCTCTCCTTTCCTCAAATTTCAGCCCGCTTAGTGATACGCAAGATCCGGCTTCCTTTGATTGGGATTTTACCACAAAGGGGTATCTTCTGCTGGAGAGAAACGGAGTTAAGGCAGGCCTTTTCGGCATCATGGGGGAGAACTCCTTTGATGTTATAGGGAGGGACAAGGAGCGGCTCCGCCATACAGATCCGGTGCAGGCCGCGGACAATGCCGCAAGAGAGCTCAGGCAAATGGGGGCAGACTACATAATTGCCATTTCCCACGGAGGTACCCTCAACGGAGATGACATCTCCCTGGCAAAAAATATAAAGGGCGTAGACCTTATAATAAGCGCCCATGACCATCATCTGCTGGAGGAACCCGTTTATGTAGCCGGAATACCTATTGTTGCGGTGGGGGCTTTTGGAAAACATATAGGGAAGGTAGTCTTTGAATCGGGCAGGCTGGAATCATATTCCCTGCTTGAGGTGGGGCCCGTAACAGGGGAGGAGCCTGCCATGGCGGCATGGGTGGATTCCATGTATACGGTGGTGAAGGGGAATTTCATGGCCTCAACAGGTGTCTCTCCGGATGATACCCTTGCAATGCTGGAGGCTGAAGCTCCAAAGCGTGTTGCACAGGACGGAAAGATGCCTCTTGGAAGCAGTATAGCCGCAAGCTATGCGGATGCTGCAAGGAAGATGCTTGGCAAGGATGCCCCTGAAGATGTGATAGGGATTGTGCCGTACGGGATGGTACGCAGGGGGCTGCAGGCCGGGGCGGTAACGGCAAGGGATGCCTACGAGGTGCTCTCCCTTGGGGAGAACGCAGGGGGCTTCACAGGCTATCCGCTTGTATATGCATGGCTTACCGGCGATGAAATAAGGGACTTGTGTGAAATGTCCGAGTCAATAGCCCCATATCTGGAGGATACAAGGCTTTTCTTCTCGGGGGTGGAATATTCAACCAGATGGCTCAGGATACCCTTCTTCAAGGTGGGGAAGGTGACCGTAAACGGGAAGGCGGTGGAGTCTGAAAAACTTTACATGGTTGTAACCGGGGAATATACTGCAAGGATGATAGGGCTTCTTGAGAAAGAGTCCTACGGTATCCTCTCGGCGCAGCCGAAGGACCGGCAGGGAAAACCTCTTCTTCCCGGCAGCCTTCCGAAGCTGCACACTTCCCAAGGGGAACAGGTACCCGAGTGGAGGGCCTTTGCGGAATATCTCCGCAGCCTCCGTGGCAGCTTCTGATACTGGGGCAGCTGCCTCAAGTGTGTATGGCATTGCGGAACAGCTCAGCGGCGCCAGCTTCAGCGCCTGCCGCTGATGACATATCTTATCCCCTTGAACGGGTAGCTTCTCACAGTGCCGTCTTCATGTTCCAGGATGGCGCATCCCGCCTCATCACACCCCATTATGCGGGCAGTTATCTCTTTCCCCTGCATTATCTTTTCCACCGGAATGTCTGCCGGTGCATCAGGGGCAATCTCAATGAACTTGTGGAACTCCCCAAGGCGGTACAGGTTCTCCGTATATTCATTGGCAAGCTCCTGTGCAAACCCCTCCTTCAATTCATCATATGCGGTAAAGATGTATCCGAGCAGCAGCCGGAGCTCTTCCTTGCGGTCAAAGGGCTTCATCCCCACCCAAGGCCTGTGCCCACCTGTGGCATCTGCCTGCCTTGCATGGTTGCCCTCTCCCTTTTCTGCAGGATGTGGAGCGGAAGGTCTGCCGGCGTACCCTTTCCTCACGATTGTCTCAATAAGGAGGGAGGTTGGATTTGGGGCATCGGAGGCAAATTGTGTCTGGTTAAGGTTCAAACCTATCCCGGCAATGCTTACTGACAATTTGTCACCGCTTATTGAGTTTTCAATGAGTATCCCGCATATCTTTTTGTTCCCGATGTATATATCATTGGGCCATTTTATAGAGGCCGGCATTCCTTTGCCTGCAAGATACCTGTATATCCCTACAGCGCATACCTGGGATATCAGGAACTGCTTGTGTGGAGGGAGGAATTCTGGCTTGAAGAGTATTGAAAATGTGAGATTTTCACCTTTTCTGCTTTCCCATCTGTTACCCCTCTGGCCCCTTCCTGCGGTCTGGAAATCTGCAATCCACACGCTGCCTTCACAGCTTTCTTCTGCTTCCCTTCTTGCCTGGGAATTAGTGGAATCCAAAGTCCCGTACCACTTTATGCTGACATTTTTGTCCATAATTATATTTGGCGGAATTTTTGCTGTATCTTTGCGTGACAAAAATAATGATTTACACTTAAAAATTACAGGAAGTGGCTGTTAAAAATGAGACAACAAAAGGTGCGGCTTCATTGAAGAAGAGGGTTGCATCAAAGAAGGCTGCCTCCGCTCAGAAGCAGGAGGTTGTGGTACTGGATCCTACAGAATTGGCATTGAAGACAATAGTTGAGGCTATACAGGATAAGAAAGGAAAGAATGTATGTACCTTGGACCTCAGGGGAGTGGGTACATCAATCTGTGACCATTTTGTAATCTGCAATGCGGATTCAACCCCTAATGTACTTGCAATCGCAGACAACATTGAGGAGGAGATGATTGTAAAGTGCAATACAAAGGTACTCCGCCAGCAGGGCAAGGAGAACGCGTTTTGGATCATCATGGACTATTCGGATATTGTGGTGCACATCTTCCAGACAGAGTACCGTGAGTTCTACCGCCTTGAGGACCTGTGGGCAGATGCCGTGAGAAAAACATACGAGGAAGAATAAGATGGAGAAAAACAAACAAGCGCAAAACAGGAACAGGAAGGGAAAGAAGGCTCCCCAGCCAAGGTTCAATGCCGTATGGATATATGTGCCGCTACTTGTGATGATAGGATACATGTATTTCTTCGGTGCCCAGGGAGGGGATCCCGTCAAGACCGAGTGGTACAAGGTTAAGGAACAGATGATCCCTCAAGGGGATGTGGAGAAGGTCACGTTCATCACAAACCAGAACAAGGCTGAGGTTTTTATAAAGACCGACAGCCTCTCAAAATACAAGAACATGTTCGGGGGCAGGGAGCCGAAGTTTGGTCCCCACTTCTATTTCATAGTGTCCGGCAACTTTGATTCCGAGCAGCAGCTGGATCAGGCAAGGAATGCCCTCCCTCCGGAGAAGAGGTTCTCCATAGAGACAGAGGAGAGGACAAACTATTGGGGAAGGGTGCTTGACTGGCTCCTCCTCCCGATAATCATACTTGCAATATGGTTCTTCGCCCTGCGCAACATGTCCAAGAATGTTGGCGGCGGTGCAGGTGGCGGCGGAATCTTTAATGTGGGCAAGTCGCAGGCAAAGCTGTTTGACAAGGACAATACCCATAAAGTTACATTCAAGGATGTGGCAGGCCTTGAAGAGGCCAAGGTTGAGGTGATGGAGATAGTGGATTTCCTCCGCAGCCCGTCAAAATATACCGCCCTCGGCGGAAAGATCCCTAAGGGAGCCCTTCTTGTAGGCCCTCCCAGTACTGGAAAGACACTCCTTGCAAAGGCTGTTGCAGGTGAGGCCAATGTGCCGTTTTTCTCAATTTCGGGTTCTGATTTTGTGGAGATGTTCGTTGGTGTGGGTGCATCCCGTGTAAGGGACCTCTTCAAGCAGGCCAAGGAGAAGGCTCCATGTATTGTCTTCATTGATGAGATTGATGCGGTAGGAAGGGCAAGGGGAAAGAACTCCGGGTTCTCTTCAAATGATGAGAGGGAGAATACACTTAACCAGCTTCTTACAGAGATGGACGGTTTCGGCACAAACTCGGGTGTGATAATCCTTGCCGCAACCAACCGTGCAGACATATTGGACAAGGCGCTCATGCGTGCCGGCAGGTTCGACCGCCAGATACATGTTGATCTTCCTGAACTGAAGGAGAGGGGGGAGATATTCAATGTACACCTTGCAAAGTTGAAGCTGGAGCCTGGGCTGGACACCTCGTTCCTTTCAAAGCAGACTCCAGGCTTTTCGGGTGCCGACATTGCAAATGTCTGCAATGAGGCAGCCCTGATTGCCGCAAGGCATGACAAGAAATTTGTCGGGAAGCAGGATTTCCTTGATGCGATAGACAGGATTGTGGGCGGACTTGAGAAGAGGAGCAAGATAATACCTCCAGCAGAGAAGAGGACCATAGCTTTCCATGAGGCAGGGCATGCAACAGTGAGCTGGCTGCTGCCGAATGCAAATCCGCTGTTGAAGGTTACCATCATCCCAAGGGGCAAGGCTCTGGGTGCTGCATGGTATCTTCCTGAGGAGAGGCAGATTACCACCAGGGAGCAGATGATGGAGGAGATGGCGGCAACAATAGGAGGCCGTGTGGCTGAGGAGATAATAAACGGCAGGATATCTACCGGTGCGCTCTCAGACCTTGAGAAGATTACAAAACAGGCATATGCTATGGTGAGCTATTTTGGCATGAGCGATAAGGTGGGCCACCTGTCCTTCTATGATTCACAGGACGGTTACGGATTCAGCAAGCCGTACAGCGAGAAGACAGCTGAACTTATAGACCAGGAGGCCAAGGAACTCGTTGATGCAGCACATGCAAAGGCGCATGAGGTGCTGCAGGCAAATATTGGAGGGCTCACAAAACTTGCCAACCTGCTCCTTGAGCGTGAGGTGATATTTACTGAGGATATGGAGAACATATTTGGCCCGCGCAAGCCTAAGGATGGTGAGACTCAGGCAGCTCCTGCAGAAGAGAAACCTGAAACAGAAAACTGATGAAGAACTTTATTATCAGGACCCTCAGCGGTCTGGCTTTTACAATATTGGTGATCGGAGCCATCCTGTATGGCCCGGTTGCCTTTGCTGTTGTATTTGGTGTCATAATGGTGATAGCTGTATATGAGTACCTGGACATTACAATGGGAAAATCATTCTTCACGGACAACATAATTGCAAAGGCGCTCACGGTGGTTACGGCCATAAGTCTGTTTGTGAATGTGTTCATGATTGCGGCATATGGAATTGACCCCCTTTATGTGCTGTTCATCATGCTGCCCCTTATTGGAATATTCATTTCCAACATGTATGTGAAGAGGTTCAATGAGCACAGGACAGTAGAGGTGGAGGGTGAACTCAGGAGGGTCCCCAATGGTTATGAGGTGTTCCCTTTTGCGCTGGCTTCAATTGTATATGTGGCATTGCCGTTCTCCCTCATGTCACTTGTCCTCTTTGACAAGACTGGGGTATATGACGGCAGGCTTCTCCTTTCAATGCTGGTCATCCTGTGGTGTACAGATGTGGGAGCCTATCTTCTTGGTTCAACATTGGGGCAGATGTTCAACCACAGGCTGTTCAAGTCAATTTCTCCAAAGAAGAGCTGGGAGGGCTTTTTTGGAGGCCTTATCCTTGCCTGTACGGGTGCTGTTGTGTTGAGGGCTGTGGGATTGCTGGAGCTTTCCTTGTGTGATGCAATTGTATTGGGTATGATAATATGTGTGTTCGGAGTGCTTGGAGATTTGGTGGAATCCCAATTAAAGCGTAATTTTGGCGTTAAGGATTCCGGAAGCATCATGCCCGGGCATGGAGGTATGCTTGACCGCTTTGACGGAGCCCTGCTGGCTTTTCCGGCAGCCATAATTTACCTGATATTTTTTGCGGCCTGAACTTGAAACTTCAAAAACATATTCTATGAAAATCCATAAAGAGGGGTACAATATAATTGCCATTGCCTTCATAATTTCGGCGGCGGTTGCCATGGGCAGCTGGTGGCTCTTGGAGTGGTCCCTTTTCACAAAGGTAATCTCAGCAGTTGCGCTGCTGGTATTCGCTTTCGTCGTAAGATTCTTCAGAGTGCCCAAGAGGACTCTTGTAATAGACAAGGATCTGGTTGTAGCTCCTTGTGACGGCAAGGTTGTGCAGGTGAGGGAGGTTGTTGAGGATGAGTACCTCGGCACAAGATGCGTGCAGATTTCGGTATTCATGAGCGTGTTCAACGTGCATGTGAACTACTATCCGGTTGGTGGGAAGATTTTATACAGCAAGCATCACCAGGGGGCATATATAGTAGCTTCCTATCCCAAGGCATCGGAGAAGAATGAGCGCACCTCAATAGCAGTGGAGACAGCAAACGGGACAAAGGTGCTTTTCAGGCAGATTGCAGGATATATTGCCCGCAGGATTGTGTGCTATGCGGTTCCCGGTGAGCAGGTTGCGCAGTGTTCTCAAGTGGGATTCATCAAGTTTGGTTCCAGGATGGATGTGTTCATTCCAGTAGGAAGTGAAGTGAATGTAAATGTAGGAGACAGAGTGGTGGCGTGTGAGACTGTCATGGCAAAGCTGAAATAGGAAGCCTAATGCCATAAAACAGGAAGAGGGTGACTCAAAAGGGTATATTTTGTGTTACGCTTGCCTCGGAAATCCTCATTTACCTAAGTAAACTCCGGTTTTCCCTTCTGTGCAAGCCTTAAATTTCCACCTTTTGAGTCATCCTCTTCCTGTTTGTGGAGGTTGCCCGGATTATCCGTTCATGGACATGAGGAACTCTTCGTTGTTTATAGTCCCTTCAAGCCTCTCCTTCATGAATTCCATTGCCTCAATGCTTGTCATGTCTGCAAGATGGTTTCTGAGAATCCATATCCTGTTCACATCCTCATGCTTGTAGAGGAGGTCATCACGTCTGGTAGAGCTGAGGGTTACATCCACAGCAGGGAATATGCGCTTGTTGGCGAGTTTCCTGTCCAGCTGGAGTTCCATGTTGCCCGTACCCTTGAACTCCTCAAAGATAACTTCATCCATCTTTGAACCGGTATCTGTAAGGGCTGTGGCAAGGATTGTGAGGGATCCTCCGTTCTCAACATTACGGGCAGCCCCAAAGAAACGTTTAGGCTTGTGAAGTGCGTTAGCATCCACACCACCGCTCAATACTTTTCCTGATGCAGGCTGTACTGTGTTGAATGCCCTGGCAAGGCGTGTGATTGAATCCAGCAGGATAACCACATCGTGTCCGCATTCTACAAGCCTCTTGGCCTTTTCCAGTACAATGTTGGCCACTTTCACATGTCTCTCTGCCGGTTCGTCAAATGTTGAGGCGATAACCTCAGCCTTAACGCTGCGTGCCATGTCTGTAACCTCCTCAGGCCTCTCATCAATGAGGAGTACAATCATGTATACCTCAGGGTGGTTGTCTGCAATTGCATTGGCAATCTCCTTGAGCAGCATTGTCTTACCTGTCTTTGGCTGTGCAACTATAAGCCCGCGCTGTCCTTTTCCTATAGGGGTGAACATATCCACAATGCGGCAAGAAAGGTTGTTGTGGCCGTTGGCTGTAAGTTCAAATTTCTCATCGGGGAAGAGAGGGGTAAGGAAATCAAAGGGAACCCTGTCCCTGATGAATTCCGGACTTCTTCCATTGATCTGGTTAACCTTTACAAGAGGAAAATATTTGTCCCCTTCCCTTGGTGGCCTTATCTCACCGAACAGGGTGTCACCTGTCTTCAGGCCAAAGAGCTTGATCTGGGATTGGGATACGTATATGTCGTCAGGTGAGTTAAGGTAGTTGTAGTCTGAAGATCTGAGGAAACCATATCCGTCAGGCATTATCTCCAGTACTCCGCTTGCCTCCACAATCCCTTCAAATTCAATCTTTGGCTGCTGCCTCTTCTGGCTCTGATGGTCATTGTTCTGTACTCCCTGTCCGTTCTGCACGTTTTGTGTGGCTTCAGTCATCTCCTTCTTCTCCTGGGGCTGCTGTGGACCATCTGTATGAGCCTCTTCGGCATCTGCCTGTGAAGGGGCCTCAGCTGCAGCCGGCTCCTGTTCCTTATCTTCAGGTTTTACTAATGGATTCTTGCGTTTTCTGCCCCTCTTTTTCGGCTGCTGTTCCTGTGCTGGTTCAGGCTGGGCCTGAATCTCTGCTGCCTCGCCCTTTACCTCTTCAGCTGGTGCATGAGCCTCGGCAACTGATGGAGCCGGGATATTTTCACTCTTTGCAGATTTCTGTATCCTTTGCCTTTGGCGTCTTGGCTTTTCCTGCCCGGCCTCAATGTTTTCCTGCTCCGGCTGGGCCAACTGTTCAGCCTTCCCTGCCTTTTCAGGAGCTTCAACCTTTTCGGCCTTGATTCCTTTAGGTGATACAATTCTGTTGCGCTGCCTCTTTTGGATAGGGGTGTTTACACCCTGAATGGCCTGCTCATCCAGTATCTTGTACACAAGTTCATCTTTGGTGTAGGATTTTACTCTCTTTACATTCAAGCTTTCAGCAATTGTATAAAGTTCTTCCAAACTTTTATTGCTCAATTCCATTATGTCGTACATATGCTAAAATTATGATATGATTCGGGGGATTTGTTTTTCTGAGAACGCCTTGTACAGATGTGCAAAGCGAAGCAAAGGTAAAACTATCTTTTGTAGAAACAAAGAAAAACGGGCAAAAGTTTACCTTTCACCCGTCAGATTTTTCTTTTCCAGCAATTTTTTACGCTATTTTACTGCAATCACGTCTATCTCAACAAGAGCACCTTTTGGAAGGGCCGCAACCTGATATGCTACGCGTGCAGGATATGGCTCCTTGAAGTACATAGCATAAACCTCATTCAGCTTTGCAAAGTTTGCGAGGTCTGAGAGGAACACGTTTGTCTTAACTACATCTGCAAATGAATATCCACCCTCCTCAAGTACGTACTGCAGGTTCTTGAACACCTGGTGAAGCTGCTCTGTGATGCCGCCCGGTACGAATTCTCCGGTAGCAGCATCAATGGGAAGCTGGCCCGATACATAAATGGTGTCACCTGCAATCACAGCCTGGCTGTATGTGCCCACAGCTTTTGGAGCTTTGGCACTTGCTACAATTTTTTTCTCCATGATAGTATATTTTAAGGTTATTTTAGAATCTGTTGTCCCAGTAGCTTGCATTCTTCTTGAACTGAAGCAGGTCTGCAAGTGCGGATGCCTTTGCATTTATCCTGAAGCTCCAGCTTTCCCACTGTCCGTTAGGTACCCAAGAGACGGAGATGCTGAAACAGTGAAGGTCGTATGATGCGCTCAGCTGGGTTGTGGTAAGCTTCATCTTCATAAGGTCAACACCCGAGTTCATGTTCACGTTCAGGGCGTCAGTGAGCCTTATCTGTCCCGAAAGGCCCAAGGTCATCATATGGTTGTGCCTTGTGAGCAGCTGCTCGTTGGCATATTGGTAGTTCCTGCTGTAGCTGTAGTTGAAGTTGGTGTTTATTGACCATGGGACATTCGGATTCATGTAATATACCCATCCTCCTGGAATGTATTCACCTGTCATGGGGTTGTAATATACCCTCTGGTAGGAGCTTGACTGTGACTGGCTGGTACTCTCCCCCATATTGTTGCTCCTCGCATTGGGGTCCTTGTAGTCTGCTCCAAGCCTGCCCTTGCCCTCTCCTGAGAATGAATAGGAGAATGAAGCACTGGCATTGGTGAGACGTGCAAGCTTGAATCCCCCTTCCTTTACAATGTTGAAGGTGTTTATCTTCTTGCCGTACTGGTCAATGGCATACGGGTCAAATGTGGCGTTCACGTTAAGTCCAAGCTTCCCGAATATGGTTGTATTCATATTCATTGAGATATTGGAGAGGTTAAGTGAATCAGCCAGGAAATTGTATGAGCCGCCAATGGCCAGCTGGTCAATTATCTTCACTTTCCTGGTACCGGTGCCGGTAGTGTCATTCTTGTCCCTGATCTTTGCTTCCAGGTTATTTCCCAATGAGAAGCTCATTGCAGCGCTCTTGCCTCTTCCCGGAGGGGAGTTGATCTGTCCCTCATACTTGTTGTAGTTCACAACATGCTGTATGCCGTTGGCATCAACATAGCTCATTTGGGTGTATCCGTTGGCGGATGTGCCCATGTCTGGCTGTGCGCTGAAAGTTATAGAAGGTGTTACCATGTGCCTGATTGCCTCCACCTTCCTGTCCTTGCCAAAGACAAACTTGCCGTACAGGCGTGTGCTCAGGGAGAGCCCTGCCGAGAAATTCTGGGTTATGCCGAATGTGCTCAGCGGGTCTGAATATATTGTCTCAAGCTTCTGGGTCTCCTGATTGAATACCTTTTCACAATCTGTAAAGTACCAGTTCATGCCGTAGTTGATTGATGGGGCACCCTGGATATACTTTGCTATGGTGAATGAAGGGAGTCCGAAGCTGAAGTTATGTCTCATTCCATTCTTCATCTTCTTGAAGAAATCCGGTTTACCCACCTCACTTGCCTTGAAGTTCATCTTGTTCTCAAGGGTGGTACTGTAGTTGAATGCGAATGATTCGTAGAATTTCTCCTTGCCAACCCTCTCCTTCCTCTTGAACGGATATATCCTGTTCACCGTGAATGTGAGGTTAGGGAGCGTAACTGCATATGAACTGTCCCTTGAATTCTGGCTGTGCAGTGCATTTATGGTAAGGCTGAATGGAGTTCCGGCCCATGTCTTGCCAAAAGATATTGAAGATGATATCTGGTTCTGCAGCGCAGTCTGTATGTTTGTCTGGTTGTTATACTGGTTGTATGATGGGCTTGAGAAGTTTACCGATGCCCTGAATGTTGTACCGGGCCTTGCCTTTGAATCCATTGAGTGGGTCCACTGCATGGAGAAGTTCTTTGTCTGGAAGAAGTCTGGCTGCCCCTTTTCTCCAGTCTGGTCATTCTGGTATGCGATGGAGAGGGTACCGTTGTATTTGTACCTCTTGTTATACCTTGCATTCAGCTGTCCGGCCCATGACCCCATAGAATAGATGTCTCCTGTGGCGGCAATGTCAAAATGATCGCTGAGTACAAAATAATATCCCAATCCCCTCATGAAAAACCCCCTGGCAGCCTCTTCCCCGTAGGTGGGCATCAGAAGTCCGCTTGCCCTGCCTCCGAACTTGGGCACAAAGCCGAACGGAAGGGCAAATGGAGTAGGAACATCCTCCAGCACCACATATGCCGGCCCGAATACTGTCTTCTCACCTCCGTTAATGACCTTTGCGGTTGACATCTTCAGGTAGAAGTGCGGATGCTCATGGTCACAGGTTGTGTATTTTCCCTTGGCTATGTTTATGGAGTTGTCCGGCATCTTCTTTATATATTGTCCGTGCAGGAATCCTTCGGCTTCCTGTGTTATCATGTTCTTGATCTTGGCTTTCTCGGAGTTGAAGTTGTAGTATACGCTCTCCATCTCATACTGTTTCCCCCCCTGCTTCATTACGGGCTTGCCCTTTACTGTTCCGCTTGTGTCCGGGAGACCTTTTGCAAAGACAGTCTTGGAATCCACGTCAAATGCCATGTAGTCTGCGGAAATTTCAATGTCCCCGTAGCTGACCTTCACATCCCCATAGTAGTACATCATCTTCCTCCCGTCAACATTGAAGTCCTTTACAATGGAGTCCCTTCCTCCGGAGAATACCGGGGAATCAAGGGAACTGTTGTTTATCAGTGTGTCCTTGGCTGTTGTGTCATGTGGTACGGAAAGGGTGTCATTGCTGCCGGCAGGGGCCATGGCTGAATCGGGCTTCACCAGAAGCGTATCCCTTGAAAGTGGCCTGCCCATGCTGTTGATGCGGGCCCTGAGAGTGTCCAGATATGAACGTTCCATACCATAGCCATCCACTGCAAAGGCCAGCATTGCCACAATGGCAAGAAGAATATGTCCTTTATATCTGTTCCTCAAGTTCATGTATACGTGCTGTTAATCTTTTACCCGGTATCTGATAATTTTTTGTACTTTTGCAAAACGCAAAAATAACACTTTTTTTGCAACTAATATGCCACTTAAATCCAAACTGCTTAATATTATTCTGCATGCGGCTCTCTGCCTGCTGCTGCCCGGACTCCTCCCTGCTCAGGATGTTGAGGAGGTGTCGCGCATCAGGACAGTTGTGATAGACGCAGGGCACGGAGGAAAGGATCCAGGTGCAATAAGCCGCAACGGCAAGTATCAGGAAAAGCACATCACCCTTTCGGTAGCCCTCAAGCTGGGAAACCTCATAAGACAGAACTATCCCGGGGTAAAGGTTATATATACAAGGTCAACAGACAAATATGTGGAGTTGGCCGAGAGGGCGGCAATTGCAAACCGCAACAAGGCAGACCTGTTCATCTCCATACATGTAAATTCCGCAAAATCCGCGCAGGCGCGGGGTACGGAGACTTTTGTGATGGGTACCCACAAGAGTGAGGATAACTTTGAGGTTTGTAAGACAGAAAACTCTGTAATTGTAATAGAGGATGACTACCAGACAAAATATGAGGGCTTCAATCCGGGTTCACCGGAATCCTACATTATTTTTTCCCTTCTGCAGAACATACATCAGGAGCAGAGCATCAAGTATGCGGCACAGGTGCAGGGGCAGTTTGCTAAGGGCCCTATAACCGTAAACAGAGGGGTGAAACAGGGTGGTCTCCTTGTGTTGTGGCGTACAACCATGCCTGCGGTGCTTACAGAGCTTGGTTTTATATCAAATCCTAAGGATTATGCAGTGCTCATTTCAAGGAACGGGCAGGAACAGTTTGCAAGGAGACTGTTCAATGCCTTTGCTGCATACAAGAATGATTTTGAGAAGAATATTCCCGACAGCCCTTCAAAAAATGCCCCACAGGCTTCACCTGTAAGTTCACAGGAAAAAGGGGTGCAAGGGGAAAAATCAGGGCAGGCGGCGCTCCGGGAACCGAACTCCCAGGAGAGGCCGGCAGAAGAGCGGAAACCGCAGCCTCCGGCCCAGCCGCGTAAAACAGTACAGAATCTGCAGGGCGGAGGGGATTTCTATGCGGTACAGATTTTGTCTGTAGGGAAAGTGTTGGGAAAAGGTGCCTACGACCTCAAGGGGAGGAGTGATGCAAAATATATAAAGGTGGGCAGCCTCTACAAATATTATATAGGAAGATATGCATCAAGGAAAGAGGCGGCTGCCGGGGCATTGGAGCTTAGGAAGACATTCCCGGGGGCGTTTGTGGTGCATATAAAGGATAATGAAATTGTAAAATGAGAGATATGGAAAAATTCAGAATGACAAGATTGCAGGCTATAGGCTTGTTTGTGCTTCTTACACTCATTGCAACATTTGCAGTGATAAATTTCCTCAGAGGGGAGGATCTCTTCAACAGGAGCAATACATATTATGCAAATTTCGGGAGTGTAGACGGACTTGCCGTAACCGGTCCGGTATATCTTAAGGGTTTGAAGGTAGGTATGGTTGAAGGGATTGGGTATGATGCCCAAAAGGATGAGTTTGAGGTGGAGTTCAAGGTAAAGTCGCAGTTCAATATCCCGGCCAACTCAGTGGCTGAGATCTACAGTGCAGACATTATGGGTGCGCGTGCCCTCAGGATAAACCTGGGTGATTCCAAGGATATTGCCCAGGGGGGGGACACAATAGGGGGAAATGTGGTTCCCGATATGGTGACAGCCCTTACCGGGGAACTTGCCCCATTGAAGGAGCAGGCTTCAAAGCTTATTGAGAACATGAACACAACCCTTGAAAGTATAAACAGGCTGCTTGATTCAACAGCAAGGGAGGATCTGCAGGGCTCTTTTGCAAACCTGAACAGGACCCTGTCAAATGCGGCATCACTGAGCAGTACCCTCAACGAAATATCCCCTGAACTGAAGAAGATGGTTGCTGACCTTACCCTCCTCTCTGACGGGCTGGGCAAGAGTGCCGGGGATATCCAGGGATCGCTTGCCAATGTGAATGAGATAACCTCGCAGCTCTCGGAAGCTGAGCTTGGGGCTGCAGTTGCAAGCCTGAGGTCACTTTTGGACAAGCTGCAGGATCCAAACGGTTCAGTAGGGAAACTTCTTGCTACAGATTCCCTGCACCAGGCGGTGAATGACCTGATAAATGATGTAGACAAGCTTGTGCAGCGGATAACCGAGAACCCTAAAAAGTACATAAAGGTGAGCGTATTTTAAGGGACTTTAAATTGTTTTACGTATATTGTAGATTATTAGATAGTTAGAAATTAACCACTTGATAATCAGGTGGTTAATTTTGTTAAAATTTTTATGACTGATTTATAAGCGGTTATATAGTTTTTGAAAAAAACAACACTTTTAAAAGTTTTTTATAATAAATTTTTCCTCACTTTTGTAACGCAATCGCAAAGCAAAAACTCTAAAAAAATTAACCGAAACAGATGAACGGCTCCAGACACATACAGGTATGGGACAATTGTCTTCAGATGATAAAGGACGTTATTCCGCCTGCCCAGTTTGAAACATGGTTCACCCCAATAAAACCTGTAAGCCTTTTGGGCAACAAGTTTACAATTGAGGTGCCGAGTGACTGGGTGAGGGAGTATCTGGAGGAGCATTACGTTTCATTCATCTTCAAGGCGCTCAGGAAAGAGATAGGTGAGGATGCGAGGCTTATCTACAAGGTGCAGATGGTGCAGGGCAGTCCCGTAATGGAGCCTTCCTCAAATGTGCAGCAGCCGGTGAACAAGCCTATACCGGTTCCCACCAGGGATATAAGTCTTCTGAACCCTTTTACAATACCGGGGTTGCAGAAACTGAACATTGATCCGCAGCTCAACCCCAATTACAATTTCTCAAACTTCATTGAAGGGGAGTGCAACAGGTTGGGAAGGGCGGCAGGTCTGGCAATAGCCAAGAGCCCGGGCAAGAATGCCTTCAACCCAATGTTCATCTATGGAGGTTCAGGTTTGGGCAAGACCCACCTCGCTCAGGCGATAGGATTGGAGATAAAGAGGCAGTATCCCGACAAGATAGTACTTTATGTAACTGCAAACAGGTTCATGACACAGTACATGGATGCTGTTAATGTGAAGAACAAGCTTACAGATTTCCTCAACTTCTACCAGATGATTGATGTGCTCATTCTGGATGATGTGCAGGAGTTTGCGGAGAAACAGGGTACACAGAATGCCTACTTCCACATCTTTAACCATCTCCAGCAGTCGGGCAAGCAGCTCATCCTTACGTCTGACAAGGCTCCTGTAGACCTTATGGGGCTGGAGCAGAGGCTTCTCTCAAGATTCAAATGGGGTCTGGTTACAGAGCTCAAGGCTCCGTCTTATGCTACACGTCTTGAGATACTGAAGGCAAAGAGTCTCAAGGACGGCATACAGTTGCCGGAGGAGGTGCTAAACTTCCTTGCATCAAAGGCTGCCGGAAGCGTGAGGGAGCTTGAGGGAACCCTTTCTTCGCTCATAGCCCATGCAATCCTCTGCGGGGAGTCAATTACAATGGATTTGGCCCAGAAGCTTACAGACAGGATTGTGAGTGTATCTGCCCCGGAGATTTCAATTGACAGGATTCAGGATGCCGTATGCAGCTACTTTGGGATAAACCGTGATACAATGCTGTCAAAGACCAGAAAGAGGGAGATTGTACAGGCAAGGCAGATTGCAATGTATCTTGGAAGGAACCTTACAAAGACGTCGCTTGCGGCCATAGGGGCCCAGATAGGAGGCAAGGACCATGCAACGGTGCTTCATGCCTGCAACACGGTGAGCGACCTCATAGAGACAGACCGCAACTTCAAACAGTATGTCTCGGATATAGAAAAGATGCTTAAGGTGGAAGAATAGAAAAAATGTATTAAATTTGAAGAAGTTTAATACATTTTTTTTATGAAGACACAGGAGATACTCTCAACATTCAAGGAAATTCTTGCGGTTCCACGTGAAAGCGGTCACGAGGAGAAAATAATAGCTTGGTTACAGGATTTTGCAAAGAGGCACTCGCTGGAGTGCAGGACAGATGATGCAGGCAACGTGCTCATCATCCGTGAGGCTGCTCCGGGTATGGAGGGGCGTCCCGCCGTGGTGCTCCAGAGCCATTCGGATATGGTATGTGAAAAGAATGCCGGTGTGGAGCATGATTTTGCAAAGGACCCCATAGTTGCGGTTGAGGAGGATGGATGGCTTGTAGCCAAGGATACCACTTTGGGCGCAGACTGTGGCATAGGTATGGCGGCACAGCTTGTGGCACTTACCGATCCCGGCCTCAAGTGCGGCAGGATTGAGGCATTGTTTACAGTAAGTGAGGAGACGGGCCTTGATGGAGCAATGGCACTGCAGCCGGGCTTTATCTCAGGAAATATCCTCATCAACCTGGATTCTGAGGATGAGGGTGAACTTTTCATAGGATGTGCCGGAGGAATTGATACAACTGCAAAATTCAAGTACACCACATACCCTGCAACAAAGGAGCATGTAAAATGTGAGTTCAAGATCTTCGGCGCTCAGGGAGGCCACAGCGGTGACGATATAGACAAGAACAGGGCAAATGCCAACAAGATACTGGCACGTTTCCTTTACAGGGTGCTGGCAAAGCACGATATTGAGCTCTACGAGATTGACGGCGGAAACAAGAGGAATGCCATTGCAAGGGAGGCATATGCCGTGATAGGCTTCAGCAAGAGGGAGCAGAAGGCAATCCTTAAGACATTCAGTGAGGTTGTATCTGAGGCCAAGGATGAGTTCAGGGTGAGCGATCCTGCAGTTGACGGCATTGCAAGGGAAGTGGGTATCCATGACATGAAAGAGGGAACATGCTTCGGCACTCCAAAGAAGGCAATTGACAAGAACACGGCGGCATCATTGATATATGCATTGAACTGTGCGCCTCATGGCGTGCTTGCAATGAGCAACGATGTAAAGGGCCTGGTGGAGACATCCACCAACCTGGCTTCAATCAAGATGCAGAAAGGGAACATCATAAGGATAGGGACAAGCCAGAGGAGCGCCATCAACAGCAGCAGGAAATATGCTGCGGAACAGGTTGAGGCGTGCTTTGAGCTGGCCGGTGCAACAGTAACCCATGAAAGCGAGTATCCGGGATGGAAGCCTAATGTGGATTCTGAAATCCTTGAGGTTTCCGTAACTGCGTATGAGAGGCTCTTTGGAGTGAAGCCCGTAGTGAGGGCAATCCATGCCGGCCTTGAATGCGGGCTCTTCCTTGAGAAGTTCCCCGGGCTGGACATGATCTCATTCGGCCCTACCCTCCGTGGGGTGCATGCCCCTGGTGAGAAGCTTCATCTGGGCTCATTGGACAAGTTCAGGATGCTCCTTGAAGAGGTTCTTGTAAGTGTTAAATAACAATAAAAAACAACAGGATATGAGTATATTGCTTGCGCCGTCAATGTTGTCGGCAAATTTTGGAGAGCTGGACAAGGATGTGCAGCTGGTAAATGAAGGGGCTGCAGACTGGTTCCATCTTGATATTATGGACGGGGTGTTTGTCCCCAACATCTCATATGGCTTTCCGGTTGTGAAGGCAATGGCCAAGAAGGCAAAGAAACCCCTTGATGCCCACCTCATGATTGTGGACCCCGACAGATACCTCTCAAATTTTGCCCAGCTTGGGGTGGAGTGGCTGAGTGTCCATTATGAGGCATGCACACACCTCCACAGGACAATACAGGCAATAAAGGGGCTTGGAATGAAGGCAGGCGTGGCACTGAACCCGCATACTTCAATCACCCTGATTGAGGATATCATCATGGATGTGGATTATGTCCTCATCATGTCTGTGAACCCTGGTTTCGGAGGGCAGTCATTCATTGGAAATGCACTTGACAAGGTACGCAGGCTCCGCAAGATGATTGATGAAAAGGGGGCAAAATGCCTTATCCAGGTAGACGGCGGTGTAACAACAAAAAACGCCAGGGCTCTTGAAGAGGCTGGCGCTGATGTCCTTGTTGCCGGAAGTGCCGTATTTGGTGCAGAAGACCCTATGGAGGCCATGAAGGCTATAAGAGGATAAAGCAGGCTATACCCACTATAAGACCAACTGCAATATTGATGAGCTTCGCTTTCACGAAGCTCATCTTGCTTTCTGCAAGGAGCGGCAGGGCACTGTGCCCGTCCTGTACTATTGAATTTACCAGAAGTACGTAGAACGGCAGCACACCTTGTGCAAAGAGGGTTACGAATACAAGATGCGGGCCCGATTCCGGAATGACTCCTATTGCAATGGCAAGAAGAATCACCACAAACATGTTGTTGCTTATCCAGTTTTCTATATCAAGATGCTGCATTCCCCACTGGCATAGCAGAAGTGTCCCGAAAGTCCATAGGAATATGGATATCATGTGCCTCTTTATCACATGTTTCCACAGATGGTCCTTTATGAAGTGCTCATTGGCTGTGGCGGTAAAGAAGAGGGTGATGATGCTGATTATGGCAAATACTATGTTTATGCTCTTCTCGTTGAGGATATTCAGGGTTACATCCCCGTGGGCATGCTCCACGGCATGGCCGTGTATTCCGGTGTGTTCATGTACATGCTCCACTGTATGTACGTGCCCGTGCTCGCATATATAGGTTCCCGCTTCGGCATGGCCGCTGTGGTCGTGCCCGCAGGCGAGGATACCCATTATCACGGCAGCAATGAAGAGGGCTATCCCCAAAAGGATTGCAATCCTCTCCCTTGAAGGCTTGAGCATCACCCTGTATGAACTTGCCTTGAAGATGGAAGGTATCTTCCTGTCATCCTCCCCATCTGTGGTGTGGATCTCAAATTCGTCGGGACACAAATCATGCTGAGGCTTCTTGAAGAGGCCATAATCCACAATTATGCCTGTGATGATGGAGATTATGAAAAGTATCCCAAAGAGGATGAGTCCCTCCCTTGGAATCATTGCCATTATCACAAAAGCCTCGTCTCCCGATGAACTTATCATCATGGCCACCAGTGCTCCCAGGCTCAGGAGCCTGTGGGTGTAGAGAGAAACCGTTGCAAACCCTCCTATGCACCCGGGCACAAGGCCGAGGAGTGATCCGAGGAATATCTGCTTTATCTTGGAATCCCTTATCCGGGAGAACCATTTTCCGTGGGAGTGGATATTGAAATACTCAATCATGAGCATCATTATCAGCACCAGCCCGGTAATGAGGATACTGTTCCTCAATACATCAACAACCAAATGCCAGCTCATCTGCTACTCCAGGCTCCTATATTTTTCAAGCAGCTCTCCTGCTGCCATAAAAGATTCCATTTTCCCTTCAAGAACCGCATCTTCATAGTCTGCAAGGAGCTTTTCAATGACAGGATTCTCGTAGAAGCTGTTCTTGAGGGCCTCGTTTATGCTCTCATACATCCAGAACCTTGCCTGCTGGCGGCGCTTGTGCTCATAATATCCGTTGCCCCTTACGAGGTTGAAGTACTCCTCAATCTTGGCCAGAATCTCAGGAAGCCCCTCTTTTGTAACTGAAGAGGAGGTCATTGCTGTAGGCACCCATGTAGATTCAGTAGGAGGGAAGAGATGGAGTGCGTTGGCATAGAGGGCACGTGCCATTGAGGCCTTCTCCACATTGTTGCCGTCTGCCTTGGTGATGGCAATGAGGTCACTCATCTCCATGATGCCCCTCTTTATTCCCTGCAGGTCGTCACCCGCACCGCTGAGCATCAGCAGGAGAAAGAAATCACTCATTGAATGTACAGCGGTCTCTGATTGCCCTACACCAACGGTTTCAATGAACACAACATCATATCCTGCCGCCTCGCACAGTATTACGGTTTCACGTGTCTTCCTGGCAACACCGCCAAGGGAGCCTGCGCTCGGGCTGGGGCGGATGAATGCGTTGGGATCATTGCAGAGGGTCTCCATCCTGGTCTTGTCACCCAGGATACTGCCCTTGCTCTTTTCGCTGCTTGGGTCAATTGCCAGTACCGCAAGCTTATGACCCTTGGAGGTTACATAACTTCCAAATGCCTCAATGAAAGTGCTCTTTCCAGCTCCCGGTACACCTGTTATACCTATTCTCATTGATTTGATGCCTGATTTTACGCAATGTTCCTGGCATGCGGCAATGATTTTCTGGGCAACCTGCCTGTGTGCAGGGAGGTTGCTCTCCACAAGTGTGATGGCCTGGCTCAGGATGGTGGTGTTTCCTGATGTGATTCCTGCCATATACTCTTCCACAGACAGGAGGGAAGGTTTCTTCTTGAAGAAGTTCTTTATATAAGGGTTAATTATGGGGGGCTGTTCAACACCCTCGTTCACAACCAGCGCTGTATCCGGATTGTCCTGGCATTTAGGGGGCCATTCCCCTGTAGTTGCACTCATATCTTTCAAATTTTTAGTTTTGTCATCTGATGTTTCCGGTTATAAACAGGTTTACCAACGGCCTGTTGGGTGAGTTTGTAACCAGCGTTATTGTAAATATTGCCTCGCCGCTGCATCCAGAGGTGTCTGCTTTGGCTTCAATTGTAAATTTCTCTCCGGCAGCAACGGTGGAGGGGGCCATTACGGAAACATTCCCCTCACTCTCAATCTTGTGTATTACAAGTGGGCTGTACCCGGTATTGCGTAA
Source organism: Bacteroidales bacterium (assembly GCA_017482565.1). GTDB lineage: Bacteria > Bacteroidota > Bacteroidia > Bacteroidales > UBA932 > Egerieousia. The sequence continues at coordinate 54,509 of JAFUMO010000045.1, read as the reverse complement.
GTTGAAGATGGCAGTCACACTCTCCCCCTTCCTTACATCCCCAAAATTGAATGAGCTGTTCTGTGCAATCACCATGGAGGCCTTGTTCATCTCCTCCTTTGTGAGCTTTGAGAAGTTGTCTATTATCATGCACTCTATACCAATCTGTTTGGACGCCTTTGCACCGTTGCACAGAACTGAAGCAGAGTATGTGGTGTTGCCCCAATTGCTTCCGCCGGCTGTTGAAATCTTCCAGCTTACATCCGCAACTTCCCCAGCCGGGATTGTGGCAGGCTGTATCTCCAGCTGAAGCCCTTCAGAAATGTCTGCGAATTTTACGGATACGCTCTTGTTTGAGATGTTTGCAATCTTGAAGCTTCCACCCTTTTCATTCCCCTGCCTTATCTGTCCTCCCCTCTGCATGTTGTCCTTTACCCCAAGCGGACCTATCGCAACAGGGAACATCTCCTTCATTGACCTCTCATTCTCGTATGCAAGTCCGGTGATTCTCAGGACTATGGGTTTTGGACTTGATGAGGTGTACACTGTAAGGGCCTTATCAAACGGATACGGACCCTGATCATTCAGGTATGTCACTTCCACTTTGCCGCTTTCGCCGGGCATTATAGGCTTCTTGGGCCATACCGGAGTGGTACATCCGCATGATGATATGATATTGTTTATCACCACCGGCTTGCCGGAGGTGTTCCTGAACTCAAAGCTGCATTTCTGCTCCCCGTCATTCACTGAAATCTTTCCAAAGTTATGTACCTTCTTGGTGAATTCAATGGCTTGAGAATCAGTTGTCTGGGCTCTGAGTAAGGCATTGTTTGGGGCAATTGCCAAAAACAACGCCGCAAAAAATATTGATGCTAAAAATCTTTTCATACAAACTTCTATTACAAAGATAGTGCAAAATGCGTAAATTTGTTCCAGAATCAATACAACAAATCATGAAACTGACACTTAAAATCCTTGCCGCGGCAGTGTTTGCATATGTAGCGGCAGCATGCGGAAGCAAGTACTCGTACGAGACTGTTCCCGGAGACCCTATGGGTACAAAAATCTACACCCTGGACAATGGCCTTAAGGTGTATATGACAGTAAATAAAGATAAACCACGCCTGCAGACATACATTGCCGTAAAGGTTGGTGCCAAGAATGACCCTTCTGAAACTACCGGCCTTGCCCACTATTTTGAGCATCTGATGTTCAAGGGGTCCGAGAAGTTCGGTACAAGCGATTATGCAGCAGAGAAGCCGCTTTTGGACCAGATAGAGCAGGAGTTTGAAAAATACAGGCTCATTACTGATGAAGAGGAAAGGGCAGCTGCATACAAGGTGATTGACAGCCTTTCGTACGAGGCCTCAAAATATGCCATCCCTAATGAGTATGACAAGCTTATGGCTGCAATAGGCGCGCAGGGAACCAACGCATACACCTCATATGACCAGACAGTTTACGTGGAGGATATCCCTTCAAACCAGATTGAGACATGGGCAAAAATCCAGGCAGACCGCTTTGAGAACAATGTTATAAGGGGGTTCCATACAGAGCTTGAGACCGTATATGAGGAGAAGAACATGTCCCTCACCCAGGACAGCCGCAGGGTGCTTGAGGCAATGCTGGCAGAGCTTTTCCCTAACCATCCGTACGGCCGGCAGAGCGTATTGGGTACCCAGGAGCACCTGAAGAACCCTTCAATCACAAACATAAAGAACTATCATAAGGAGTGGTATGTCCCTAACAACATTGCAATCTGCGTTTCAGGAGACTTTAATCCCGACAAATTTGTGGAGATCATTGAGAAATACTGGAGCGGATTCAAGCCTAACGAAAACTTGAAGAAACTGGAGTTCCCTCAGGAGCAGCCTCTTTCAGAGCCTGTAAAGGTTGTGCTTGAAGGCCAGGAGGCACCGTTCATCTATCTGGCATGGAGGCTTCCTGCTGCAAAATCTGAGGATATGCCTGTGCTTACGGTGATGGAGAACATCCTGAATAACGGCAAGACGGGCCTTATTGACGTGAACATAAACCAGGCCCAGAAGGTGCTTGGCGGTGCCGGCGGCGGAGTACAGGCATTTACTGACCACTCATGCTTCCTTCTTACAGCAAGGCCCAAGCACGGCCAGACCCTTGACCAGGTCCAGGAACTTCTTCTTGAGCAGATTGAGAAGCTGAAAAAGGGAGAGTTTGATGAAGGGATGATAGCATCCGTGGTGAACAACTACAAGAGATATGAGATGCAGAACATGCAGGAGAATTCGTTCCGTGCAGACCAGTTCGTCACCTCGTTCATTTATGAGATTCCTTGGGCAAATATGGTGGCAGAACTGGACAATATGGCAAAAGTTACCAAGGAGGATGTTGTTGCAGCTGCAAACAAATACCTTACAGACGGTTATGTCTCAATACACAAGGTACAGGGCAAGGCACCTGAGACTGCGGCAATAAGCAAACCTAAGATTACCCCTATCCTTACCAACAGGGACAAGCAGAGTGCATACCTGCAGGATATCCAGGCTGAGGCGGCAGCTGCACAGCCTATCGAGCCTGTGTTTGTGGATTTCGGGAAGGAGATGGCAAAAGGAAAGACCAGGAACGGTATGGAGGTGCTTTATGTGAAGAACAATTCAAACGATCTGTTTGAGCTTGAGTTTGTAATAGACTTCGGGTCAAAGGACAACAAGGTGATTTCTTACGCTGCGGGATACTTCGGCTATCTGGGGACAGCGGAAAAGACTGCGGATGAGATCAACCAGGAACTTTATGCGCTGGCTTGCGATGCAAATGTGTCTGTGGCAGGAGAAAAGGTATACGTTTCAGTATACGGACTCAGTGAGAATATGGAGGCGGCACTTGCAATCATAGAGGACAAGATTGCAAATGCGGCGGGTGATGATGCCATCCTTGCCAATTACAAGGCTGACATGTTCAGGTACAGGGCAAATTCCAAGACAAACCAGAGGAACTGCTATTCGGCCCTTGTACAGTATGTAAGCTACGGCAAGGACAATCCTGTAACCTATGACCTTTCCAACAAGGAGATACAGGCACTTACATCAGACCAGCTGATTGCTGAGCTCCAGAATGCAATGGGTTATGAGCAGATTGTAACCTATTATGGCCCTAAGGAGATTTCTGAAGTGGTGGAGGTTGTGGACAAATATCACAATGTTCCCGATGAACTCAAGAAATATCCTAAGAATGAGAATATCAGGCTTCAGCCGGTAGATGGCCCTAAAGTGGTTATAGCACCTTACAATGCCAAGCAGATATATATGATATCGTATTCGAATACAGGGGAGAAGTTTGATCCTGCAGCAGACGGTACCAATGCAATGGTAAGGATGTACAATGAGTATTTTGGCGGAGGCATGAACTCTATAGTGTTCCAGGAGATGAGGGAGGCACGAGGCCTGGCCTATTCGGCAAATGCTAGATATGTGGCACCTTCAAAGTCCGGGGATCCATATACCTTCACTACATTCATTGCAACACAGAATGACAAGATGATGGATGCGGTAAATGCATTTGACGAAATCATCAACCAGATGCCTGTGTCTGAGGCCGCATTTGGCATAGCAAAGGAGAATATCATTGCAAATCTCAGGACATCAAGGACTTTGGGCTCAGGTATAATCAATTATTACCTGAATCTCAAGAAACAGGGATATGCTGCAGATTCAGATCCACGCAAGGATATGTTTGAACGTGTACAACAATTTACCATGCAGGATGTTGTAGATTTCCAGAAAGAGGTGATCAAGGACAGGAAGTATGTTATAGGTATCCTGGGAACAGAAAAGGATCTTGATATGAAAGCCCTTGTGCCAGAGAAATATGGTAAGGTGGAGAGGGTTTCATTGGAAGATATTTTTGGATACTAACAACATTGTTATTATCTTTGCGCCCGGTTTAAACACAATTAACAAACAATAAAATTTAAAGTCATGGCTTACAAAATTACAGAGGATTGCGCAGCTTGCGGTACTTGTATTGACGAGTGTCCAGTAGGTGCTATTTCAGCAGGTGACATCTACAAGATTGATCCTAACATGTGTACTGATTGCGGTACTTGCGCAGCAGCTTGCCCAATGGGCGCTATTACACAGGCTTAATTTCTAAGCAAACAGTTTATGGGAGGTCTGCCTTTTGGCAGGCCTCTTTTTTTGTGTCAGGATTGTCATAGTGTGCCTCTGAGGATGTGCCGCTTGCCGGGAGGGCCGGGGAGACGCTCCAGGGTGAAGCCGCTGTTGCGGAGGGCCTGCTTCACGGCCCCTTTGGAGCAGTAGGTCACCAGCAGGGAGCCTGTGGGGCATCCGGCGGCAATGGCGCGGAAGATTGCCTCATCCCACAGCTCGGGCTGGGTGGCAGGGGAGAAGGTGTCGTAGAATACCACTGCAGGTGCAGCATGGGTTCCCGCTTCCCGATAGAATTCCGCCTGCAGCCTGGCAATGTCGGCGCAGCTTTTGTGCAGGATGAACTCCGGGGCAGCATAAGTATCCTTTCCCGATATGCCGGACGGACCGATGGCGCCGCCTTTTTCATGCAGGACGGAGCCCGATGCCGGTGGCAGGATGATATCCTCCTCCCATGGGCAAGTGTGCATAATGGTGAAGGTTTCTGACAGATTGTCGGGATGGGGATTTGCATGCTGCGCAATGATGCTTGTGTAGTTAAGCTGTTTTGCCTCACCTGGTTGGATGGGGTATTTTTCTATCCCGTAATAGGTGATGCGTGGGTGGGGGAGCCCTTCTTGGCGCAGTTGTTGCTGCCAGGTGTATGTGAGGATGCAGTTGAGGGCGGTGCCGAATCCTATATCAAAAATCCTGATGTGGGGAGGTGTGTTGCCGGCTCTCTGGAGCGGGGCCTCAAGAAGCTTCTGCAGCAGATGTTCAACCCCGCAGCGGATGTATATGTGCATGGCCTCTGTGTAGGCCCCGTTGGTGGAGTGGTAGGCTTCATTGAAGCGGGTGAGCTGCAGAGTGCTGCTGCCGTCTGCGCTGGTGGTTATCCTGTGCTGCATCTTTCTCTTTGGTTTACAATGCAAAATTAGGTATAATGGTTTAGAATTGCTATATTTGCGAGTTATTGGGATAAAAAGAAGACAGAAACAAGATATGGGATTTTCAGATTTATTGAAGAAGATGTTCGGCTCAAAGGCCGACCGTGATTTAAAGGGAATAAGGCCTGTTCTGGACAAGACGCTGGCTGCATACGAAAAGATGGACAAATTGTCTGATGACCAGCTCCGTTCAGAGGCTCAGAGAATAAGGAAGGTGATTGCAGACCGCATTGCGGCGGATGAGGCAAGGAAAAAGGAACTCCGCGGCAAGCTTGAAGACATGACCCTCTCCCCTGATGAGAAGGAGCGCATTGCAACTGAGGTAGACAAGCTTACCAAGAAGATTGACGAGATGATTGAGGTTGTGCTTATGGAGGTGCTTCCGGATGCATTTGCTATCATGAGGTCAACTGCAAGGAGGTTCAAGGAGAATGAAACTATCAAGGTGCTTGCTACAGACTTTGACAGGGACCTCAGCACAAGGGTTGATTTTGTTTCAATTGAGGGTGACCATGCAATATGGAAGAATACCTGGCTCGCAGGCGGCAACCCCATTACATGGGATATGGTGCACTATGAGGTGCAGCTCATTGGCGGTATAGTACTGCATCAGGGCAAGATTGCCGAGATGGCTACCGGAGAGGGAAAGACCCTTGTGGCCACTTTGCCTGTGTTCCTGAATGCATTGGCCGGAAAGGGCGTGCATGTGGTTACAGTGAATGACTATCTCTCAAAACGTGACTCTGAGTGGATGGGCCCTCTCTACCAGTTCCACGGACTCAAGGTGGACTGTATTGACAAGCACCAGCCTAATTCTGAAGCCCGCAAGAAGGCATACAGGGCAGACATCACATTCGGTACCAACAATGAGTTCGGCTTTGACTACCTGAGGGACAATATGGCAATCTCACCTGATGATCTTGTGCAGAAGAAGCATCATTATGCAATTGTGGACGAGGTTGACTCGGTGCTTATTGATGATGCCAGGACACCGCTTATCATTTCCGGTCCTGTACCTAAGGGTGAGGACCAGCAGTTTATGGAATTCAAGCCTTTTGTAGAGAGGCTCTACAGCCAGCAGCGTTCAAATGTGACACAGATGCTCAATGAGGCCAAGAGGCTCATTGCCGCCGGTGACAAGGAGGAGGGCGGAAAGATTCTGCTGCGTGCATATAAGGGGCTTCCTAAATATAACCCGCTCATAAAATATCTCAGTGAGCCCGGCATCAAGCAGATTCTCATGACAACGGAGAACTTCTACATGCAGGATAACAACAAGCAGATGCACCTGATTACCGATGACCTCCTCTTTGTGATAGACGAGAAGCAGAGGTCTGTTGAGCTTACAGATAAAGGTAACGAGCTTATTGCAAGGGGTACAAATGACAGCAACTTCTTTGTGCTTCCGGATGTGGGGGCGGAGATTTCAGAACTGGAGAAGCTTGAACTTACACCTGAGGAGAAGCTTGTGAAGAAGGATGCCATCCTCTCTGACTATGCATTGAAATCAGAGCGTGTACATACTGTACACCAGCTTCTTAAGGCATATACAATGTTTGAGAAGGATGTTGAGTACGTGATAATGGACAACAAAGTGAAGATTGTAGATGAGCAGACCGGACGTATCCTGGATGGCAGAAGATACTCGGATGGCCTGCACCAGGCAATTGAGGCCAAGGAGAACGTGAAGGTTGAGGCAGCCACCCAGACATTTGCAACCATCACCCTGCAGAACTACTTCAGGATGTACCACAAGCTTGCCGGAATGACCGGTACGGCAGAGACAGAGGCCGGTGAGTTCTGGTCTATCTACAAGCTGGATGTGGTTACAATCCCTACCAACAGGCCTGTATTGAGGAATGATGAGGAGGATCTCATCTATAGGACCAAGAAGGAGAAATACAATGCCGTAATTGAGAAGATTGTGGAGCTCAGGAATGCAGGAAGGCCTGTACTTGTGGGTACCACTTCTGTTGAGATATCAGAGCTCCTCAGCCGTATGCTCAAGCTGAGGGGAATCAAGCATAATGTATTGAATGCCAAGCAGCATGCTTCAGAGGCACAGGTTGTGGCAGAGGCTGGACAGCCAGGTGCGGTAACCATTGCAACCAATATGGCGGGCCGTGGTACAGATATCAAGCTTGGAACCGGCGTGAAGGATGCAGGAGGACTTGCAATCATTGGTACGGAAAGGCATGACAGCCGCCGTGTGGACCGCCAGCTGCGCGGTAGGGCGGGCCGTCAGGGAGATCCGGGCTCATCAACATTCTATGTGTCACTTGAGGATGACCTCATGCGTCTGTTCGGAGCTGAGAGGATTGCCAAGGTGGTTGACAGGATGGGCATGAAGGAGGGGGAAGTGCTCCAGCATTCAATGCTCTCAAGCTCAATAGAGCGTGCCCAGAAGAAAGTTGAGGAGAACAACTTTGGTATCCGTAAGAGGCTCCTTGAATATGATGATGTGATGAACTCACAGAGGGAGGTTATCTATAACAGAAGGAGAAATGCCCTTTATGGTGAGCGTATTGAGGTGGATGTGAAGAACATGATCCAGGATTACGCGGAGATACTTGCACAGGGCAAGGAGAACTTTGACTATACAGGCTTCTCTTTTGAACTCATGAGGCAGCTTTCAATTGAGCCTTCATTTGACGGGACATTCTTCAAGAACGCATCAGTTGCACAGCTCTCAGAGAAGGTGGCGGAATCAATCAGGGAAGTGATTGCCAGAAGGACAGATGTAATGGTAAAACAGGCGTGGCCTATCCTTGAGCAGGTTTATACAACCCAGGGCGCGGCATACGAGAACATTGCAATTCCAATTTCAGATGGCGCCAAGATAATGCAGCTTGTAATCAATCTCAAGAAAGGTTATGAGAGCAAGGGCATGGAGCTTTACAGGGCAATGGCAAAATCTGTAACGCTTGTAATGATTGACGAGTACTGGAAAGAGCACCTCCGTGAAATGGATGACCTCAAGCAGTCTGTACAGAATGCAACCTACGAGCAGAAGGATCCGCTCCTCATCTATAAGTTTGAGAGCTTTAACCTCTTCAAGGGGGTATTGGAGAAGATCAGCAGGGATGTGCTTGCATTCATGACAAGGGCGCATATCCCATTGAGGCATGCGGATGATGAGATTCCTGTAAGGGAACAGCAGCAGCGCAGGCGCACAGACTTGAGCAACATGCAGACCAGCCGCAATGACCTGGTTGCAAACGGCGGCGAGCCTAAGTCAAACGCACCTGTGCATGTGGAGAAGAAAGTGGGGAGGAATGATCCGTGTCCTTGCGGGTCGGGCAAAAAATTCAAGAACTGCCACGGAAAAGAGAATTAAAAAAAACTTAAAACTATATGGAAAATATTTTTGATGTTGTAGTGATTGGTGCAGGCCCGGGCGGTTATGTTGCGGCAATCAGAGCTTCACAGCTGGGGTTTAATACAGCTGTAATTGAGAAGGCGGAGCTTGGTGGCGTATGCCTCAATTGGGGCTGTATCCCTACAAAGGCACTTCTCAAAAGCGCGCAGGTATATAATTATACCAAGCATCTTGGAGATTACGGCGTTGGACTGAGGAATGCTGACGGTACTCCGGTTGAGGCTGATGCAGTTGTTTCATATGCTGATATCAGGAAGGTGGTAGAGAGGGAGAGGGGCGTTTCTGCACAAATGAGCAAGGGCATTGAGTTCCTTTTCAAGAAGAACAAGATTACTGTAATTAAAGGTGAGGCAAAGATATTGCAGGGGAGCAAGGTTGAGGTTTCTCCTATTGGGGAGGGAGCTGAAGCCTGTACAGTTGAGGCAAAACATATCATTGTGGCAACAGGTTCAAGGCCGAATTCATTGCCTTTTGCCCCAATTGACGGCGAGAAGATCATCTCTTACCGCCAGGCGCTGGTTCCTGAGACCCTTCCAAAGAGCATGGCAATCATAGGCTCAGGTGCCATAGGGAGTGAGTTCACATATTTCTACCGCTCTATGGGTGTTGATGTTACCCTCATTGAGTTCATGGACCAGATTGTACCGCTTGAGGACAAGGATGTTGCAGACCAGCTGAGCCGCAGCTTCAGGAAAATGGGCATCAAGGTTATGGTATCAAGCGGCGTGAAGACAATTGACACTACCGGCGAGGGGTGCAGGCTTTCAATTGAGACCAAGAAGGGGATGGTTGAGCTTGAGGTAGACCGCGTGCTCTCTGCAGTGGGCGTGGTTCCTAACACAAGCGGCATTGGCCTTGAGGAACTTGGCGTTGAGATGAACAGGGGCAAGATTGTGGTTGATGAGTTCTACCGCACAAATGTTCCGGGTATCTACGCTATTGGTGATGTGATTGCAACTCCGGCGTTGGCCCATGTGGCTTCAGCTGAGGGTATTGCCTGTGTTGAGAAGATTGCCGGCATGGATGTGGCTCCTGTAGATTACAGCAATATCCCTGGCGCAACATATACATCTCCTGAGATTGCCTCAGTTGGCCTTACCGAAAAGAAGGTGAAGGAGCAGGGAATTGAGTACAAGGTTGGAAAGTTCCCTTTCACAGCCAGCGGAAAGGCTACAACAGCAGGCGAGAAGGACGGTTTTGTGAAGCTCATCATTGATGCAAATACAGACAAGATTCTTGGAGCTCACCTCATAGGGGCTAATGTTACAGAGATGCTTTCAGGCATTGTTCTTGCAAGGAATATAGGTGCTACTGCAAAAGACATAATCAAGACCATCCATCCTCATCCTACCATGAGCGAGGCAATAATGGAGGCAGCAGCAGCAGCACACGGTGAGGTTATACACATGTAATTACGGCAACAAAACTTTTGGTGATATGGCAAAACATGAAGTTCCACAGATAAACGAGGTGAGCAGGATATCTGCAGGCACCGAGGTTAAGGGCAGTCTCATTTCCCAGTCGGACATCAGGATTGACGGTGTGTTTGAGGGAGACCTCATTGCTGCAGGAAAGCTTGTGCTGGGCGAAAATGCCGTTATACGTGGGAATGTAATGTGTGCCAGTGCCGATATCTGGGGAAAGATTGAGGGGGATTTCACGGCAGGTGATACAGCCACATTCAAATCCAGTTCTTCGTTTACAGGGCAGCTGAAGACTATCCGTATCTGCATAGAGATGGGAGCAGTCTTCTCCGGAACCTGCCAGATAATAAATGAGGCGGAATTCAAGGGGATGTCTGCAGAGTATTTTCATTAGGAAGACAGTCTTGAAAACAAGAATAGAAGAGGATCCCAGGCTTTCAGTTTCGGATCCTCTTTTTTTGAATGGAAATAAACGTTATTATGAAAGTACTTTTCTGAAAGCCTGTTCAAGATCTGAAATAATGTCATCTATATGCTCGGTCCCTATTGAGAGCCGGATTGTAGATGGTGTTATGTTCTGTTGTGCAAGTTCTTCCTTGCTCATTTGCGAGTGGGTGGTGGTATAAGGGTGTATTACCAGGCTCTTCACATCTGCAACATTTGCAAGCAGGGAGAATATTTCAAGGGAGTCAATGAATTTCCATGCCTCCTTCTGGCCTCCCTTTATCTCAAAGGTGAATATGCTTCCACCACCATTTGGGAAATAATAATTGTAGAGTGGATGGCTTGGATGTCCCTTTACCGACGGATGGTTTACCCTCTTTACCATAGAGTGCCTGCTCAGGAAATCCACAACTTTCAGTGCGTTCTGCACATGACGTTCTACCCTAAGGGAGAGTGTCTCAAGCCCCTGAAGCAGGATGAATGCATTGAATGGGGATATTGTGGCCCCGGTATCACGGAGTATGACGGCTCTTATTCTGGTTACAAAGGCAGCTGTACCGGCTACATCTGCAAAGATTGCCCCGTGGTAGCTTGGGTCAGGCTTGGCCAGTGTGGGAAATTTATTGGGATAAGCCTTCCAGTTGAATTTCCCTCCATCCACAATGACTCCTCCAAGAGAGCTGCCGTGTCCTCCTATGAATTTGGTTGCAGAGTGTACGACTATGTCTGCCCCGTATTCAATTGGTCTCAGCAGGAATGGTGTTGCAAATGTGTTGTCAACTATTACAGGTACGCCATGCTTGTGTGCAACCTCTGCAACCCCCTCTATGTTGGTAATGTCTGAGTTGGGGTTTCCGAAAGTTTCCATATATATGGCTTTTGTGTTTGGCCTGATTGCGCTGTCAAGGGCCCCAAGGTCATTTACATCCATGATGGTGTTGGATATCCCCTGAGTGGTGAGCGTATGGGTGATGAGGTTGTATGTCCCGCCATACAGGTTGTCTGCAGCTATGAGGTGGTCTCCATTCTGCAGTATATTCTGGAGTGCGTATGTAATGGCAGCTGCTCCGGATGCCACAGCAAGCCCTGCTACACCACCCTCAAGGGCTGCCACCCTCTCTTCAAATACAGCCTGGGTGGAATTGGTGAGCCTTCCATAGATATTTCCTGCATCCCTCAGGCCGAAGCGGTCGGCAGCGTGACTTGAGTTGCGGAAAACGTATGATGTGGTCTGGTAAATGGGTACGGCGCGTGCGTCTGTTGCAGGATCCGGATTCTCTTGCCCCACATGGAGCTGCAGGGTTTCAAAGTGCAGGTTTTCTCTTTTCATTTCATTAATATTTTAAGTGTATTCTTGCTGGTTATTTTCCTGCAAATCTATTGTGGATGGTTTTTAGTGGCAATATTTATGTAAAATTTGGATAAATACACTAAATTTGCCCTGTTGAATGGAATAAAAATCTTATGGGGAGGCAAAAGCCGTCCCCATGCAGAAAAATTTTCTTTTTTATGGATACATTGGACAAGACAGATCTGCAGATACTCCGTACACTGCAGGAAAATGCCAGGCTCACTACAAAGGAGCTTGCCTCACGGGTAAGCCTTTCATCAACTCCGGTATTTGAACGCCTCAAGAGGCTGGAACGGGAGGGATATATAAAGAAGTATATAGCTGTGCTGGATGCAGGAAAGCTGAACCAGGGATTCATTGTGTTCTGCCACATAAAGATGATCCGTCTGAGCAAGGAGATTGCCCGTAGCTTTGCTGAACTTATAAGGGATATTCCGGAGGTTACGGAATGTTACAATATCTCGGGAAGCTATGACTATATGCTGAAGATCCATTCCCCAAACATGAAATATTATCAGGAGTTTGTATTGAATGTCCTTGGCACAATAGAGAACCTGAGTTCTCTGGAGAGTGTCTTTGTCATGGATGAGATAAAGCACAATTGGGGAATTAATATATGAAATTTGTACAACCTTACAATTTTTTACATACATTTGTAGCAGATGATAAGCATATGAGACTCTCAAATAACAATATCCTGATGAATAATTGCAATAATTTCAGTATTGCAATGGGGGTCTTGTTGTAAAATTGAACAGTTTTTTATTACAAATCATAAGGCTCCCGTAAAAAGGGGGCCTTTTCCTGTGCGAGCAATATCCTGTTTTTGCCCCATTTCTTCCCGACAACATACATTTCATCCACGCAGAGGAACTCAGGCGGGAGTATCCCGGCCTCTCTCCAAAGGAGAGGGAGTATGAGATATGCCGGAAATACGGGGCAGTGTTTGTAAGGGGGATTGGCGGTCCGCTGGGTGACGGTCTGCCGCACGATGCCCGCTCATCCGATTATGACGACTGGTCTTCCCCGATGCCCGATGGCCTGGATGGCCTCAACGGGGATATACTCATCTATAATCCTGTTCTGGACTCTGCCTTTGAAATCTCCTCTATGGGAATAAGGGTGAATCCGGAAGCGCTGGAGAGACAGCTGGCCTTTTGCGGCAACCAGGAGAGGTGCAGAGCGGAGTATGGGATGAGGCTACGAGGAAAAACTGTGCTGAGGCAGGGGTGTATCTATTGTGACGATTTTGTATATTTGTAGCATGAAAAGGATAATACTGGTTACAGGAGGACAGAGGTCCGGCAAGAGCACATACGCGGAGAAGCTGGCGCTTGATATGGCTGCCGGAGAGAAGGCTGTATATATGGCCACCTCGCGGATCTGGGATGAGGAGTTTGCCCACCGTGTGCAGCTGCACAAGGAGAGGAGGGGCCCCCAGTGGATAAACATAGAGGAGGAGAAACACCTGGGCAGGCATGATGTTGCCGGAAAGGTGGTCCTCATAGATTGTGTTACCCTGTGGAGCACCAATTTCTTTTTTGACCAGAGTACAGATATGCTTCCCGGCAGTAAGTCCGGAAATGAAATGAATCCTGCAGCAATGGTGTCCAAGGGGGAATGTTCCACAATGGATGCATCCCAGGCCATAAGGTCGGCTACGCTGGTGGAGCGCACTCTGGAACAGATAAAGGAAGAGTTTGAGAGATTCACGGCGCAGGACGCAACATTCATATTTGTGACCAATGAGATTGGGCTCAGCGGAGTCTCTGAGAACAATGTACAGCGTCAGTTCACAGACCTTCTGGGCTGGCTCAACCAATATATTGCCTCAAGGGCAGATGAGGTAGTGTTCATGATAAGCGGCATACCGGTTAAAATCAAGCAGCAATGAGAAAGTTCAATATAAACAGACCTGATGAGGGTATCAGGGAGGCCTTGCAGCAGAAGATAGACAATCTAACCAAGCCGAAAGGATCGCTTGGAATGCTTGAGGAGCTGGCGCTGCAGGTGGGAATGATCCAACAGAGTCTGAGTCCGGAGCTGAAGAGCCCGCAGCATATTCTGTTGGGGGGTGATCATGGTATCCTCCAGGAGGGGGTGAGCTGTACACCAAAGGAGGTTACCTGGCAGCAGATGGGGCATTTCCTGCAGGGAGGTGCCGGTATCAGTTTCCTCTGTGCCCAGCACGGCTTCAAGCTCAATGTGGTGGACAGCGGAGTGGATTTTGATTTCCCTGCCGGTTGCGGGATAGTGGATGCCAAGATAAGGAAAGGGACACGCAATTTCCTGTATGAGCCTGCAATGGCCATGCAGGAGCTGGAGCTTGCAATTGAGCGTGGGGCGGAGCAGGTTGATAAAGTGTATTCCCAGGGATGCAATATTGTATGTTTTGGTGAGATGGGGGCTGGCAACACCTCCCCATCTTCAATGTGGATGAGCTATCTGGGAGGCATTCCGTTGAAGGAGTGCATAGGTGCCGGCAGCGGTGTTGTGGGGGATGCCCTCAGACACAAGGTGGAGGTATTGGAGGCTGCGGCACGCAATTATGAAGCTGCACAAGGGACAGAGTTCCGCCGGGGAGGAATATGCGGAGCTGGAGAAGCTTGCCGGGAGGCAGGCTCAGGGACCGGCAATACGGCAGGGGCAGGCTATATGTCGGGAGGAAACCGGGAATATGTGCTGGAGATAATGCGCTGGTTCGGGGGGTATGAGATGGTTATGGCAGTTGGCGGGATGCTCAGGGCTGCAGAGCTCAAGATGACAATCCTTGTAGACGGGTTCATAATGACAAACTGTATCCTGGCGGCAAGGGAGCTGGAACCGGCAGTTACGGATTATGCAATTTACGGACACTGCGGGGATGAGACAGGGCACCGCAGGGTGCTGGATGTGCTTGGGGCAAGGCCGCTGCTGAACCTTGGCCTGAGACTGGGGGAGGGGAGCGGTGCAATCTGCGCGTACCCTATTGTGGTTTCGGCGGTGAATATGATAAATCAGATGGACAGCTTTGCGGCAGCGGCTGTGAAAAAATATTTTTAATATATGAAGAATATCCTTGCGGCACTCATGTTCTTCACCCGTCTTCCTTTCTGGAGGATAGCAACGGTGGAGAAGGAGTATTTCAGGAATGTGGCAAGCTTCTGGCCATACGCTGGGATTGTTACCGGTGGCATAGGGGCACTGGTGATGTTAGGGGCTTCTTTTGTGCTTCCTGCAACGGTGGCCGTGATTCTTGGAGTTGCGGCAAGGGTGCTGGCAACCGGGGCACTGCATGAAGACGGGCTGGCGGATTTCTTCGACGGCTTCGGCGGGGGTACAGACAAGGTGGCTGTACTCCGCATCATGAAGGATTCACATATAGGGAGCTACGGGGTGTTGGGCCTTATCTTCTATTTTGCCCTGCTGGTGGCTGTGCTTTCAAGTCTCCCGATGGCGGTTGCAGCACCGCTGTTTTTCTGTGGGGATATCCTGTGCAAATCCATCTCAAGCGGCATAGTGAATCTCCTTCCGTATGCAAGGCCTGAGGAGGAGAGCAAGAACAAGCTTATATATAACAGGTCACAGGGGATGGTTTCACTCCTTAATGCACTTCTGGCCCTTGCAATTGCCTGGGTGCTCTATACATATGTGCTTCCTTGGGATGCTGCCTATGCAATTGCAGCCCCTATGGTGGTATTCATAGTCCTTATACATTATATGAGATACAGGATACATGGATACACCGGAGACTGCTGCGGTGCAATGTTCCTCCTTACGGAACTCTCGTTCCTCCTGTGTTCTGCAGCAATAATCAATAACCTCCAATAATATGAACGTATATCTTGTAAGGCATACTTCAGTGGATGTTCCCCGCAGCATCTGCTACGGGCAGAGCGATGTCCCCGTAAGGGAAACTTTTCCCCTGGAGGCGGAGGTTGTGAAAGGGAAACTGGAGTATCTGGCCTCTTGCGGCCATCTTCCATACAGTACTTCAGATACTGCCCCTTCCGGGAGAGTACCGCTCCATTTTGATGCGGTATACACCAGCCCCCTCAGCCGCTGTACAAAACTTGCGCAGTTCTGCGGCTATGGGGATGCCGTAAGGGAACCGAGGATCATGGAGATGAATTTTGGGGAGTGGGAGATGCAGGATTACAATACCATACAGGATCCTCACCTGCAGGTATGGTTCAATGACTGGATAAATGAGAGGGCAACCGGAGGTGAGTCCTTCAGGGACCAGCTATGCAGGGTAGGAAGTTTCCTGCAGGAGCTCAAGGCTGCCGGAAAGGAGAATGTCCTCCTTTTCTGCCACGGTGGGGTGCTGGCTTGTGCAAAGGTATTGTCGGGAAGAATGGAGTTGAAAAATGCGTTCTCTTCACTTGATGATTATGGCAGTGTAATTATGGTGAAAATTTGAAACATTATCGTAATTAAATTGCTGCGGTTGTTAAGTTATTATTAAATGATCCTGTAAAACTTGCAGCAAATCTGTAAATTTAAAAAAACGCCCTATTTTTGCACCGTCATAACACTAACTTTTAAAATAATGGATAATTCATTTTTCAGTAGATTTACACCAAAGGAACCTAAGTTCTTTCCGTTGCTAAAACAATTGTCAGGAATCCTCAAACAGGCTTCAGAGGAATTTGCTGAGAGCCTCAAGCATGATTCAGTAAAGGAACGCAGTGAGTTCAACAAGAAGATAAAGGAGCTTGAGAGGGAGGGCGACAAGCTTGCCCACCGTATTCAGGATGAGTTGGGGACAACTTTCATCACTCCATTTGACAGGGAGGATATACATAGCCTTACAACAAGCCTTGATGATGTGATTGACGGCATCAACAGCTGTGCAAAACGTATTGCAATCTATAATCCGCATCCAATATCAAGCAGTGGCAAGGAACTTGGTGTAATTATCATAGAGTGTGCCAAATTCATATATGATGCCATGGATGAACTTGAGGCCTTCAAGAAGAACCCAACAAGGCTGGGAGAGATTTGTGTAAGGCTGCACGACCTTGAGAACAGGGGTGACGAGATTTACGAGCAGTTCATGATAAAGCTGTTTGAGGAGGAGAAGGACAGCATTGAAATCATTAAGATTAAGGAAATCATGCAGGAGATGGAGGGTATCACGGATGCTGCAGAGCATGTGGGGAAGGTACTCAAGAGCCTGATTGTAAAATACGCATAAGCCCGGGAATATGGAACTGTTAATAGTAATCATTATCCTGGCCCTGGCGTTCGACTTCATCAATGGTTTCCACGATGCGGCCAACTCCATTGCCACGATAGTTTCAACAAGGGTGCTTACCCCTTTCCAGGCTGTTCTATGGGCCGCATCCTTCAACTTTGTCTCTTTCTTCATTGCAAAGTACATCATTGGAGGGTTCGGTATTGCCAATACGGTGTCAAAGACAGTGGTTGAGGATTATATCACTCTTCCCATTATTCTTGCGGGTATCATTGCTGCAATTGTATGGAACCTGTTCACCTGGTGGAAAGGTATCCCGTCTTCCTCTTCGCATACCCTCATAGGCGGTTTTGCGGGAGCGGCAATCATGGCACACGGATTTGAGGCAATCCAGGGAAGCATCATCCTCAAGATTGCGGCATTCATTTTCCTTGCCCCGCTTATAGGTATGGTGATAGCTTTCGGATTTGCAATCCTTGTATATTATATCTGCAGGAGGGCGAAGCCTTCCATAGCGGAAAAATGGTTCAAGAGGCTCCAGCTTGTATCTTCGGCGCTGTTCAGCATAGGACACGGCCTCAACGATTCCCAGAAGGTTATGGGTATCATTGCGGCAGCCATGATTGCAGCGCATGCTAATGGCGTTGATTGGGGTATTACAAGTATAGAGCAGATGCCAAGCTGGGTAGCTTTTGCATGTTTTACTGCAATCTCAATAGGCACAATGTCGGGAGGATGGAAGATTGTTAAGACAATGGGATCCAAGATTACCAAGGTAACCCCTCTTGAGGGTGTTGTGGCTGAGACTGCAGGTGCCTTTACCCTCTTCATTACGGAGTACCTTAAGATTCCGGTAAGTACAACGCATACCATTACAGGTGCAATCATAGGTGTGGGAGCAACCAAGAGGCTCTCTGCTGTAAGGTGGGGAGTTACCAGGAGCCTGTTTGTAGCCTGGGTGCTTACAATACCGGTGAGCGCATTGCTGGCCTGCGGAATCTACTTTGTGGTTACGCTGTTTGTATAGCCACGTAATATATTCATTATACAGTAAAAGGCAGCCATGGCTGCCTTTTACTGTATATGATTCTGTATGTTCAGAACCTCTCCTTTATGTTGTATGTGTTCCTCTCCTGGGAGTTGCGTGATACAAGTTCAGCTACAAACCCGGTAAGGAAGAGCTGTACACCTATTATCAGGGCCACAAGTGCAAGATAGAAGAGCGGCTGGTCTGTAACTGCCCTGAACTTGAGCCCATTGGCCTGTGCTACAACCTTGTCAATGATGAGCCATACTGAGATGCCGGCACCCACAAGGAACGTGAATGTGCCTATAAGCCCGAAGAAGTGCATTGGCTTCTTGCCGAACCTTGAAAGGAACCACAGGCTTATCAGGTCCAGGAATCCGTTCACGAACCTATCCATCCCAAACTTGCTCACACCATACTTGCGTGCCTGGTGGTGCACCACCTTTTCCCCAATATTGCTGAAACCCGCACTCTTTGCCAGGTATGGGATATACCGGTGCATTTCCCCGTATACCTCAATGTTCTTTACAACAATGTTGCGGTATGCCTTGAGGCCACAGTTCATGTCGTGCAGCTTTATGCCGGTAACTTTCCTGGCAGTTGCATTGTAGAGTTTTGAAGGGAGGTTCTTTGTAAGCTTGCTGTCATAGCGCTTCTTCTTCCATCCGCTCACAAGATCATAACCGTCCTTTACAATCATGTCATAAAGGGCCGGTATTTCCCGTGGATCATCCTGGAGGTCCGCATCCATTGTAATTACCACATTACCGTCCGCCTCCTCAAAGCCGTGGAAGAGTGCAGCCGATTTTCCGTAATTCTTCCTGAAGCAGATTCCTTTTATGTGCGGGTTTGTGGCGGCCATCTCCCTTATCAGCTCCCATGAGCCGTCTGTGCTGCCGTCATTCACCATTATTATATTATAGGAGAGGCCTGTGGGTTCAATTGCCTCCTCAATCCCCCTTACAAGTTCCTGCAGGGATTCCCTCTCATTATATAAAGATACTACAACTGAAATGTCCATCATCTGCTGGTTTCATCTTCCCGACAAAGAGCTGCCGGGAGGATATTATTCCTCATTCTCCCCTTCCCCGAAAGGATTGGTCCTTTTTGTGAAGTTTGCTGTTATGGCAGCCGCAATAGCCCCGAACAATGTGTAATAGAACAGGCTTACAAAGAGTGTAAACCTTCCGAAGTTGCCATAGAAGCTGTTCATCATACTTTCTGTGGCGGAATCCATGCCGCCCTGCTGTGCTATTGCCTCCTGTGCCATTGCTATGGCCTCCTGTGTCTGCTCAGGGAAGATCCACTCAACCTGTGCGTATCCGTAGCATGCGCATATTATTGATGAAAGGAGGCACACTATGAAGCCGTAGTTGAAGCTCTGGCTGTAGGTGACCATGTCAAACCTGTCCGACCATTTCTTCATGAAGTACCACAGCAGGTACAGGCATCCGCCAAACTTTGCAATCCATAGGAGAGACTTGATCATGAAGCTTTCAGGCTGGAGTGCTGAAAGTACGAGCGAGTATATTATTGTTACGAGTGACAGGTACAGGCCGTCCATTGCGGCACAGCTCCATTTGTTTTCCTTTTCCATAGTGTCTGTTTTTTTATCTGTACAACAATTTTGTGATGTTAATGAAGACAAAGATAATAAAAATTTATACCTTTGCGTGTTTTAAATTATGCGTGTGTTGTAAGCACGCTGTAAATTGTTTAAGGATATGATAAATGTAACTTTTCCGGATGGAAGCGTACGCCAGTATAACAAGGGCGTAACAGGTTTGGAGATTGCCCGGGGCATAAGCTCAAGACTGGCACAGGAAGTTTTGGCAGTAACCGTGAATGACAAGGTATTTGACCTGCTGAGACCTATCAACGAGGATTGTTCAATAAAATTGCATAAATGGGAGGACCAGGAGGCAAAACAGACGTTCTGGCACTCTTCATCACACTTGATGGCGGAGGCTTTGCAGAGCCTTTTCCCAGGAATCAAGTTCGGTATAGGACCTTCAATTGAGACAGGTTTCTACTATGATGTGGACCTTGGTGAGAGGACCATCACTGAGGCGGACCTCAAGAAGATTGAGGACAAGATGATTGAGCTTGCACGCCAGAAGGAGACCTTTGTAAGGAAGGACATTACCAAGGCAGAGGCAATGGCTACATATACACAGAAGGGAGACGAGTACAAGTGTGACCTCATCAAGGACCTTGAGGACGGAACAATCACCTTCTATACCAACGGAAGCTTTACAGACTTGTGCCGTGGTCCGCACATTGTGGATACATCTGTGATCAAGGCTGTGAAACTCACCTCAATTGCAGGTGCGTACTGGAGGGGTAACGAGAAGAACAAGATGCTTACCCGTATCTACGGAGTTACATTCCCAAAGAAATCAATGCTTGATGAGTATCTCCAGATGCTTGAGGAGGCAAAGAAGCGTGACCACAGGAAACTGGGCAAGGAGCTTGAGCTCTTCGCATTCTCCCAGAGGGTAGGCCAGGGGCTTCCTTTGTGGCTCCCAAGAGGTGCCGCATTGCGTGAGAAGCTTGAGAATTTCCTCAAGTCTGTACAGAAGGCACACGGATACCTCCCTGTAATCACCCCTCATATCGGACAGAAGGAACTTTATGTAACTTCAGGCCACTATGCAAAATATGGAGCTGATTCATTCCAGCCTATCCATACACCTGCTGAGGGAGAGGAGTTCCTCCTCAAGCCAATGAACTGCCCTCACCACTGTGAGATCTACAAGACAAAACCTCGCTCATACAAGGACCTCCCATTGAGGTTTGCTGAATTCGGTACAGTTTACCGCTATGAGCAGAGCGGTGAGCTGCACGGTCTTACAAGGGTACGCGGATTCACTCAGGATGATGCCCACCTTTTCGTGCGTCCGGACCAGCTCAAGGATGAGTTCTGCAAGGTTATTGACATTGTGCTCTACATCTTCAAGACCCTGAAGTTCGACAACTACACTGCACAGGTATCATTGCGTGACAAGAACAACCGCGAGAAATATATAGGAACAGACGAGAACTGGGAGAAGGCAGAGAATGCAATCATTGAGGCAGCGCAGGAGAAGGGCCTCAACACCGTGGTTGAGTATGGTGAGGCTGCATTCTACGGTCCAAAGCTGGATTTCATGGTGAAGGATGCCATTGGAAGGAAATGGCAGCTTGGTACAATCCAGGTTGACTATAACCTGCCGGAGAGGTTTGATCTTGAGTATACCGGAGCGGATGACAAGAAATACCGCCCTATCATGATCCACCGCGCACCGTTCGGCTCTATGGAGAGGTTTGTTGCAGTGCTTCTGGAGCATACAGGTGGAAGACTTCCTCTGTGGCTTGCGCCTGATCAGGTAGTGGTATTGCCTGTAAGTGAAAAATATAACGATTTTGCAAAAAAAGTTTGCAATTTGCTCAATAATTACGATATTCGCGCCTCAATTGACGACCGAAACGAAACCATCGGTAAGAAGATTAGGGAGAATGAGTTAAAGAGAATGCCTTTCCAGCTTATAGTAGGTGAGAAGGAGGTCTCTTCAAACTCTGTTTCTGTGCGTAAACAGGGCGGTGAAGACTTGGGGGCAATGGAGGTAGAGCGGTTTGCAGCCTTCATAAGAGAGGAGATAAATGCACAGCTTGCAAAATAGATTTTAACATAAACTTACTTACTATAGATTAACAATTTAGCGGGAGGACAAATTTATCGCAACACCTTTTAAACCTCGTCCGGGGGGATTTGTCAAGAAGACAAATAATGCCCCTGAAAATAGCGGCTCAAGAGGCCAGGGCAACAAGAAGAAAGATGATGGCCCAAGGATCAATGAGGAGATCAGATCACCTCAGGTGAGAGTCGTTGGGGATAATGTACCTGAACAGAAAGTTTATCCGTTGCAGGAGGCGCTCAAGATGGCAGCCGATCTGGAACTGGATCTGGTTGAAATCTCTCCTAATGCAGAACCTCCGGTATGCAAGATAATTGACTACCAGAAATATCTGTACCAGCAGAAGAAGAGGGCCAAGGAAATGAAGGCAAATGCCAGCAAGGTGACGATAAAGGAGATCCGTTTTGGCCCGAACACAGACGAGCATGATTTCCAGTTCAAGCTCAAGCATGCGCAGAGCTTCCTTGAGGAGGGCTCAAAAGTGAAGGCTTATGTGTTCTTCAAGGGAAGGTCAATCCTTTTCTCTGAGCAGGGTGAGAAGCTCCTTCTCAGATTTGCAGTTGAACTGGAGAACTACGGAAAGGCGGAGCAGATGCCCAAGCTTGAGGGCAAGAGGATGATAATGATGATTGCTCCCGTTAAGAAGAAGTAGGAACTTTAATTTTATTACTAACTAAAAATATTTAAGCAATGCCTAAAATGAAGTCCAATTCCGGTGCCAAAAAGCGTTTCGAGCTTACCGGATCGGGTAAAGTAAAAAGAAAGCACGCTTTCAAGAGTCACATTTTGACTAAAAAGACAACTAAGCAAAAAAGAAATCTTACTCACACTGCAGTGATTGCAAATGCAGATGAGAAGAGGGTAAAAGAACTAATTTTAGCTTAATTATTTATTAACCGGGTGATCAGCAGGATAAGTTTCTTAATGGAGAAGAACGCTGACAACCACAAAACATTAAAGTATGCCAAGATCGGTAAATTCGGTAGCATCAAGAGCTCGCCGTAAAAAAATTCTTAAACAGACCAGAGGTAACTTCCTTGCCAGAGCAAACGTTTGGACAGTTGCCAAGAATACCTATGAGAAGGGTTTGACTTACGCTTACAGGGACCGTAAGACCAAGAAGAGAGTATTCCGCGCATTGTGGATTCAGAGAATCAACGCTGCAGCACGCCTTCACGGTATGAACTACTCCCAGTTCATCGGCAAATTGGCCAAGAACAATGTAGGTTTGAACCGCAAAGTTCTTGCTGACCTTGCAATGAACAACCCACAGGCATTTGAGGCAATCATCAATTCTGTAAAATAAACACAGGAAACTAATACTATATAGGGGTTGAATTTGGGTTTCATAAAAAATAGATGGTTTAAATTTTCGCTTTGGGGGGGGATGTATCTCCTCTGGGTGATATGGCTCGGGAATTATTGGTGGCTTTTGGGCCTTGCGGTAATCTTTGACATCTATGTTACCAAAAAAGTGAAATGGGTCTTCTGGAGAAAGAAACCGCAGGAGGGTAGCAGGACCAACAGCCTTTTTGAGTGGATTGATGCACTCATTTTTGCAGTGGTTGCCGCAACCTTCATAAGGACATTCTTCTTTGAGGCATATACCATCCCTACGTCTTCCATGGAGAAGACACTTATGACAGGTGACTATCTGTTTGTAAGTAAGCTGAAATATGGCCCCAAGGTACCCCAGACCCCAATTTCGTTCCCTTTGGTGCACAATGTGATGCCTGTAGTGGGAGGAGAATCCTACTCAACCCTCATACAGAATGATTACAGAAGGCTCAAGGGCTGTTCAAAAGTGCAGAGGAACGATATTGTAGTATTCGGATTTCCACACGGTGATACTATCCTCAGGAAGGCACCGATGGATGATTACTACACACATGTAAGGCTCAACGGAAGGGAATACACCCAAAAGATGTACGGCCCTGTGGTTGTAAGGCCTGATGACAAGAAAGACAATTATGTAAAGAGGTGTGTGGCAATTGCCGGTGACACGCTGAGAGTAGTCAACGGTGAGGTGATAGTAAATGGAGAACCCCAGCCCCAGTTTGAGGGAATCCAGAACACCTATGCCGTTTACACAAATGGAACAGCTATCAATTCCAGAATCATTGAGGATTTTGGAATGAACCAGAGTGAGATATGGTACGATCCGCAGATGCCGGGCTACCCTAATCTCCCTCTTACCAGAGAGGAGCTTGAGAAAGTGAAATCTTTGGGCAATATAGTTGAGGTAAGACAGAATATAGACATATATCCGCCGGATTATCCGGATTCGCCTATGATGCTTTTTCCGTTCAGCGAAGAGTACAGGTGGACAAGAGATAACTACGGCCCTGTATGGATCCCTGCGAAGGGCGAAACTATAGAGTTGGACACCACAAACATAAAGTTGTACGGAAGGGTGATAACAGCCTATGAGGACAACACACTTGAGGTGAAGGATGGTGATATCTATATCAACGGAGAGAAGACGGAGAAGTACACGTTCAAGCAGGACTACTACTTCATGATGGGCGACAACAGACATAACTCCCTTGATTCCCGCTACTGGGGATTCGTTCCGGAGGATCACATTGTAGGAACCCCTTCAGTCGTTTGGTTCTCAACTGATAAGTACAAATCTTTCCCTTCAGGGATAAGGTGGAAGAGGATATTCAAGATTGTCTGAAAAAACATTTGTATTATTTAAAAAAAAAGAGGATATTTGCAACCTCAAAATTGAATAATAATAAAAACGTATATATAAGATGGCAAGAGTTTGTCAAATAACAGGTAAAAAGAGGATGGTTGGAAACAATGTTTCCCACTCTAAACGCCGCACCAAACGTGAGTTTGCTCCAAACCTGAGAGTAAAGAAGTTCTGGTTGGAGGAAGAGGGTAGGTTCGTTACCCTTAAGGTTTCTGCAGCAGGTATTAGAAATATTCACAAAAACGGCTTGGCTGCTTCATTGAAGTCTGCAGAGAAAAAAGGATTGATTAATTTGGTATAATATATTCAGCTATGGCAAAGAAAGGTAAAGGCAACAGAGTTCAGGTTATCCTAGAGTGTACTGAGCAAAGAGAGAGTGGTGTACCAGGAATGTCAAGGTATATTACCACCAAAAACAAAAAGAATACAACTCAAAGATTGGAGCGCAAAAAATATAATCCTTTCCTAAAGAAAGTGACTGTGCACCGTGAGATTAAATAACTTTTAAAGATTTTAAGAAATGGCAAAGAAAGCGGTAGCAACATTTAGTGGTGACAAATCACAGTTGAAGAACGTTGTGAAATGCATCAAAATGGTAAAATCTGAGAGAACCGGTGCTTACGTATTTAACGAGGAGATGGTTCCAACCTCAGAGGTTAAGGAATTTTTCGCAAAGAAATAATTTTGCACAAGCAGATAAAGAAAAAAGAGATTCACGTGGAGTGGATCTCTTTTTTCTTTATTGGTGGTCACGTTTTGTCATCCTTAAATGATACCTTTGTAAAAACACTGTTTGAGAATGGCTAAAATTGATCAGATAAAAAGGATTTGCGCTATAGTTTGTAAACTTCAAGGCGTAGGGAAATATGTCCCTGCTCCTGAATTGGTACAATACATTTCCCGGACGATGTACGAAAGGTGGTCTGATAATGCGGGATGTACGCAACGTACACTTCAACGGGACTTTAAAGATATTGAAGATCTGTTTGGAATTATAATCTCCCATGAAAAGGGGAGAGGCTATTACATTTCGCAGAAAGGATTTACGGGTGAACAGTATGAACAGCTCCTTTTGAACTTTGAACTTCTTGCCTCTATTGATTCAGACAGTACTCTTAAAAAATACGTTCTTCCTGAACATAGAAGGAATGTGGCAAACATTGATATAAGTGATATTGTGTTTGCCATCAAGAATTCATACAAAGTGAGATTTGATTACAAGCTGGTAAGATATGGGGGCAAGATTGTAGCCAAAAAGGTTGCTCCCCATTTCTTGAAAGAGTCTCAGCACAGGTGGTACCTGATAGCATATGATGATTCTGATAATAAAATGAAAATATTCGGGCTGGATAGGGTTGGCAATCTGCAGCTGTCGGGAGAAAAATTCCACAGGAACAATTCAGTGGATGTCCCCAAGTTATTTGACGAGAGTTTTGGTATATGGAATAATCCCGATGATCCTGTGGAGGATATTATACTTAAATATGATATTCTTGACGGAGAGTTTGTGAAGACATTGCCACTTCATCATACACAGCGGATAATTGCAGAGGATGAGGAATCCGTTACGGTGCAATTGCGCTTGAGGATTACAAATGATTTTGTGATGGAACTCCTGCAGCGGAGCAGGTCGCTGGAAGTTGTCTCCCCTTTACATTTAAGGGAGCGTATCTCAAATATATATTCCATGGCATTAGAAAGAAACAGGTGATTTTTTTTATCAGACGACATCCCTTGTCGCCAGACCTCTTTAATTTTGTTCCATAAGAATAATTCAAGCCATTTTCTATATGAAACAAGATGAAGATTATAGTTTTATCCTGGCTTTTTTTGCCTGGTTAATCAAGATTTGTATGTGGATTGCCGCTTTTTGGCTCTTTTGTTGGGTTGTAACATCTTAAGGAGGCGGTTATGATAAAATTTCTTGTATATATGCTGGTTGACAGAATCTTTATGCATTCTGCAGCTTCATTGCTGCCGGCAGTAAGGGACATTAAAGAGGAACCTGGATTTAAGGAGGCTTTTGCCGGCTTTGTGGCAGTGGTGATAATATTGTCGTCTTTAATGGCTGCAGTTGCGGGCCTGTAATTTATTTCAAAACTCTATAAAACAAATGTGTATGGAATTCAAAACTGTTGAAGATCTGAAAAGTGCCGGATTCAAGGGCTTTGTGGACATCTTTTCGTTGATGGCCAATAAGGATATTATTCCCGATAAAATGGGTGTGTATATGGTAGTTTATGAAGGAACCGGAATGCCGGATTTCATATATCCTGGAACGGGTGGAGCCTTTAAGGGAAAAAATCCAAATGTCGGGAAGGAGGAATTGATTGGCAATTGGGTGGACAATACCTGTGTAGTATATATCGGCAAGGCGGGAGGGGTGGCAAGTGTGTCAACCTTGAAAAAGAGGATCGGCCAGTACCTTTCATTCGGTTCAGGGAGACCTGTGGGGCATTGGGGTGGCAGATATATCTGGCAAATTAAGGATAGTGGCAAACTTAAAATCTGCTGGAGGGCCCTTCAGTACGAAGAGCCGGCAATGGTTGAGTCTGCCATGATACGGCAATTTGCAGCTTGCCATAGTGGCCGCAGACCATTTGCAAATCTCAGGGATTGAGCCTGGATACAGGTGTATTCCTATTATCTGATGAAATGTGTGGATACGGGCTCCTCTTTCTTTGGCAGTCCGTATTTTTCTTTTCCCAATGCTATGCTCTTTATCAGGAATGCCATGTTCCGTGCAAGGGTACGCATTGTCTGCATCCCTTCTCCATCCTTTACGGCATCGCCGGGAACGAGGCCATGTACCTGGTTCCAGTATTGGCTGGATGCAACAGGCATGCCGCTGATTGTAAAATATTTGTTCAGCTGGTCAAATGTGGCTGAGCAGCCTCCTCTGCGTGCCACGGCAACAGCGGCCCCAACCTTCATTGTCTTGTCAAAGGATGTGCTGTGGAAAAGTCTGTCGAGAAGGGATATGAGTGTCCCGTTTGCGGAGGCGTAATAAACAGGTGAGCCAAGCACAAGGCCGTCAGCTCCTTCCAGCTGCATGGCAATCTCATTTACAGGGTCATCAATTACACATTTTCCATGTTCATTGCACCAGTTGCAGGCAAGACAGCCGCGTATGTTCATTTTTCCTGCATCTATTGTGCGGGTTTCAATTCCTTCTTCATTAAGGATGGCTGCCACCTCCCTGAGGGCAGCAGAGGTATTCCCGTCCTTGCGGGGTGAGCCGTTAAGTATAATGACTTTCATAAGAGGTATTTTTCTGTATTAACAAAGATAACACAATTCCGTTGTTTATGGAAATTTCCTATATTTGCAAGTTACAAACCAAACTTACACATTATGGCATTTTTCGGATTGTTCGGCAAGAAATCCAAGGAGGAGAAGGAATCTTTGGATCAGGGACTGCAAAAGACAAAGACGGGTATCTTTGAGAAGATTTCCCGTGCCATCATTGGTAAATCTACAGTGGATGATGATGTCCTTGATGGCATAGAAGAGGCGCTCATTGCTTCCGATATAGGTGTTGATACTACACTCAAGATTGTGGAGAGCCTCCAGGAGAGGGTTGCCAGGGACAAGTTCATGAATACGGAAGAGCTGAATTCAATCCTGAGGGAAGAGATTGAGAAGTTGCTTGACATCAATCCCGATGATGATTCGTCTGATGAGGAGGGGATGGCATTTGATTTCTCAAAAAAGCCGTATGTGGTTATGGTTGTGGGTGTGAACGGTGTGGGAAAGACCACTACTATAGGGAAGTTGGCATCAAGGTTGAAGAACAGCGGCAAGAAGGTTGTCCTGGGTGCTGCTGATACTTTCAGGGCAGCGGCGGTTGACCAGCTGGTTGTCTGGAGCGAGAGGGCAGGGGTTCCTATTGTAAAGCAGGGAATGGGTGCAGATCCTGCCTCAGTTGCGTATGATACCCTGAAATCAGCCGTTGCACAGGATGCGGATGTGGTTCTGATTGACACTGCGGGACGTCTGCACAACAAGATAAACCTGATGAATGAGCTTACCAAGATAAGGAATGTGATGCGTAAGGTTGTTCCGGATGCACCTCATGAGGTGCTGCTGGTGCTTGATGGTTCTACAGGGCAGAATGCCTACCAGCAGGCCAAGGAGTTCACCAGGGCAACTGATGTGACTGCGCTTGCAGTTACAAAGCTTGACGGTACAGCAAAGGGCGGAGTTGTGATTGGCATTTCAGACCAGTTCCAGATTCCTGTCAAGTTCATTGGAGTTGGTGAGAAGATAGAGGACCTGCAGATCTTCAACAAGAAGGATTTTGTGGCCTCGCTGTTTAAAAAGTAGTTCCTGGCAGCAATCCGCCGGGAAGATGACAAGATTATCAAAGAGTTTTAAATATGAATATTTCGTACAATTGGCTTAAGGAGTATGTGAAGTTTGATCTTGCTCCTGCAGAGGTGGAGAAGATACTTACCTCAATTGGTTTGGAAGTTGAACATTTTGAAGAGGTTGAGGAGATTCCTGGAGGCCTTGCAGGTGTAGTTGTTGCAGAGGTGCTTGAGTGTGAGAACCATCCCGATTCAGACCACCTTCACATAACAAAGGTTAATGCGGGCAGCGGTGAGCCTCTTCAGATTGTGTGTGGTGCCCCTAATGTTGCTGCAGGCCAGAAGGTTATGCTTGCAACCTTGAATACCAAGCTTACATTCAGCAACGGTGAGGAGATAAAGATAAAGAAATCAAAGATCCGCGGTGTGGAGTCTTTTGGCATGTTGTGTGCCGAGGATGAGCTGGGAATAGGACATAATCATGAGGGAATCATGGTGCTTGACCCTTCAGCTGTTCCTGGTACCCCTGCCAAGGATTACCTTAACCTCAAGACCGATACCCTATATGAGATAGGGCTTACCCCTAACCGTGTTGATGCCGCTTCATTCATTGGCGTTGCCAGGGATTTGAGCGCTTATCTGAGGGCAAACAACATGGGCGGGGAGCTTACATTGCCTTCTGTTGAGGAGTTTGAAGCCAAATTGGCAGCTGCTCCAAAGGAGGGTGCGGTAAAGGTTACCGTAAATGCCAAGGAGGCTGCCCCAAGGTATAGCGGACTTACCATAAAGAACGTAAAGGTTACCGAGTCACCTGACTGGTTGAAATCCAAGCTCATGACAATAGGTCTCCGTCCTATAAACAGCATTGTGGACATTACAAACTATATCCTCATGGAGATGGGCCAGCCTATGCATGCTTTTGATGCAGATATGATTGAGGGAAATGAGGTGGTTGTAGACTTCTGTCCTGAGGGGACAAAGTTCGTTACCTTGGATGAGGTTGAGAGGACCCTCTCTGCACAGGACCTTATGATCTGCAACGCCAAGGAGCCTATGTGTATAGGCGGTGTGTTCGGCGGCCTCAAGAGCGGCGTAACAGAGAAGACTGTGAACGTATTCCTTGAGAGTGCATATTTCAACCCTGTTTCAATCAGGAAGACTTCCAAGAGACATACACTCAAGACAGACGCATCATTCCGTTATGAGAGAGGCTGTGACCCTGCAGTAACCCTGTATGCCCTCAAGCGTGCCGCTCTTCTCATTACTGAGATTGCAGGCGGAGAGATTGTGGGTGATGTTGTGGATATAGTTTCAGCTCCTGTGGAAAAGAAGGTTGTGGAACTTGATTTTGCAAGGATACAGAGATTTATCGGGAAGGAGATAGGTGTAAAGACAATCAAGGATATCCTGGGTTATCTGGAGATGGAGATTGTGGCTGAGACTGAGGGGGGCTGTACCGTGAAGGTCCCTACATACAGGGTGGATGTGTACAGGGAGTGTGATGTTGTGGAGGATATCCTCAGGATTTACGGCTACAACAATATTGAGCTTCCTGCCAACATGAGGGCATCAATCAATACCACACCTAAGCCTGATCCTGAGCGCGTGAGGACACTTGCATCTGAGTTCATGGCTGCTAACGGCTTCATGGAGATGATGAACAACTCCCTCACAAAGAGCGACTATTACATCCGGCTGAAGACATATCCGCAGGAGAAGTGTGTTATGGTTGTGAATCCGTTGAGCTCAGACCTCAACTGTATGAGGCAGACCCTTCTGCTCCACGGTCTTGAGGTGGTGGCCTACAACATCAACCGCCAGCAGAATGACCTTAAGCTGTTTGAGTACGGCAATGTCTACAGCTTCAATCCTGAGTTCAAGGCCCCTGAGTTTGACGCTTCAAACCCTGAGGAGGCAGTTGCACACAGGGGTGATGCACTGAAGGCATATTCAGAGGAGCCAAAATTCTCAATCTTCATTACCGGTAACGGCTATCAGGGCTGGAGGAACAGGACCAACGGCGGCAACTTCTTTACACTTAAGGGCTACCTGGAGCTCCTGCTTGCAAAATTCGGTGTGAGTGTGGCTAACCTTGAGTATGAAAATGCCCCTGCAGACCTCTTTGCCGAGGGCCTTTCATACAAGATGCACGGCGGCAAGGAGATTGCGGTAATGGGTACAGTTTCAAAGGCAAGGCTGAAACAGTTTGGTATCAAGCAGCCTGTATTTGCAGCTGAGATTTCATGGAATGTGCTTCTCAAGGCTGTGAAGAAGAACAAGGTACAATACACAGAGCTTCCTAAGTTCCCTGAGGTGAAGAGGGACCTTGCACTGCTCATTGATGAGGGCGTTTCATTTGCAGAGCTCCGCAAGACAGCAACCGGTACAGAGAAGAAGCTCCTCAAGAGTGTTGCATTGTTTGATGTTTACAGGGGTGACAAGATTCCTGAGGGCAAGAAGCAGTACGCAATCAGCTTTGTTCTCCAGGATCCTGAGAAGACTCTGAATGACAAGGCAGTTGAGGCAGTAATGAACAAGCTGCTCGGAGCGTTCCAGCACAAGCATGGTGCAGCATTGAGGTAGCATCCGCTTTCCGACAGAAATATTCCAGGCGTTGGACAAGTTCAAAGAACCGGTCCAACGCCTTTCTTTATTACAGCTCAATCTTTTTGCAGACAAGGCCTTTGGCCTTGATGGCCTCAAGTACTTGGGGAAGGGCCACGAAGAGGTTCTGGGCGCATTTGATTGAATCGTGGAAGACTATTATTGCGCCGGGCTCAAGGTGTGGGATTACATTGCGTGCGCAGGCGTCTCCGCTGAGGTTGCGGTTGTAGTCCCTGCTGATGATGTTCCACATTATTGCGTGGTACCTTTCGTTGAGTACCCTTGCCTGATTTGGGCCGATGCGGGCGTAAGGGGGGCGGAAGAGGTTGGACTTTATCATGTCACCGGCAATGTCTATGTCACGCACATAATCTCCGGTGTCCATGCCCCATCCCTTTACATGGCTGTAAGAGTGGTTGCCTACGGCGTGTCCCCTCCGCTTTACCTCTTCAAAGAGTTCCGGGAACATCTCTACATTCTTGCCTATACAGAAGAATGTTGCCTTGGCATTGTATTTGTCCAGCAGATCCAGCACCCAGGGGGTGACTTCGGGCCTTGGGCCGTCATCAAAAGTCAGGAAGATACCCTCTTTTTCGTCGGGAAAATTCCAGATGAAGGTGGGGAAGAGTTTCCTTATTATTTTTGGCGGCTTTATTCTCATTTTTTGCAATGTTTGGGTTGGCAAAAGTAATAATAAAAAATTACCTTTGTATAATATATTTTTCTATGTACAGTATTAAGACAATATTGATGTCCATATGTTCGGCAGCGGTGCTTCTGCTGTTGCCAGGGTGTGATGAAGGTGCTCCCATTGACAAGAAGACCATGTCTGATATAGTGGCGGACATGTATCTTGCAGACCAGTATGTGGAGAGAACCCCGTCCCTTATGGTGCAGGTGGATTCAATGCGCCTTTATGCAGCCATAATGGATAAATATGGATTTACTGTTGAAGATTACAACTCATCTATGCGATATTACCTCCAGGAGGGGCACAGCTATGGGGATATCCTAAGAAGTGCCTACAGCAGGCTTGAGAAGAGGGAGAAGGAGCTGGATGCCATTACCCAGAGCGAGGAGGCAGCCTTGAGGAAGACCAGGCTGGAAAGATGGTGGGCCATTGATTCGCTCAATACGGTTGATCCTTCAGAACTTCTCCATGACAGGCTGCTCAGGAGCGTCAAGTGGCTGGTTATGCCTCAGAAGAGGCTGCAGCAGTGGACAATTTTGGATTCGGCAGTGGTTGATATCCCGCAGAATCCGCAGTGGTGGGCCAACACCGCATGTCCTCCGGAGAGGGCATTCCATACTTTTATGGTGAATAAGGAAACAACAGACGATAAAAATGAGAAAGATAGCGGCAAATTACGTCTTCCCGATAATAGGAAGCCCAATAAGGAACGGCTACGTAAAGTTCAATGATTACAATGAGGTGGTGGAGGTAGGGCAGCTTGGCCAGGAATGTGAGGATACGGAGTTCTATAGCGGTATCCTTTGTCCGGGATTTACTAATGCCCATAACCATGTTGAACTCTCCCATCTTGAGGGGGCCTTTGAGCAGGCAACCGGCATGAGCGGGTTCATCAACCAGATAAATGCCCTCAGGAACACAGTTGGCAAGGAGGGGAGGATAAAGGCGCTGGAGACCCAGATGGATAAGATGTACAGGGAGGGAGTTTCCGCTATGGCAGACATCAGCAACTGCAGCGAGAGCTTTGCATGCAAGGCAAAATCCCCTATGTACACAAGGTCTTTCCTGGAACTGTTCGGCAGCGAGCCTAAGGATGCACAGGAGGTGCTTGAGAGCGGAAAGTCTCTGGCAGAGGTTGCCGGAGAGTATGGCATTGATGCTGCAATAACCCCACATTCATGCTATACCATGAGCCCGCAGCTCCTTGCAATGGCTGCACAGGAGGGCCTGAAGAGTGGTTTCCTCTCTTACCACAGCCAGGAGAGCCAGGAGGAGGAAGACCTCATAATCAGCGGTACAGGTGCCCTGGCCGAGAACTACAAGGGAAGGGGGCTGAGCACTCCGCCAGTCACAGGCAAACCGGCCCTGGTGTATTTCATTGACAGGCTCCTGAGCTTCTCACAGTCACCTGTAGGTGGAAACATACTTCTTGTACATAATGTGGCAATAAACCAGGAGAGCATAGATTACGCAAAGAAGCACCTTGCAAATCCATATTTTGCAATTTGTCCCCTTTCAAACATTTTCATCCACAGGGCGTTGCCACCGTTGGACCTTATGAGGGAGAACGGCCTTAAGATATGCCTGGGTACAGACAGCCTCTCAAGCAATACCATCCTCTCAATTGCCAGGGAGATTGTATGCATACATGATAATTTCAGCCATATTCCGCTGGAGGAGATCCTGCAGTGGGCATGTCTCAACGGGGCGCAGATGTTGGGCAAGGATGATGTTTACGGCAGCTTTGAGCCGGGCAAACGTCCTGGAGCGGTGCTGATTGAAAACATTGATTGGGACAACATAAAGCTTACAAGTGAATCCACAACCAGAAGAATCATCTAAAGATATGGGAACAATACTTTTCAATGAGATAGTTTTCGGCCCCATCAGGAGCCGCCGCCTTGGAAGTTCACTTGGGGTAAATCTTCTGCCAAAGTTTGGCAAATGGTGCAGCTTTGACTGCATCTACTGCGAGTGCGGCTGGAACAAGGACGGCAGGAATGATACCAGGCTCCCTGAGAGGAAAGAGGTATTTGAGGCTCTTGAGGGCAGGCTGAGGGCCTTGAGTGCAGAAGGTACTCCGGTGGATACAATAACATTTTCAGGCAACGGGGAACCTACAATGCACCCCGATTTCCCTGCAATTATAGACTTCACCCTCAAGCTGAGGGAGGAGCTCTATCCTTCCGCAAAGGTATCTGTCCTTTCAAATGCAACCCAGCTGGGGAGGAAGGAGGTGAGGGATGCCCTCATGAAGGTGGACAACCCTATCCTCAAGATAGATTCACCGCTTGAAGAGCTTGTGGAGGCCATCAATATTCCTAATGAGGCCTATTCGCTGGAGCGTACAATTGAGAACATAAAGCTGTTCAACCATAACTTCATCCTTCAGACAATGTTTCTCAAGGGGATGGAAAGCGGCAGGGAGATAGACTGTACATCGCCTGAGCATGTAGAGAAATGGCGTGCCCTTGTAAGGGAGCTCGCCCCAAGGGAGGTTATGATGTATACAATTGACAGGGAGACCCCTGCCAAGAACCTGCAGAAGGTTACAGTGGAGGAGATGCAGCAGATTGCTGCCCCTCTCATTGCGGAAGGTTATGAAATTCAGATAAGGGGATAATCATGAGAGTTGTAATACAGAGGGTAGTTGAATCCCAGGTGGCGGTAGCTCCTGAGGAGGGAATGGAAAGAACGGATGTTATCGGGAAGATAGGCCGGGGGCTTATGGTGCTTGTGGGGATTGAGGCGGCTGATGATGATACGGACATTGCATGGCTTTCCAAGAAGATTGTGAACCTGAGGGTGTTTGATGATGCCCAGGGGGTTATGAACCTCAGTATCAAGGATGCGGGTGGTGACATACTCCTTATCAGCCAGTTTACATTGCAGGCTGCAACTGCAAAAGGGAACAGACCTTCCTACATAAAGGCGGCCCCTCCTGCAATTGCGGTCCCAATCTATGAGAAGTTCATAAAGAAGCTCCAGGAGGACTTGGGCAAGCCGGTGCAGACAGGACGCTTTGGGGCGGACATGAAAGTAACAATAGTGAATGACGGCCCTGTAACTATACTCATTGACTCAAAAAACAGGGAATAGGATTATGGATATGCTTCCCTATAAATTGAGACTGTGCCTTTCCTGCATGGACCTCACTACCCTGAATACAACTGATACCAGGGAGAAGATAATTTCATTTACGGAGAAGGTGAACAGCTTTGGCCTCAGATTCCCGGGTTATACGCCTCCCGCAGCAATATGTGTCTATCCGAAATGGGGCGGAGTGGTGAAGGAGACCCTCAAGGTACCCGGAGTGAACGTGGCAGTGGTGGCCGGCGGTTTCCCGCACTCGCAGACATTTCTTCAGGTGAAGCTTGCCGAGTGCAGGATGGCAGTGGAGCAGGGGGCTGATGAGATTGACATTGTGCTTCCGCTCAACCTTTTCCTTGCGGGGGAGACTGAAGCGGCAGCGGATGAGATAAGGCTGATAAAGGGGGCGATAGGGGAGAGGCACCTGAAGGTGATCCTGGAGACAGGGGCACTTGGCGGTGCGGAGAAGATTGCACAGGCCTCATTCCTGGCAATGGAGGCCGGGGCAGATTTCATAAAGACATCAACCGGCAAGCAGGAGCCTGCAGCAACCCCAGAGGCGGCGGAGGTGATGTGCCGCTGTATAAGGGAACATTATGCCAGGACAGGGCGCAAGGTGGGTTTCAAGCCTGCCGGAGGGATATCTTCCGCAAAGGATGCGCTCTGCTATCTGGAAATAGTGGAGAGGGTACTTGGGGAGGAATGGCTCAATCCCGGGCTCTTCAGGATTGGGGCAAGCCGTCTGGCAAACAGTATCCTTACAGAACTTGAAACTAAAACAACAGCATATTTTTAACAATTGGATATATGAATGTACTTGTACTTGGCTCAGGTGGACGTGAGCACGCAATAGCATGGAAAGTAAAGCAGAGCAAAGAATGCGGAAAACTGTTCTGCATGCCTGGCAATCCGGGGACAGCACAGATTGCAGAGAACGTGGCCGGAGGGGTGAAGGATTTTGATGCAATCAAGAAATGTGTTCTTGAAAACAACATAGAGATTGTGATAGTGGGTCCGGAGGATCCGCTGGTATTTGGTCTCAAGGATATGTTTGAGGCAGACATGCAGCTGAAGGATGTCCTTTTTGTGGGCCCCGGTAAGGTTGGTGCCCAGCTTGAGGGGAGCAAGGATTATGCAAAGGAGTTCATGACAAGGCATAATATCCCTACGGCAGCATATAGGAGCTTTACAAAGGATACACTGGAGGAGGCGGATGCATTCCTGGAGCAGCTTGAGGCTCCGTATGTGCTGAAGGCAGACGGACTTGCGGCAGGGAAGGGTGTACTTATCATAGAGAATCTGCAGGAGGCAAAGGATGAGCTCAGGAACATGATGGGGGGCAAGTTCGGCGCTGCGGGAAATACTGTTGTGATTGAGCAGTTCCTCAAGGGTATAGAGGTTTCCGTATTTGTCCTCACATCGGGCAAGGATTATCTCATCCTCCCTGAAGCAAAGGATTACAAGAGGATTGGAGAAGGGGACAAAGGGCTCAACACAGGCGGTATGGGTGCCGTTTCTCCGGTAGTCTTTGCGGATGCGGAGTTCATGGCAAAAGTTGAGGAGAGGATTATCAAGCCTACAGTGGAGGGATTCAGAAAAGACAATATTGATTACCGTGGATTCATTTTCATAGGGCTCATGAATTGTGGCGGAGACCCTTACGTGATTGAGTACAATGTCCGTATGGGAGACCCTGAGACAGAGGCTGTGATGACAAGGATTGATTCAGACCTGCTCCAGCATCTTGTGGCAGCAGCCAAGGGAGACCTCAGCGGAGAGAAGATTGAAATCTCCAAGGATGGGGCCCTTACAGTAGTATGTGTTTCAGGAGGCTACCCCGAAGAATACAGGAAAGGAATCCCTATGGGTGGCAGTGAATATCTCCATAACAATACCCCGGAGGGCAAGGTAAAGGTGTTCCATTCCGGCACATCCATGAAGGACGGCAATCTGGTTACATCCGGTGGCCGTGTCCTTGCAGTTACTGTAAACGGCAGCGGAATAGAGAAGCAGCGGGAAGAGATTTACGCGGAGATAGCCAGGATTGAGTATGACGGGAAGTATTTCAGGAGGGATATAGGCCTGGATCTGCTCAACTATAAAGGGTAATTGTGCAGAGGAGCCGCAGTTTCTGGATAAGGTTGCTTGTCTGCATTGTGGCAGCACTTGCAATATCTTCCTTCCTCCTTCCCATGGAGGGGAGGGGGGATGATTGGATTCCGCTGTTCAGCGGTTACCTCAATCTTTCCTTCATTTATGGAAGCCCTTTGGTTTCCGCCCTCTTGGGTGGCGCATTCAATGTGATGATTGTGGCAAGCATGCTTGCCATAAATACAAAGACCGTAAACAATGCATTCAATCCGTCTCTTTCTGCGGCGCTTTTCCTGTTCATTACGCTGCTCAATCCGGAAGCCGTGCATTTCAGTTCCATCCATCCTGCTGTGCTGCTGTTTGTGTGGGGGCAGTACTGTTTCCTGGTAAACCAGAAGTTTACCTCCATGTTTCTCCTCTCATGTTCGGCACTTTTCTATGCTCCGCTCATATGGGTGCTTCCTGCAGTGCTGGTAATCAGTGTGTCGGGGGCTGCAGACATGCCGCGTGTGGCAATGAAGTCTTTGGGCGGACTCCTGCTTCCCATCATCTATCTTCTGTGTTTCAGGTATATGATGTTCGGGGATGCAATGGTGTTCGTTGAGGAGTATATCAGCAATGCAACGGCAGTTTCCTCACCCGTATATTCACTTGACTTTACCCAGCTTTTCCTGATGCTGTGCGTGGCAGTTGTGGCATTGCATTCAATCTCATACATGTTCAGGAGATGGCACCGCAACAGTATAGTTACGGGGCATATACTCAAGATGGAGTTCCTGAGCATCCTCCTTGGTGCAGTGATCTTCTTCCTGTTCTGGGGAGAAAACGGCCTCCCTGTAAATATGGTCATGGCCCTGCCGCTTGCAATGTTGCTCTCATATTACTTTACGGGAAACATAAATGCCGCATCAGCCAGGATTGAACTCATACTCCTTTGCTGTGCGGCAGTTATCAGCCGGCTCTCCTTCTTTATCTGATCCTACCTGAAGAACATCAGTTCCCTGTATTTTGGAAGAGGCCAAAGTTCGTCATCTATGTACATCTCAAGCTTGTCGGCCTTCTCCCTTATCTTCTCCATGTATGGGAGTACGGTGGTGTTGTATGCCTCTGCCTTCTGCGGGATGTCTTCAATGCGGTTGGCAACTTTCCTGGCATCTATCATCTCCCCAACCATCTTGTGCAGCGAGTTTACATATCCGCTGATCTTCTTCAGCAGGCTCAGCTGGGTAGAGCACATCTCTTCATAGCTGTCGGGAAAAAGCTCCTTTATCCCCTTTACATTGTTTATGAGGGTGTTCTGGAATGAGAATGCTGTAGGTATCACATGATTGGTGATCATGTCCCCAAGCACCCTTGCCTCAATCTGGAGCTTCTTTATAAAGGTCTCGTTGAGCACCTCGTAGCGGGCCTCAGCCTCACGGGCAGTCATTACCCCAACATCCTCAAACAGCTTGAGGGTCTTTGGTGTAATGAACTCCCTGAATGCGTCAGGGGCATCCTTTATCCCCTTCAGGCCCCTTCTTTCCGCCTCCTGGTGCCACTCTTCGCTGTAGCCGTTCCCCTCAAAGCGGATTGCCCTTGAATCTGTGAGGTATTGCCTTATCACCTTCATCATGGCCTTGTCCTGGGCCATCCCCTTCTGCATGTTGGTATCCACCTCTTCCTTGAACTTGCCAAGCTGGTCTGCCACAATGGTGTTGAGCAGGAACATTGATGAGGCCACATTGCATGAGGAGCCCACCGCCCTGTACTCAAACCTGTTTCCTGTAAATGCGAACGGTGAGGTCCTGTTGCGGTCTGTGTTGTCTGCAAATATCTCAGGTATCTGGTTCACTATGTGCATCTTTGAGCGTACCTTCACCTCTTTGTCTGTGGAGCTTGTAAGGTTCTTGTCCGAGAGCTTTTCAATTGACTCCACCAGTTTGGTGAGGGTTGCCCCTATGAATATGCTCATCACTGCAGGGGGCGCCTCGTGTCCGCCAAGGCGATACATGTTGTTGAGGGATGCCACGCTGCTCATCAGAAGGTAGTTGTGCTCGTGTACAGCCTTCATCACTACAGAGAAGAAGCTCAGGAACTGCAGGTTGGTACGTGGGGTCCTGCCAGGTGAAAGGAGGTTTACCCCGGTATTTGTAACAAGGCTCCAGTTGCAGTGCTTGCCGGAACCGTTAACCCCGTCAAAAGGCTTTTCATGGAAGATTACCTTCAGCTTGTGCTTCTTGGCAACCTTCTTCATTATGATCATCATCATGAGGTTCTGGTCTGCGGAAATGTTAGCCTCACCGTATATTGGGGCAAACTCAAACTGGTTGGGAGCTACCTCATTGTGGCGGGTCTTAAGCTGTACACCCAATTTGTAGGCTTCTGTCTCAAAGTCCTTCATGAAGGCCATTACCCTGCTGGGGATTGCCCCAAAATAGTGGTCCTCCAGCTGCTGGTCCTTAGCCGCGGTGTGCCCTATGAGGGTGCGGTTGCAGATCATAAGGTCAGGCCTTGCCCTGTAGAAAGCCTCGTCAACTATGAAATACTCCTGTTCAATTCCCAGCATCACATTCACCTTGGTCACATTCTTGTCAAACATCTTGCATATCCCCTGTGCGGCCTTGTCAAGTGCCGCAATGGATTTCAGGTGCGGGGTCTTGAGGTCAAGCGATTCCCCTGTGTATGCCACGAAAACTGTAGGGATGCAGAGGGTCTGGTCTATGATGAATGCAGGGGATGAAGGATCCCATGCGGTATATCCGCGGGCCTCAAATGTATTCCTCAGTCCTCCGTTTGGAAAACTGGATGCATCAGGCTCCTGCTGGATGAGGGTGCTTCCCTTGAAGTTCTCAAAAACCCCGCCTCCAACCATCGGGTCTGCAAAGGATTCATGCTTCTCCGCCGTGGCATCCGTAAGCGGGTGGAACCAGTGGGTATAATGGGTTGCCCCCATCTTTACCGCCCAGTTCTTCATTCCCTGTGCAATCTGGTCAGCGATGCCCCTCTCAATCTTTTCGCCGTCATTTATGGCACTTACAACCGCATTGTATGCCTCTGCTGAGAGGTACCTCTGCATCTTTGGCAAATCAAATACATTTGTCCCGAAATATTCCGAAACAGGCCTTTTCTCTTCATAAAACCTTTCGGCCTTGTGGGTTGCAAACTCCTCCAATGCCCTTGTCCTTATGTTTCCCATATCCAAAAATATTAGTTTACCGGTATTTTCTCCGTACAAATGTATATATTTTCAGAAAAAATACTTCTTTCTTCCCGATAAATACATCTTTTATCTGTAATTTTTTGAAAAAATACCATAAAATACCCGGTTTCTCATCTGTCCCCGATGTAAAATCCGGAAAAATGGCCCAGAAAGGCATCTTTTGTGCCGGGATAATTTATTTTCCCTGAAAAGGATATAATTGCCCTTTTTTTATTAAGTTTGTAGAATTATTCCAAATACACTTAATCTGATATGAAAAAGATACTATTTTCAGTTTTGATCCTTTTGGGAATGGTTTCGTATGGCTTTGCACAGGGTGGTGCGCAGAACTACATAAACAGGCATATGAAGACAGACCCTAATTTCAGAAATGCTGTCATTGCAATCCTTGCAGTTGATGAGAAAGGCAATACCATTGCCGAGTGGAATTCAGAGATGCCGCTCCTTACAGCATCCACTATGAAGACAATCTCTACAGGAGTGGGTATGCATGTACTTGGCAAGGACTTCAAATACAAGACTCAGGTAGCCTATACAGGAAACATAAAGGATGGTGTCCTTGAGGGGGATGTTGTTATAATTGGTGGCGGAGACCCTACTCTTGGCTCAAAGGATACTATTGCATTTTCAATTGATTCAATCTTCGGTATATGGACAGATGCCATAAAGGGTGCAGGCATTACCAGGGTTGAGGGAAATGTTGTTGTGGATGACAGCTATTTTGTGCGCGAACAGATGCCGGATTCATGGTCATGGGGCAACTTCGGCGCTTCATACGGATGTGCTCCAAGCGGATTGTCATTCCACGAGAACAGGCAGCAGTTCAAGCTTACAGCAGGCAAGGAGGTTGGCGATCCTGTAATTGTAAAGGCAATTTATCCGCATGTTCCCGGCCTTGAGGTTGTAAACCAGATGACAACTGGAGAGGCAGGTACAGGCAACAGAAGTGCATATTATGTGCAGGATATGGTTTGTGCAAGCCAGTACGCCGGAACACTTGCAGTAGACAGGAAACCTGTTTATGAGACAAACTCAAACCGTTTTCCTCACCTGAGCTGCGGTTTCCATTTCAGGGAGCACCTTGTCAAGAACGGAATAGACGTGCTTGCGGAGATTATCGATGCAAAAGATTACGGATGCAAGGCTGAGCGCAATGTTGTGGCTGAGACTTATTCACCTGAGCTGTGGAAGATAGTTGAGGTTACAAACCGCATAAGCAACAATATGTATGCAGAGACCATACTCAAGACAATAGGCAAGGAGCTTACCGGCTCAGGAAGCTACGATTCCTCATTTGTGGCACTTGAGAGGGTTCTCGTTGATATGGGAGTGAATACAACAGGCTTCACCCAGGAGGATGGAAGCGGACTTTCAAGGCAGAACTACGTGTCACCTAAGTTTTTCTGCAATTACTACGATAAGATGCAGGAAAGTGGTATATTTGCTGAATTCTTCAATAGTCTCCCTGTACCAGGACGCCCGGGTACCCTGAAGAGCGTATTGAAGGATGCTGACCAGAAGCTTAAGGACAGGATTCATGCCAAGAGCGGCTCTCTTGCAAATGTGAGGTGCTACGCAGGATATGTACAGGGAAGCAGGAAGTATGGTCTGGTAAGGTTTGCAATACTTACCAACAACTTTGCAGTGCCTACATCTACAATGATGCCTAAGATTGAGGGCTTCATGAAGTCACTGGCCCAATGGTAATAGGACGGATACTGGTTTAATCAAACAATAACTAATATTTAGAATACATTATGCTAACTCTTTCAAAAAAAGCGCAGGCAATGCCTGCTTCGCCAATCAGAAAATTGGTTCCATACGCAGATGCAGCTAAAAAGAGAGGTACAAAAGTTTACCACCTCAACATCGGACAGCCAGACATAGAGTCTTCACCACAGGCACTTCAGGCAGTTAAGGATGCAGACCTTAAAGTAATTGAGTACTCAAACTCGGCAGGTAACCTTTCTTACAGGGAGGGGCTTGTAAAATACTATGCAAGCGTAGGAATCAACATTGAGGTTGCAGACCTTATAGTAACTTCTTCGGGTACTGAGGCTGTACAGTTTGCACTTGCAGTTACTTGCGATCCTGGTGACGAGGTGATTGTAATGGAGCCTTTCTATACAAACTACAACGCCTTTGCAGTTCAGAACGATGTAACCCTTGTCCCTATTTCATGTGACATTAAAGAGGGTTTCAAGCTTCCTGCAATTGAGGAGTTTGAGAAACATATTACCCCTAAGACAAAAGGTATCCTTATCTGTAACCCTGGTAACCCTACAGGTACCCTCTATACTAAAGAGGCACTTATCCAGTTGGGTGAGATTGCAAAGAAACATGGCTTGTACATCTACTCAGATGAGGTTTACAGGGAGTTCTGCTACACTGAGGAGCCTCACTATTCATGTATGCATATTCCGGGCCTTGAGGAGAATGTTATCCTTTTGGATTCAGTTTCAAAGAGATACAGCCTTTGCGGCGTAAGAATCGGTGCCATAGTTTCAAAGAACAAGGAGGTTATGAAAGGTGTGCTCAAATATGCTCAGGCACGTCTTTGCTCTCCATCATACGGCCAGATTGCAGCTGAGGGTGCACTTGCAACCCCTAAATCATACTTTGATGCAGTGAAAGCTGAGTACATTGAGAGAAGAAACACTTTAGTTGAGGGTCTTAACAAGATTCCTGGCGTATTCTCTCCAATGCCTATGGGTGCTTTCTACACTATCGCCGAGCTGCCTGTTGATGATGCTGACAAGTTTGCTCAGTGGCTTCTTGAGGAGTTCTCATATGAGGGCCAGACTGTAATGGTTGCTCCTGCAGCAGGTTTCTACGGTACAAAAGGCAAGGGTACCAACCAGGTGCGTATGGCTTATGTATTGAAAGTTGAGGATCTTAAGAACGCCCTCAAATGTCTTGAGGAGGCACTTAAGGTTTATCCTGGCAGAACAGATAAATAATTCCATCAATACAATGATACCGGGGCGGCTGCTTTATGCAGCTGCCTTTTTTTTGTTTTCAATCTTCTGTAGCGGCATGCAGGTAATGGACTATTACAAAAAAAAGTATAACTTTGTATGATAAAGTAATCTAAAAGAATATGAAGCAGGATACAGCAAGCAACAGATATGCCCTCAGAGGTGTGTCATCCCAGAAGGAGGATGTACATGAGGCAATTAAGAATATTGACAAAGGACTTTTCCCTAAGGCCTTCTGTAAGATAGTCCCTGATTATATGTCGGGAGACCCTGAGTACTGCATTGTTATGCATGCAGACGGAGCCGGTACAAAATCTTCACTGGCATATACATACTGGAAGGAGACAGGTGACATGAGTGTTTGGGACGGAATTGCCCAGGATGCAATTGTGATGAATACAGATG
This sequence comes from Bacteroidales bacterium, assembly GCA_017482565.1. Taxonomy (GTDB): domain Bacteria; phylum Bacteroidota; class Bacteroidia; order Bacteroidales; family UBA932; genus Egerieousia. Next base: position 10,909 of record JAFUMO010000045.1, on the reverse strand, counting down.
ACCTTCTCTGTGTGGGTGCGGTTGACAATATCATGCTTTCATCAACAATAGGGAGGAACAAGCAGCTTATTCCCGGTTCTGTGATAAGCAGGCTCATTGCAGCTTCTGGCAATTTTGCAAGGACAATGGAGAGCTATGGGGTGAAGCTCATCCTTACCGGAGGCGAGACTGCAGATGTGGGGGACCTTGTGCGCACTGTGATTGTTGACAGCACAGTATGCGCCAGGATGAAGAGGTCTGATGTCATTGACAATGCAAATATAAAGGCCGGTGACGTGATTGTTGCCCTGGAGTCTTGCGGAAAGGCAAATTATGAGACAGAATATAATGGCGGAATGGGCAGCAACGGCCTCACTTCGGCCCGCCATGATGTGTTTGGCAAATATCTGGCTGAGAAATATCCGGAGAGCTATGATGGTGCGGTTCCGCAGGAACTTGTATATTCAGGTACAAGAAAGCTTGATGCCATTGAGCCAAAGACAGGCCTTACATACGGCAAGCTGGTGCTTTCACCAACAAGGACATACGCTCCTATTGTAAAGGAGGTTCTTGACAAGTACAGGAAGCAGATAGACGGAATGATCCACTGCTCAGGCGGTGCCCAGACAAAGATCCTCCACTTTGTGGATGACCTCAAGATAATAAAGGACAACCTGTTCCCTACACCTCCGCTCTTTGAGGTGATACAGCAGGAATCAGGCACAAGCTGGGAGGAGATGTACAAGGTGTTCAACATGGGCCACAGGATGGAGTTCTATGTGCCTGCAGAGATAGCGGAGGACATCATCGCAATCTCCAAAAAATATGGCGTGGATGCCAAGGTGATAGGCCGCGTGGAGGCTTCAGAGGACGGGGCGGCCCAGGTACACCTCACAAGTGCCCACGGAGAGTTCATTTACAGAAAATAATTTTTAATCCCAGCAGATTATGAAAAGGTTCATATCATTGGCAATGGTTGCGGCCGTGCTATTTTCAGCATGTGGCAACAATAAGAAACAGGTGGAGGAGACACCTCTTCTTCCTATTATGGAGAAGGCTTTGAATGATGCAAATTCAAAATTCTATGCAGATTTCAAGTCATTCCCAACCCAGAAGAGCAAGCTCCCTATTGGCGTGTTTGATTCTGGAACAGGCGGGCTTACTGTGCTTGAGGTGCTCCTCAAGGCAGATATGGTAGACAATATCTCTGGAAATGTAACAGCTGACGGGGTCCCTGATTTTTCAGGTGAGGATTTCGTTTATCTTGCAGACAGGGCCAATATGCCATACGGAAACTATGCAGCAGAGAACAAGCAGGACTTCTTCAGGGAACTGATTGTAAAGGATGCACTTTTCCTTCTCAATGACAATTACTGGCTCAACTCGGCAGATAAGGAGGCTGCCGGAGAGAAGCTTCCTTGCAAGATTCTGGTGATTGCCTGCAATACCGCAACAGCATGGGGGCTGGAGGATGTATCTACCCTTCTGGAGAAGAGCGGTACCGGTGTTAAGGTGATTGGTGTGATAAATGCGGGTGTAAATGCATTGTATGACAAGCTGGCTTCTTCTGCAACGGATTCTGTTGCCGTAGGTGTGCTTGCTACAGTTGGTACAATTGCTTCAAATGCGTATGAGAGGACAATAAGGGAGATAGGCGCAGATAACGGATACAGCGGCTACATTAAGGTTGTGAACCATCCTTGTGCAGGCTTTGCCGAGTCTGTAGACCAGGAGAAGGATTTTGTAAATGTTGCACTTACTGCTCCAAGGGAGAGCTATAGGGGTCCTAAGATTGGAACAGGCGAGGGGGATATAAAGGAAGGACTCCTCAGGGCATATAACTTTGATTACGGCAACGGTGCAATCCTAAGGGAGAAGGTTAACGGGAAATATGTGCAGTTCCAGCTCAATTCCGCTGCCAACTATGCAAGGTTCCACCTTGTATCACTTCTTGAGAAGCACAAGGCAAGCGGGGCAAAGGTTCCGTTGAAGCATATCATCCTTGGATGTACCCATTATCCGTTCCTTCTCAATACTCTGAATGAGGCGGTTGAGGAGTTGAAGAATTTCAGGGACCAGGATGGCAAACTTGTATATGAGGGGCTTATCCATCCTGATTTTGAGTTCATTGATCCGGCTGTATTCACTGCACTTGAGTGCTACCAGACATTGAGGGAGGACAAGAATCTTGCACTCAATACAACAGAAGGCAAATTGGAGGGATATATCTCGGTTCCTGCATATGGCCTTCCACAGGAGTGCCTGGATGAGTACGGCAACCTTACATATGATTTCAAATATGGCAGGAACTATGGTACAGAGGATGAAACCACAGTGTTTGTCCCTTTCTCAAAGGAGAATCTGGATGACCAGACACTTGGCAGGATAGAATCCATGCTTCCTGTTTCATACGGAAAAATTAAACAAATCATTAAGTAATTATGCCTTTTGCTAGTAGTGTTACGGTTGATGAGATAGAGGCGATGGAGATTGCCGCTTTTCCGGGGGAGATTACGGTTGTTCCCAATTCCCGCTGTGAAGAGTTTGAAAGGGCTGTTGAGTATCTCTCATCGCAGGAGTTCATAGGGTTTGATACCGAGACAAAGCCCTGCTTTGTCCATAAGGTACCAAGGAACAAGATGGCTATCCTGCAACTAAGCGGCGCGGACAAGGCTTTCATATTCAGATTGCAGCAGGTGGGAGTGCCGCCTAAGCTCGCAGCATTGCTGGGCAATCCACGTATCCTCAAGATTGGGGCTGCTGTGCATGATGACATAAGGGGGCTTCAGGAGTACAGGCGCTTTATCCCAAAGGGCTTTGTGGATTTGCAGAGGCTGGCTCCTGCATACGGGATTGAGGAGAAGAGTGTGAGGAAGATGTCTGCAATCATCTTAAAGAAGAGGGTATCCAAATCGCAGCAGCTTTCAAACTGGGAAAGCTCGCATCTTTCGGATGCACAGCTGCGTTATGCCGCGGTGGATGCGTGGATATGCAGGGAAATGTATCTCAAACTTATGGCGGAAAGGAGTGAATGACATGACAAGGATCATACTTAATAAAGGAAAGGAGCAGTCGCTCAAGCGTTTTCATCCGTGGGTGTTCTCAGGTGCGGTAAAGAAGATTGAGGGGAAGGATCCTGCAGAGGGGGATGTTGTGGAGGTATATTCGTCGGGAGGAGAATATCTTGGATGCGGACATTATCAGATAGGCTCCATAACTGTGAGGATACTGAGCTTTGGGAAGGATGCAATTGATGATGACTTCTGGTATAGGGCCATCAAGGGGGCATACGATGCCCGCTGCACTTTGGGGCTTGTGGGGAATGAGGATACAGATGCCTACAGGCTCGTGCATGGTGAGGGGGATTTCCTTCCGGGGCTTATAATTGACATTTATGGCAGCACAGCTGTGCTTCAGGCCCATTCTGCCGGAATGTTCCTTGCAAAGGGTGCCATTACAGAGGCCTTGAAAAAAGTGTATGGTGCCTCTTTGGCTGCGGTTTATGACAAGAGTGAGGGTACTGCCCCGTTCAAGGCCGGATTGGATTTGAAGGACGGATATATTTATCGGGAAGAGGGAATGGCTTCCGATACCCAGACTGTTGTGGAGAACGGCAACAAATTTTCTGTGAACTGGGTTGAGGGGCAGAAGACAGGCTTCTTCCTTGACCAGAGGGACAACAGGGCCCTTGTGAAAAAGTATGCAAAGGGGAAAACAGTCCTCAACCTTTTCTGTTATACAGGAGGGTTCTCAATATATGCGCTCAATGGCGGTGCAGCCCATGTGGATTCGGTTGACAGCTCCCGTAAGGCAATGGATATGGTAGTACGCAACGTGGAGCTGAACGGCTTTCAGGAGGGGGTGCAGCACACTTCCTATTGTGAGGATGCCATTGAATTCATGCGCAAGTGTGAGGGCGGAAAATATGACCTTATGATAGTTGACCCGCCTGCATTTGCAAAGCACAGGGGGGCGCTTGACAATGCGCTGAGGGCTTACAAGCGTTTGAATGCACTTGCAATTGAGAAAGTGAAGCCTGGCGGAGTTGTATTCACCTACAGCTGTTCGCAGGTGGTTGACAAACAGAATTTTGCACTGGCAGTCTTCTCTGCTGCAGCACAGACAGGGCGCAGGGTAAGGATTCTGCACAGGCTTACCCAGCCTGCAGACCATCCTGTAAACATCTACCATCCGGAAGGGGAATACCTGAAAGGGCTTGTATTGCTGGTGGAGTAATCTTCCCGACAGATTTTTGATATGGCAGAACAACTGATAATCACGGCTAAGGATAAGGCCGGAATATACGCGGAAATATTGCCGCAGATAGAGGCAGTCACCTCCGCAGAGAGTGACATGATTGCCAATATGGCCAATGTAAGTGCAATCCTCAAGGAGGCATTCGGCTTCTGGTGGGTAGGATTCTACATTGTAAGGCCTTGTGGCGGTGATGCAGATGCCTCCGGCGTTCCCGTCCAGGAGCTGGTGCTCGGCCCGTTCCAGGGGCTCCTGGCCTGTACCCGCATAAAGAAGGGAAGGGGAGTGTGCGGCACAGCCTGGGAGCAGGCGGCAACCGTAATTGTCCCGGATGTGGAACAGTTCCCAGGGCACATAGCCTGCAGCAGCCTTTCCCGCTCAGAAATAGTTGTACCTGTATTTGCTCCGGACGGTTCCGTAATTGCAGTTCTGGATATAGACAGTGAACATCTGGCCACATTTGATGTTACAGACAAGGAGTGGCTTGAAAAGATGTTGAAGCAATTAAATTTTGGAAGTAAATAAAATTGTAGTATATTTGCAGTCCCAAACGGGAAACAAACGGTTCCTTGGATGAGTGGCTTAGTCAGCGGTCTGCAAAACCGTGTACGGCGGTTCGAATCCGCCAGGAACCTCCCCAAAACGCCCTTTCAGTTATCTGAGAGGGCGTTTTTATTTAGAGACTTTACATATTTCGTAAAGTGTAAGGAAACTTTACATAATTTTTTAGACCTTAAATAAGCATATTGTTGATATTAAGCTATTTATCTATATTGGCACGGTTTTGTCATAATATCTGAGAGTAGTTTAAAAAATATGTAAAAATTGTAAAGAAACTTTACACTTAAGGGATAAACGGATATATGAAAAGCTTCTTTAATTTCCTTAAAAGGAACAAACTGTACACGTTCATAAACCTGATGGGACTCACCCTGTCAATTGCATTTGTCCTGTTGCTTGCAGTGTTTGTTCAGAAACAGCTCTCAACAGATTCATTTCATGAGAATGCCAGCAGAATTTACTTGGTAGGAAGTGACCATTATACCAGTGCATATCATTTGAAAGATTATCTTGAGGAAAGGTATCCCGAAATTGAGTCATCAACAGCATTCTTAATGGAACGTAGTGTACGTAGTGCAGAGGTAGAGATAAACAATCAGCGTAATTATCCAGATATAGCCTATGTGTCACCATCATTTTTTGATATCTTTTCCTTTAAGGTTCTTGCCGGGAATGTAGAGGAGTTTAAGGCCTCAAGAGACAATATTGTCATAAGCCGCAAATATGCCAACCGTTGTTTTGGAGGGGATAATCCTATAGGTAAGACTCTAAAGTGGGAATATGGCACACATACAGTGGTAGCGGTAATGGAGGATATGGATAATACTGTAATACCCTATTGTGATGTAATGATGAGGGAGCAGTATGCCCAGATTACCAATCCTTACCACGACAAGGAACTTAGAAACAGCGGTTCATCCATTACATTCATAATGTTGCATAATGGGGCAGATATTCTTTCTAAAAAGGATGATATGCTTTCATATCTGAAAGAAGTATGGTGGATATATGAATCTGGTGCAACCAAAGTGAACATAGTCCCATTAAGGGATATTTTCTTTATGCAGAGTGAATTTGGATATAGCCAGTTCCCTTATCTTAAATTAGGCTCCCGACAGATAGTAAACGTATTGCTTACAGTATGCATAGTGTTGTTGATATTCTCAATGCTCAACTATGTAAATATGACAACTGCAGCATCCGGTTTCAGAGCCAAGGAGATGGCATCAAGACGTCTGTTAGGAGCATCAAGAAACAAAGTTTTCATTAAAATAATTATGGAATCCACTGCGCTTTGTTTTGTGGCAACTCTGGCGGCAGTGATTCTTGCGGAGTATTTGTCACCTTACGCATCGGAACTTTTAGGCTATAATTTCTCCATTTTCTCAGCAGTGTCAACAGTGAATATCCTTGCAGTTGTATTGTTTGTAGTGGTATTAGGGATACTGTCGGGAATAATACCTGCTTTGTCAATGATGAAATTCAAGCCTATAGATGTGGTGAGGGGGACATTCCGCACAAAGACCAAGACTACCTACAGCAAGGTGATTATTGTAGTGCAAAATATGGTAACCTTGTGTATGCTGGTAGTGGCATTTACAATGTATGTACAGATACGGTATATGATAGATGCGCCAATGGGGTACAATACAAAAGATGTGTTGAATATTCATAATAATGGTTATGTCACTGTTGATAATCAGAGTGTCCTTAAGGAGCGGCTTATGGCTGATCCTTTTGTAAAGAATGTTGGCTTTGGTAATGGTACACCAATGTACGGCACAAACAACAACTCTTTTCCAATGGCAAATGGGGAATATATCTCATGCCAGCAATTTATGGGAGATAATGCGTACTTTGAAATTTTTGGTATAAAGGAGAAGAAGAACAATAATGCCCCTTATAAGTACTGGCTCAATGAAACGGCTATCAGACAGATGGGACTGAGTGAGGATGCAACAACTTACCATGCCTCATGGGGTGAAGAGATGATTGGAGGAGTATATTATGATTTTAAGATACGTTCATTATTGGAACCTCAATCTGCTGCACAGATTTATAATTATGGAGAGAAGATGCTTTCAGATCCGTGGAACACTATTGTACAGATAGAAGGTGAACATAATGCTGCCTTTGCAAGGATAAAGGAGATATTCCTTGAACTTTATCCGCATGATTATTTTGAAGCATACTTTGTTGAAGATGACATCAGAAACTCATTTAAGACAGAAGAGCGGACATTGAAAATTGTCCTTATCTTCACTATTATTTCAATTCTTATTTCAGCCTTAGGCTTGTTGGCCATGAGTACTTACTATATGCTGCAGGAACAGAAGAATGTGGCATTAAAGAAAGTATTTGGTTTGGGAAGAGGCAGTGTCCTTATGGAATTGATAGGGGCGTTTATGAAGATGGTTGGTATTGCAGTACTTGTAGGCGTACCAATAGGATGGTTTATTGTGAATCATTGGCTTCAGGGGTTCAGTTACAGGATCCCAATTTATTGGTGGCTGTTTGCGGCTGCAGCATTGGTTACAGGGCTTATAGCATTTGCCACCGTATTGTGGCAGAGCCTCAGAACCACAAACGTGGATCCGGCAAGGATATTGAAGAAAGAATAATTATAGCAATAATTTTAATCAGATACTATGAAACGTTTTGGATTACTGCTTGTGGCAATACTGGTTGCATCATATTCATACGCTATTCTTCCCGACAGAACCTGGTTCTTTCCTGCACAGGATATGCCTGATTATAATGCCGGGCATGGTGGCAAGCAGTCTCCCATAGTGGTGGATTTTCAGCGGTGGATGAATGAGACATTGGATTTCATGGATGGAAAAATGTGATATCACCTGAACTTTTTGCTGTAACACTTGTTTACATAAGTGAAATAGTTTTTTAAGTTAGGTTAAGTCGGGCAGGCCCTGCAGTCTCGGGATGAGGTTGTGGGGCTTGTTTTTTTGTGATGAGAATCTTTACATATTTTGTAAAGTGTAAGGAAACTTTACAGTTTTTTTCTTTCAAGAAATGTGCAACTTGCATAGGATAAGGGTGTTATCCTTCTTGGCACGGTTTTGTTGGTATATATGGGTTTAACCGTAATTTTAATAAAAAGTGTAAAGAAACTTTACATACCTTATACAATCATGATTGAATACTTGCGTTTTCTGTTCCGGAATAAATGGTATATTACCGTAGAGGTGATAGGTATTAGTGTTGCCTTGGCTTTTACCATTCCTCTTTTGTCTTTCTTTTCTGACAAATGGGAAATAGACCACGGAAGGGATTTCAAACACGTTTATGCTATCTGTCCGAATCAAACATTTGAAACGACAATAGGCTTGGGGCGGGAGTTGATTGAGGCAGTTCCAGAAATCGACCGGTATGCTCAGGTTTTCGTTAGCGAGAACAATGCGATATCCGTTGGTGATAATACACTAAGAGCTTTGGGTATTGCGGTTAGTCAGGATTTCTTCAAATTCTTTGATATAAACTTCTCTGAAGGCTCGCCATTGTCACTATCAGATCGCAAATCGGTTTTGATTTCCGGGAGTCTGGCGGCAAAAATCGGTGATGATGCAATGGGAAAACCATTGACCTGTGCAGGAGAGGAGTATATTGTAAATGGAATTTTTGATGATTTGCATAATTCTTTACTTCCATCAACAGACATCATTTTCAGCATTGATTCCCCGTTGCTGGATGCCCAATGGGCAAATCCAGCAGATTATTGGGAGAATGTCGTTACGTTCATTCGGATTCAAGATGGTTTCAAGGCCAAAGACATATTGAACAAGTGCAAGGATGCCTGTAAAAACTTTTATTCATCTTATTATGCAGATCATCCGGATGCAGTGGACCATATAAAACTGATCAGATATGATAAGATATCGTCCAATATATATAATTACAGTCTCACACAGACTTGGGGATTATCGCTATGGGCAGTTGAGATTTTTGGCATAATCCTCTTCATCTTCGCATTCCTCAACTATGTCAATCTGAATGTTGCCCTTTCCACCAAGCGAGGGAAAGAATGGGCATTGAAGAAGCTGCTTGGATCTTCCGAAAGGGGAATCAGGACGGCTAACTTTCTGGAAACACTCCTCATTACCTCCGTATGCTTTGTTTTGGGGTATGGACTGTCCAAATACATCATTCCTGTTTTTAACAATTTCTTTAATGCTACCCATACCTTCATAGTACTGGATAGTTCCATAACGCCCGGAAAGATTCTTTTTTATGGCGTTTTTATCCTTCTTCTCTCAGCCATAACCGCTTTAATTCCATCAAGGATAGCGAAAAGGTATTCTGCCATAGACATCGTTAATGGTGGGTATCGTGCACAACTGAAAAAGGATACGAGCAGCATTCTCATTGGTATACAATGCTTCATTACCATAGTCCTTTTATCTGTGTCCATTCTATTTTATGCACAATACAAAAAGATGGCGGACCGGCCTCGTGGAGAGATGGCCGGGAATGTCTTTGTGATATCAGGGAATTATCCAAAGGAAGTGCTCGCCACTGCGGCAGATGCTCTGCGTTCTTTGCCGTTTGTCCAGGCTGTGGGGCTCTCCAATGATTGTCCCGGAGATGGCAGCTGGTCAAGAGTCACGCTAAAGTCTGAAGATGGCGTATCACAGACCTTTATGTAATCCATTGTGATGCAGACGCTTTTAATGCGTTCGGCTTTGTAACGGAAACTGCGGAAAAGGTCTCTGACGGTTTATGGCTCACCCGTAGTGCAAGAGATATTATCTCACAGGATAAATCCGGTATTGATGATGGATATCTTGCGGGCAGGTTCGGGGCCGAAGTCAAGGGGATTGTATCAGATTTCGTTATCAATGCAGAGAATGATATACCTGCTGCTTTGAAAGTATCAAATTCAGGTGAATTCAACCGCTTGGTAATCAATACTACGGGCCGTTATGATTCTTATCCGGAAGAGATACTGGGGACTTTCAGGAAGGCTTTTTCGGACACCAAGTATGATTATGCACTACCTGAAGCAGCCGGATATATCGACAGTTATTACGAGAAATCATTATCTCCTACTAAAGCAATACTGTCAATGGTGGTGATTTATGCATTACTTGCCCTTCTGTTAACCGTTCTTGGCTTGGTTGCAATGAGCACTTATTATATTTCATTACATAGGAAAGATTCGGCTGTCCGGAAGGTTTTCGGGGCAACAGGCAGTGAAGAAATCTGTCATCACATCTATAGATACCTCAAAATAGTAGTAGCCGCAAGTGTCATCGGTATCGCCCTTTCAATCATAATAAACGATGCAATTATCCTAAGTTATTCCTATCGCCTGAACTCTACTTGCTGGATTTATATATTGGCCATTATCATTGTTACTGGTATTGCCTTCCTATCCGTTTATCTTCAGGCGAGGAGTGCTGCGATGAAGAATCCGGTTCTTTATCTACGGGATGAATAAACAAAGCTTCCATAGCTGATCGAAGTTATGGAATACCATTATGTCTGTTATAAAACGCCCGGCAAGACTTCAGCCAGCACAGCTGTCCGAAGACTTGCCCTATTCCTCTCAGCTTGCACTTAAATTAACATAATCCCCTCAGTATTTTGCTATTCCAATCAAATCGAATAACTTTACGCACATAAATCGGAATTTGTACATCTGAATCCTACCTGGATTACTGAATTTCATACCCAGATTACCTATTTCCAGGATCCTTGGTTATCAATAATCCAAATATAACTATCTTTAGCATCATTTTGTAACAGGATATGGAAAACAGGATTCTCAACATGGACTCCGTGCAGGATTACAACGACAACCTTGGGGTCGATACATTGCATCCTCTTGTGAGTGTTGTAGATATGTCACAACTCAAAGAAATCAGGCATTCAGTCAAACGGTTCGGATTCTACTGCGTCTTTCTCAAGCAGCTTGACTGCGGCAGTCTGATGTACGGCAGAAGCCGTTATGATTACCGTGAAGGCACGATGCTGTTCATCGCTCCCGGACAGATAGCAGGAGCCGATGACGGAGGAGTATCCGAAAATCCCAAAGGGTGGATCCTTATGTTCCATCCCGACCTGCTTAAAGGCACATCGCTTGCCGCAAGGATGCGTG
>JAFUMO010000044.1 GCA_017482565.1 Bacteroidales bacterium | reverse complement strand
GCATACTCTGGATTTGTACATAGTATTGGGTCCTCAGGAAATAATAATTTGAACAGAGAATTTGTTTACAGATTTTACGAAGTTGAAACTTCCTCATCGGAAGTATATAATGGCCAAAAAAACATTCAGTATCAAGTAAACAATGGAGCATGGAGAATTGATGCAGCAGGAGGAACTGATAATACAGTAAGCTTACATTATTTTGGAACACTAAATAATGCTCCTGACGCATTGGATAATGAATACACGTACTATCCGTGCTCTGGTTACTATGCATCCACAGGCAGAAAGGATATGCAGGGTGTGGGAGATGTCTGGGCTGCTGATATTAATAATGCTGCTTCTGCTTCTTACTTGTACATCGGAAGGGGCGTGAGCGCTGATTGGGTTTCATCTGGTACTTCTTTGTATATAAATAGAAAAGGATACGATTATGGATTTAACAGTGCCTTCTCTGTCCGTTGCGTGAAGAAAATTTAGGGTGTCATCCTTGATTTTTGTGGTTAAATCTTGGATTGTAGAGTTTTCCCCAAAAGATAAGCCCCATAACTGCCGGAAAAAGTTATGGAGCTTGTTCTATTTGTCTTGGATTTTTTCAATTTCAGCTGCTGTAAAGCCAGTACATTCTTGAGTTCATCCATCGTTTTTATACCATCATGCATGTGTAGTAGATGATTCTTTCAAGCATATTCCTCATAGGCCTGTTCTGTACCTCAATAAGATACTTCTGATAGTGGATTTTAACCATAATTAGCTATTGTATCTGCTTGCGGGGATGTGAAAGTTTAGGTATTTTTGCCGCCGTTATGATAAGATTAGTTTATTTTGTCTTTTCTGTGGCCGCAATGTTTTGCAGTACAATGGCTTTTTCACAGGATAAGGTTGTTGCCGCACCTTCTTCAAAACCGGCATTGGATCACTCAGTTTATGATAAGTGGGAGACTCTTGGAGGGTATGCAATTACGGATGACGGCAGGTGGATCTCCTTTTATTCCAATAAGGAGGAGAATGATGGCAAGGTTACAGTCATGAACCTGAAAACCAATGCAACTGTCACTGTTCCAAGGGGGGCTCGAACCAAGTTCTCTCCGCAGGGGAAACATCTGGTGCTTACTATCAGGCCTGCACATGCACAGCAGAAGGAGGCCAAGCAGAAGAAGCTGAAAGGGGACAAGCTTCCTAAGGATACCCTGGGAATTCTGGAGCTGGCTACCGGCAGGATTTCAAAATTCCCTGCCCTCAAGAGTGTGGAGGTGCCGCGCGAGGGGGGAAGTTTCATTGCATTCAAGGTGGAGCACAAGCAGCCTCTTCCTTCCAATAATGATACTGTTCCCGACAAATCATCAAAATCAAAAAATAAGCCCAAGACTGAGGTAATCACTTTGGTGTATGATTTGGAGAGGAATGCAGTTTGTGATACCCTTAAGGGGGTAGATGTAATTTCCTTTACCAAGAATGGGGACCGTCTCCTTTGCATTGCAAAAGGGGAGGATTCATCGGGAAAGGAATATAAGGAGCTCTATTCCTACAACCCTGCAACGGGAGGCAGGGATTCTATCCTAAGGACAGGCAAGAAGGGGGATATCATGAAGCCTTATCTTTCAGCTAATGAGAAGTTCATTGCCTTTTATGCCAATACTGACACTACCCTAACGCTGGATGAGAATGTGGAGATATATACTTTTGACCTGTATGGGCAGGGGGCACAGGCTCATAGGGTGGCAGACAATAGCTTAAAGGGAATCCCTGAGGGTATGGTGCTTACCCGCAACCGTGCCCTTAATTTCAATAAGGCAGGTGACAGGCTTTTCTTTGGCATTACCAAGGTTCAGCCAAAGAAGGATACTACAAGTAAACAGGAGCAGGCCAAGGTAGATGTGTGGCACTATAATGATGATTTCATTTCTACGCATCAGCTGAACCTGAAGAATATGCACTTGAAGAGGAGCTATCTGAGCTGGGTTGCGCTGGATACAAATACCCGCAAGGCTGCCTCACAGGAGCTGGTGCGTCTGGCACAGCCTGAGTATCCCAACATTACCATTCCGGCAGAGTGGGGAGCTGAGTATGCCTATTCTTTCAGCAGTGAGCGCTATAACAAGCGAAGCCAGTGGGATGCAAATCCGGTTTGTGACCTTTACCTGATTTCCCTCAAGGACGGCTCTTCAAGGATGGTTGCCCGGGAGATTTATGCTTCAAACATCTCTGCTTCTCCGGAGGGCAATTTCCTTGTATGGTACAATCCCGGGCACAAGCAGTTCTATTCTTTGGACCTGCGCGGTGTAAACAGGGCAATGGAAGAAGGGATCCATACTGCCGGTGAGCCTGTGTGCATCACCAGCGGCATCCATTTCCCTTTGTGGAAGGAATCTCACGACAAGCCGCAGATGGCTCCTGCCTATGGCAATGGGGGCTGGAGTGCAGATGAGGCAACTTTCTATGTGTATGACAAGTATGATGTGTGGGAGGTGGATCCTCTTGCACAGCGTGCCCCTGTGATGCTTACCCAGGGGCTTGGCAGGGAGAAGGGCTATACCTTCAAGATGATGAGGTGGGATGCCCTCCAGCTTCCCGACGGTACTCCGGGCATAAAGAAGGAACCTATAGGGAAGAGGGACAATGTCTATTTTACAGCCTTTGACAACAAGAGCAAGGGTACAGGCTATTATATGAGGGAGAACCGCAGGGGCAGGCTGATGCCCATGAGGGAACTTGTCATGGAGCCTGATTTTACCCTCGGTTATCTGAATAAGGCCAAGGATGCAAATGTGATAACCTATACCAAGGGGAATTTTGTGGAGAGCACAAACCTTTGGGTTACAAATAACCTGTTCAAGACTTCGCGCAAGCTTACCAATTCCAACCCGCAGCAGGCGGATTATAATTGGGGTACTTGCGAATCTGTTTATTGGAAGGCGCATGACGGCCGCGAACTTGAGGGCCTGCTCTACAAGCCTGAGGATTTTGACCCCTCAAGGAAGTATCCTATGGTGGTTTATTTCTATGAGACCTCAAGCCAGTACAAGCATTCTTACAGGAAGCCTGCAGTGAGCCGCTCCACAATTAACATCACCTATTTTGTGAGCAACGGTTACCTTGTATTCATGCCTGATATCCACTATACTGTGGGACATCCGGGCAAGAGCGCATACAACTGCATAGTTTCAGGTGTGGAGGAGCTTTGCAGGAATCCATGGGTTGATAAGGATAATGTTGCAATCCAGGGACAGAGCTGGGGCGGCTATCAGGTGGCTTACCTGGTTACCCAGACAGATATGTTCAAGTGTGCCGGTTCCGGCGCCCCTGTTGCCAATATGACCAGTGCCTACGGCGGTATCCGCTGGGGAAGCGGTGTGGTAAGGCATTTCCAGTATGAGCATACCCAGAGCCGTATAGGCAAGACTTTATGGGATGAGGGGGGCCTTGAGCTTTATCTGGAGAATTCACCACTTTTCTTCGCCCACAAGGTGAACACTCCTCTGCTTATCATGCACAATGATGCCGATGAGGCGGTTCCTTGGTACCAGGGCATTGAGTATTTTACTGCCTTGAGGAGGTTGGGCAAGCAGGTGTGGATGCTGCAGTATAATGATGAGAGCCATAATATAAGCAAGAGGGTGAATGCCCTTGACTACACCATCAGGCTCTCCCAGTTCATGGACCATTTCCTTAAGGGTGCCCCTATGCCTGTGTGGATGAAATACGGCCTTCCGGCTACTCACAAGGGGGTTGATATGGGTCTGGAACTTGTTGAAGAATAATTATTTAATGTTACAGATATGAGATTACAGTTTAGAACAGTTTTGGCGGCGCTGGCTTTTACAGTGCTTGCTGCCGGAAGCGTTTCTGCAAAGTCTGCCAAGTTTGCCGGCACTACAGTTGCCGTTGTGGTGGATGAAAAGACTTATGCCAAGATTCCTCAGGAGGTGGATTCTTACGTTGAATCTGTCGGGAACAGCTTCAGGAAGGGTGTCCTTGTGGTTGACAAGTGGTTCAACCCGGATTCAATCAGGGCATGCCTTTACAACATGTACAAGAACAATAACCTTGAGGGTGCTGTGTTCATTGGGGATATTCCTGTTCCAATGGTGAGGGATGCACAGCATTTTACCACTGCCTTCAAGATGAACCAGAAGCAGGATATGAAGGATTCTTCTGTCCCTTCAGACCGCTTTTATGATGATTTTGACCTTAAGTTCAAGTTCATCAAGCAGGATGAGGACAGGAAGCTTTACTTCTATTATTCCCTTCTTGCAGATGGCGCACAGGAGATAGGCTGTGATATCTATTCTTCAAGGATAAAGGCACCTGAAGGTGAAGACAAGTACAGGCTTGTTGCAGATTTCCTGAAGAAGGCGGCTGCTGCAAAGCAGGAGCAGAAGTCAATGGGGAAGCTGCTCCATTTTGCAGGGCACGGATACAACTCTGAGAGTATGAATGCCCGTGTGGATGAGGCGGTTGCATTTGCAGAGCATTTCCAGTTCCTCAACGGCAATGATGCCCACCTGGAGTATATTGATTTTACCTTCGACAGATACGTGAAGACCCGCCTCATGGCTGCGGTGGCAGACAAGGAGCTGGATCTTGCAATGCTCCATCATCATGGCGCGGAGGATACCCAGTATCTTAACGGTGCCCCTATTGTTTCGGATCCCAAGGGCTGGATTGACCTTGCAAGGAACTATTTCCGTTCAAAGATGGATTCTGCAAAGGACAAGGAGGCCGCAAGGGAGCGCTTCATGAAGAATTATGATGTCCCTGCTTCGTGGCTTGAGGATTATAATGATCCAAAGAGAGTTTATGAGGACAGCCTGCATGCTGCTTCAATGGATATTGTGATATCAGACCTTGCCGGGTATGAGTCCGGTGCAAAGGTGGTTATCCTGGATGCCTGCTACAATGGTGCATTCAATAATGATGATTACATTGCGGCTCATTATATCTTTAACCCCGGAAATACAATTGTTGTAAAGGGAAATACTGTAAATACCCTTCAGGATACCTGGACAACGGAGCTTATTGGCCTCTTCAACTGGGGTATATGTGCCGGCAACTGGGCCAAGGGGCAGATGACCTTGGAGTCTCACCTGTTCGGTGACCCTACGTTCGGGTTTGTGGCCCAGAACATCCCGCAGGAATTCGCTGGGAAGAAAGGTTTCAATATAGATGAAATCATTGCTTCCAGAAAGAATGATGTGAAGTTCTGGAGGGAGGTACTCTATTCACCTGTGGAAGATGAACTTGCATGTGACTATAAAGCTCTGGCAATAAAGATGCTGCATAACAATAATGCCATCTCTTCAGCTGAGCTTCTGGATATTCAGAAGAACAGCAGCAGCAAGGTGCTCAGGCTGGAGTCTTTCAATACAAACAGGAAGATTGCGGATGCCAATTTCCCTAAAGCCATTATCATGGGGCTCGGAGATGATTATGAGCTTACCCAGCGTCTTGCAGCAATGTATGCAGGCAAGAACTTCTCGGCTGAGCTTCTTCCTGCTGTTGTTGCAGCATACATGGATCCAATGACCTCCGCCAGGGTGCTTTTCCAGGTTAAAGGCAATTTGGGCGGCTATGACATGTCTGCCCTTATGGCAGAGTTCAACAGACAGAACCAGGCCAGGCCTTACTGGGAAGGCAAAGAAATTTTTGAAAGGAACCTTGGATATATCAGAAACTCCGGCAATTCATTCCAGAAGGATATTGCATCAATTATGGACGGGACAATGTCACTCAAGGAGCAGAGGAGCTTTGCACGTGGAAGACGCAACAAATGCGAGCCTGCTGCAGTGGCACCAATCGTACACATGATAAAGACATCTGATAACCAGGAGCTCAGGCTCATAGCAATTGAGGCATTGGGCTGGTATGAGTTCTCAAGCGTCAAGGGTGATGTGATTGCACAATGCGAAGAACTATATAAGGTTGAGAAGGATGAGGCGGCAAAGGCTGAGCTCCTTAAGACCATCAACAGACTTAAATAAACTGATTTAATATTAGAGAAGATGCGTAGAATTTTTTCAATTTTTGCAGCTCTTTTGATTCTGCTGCCTTCAGGTCTATTTGCCCAACAGGGCAAGGATGCCGGCAGGTATGCACAGATCAGGGGAACTGTAACAATGGAGGGGGAGGCAGCGGAACCTGTAGGATTTGCTACGGTACACCTTTTGCCCCAGAATGTCTATTCCACAACAGAACTTGACGGTACCTGGCAGTTCAGGAATGTTGAGCCGGGAAAGACCGGCATTTCCATCCAGTTTGTAGGTATGGAAACAATAGATACACTTGTTAACCTTTCGGCCGGCAAGGAGTATGTGTTCAATTTTGTGATGAAGGAGACCAACTTCCGTCTGGATGAGGTGACTGTTCTTGCAGAGCAGAGCAAGGCGGGCGATGCAACTGCCTCAAACATTTCAAGGCAGGCTATGGACCACCTTCAGGCAAATACTGTGAAGGATGTGATGCAGCTCCTCCCGGGAGCCAGTATCCTAAATTCAAACATGGCTGTTTCCAACAATATCTATATAAGGACAATTGCCCCTACAAGCAATTCAAGGAGCAGCAATACTGCATCCACTGATGCTCATGCCAACATGAACAGTTTGGGTACGGCAATCATCATGGACGGTGCCGCACTTTCCAACAATGCCAACATGCAGCTTTTGTCTGCAACCGTTTCCGGTGCTAATGATAATGTAGGTGTGGGCTCAAGCCCTGCGGGTGGTTATGACTTGAGGGGAGTATCTACAGATAATATTGAGTCAGTGGAGGTTATCCGTGGTATCCCGTCTGCACAGTATGGTGATATGACTTCAGGTGCGGTAATCATAAAGACAAAGGCCGGTAAAGAGCCTTTGCGTGTGAAGCTGCATATCAATCCTTATACATATTCGGCTGCAGTTTCACGCGGCCTGCAGCTTGGCAAGAAGGGCGGAGCCCTCTCAATCAGCGGCGATTATGCCTATGATGCCCGCCAGCAGGAGATGGCCCATCAGTATTACCAGAGGTTTACCCTCAGGGGACTCTGGACCAAAACCTTTGGAGAGAACCTCACTACAAACACCTCCCTCGACCTCAAGTTCAGGAAGGATACCCGTGAGCAAAATCCAGATGATGAGCGTTCCAAACTTGCCCTCGGTGCCAAGGAGGTTGGCCTGAGATTCAACAGCAACGGTACCCTCATGACACCTGATGCCGGCTGGCTGAAAAGGATAAACTATACTGTTTCCTTCTCATACGACGACAAGCACTCATACCGCCAGAGCCAGCTCTCAAATGCCTTTGCACCTTATCTTATGTCTACAATTGACGGCACTGTCATTTCCAACAGGCCTGGGCAGCAGGTATTTGACAAGGATGGCAATGAGATTACAAATGTATCTGCCGCTGAGAAGGGGTACTATGGTACATATCTTCCGTACAGCTACTTCTCAAGGTATGACATCTATGGTGATGAGATCAACTTCCAGGCTTCCCTGAAGGCAAATTTCAGCAAGAGATGGGAGACGGGCTACAATAATATCCTCCTTGGTGTGGATTTCAAGACCGACGGTAATGTGGGCAAGGGTACGGTTTATGATCTGGCCTTCCCGCCTATGAGTTCATCCGGTGATGCCGGCTGGCGTCCGAGGGCCTTCAAGGACATCCCTTTCATCAACCAGCTGAGCTTCTATGTTGAGGATGTATTCTCAAAGAACTTCGGGGAGCATGAACTTAAGCTTACCGGTGGTCTCCGTTATGACCATATCAACGGCAAGAATGCACTTACACCGCGTTTCAACGGTTCATTTGAGGTGGTTCCGGGCCGCTTCTTCCTCAGGGGTGGATGGGGTATCCTGGCAAAGGCCCCTACCTCTTTGTACCTCTATCCGCAGGAGGCTTATTTTGAGTATGTGAACTTCAATAATCTTGGAGATGAGAAGGTTCCTGAGAATGAGCAGCTGTTTGTGGGTACTACAAGGGTATTCAATACAAAGAATCCAGATTTGAAGATTGCAAAGAACACCAAGACAGAGATTGGCTTTGACTTCAAGTTCAATTCAGGAAAGATGAACGCTTCGGTTACCGCTTACCATGAAAGGCTCAAGAACGGGTATACAATGGGCAGGGATCTCAGCTGCTTCAATCTGGTACCTTACAAGGTATACAAGATTTATGAGGAGAGGGCAGGACAGATTCCTCTTCTGGAACTTGCTGAGGAGCACAATGTATGGGCATCCTGGTCAAAGCCGCTCAATACCCTCCAGACTACCGGCAAAGGTATAGAGTATGAGCTGAATCTGGGCAGGATTGAGGCTATCCGCACACAGATAAACATCAATGGTGCCTGGATGCAGGACAAGAAGGTGAACAACAATTATTCTTACAGCACAAATTCCAACGGAAACAAGCTGGAGAGACATATTGGTGTGTATGAGAAAGGGGTGGAGCGTTCGTTCCATGAGATGTTCAACACCACATTCCGTCTTACACACAATATCCCTAAGATAGGTTTTGTTGTTACACTTACCGCACAGGCAAACTGGAAGACAAAGAGGTGGACAGAGTATGGCAATGATACCATGTTTGAGAAATATATCTCTTACATAGATGGTCTTGTTTATGATTTTGACCCTTCAAAGAAAGATGATCCAGAGTTTGCATACCTGTTTAATGTTCCTAATGAGAGAAGGTTCATGGCGGAGACCTATAATCCGTATGTAATCTTCAACATAAACGTATCCAAGGAGCTGGGTGATTTCCTTACCGCTTCGTTCTTTGCCAACAACATCTTCAACAGCAGGCCGCTGTATGAGAGCAAGATGTACCCGGGTTCATTTACAGAGCTGGGAATGCCTACATTCTTTGGATTTGACCTTAAAATTAACATCAGATAACAGGAGGACCATTTATGAAAAAGATATTTGTTATAATGGCGGTTGCCTTTGGCATCATCTCCTGCGAGCAGTTCAGGGAGGTTGCTGATGTGGAGGCAATCAAGCCTATTTCCGTAGGGATAAAGATTAACCTTGATATGGGGGATGATGTTCCTTCTCCCGACAAATATACCGTAAAGTTCAACAACTATGCGGAGAACATTGAGATTGTAAAGGAGGTTGATGCAGGAGCAGCAATTACTGTGGGTGATATCATTCCTGGAGTGTATACAGTTACCGTACAGGGTGAGTCATCAGATGATATGTTTACATATAACTTCAATGGCAACCTGGTGAATGTGAACCTTTATGAGGGGAATGAGAACCACACCCTGAGCATGACTCCTGCCAGATCCGGCAACCTTCTGTTCAAGGAGATATACTATTGCGGAAGCCGTACCCCAAAGAATGCTTCCTATTTCAGGGACCAGTTTTATGAAATCTACAACAACTCAAACAAACTGATTTACCTCGACGGCCTCTGTATGGGAAACATGTATCCTCTTACCGCCACTGCAAACATCCCTACATGGGACAGGGAAAACCAGGAGGATTATGTTTATTTCCAGGCAATATGGCAGGTTCCTGGAAGCGGTACAGATTATCCCTTGCAGCCGGGTGAGTCCATCATCATAGCGCAGATGGGTGACAACCACCAGAGGGAGGCCCTGAACCCTTTATCGCCTGTTGATTTGTCGGGAGCAGAATTTGAGACCTATCTCAAGACCACTTCAATTATAAAGGACAACCCTGCAATCAATATGACACTTGCAGCATATCCAAGCAAGTCCGCTTCATTGCAGCAGTGGCTGGTTACCGTGTTTGGTGGGGCATATGCGATGTTCTTCCCTGAGGATGAGATTAATCCAAATACGTTTGTTACCCCTGTAGGACAGTCTACAAAGGCCAAGGATATCCCTATGGCATGGATACTGGATGCTGTTGAGCTCATCAACAATGCAGAGAAGATGAATCTCAAGAGGGTTCCTGCAACTTTGGATGCGGGTGCAACTTTTGTGGGTGAAACCTATGTAGGCAAGAGTGTGAGCAGGAAGATAAAGGAGACTCTTCCCAACGGCAGGATAGTTTATATGGATACTAACAACAGTTCTGAGGATTTCCAGGTGAATGACAAGGCAGAGGTGAGGAGGAATGGTGCCGGAGTCCCTGCATGGAACACTTGGGCTAACTAAATTATGGAGGATTTTGAGATGAAAATAAAATATTCAATTCTTGCATTGGTTGGCCTGTTTGCTTCATCATCCCTTTTTGCACAGGATGAGGCAGTACGTCAGGCCCAGATTGAGCTTACCCGGTCAAAGGCACTCTGGTTCAACTCTTCAAACAGTGCCGGTATGGCAGTTACACCGTTAAGCAACTATAGTATTGTGGGGCTTGGTTACAGCAACACCGGAGGTGATTTCAAGATGACACAGGAGGGTAAGGATAAGAGCGTGATAAAATTTGGCACAGAGGGTACAACAAGGGTGGGGGATACCTATCTATGGGGTACTTTCAATTACGGGAATATAACTGAAAAGAAAAGCAGCTTCCTTACAAACATTTATGATCCTTTCAGGGATATGCCTTATTATGTTGCTGATGCAACTCCAAGCAAATGGAGGAAGCAGGAGTATGATCTTGGGGTAAAGGTTGCCTTCCCGCAGCTGTGGGATTTTGTGACAGCTGGAGGAGACCTCCGCTATACCACCAGAACAGGTGCAAAGCAGAATGACCCGCGTTCGGTTACCTATTACCTTACAATTTCCGCTTCCCCTTCATTTGTGTTTGAACTCTCTGAGGGCAGCAGCCTTGGCTTGAGCCTCAATTATGAGTACCTCTTTGAGAGGGCAACCAATAACAGGAGCGATACAGAGGTGAACTATCCTGTTTATATAATGAAGGGCTTGGGCAACTATTCTGCAGGCGTGGTGTCTGGAACTTCAGGTATAGGCATTTTCTTCTATAAGGGGCACAGGCTTGGAGCCGGGCTCCAGTACGGCTATAACGGTGGAGGCGAGTTCTCTGCCCTTGCAGACGTGGCTTATTCATATAAAGTTGAGGATGCGTTCCAGACCCCTACCAAGAAACAGGCCATGGGTTCTACAGTGCAGAATTTCTGGAAAGGATCGCTTCAGCTTGTTAAGGATGGCCAGGAGTATATGCATAAGGCAACAGTTTCATATACAGATAAGGCAACAGACGGCATTGAGTATATACAGGAGCTGGATACATCATTTGATGTTTCTGAGTGGATTACCCTTGCAAAATATGTGAGAAGCAAGTATTCATTGAAGAGTGCGGCCCTAAACTATGAAGTTTTTGCAAAAGAGGGTGATGCCTACAGCTGGAGGGCAGGCCTGGATATTGAGTATTCAGACAAATTTGATGAGTATCTCCTCCCTGTTTCTACCCTGAAGGCTGAGAACCTCCTTCTTAACGTTTATGGCAAGAAGAACTTTACTGTTGGAAGCAAGAGTTCCCTGCTGGCAGGGGTTAATGTGGGCTATAATGCCAACCTTGAGGGAGAGTACAGCTATTCAGGTTCTTATGGGACTTCCGATACAGTTGCAAAAATGTACGTGAACGACATAAGGTACATGTCTTCAGATTATATGAAGCTGGGAGCAGAGCTATGCTGGTCAACCCTTGTGGGGCCTAAGACCTCAATGTTCGTGCAGGCCAGGTGCCAGTACTATTCTCCAAAAGGGGATGATTTCAGCAAGAGGATGTACACAGATTTCTCGGTGGGAATTACATTCTAAATACAGTATTCTATTATTATGAAGGTGGCCCTGAAGGTCACCTTCTTTTGTTTGATTGCAGGAGAAAATGTATTTGCGGAGGCGTGTCCACCCCCGGACACGGGTAGGGGGAGGGGCCCGTTGGCAGTAAGTTATCGCTGTGCGATGACGCAGATGACAATGGGAGGGGCCGGAGGAAGCAAAGCGACCGGAGTCCTCCGCAGGTACATTTTCTCCTGCAAATGAAAAAGAGACTGGCTTTATGTTGCCAGTCTCTTTTTCATTTATCTCTCGGGAAGAAGTTTACATGAGGAACTTGAGGATGAAGAAGGCTGCCAGGATGAACATTCCGGCAGACAGTTTCTTGATGTTTCCTCCAAGTGAGTTCACGAATACATAGCTCAGGTGGCCCAGTACTATTCCTTCAGCAATGCTGTATGTAAGGGGCATCATAACAATACAGATGAATGCGGGGATAGATTCGGAGTAGTCAAAAAACTCTATCTTCTTTATTGAACTCATCATCATGAGTCCTACAAGTACAAGTACAGGTGCCACGGCTGCACTTGGTATTGCAAGGAAAACAGGGGCAAGGAAAAGTGATACAAGGAAGCATACAGCTGTAGAGAATGCGGTGAGTCCGCTCTTGCCGCCTGCCTTTACACCCGATGCGCTCTCAACATAGGTTGTAACGGCGCTGGTACCCATCATTGCGCCGGTTGTGGTGGCTATGGCATCCACCATGAATGCTTTCTTGAGAGGGGGGTATTTGCCGTCCTTTGTCTCCATCTGGTTTGCCACACCTATTATGGTACCTATACATCCGAACAGGTCTACAAAAAGCAGTGTAAATATGACATAGAACATATCTTTTGTGAAGATTCCGTTCCAATCGAACTTCCAGAAGATTGGCTCAATGCTTGGAGGGGTACTGAATACACCGTTGAGCTTGGTCTCACCCATTGGGATACCTATGAGCGCTGTTGCAATGATACCTATGAAAAGGGCACCCTTCACATCCTTTACAAGCAGTGCAGATGTAATTACAAGGCCTATTACAGTGAGGAGTCCCGAACCTTGGGTAAGGTCACCCAATCCTACCAGTGTGGCACTGTTGCCTACAATCACACCTGCATTCTTCAAGCCTATGAACGCAATGTATAGTCCTATACCTACACTTATGGATGTCTTGAGCGATTCCGGAAGCACTTTCACAATCTTCTCCCTAAGGTTTGTTGCTGTGAGGATAATGAAGATTATACCCTCAAGCAATACTGCTGTAAGTGCAAACTGCCATGAAAAACCTAGTGTAAGGCAGATTGTATATGCAAAGAATGCGTTTAGTCCCATACCCGGTGCGAGGGCGAAGGGGAGCTTTGCATAGATGGCCATGAGGCCGGTGGCAAATGCTGCCATTATAACGGTTGTGGTGAACAATGCACCCTTGTCCATTCCTGTTTCACCAAGGATATTTGGGTTGACGGCAAGGATGTATGCCATTGTAAGGAATGTTGTGATTCCTGCAAAGATTTCTGTGCGTACGGTGGTTTCCTGTTTGTTGAAACCGAACAGTTTTTCTAACATAAGGTTAATGTATCGTTTTTGTTTATGTACAAATGTAGTGTTTTTTTGACTATATTTGGTTTTTATACTTTACATTTGAAGCTATGGCAGACAATTATCTTGAAAAGAAATTTGAGGAATACCGCTCCGGAAAGGGGGCTGCTCCAAAACATAAGGCTGCGGCCGCAAAGCCGGGCCTGGATTCACTCCTGCTCAGGAACAGGAGTTTCAGGGGATATGACCCTTCATACGTTGTAAGCAGGGAAGAGCTGTTGAAGATGGTTGAAGTTTGTACTAAAGTTCCAAGTGCAAAGAACGGTCAGGTGCTCAGATACAAGCCCGTATATGGGGAAGATACCCCAAGGGTGCAGAAATATACCAAATGGGCGGGTGCACTCCCTGAACTGAACCTCCCTTTCCCCGGAACTGAACCAAGTGCCTTCATCATCATCTGTTCAACCGTACCTGAAAACAAATGGGTGGATATAGATCTTGGCATAGCATCCCAGAGCATCCTCCTGAAGGCAGTTGAGATGGGGCTGAACGGAATCTGTATAGGGGCCTTCAACAAGGCGGAAATCATGCGCGAGTTCAATCTTGAGCTTGAGCCGATCCTCCTCCTGGCCATTGGCAAAGGGGCAGAACATATCCAGCTTACCCGCATTTCAGATGCTGATTCCCGTAACTACTACCGCAAGGATGGGGTTCATTTTGTCCCTAAACTTGGGCTGGATGAGATAGTGATTTGAGTTCCTGTCCGGAAAGTGCTGTAATTCTCCCCCAGGATGTTTTTCAGGATTTCTTCTGCTGCGCTGCAGGTGCAGTGCCCGGAGCAGAGTTTGAGCTCGGGATATAACTCCTTGAGTCTGGTGGCCGTCTCCTTAATGGAGGCGGATTCTTTTTCCCCTTCCCCAGTGGCAAGGTAGTCCACATAGTGGAGCCCCCCAATGAAGTGGGTGATTTCTCCTTTTCCCGACAATTTCCTGCTGCTATTCTCTTCCATATATCTGCTGCAGCACTCCAGTACATTCAGGATGCCGTTGTGGGTGCAGGGGGAGATTATTGCAAATTTTCCCTCAGAGTGCTCTATGAGGATGACAGTTTCATGGGTGAAGTTGTCGGGAAGATCATTCTTGTAGAGGAATTCATTTCCCATTGGGGTTGGATAGGGCCTTTCCCCGGTTATGGGGATGAGGGTGATCCTTTCTGATATTTTTGTGGGGCTGTCAATTTCACGGAAGCGGTCTCCGTATTCTGCAAAGAGGGCCTGCTCCATCCCGATGCTGCGGTATTCACTTATTGTTGCCTGGAGGCCTCCTTCAGCTGAATCTGTGGCAGCAGAGGGTTTTGCAGGACGGGGCCTGCAGGAGAAGAAGAAGTTTCCCCTTATTGAGCTGTGGAGCCAGATTGGTGCCCGGCAGTTGCTCTCAATGAAGGTGCGGAGACCACCGGTGTGGTCGTTGTGGCCGTGGGAGATGAATACCCCATCAATCTCTTCAACGGGGCATATCTGTGGGGTGCAGATACGGAGCTGCTCCATATTGTGCATAAACTTTCCGCTTGCTCCGGTATCTGCAAGCCAGTGCTTTCCGGCCAAAGTGAAATATACAGAAAGGCCGTGCTCGTTGTGCAGTTCCGGGCAGTTTTCTGCCGGCAGGTTGTCTATGAGTATATGCAGTTCCATGTGAGTCTATTGCGTTGTCCCGGCCGGGTGTAAGCCAATGGCTTTATCTGAGCCTGTTGGCGTAGAAATGTTTCTTTATGGATGTGAGGAGGTATATAAGCCCTATTATTGTGAATGCAAATCCTACAGCGTATGCCGTTGAGTAGCTGGAGTATTGTGCTATGATTCCTCCGCAGAACACTCCGGCACCAACTCCAAGATCAAAGAATGTGAGGTATGTGGCATTGGCCGCACCCCTCTCCGTATCCCGGCCCAGGTTGATTATCATTGTCTGGGCGGTAGGGGAGATGAGTCCGTAGCCTATGCCCATGCATATTGCCGATGAGAAGAATGCCACAGGGTTGTGCACGAATGCCACTATGAAGAATCCTATCATGAGTGATATTATTCCCAATGCAAATACAAGTATGAATCTGCCGTGCCTGAGAATCATGGATGAGGAGAGCCTTGCGGCTACCAGTCCGGCGGAGAATATTGTAAAGTAGTATCCTACCCCCTGGGTTATACCCACCTCTTCCCTTGCATATATTGAGAGGTATACTGTTATGATTCCATAGCCGAATGTGAGGAGCACCATCACTGCCGCTTCCGGGAGCCCTGCCTTCAGGAGGAGGTTGCTTATTGAGAATTTCTTTGTGGAGCGTTCCACCGCCTTGTTGAGCCTGATGTTGGCTGTGCAGAGGAATCCTGTGAGACCCACGCAGAATACAGTTATGAATATAGTGTCAAAAGGGATGCTGTTCTCATGCATGAAGAGGGATATTACCGGGCCTGTGGCCATTGCAAGGCTTGTGGATGAGGTGTAGATGCCCAATCCTTCCCCGCGCCTCTCTTCAGGGATGATGTCTACGGCCATTGTGTTTATACCCACTGTGGAACTTCCAAATGCTATGCCGTGTATGAACCTTATTATAAAGAACAATCCCAATGTGGCGGCCAGTGTGTAGCTCAGGCACATTGAGATGTAGAAGATGTAGAAGCACATCATCAGTGGCTTCCTTGCAGCCTTGTCAAGCCAGAAGCCGGCTATGGGCCTTGTGACGAGCGCTGCTATGGTGTACAGTGACAATATTGTCCCTATCATTGATTCACTGGCCCCCAGCTCGTTTGCCAGATATAGCGGCAAGATG
Source organism: Bacteroidales bacterium (assembly GCA_017482565.1). Taxonomy (GTDB): domain Bacteria; phylum Bacteroidota; class Bacteroidia; order Bacteroidales; family UBA932; genus Egerieousia. The sequence goes on along the minus strand of JAFUMO010000044.1, from coordinate 20,129 downwards.
GGCAACAACATGTAGAATGCATTATACATCAAGAAGTTGCCCAAATTTACCAATATGAAGTTCCTGCTCCAGAGCATTATCCTGCTTTCTCCATCTTCTTTACCTCGGCATCAATCTTTACCCAGGTATAAATTATTGAAACTATCATTGCAACAATTGTTGCGTAACCCATTGCGTTTAGTAGAAATTCTCTCATGACACCAGTTTTTAAGTTTGTACCGTTTTTGTTTTACGATACAAAAGTACCCCGGTGTTTTGTCAACTTTTGACACAAGAAAAATTAATACCCCAAATTGTCACCTCTCAGAAGTTTCTGGAAGAAGGCGATGTGCTCTTCAAGGGCGAATCCCCAGTACTGCCATGAGTGTTTGCCTGGGGTGAGGAGTGCAACGTGGGGGATTCCAAGATAGCGGCATTTCTGGGTGAAGAGGTCTGTACATCTTACATAGAAGTCATCATAGCCGCAGCTTACAATTATTGGCTTGTTCTTTCCTGCAAGTACCTGAACCCTGTTGATTGCGCTCTCTTCATGGAGCCTGTTCTTCTGGTCGCCAATCACTTTTGAGATCTCCTTCTCGGCAAGTGGGGTGAGCTGGAGGTCCAACACGCCGCTCATGCTTCCTGCAGACTTGAATTTGTCGGGATTATCCAAAAAGAGATTCATTGCCCCGTGGCCTCCCATGCTGAGCCCGGTGATGAAGGTCTTCTCCGGGGTGAGGCTGAACTTCTGCTCCATCATAGGGAAGAGCTCGCTCCAGAAGAAGGCCCTCCACTGCATTTTATCAGGGTCTGTGTTGTTAAGATACCAGCCGTTGTAGAATCCGTCGGGACAAATGATCCTGAAATTTGTCCTGTTGCTGATCTCCTGTATGTTGTGCTTTTTGCTCCAGTCCCTGTAGCAGCCACTCCAGCCGTGGAGGAGAAAAAGGGTAGGTGTGTTCTCATTTACATTTTCAGGTGTGAAAACAAGCACTGAATCATTGCATTTGAGGTTCTTGCTCTCTATCACAACCAGCTCCTGTGCGTACGCATTGCAGAATGCTGCAACGCAAACAAATAATGTGATTGCAAAACGGATCATAATATTCAAGTTATTTTGGTTTGGAGTGCAAAATTAACTTAATTTTGCAATATGGAGATTATAAATGTCAATAAAACCAAGGCTATCCTCAAGAAGAGGTCCGTTTATGTGAGTCTTGCGCTGGCCTTCATCATAATGATGGTTTCTTTCCCCAATGAGGGAAAATTCAAATATGAATACCACAAGGGGCGTCCGTGGATTTACGAGACCCTTATTGCCCCTATGGACTTCCCTATCCTCAAGAGCGATGCGGAGCTTTTTGCAGAGAGGGACGAGGCCGCAGCAAAGGTAATCCCTTATTATATCTATGATGCTTCAGTCTGGGAGGAGAACCTTCCGGCTCTTGCCAGCCTGCAGATAAGGCATTCAATCCCTGCTGAGGTGGAGAAGGAGCTGATGGAGTCTCTGGAGCACATTTATTCAGTGGGCATTATTCCCGACAACTCAGAGTCCTACTCCCGTACCGATTATGTAATTGTGCAGAGGGAGAGGAGGGCAAATGAGGAGCTCAGGCAGGAGCTGTTCACGGTTTCACAGGGCCTCCAGTATGTTGCCTCGGACATGAGAATAAACCTTCCGCAGTACAATGCAGATTCCCTTATTGCCCTTTACGGCATCTCCAGCCTGGTGCAGCCCAACCTTATATACAGCCAGCAGAATACCGAACTCCTTCATAAGGATGCGATGGACTACATATCACCAACAAAGGGAATGGTGTATGCCGGTCAGCTGATTGTTACTGAGGGTGAGACCATTACGGCTGAGATTGAGCAGCTGTTGGATTCCTATAAGGCGGAATACGAGATGAGTTATGGCTATACAGGAAATTTATGGCAGGTTTATGTATCCCATGCAATCTTCTGCCTTGCAATACTTCTGCTTGTATATGCCGCAATCTATTTTGTGAGGTTTGATATCCTCAGGGAGGGTAACCAGTTCAATTTCATCCTTGTTGTAATGCTGATGGCCTTTGTTGCCACTATGGTTTCAAACCGTTTTGGGGCAAGATTCATGTTCATGGTCCCTTATGCGGTGTTTGCCCTCTATATGATGGCATTCTTCAGGAACAGGCTGGTGTTCCCTCTATATATGGTGATTCTCCTTCCGCTGCTGATAATTTCAGAGTATGGTGTTGAACTTTATCTGATGAATGTGATTGCCGGGGGTGTGGCCCTTGTATCTTTCTCATTCCTCTACAAGGGATGGCTGCAGTTCCTCAATTCGCTGCTCATCTTTGTTGGGATGTTCCTCATCTATATAGCCTTCAGGCTCCTCGAAAGCGGCTCGTTCGGCAGTGTGAACTATACAATAATCATGTACATCTTCTTCAATGCATTCCTGGTTGTGGCGGCATATCCGCTGGTATTCCTGCTGGAGAAGATATTCTCGCTTGTATCTGTAGCTACCCTCAAGGACCTTTCGGATACCAACAACAGGCTGCTGCAGGAGCTGGCACGCAAGGCACCGGGCACTTTCCAGCACTCGCTGCAGGTGGCAAACCTTGCCGAGAGGGCAGTTCTGGCCATAAGGGGCAATTCACGCCTTGTGAAGGTTGGTGCGATGTACCATGATATAGGGAAGATAAGCAATCCGCAGTGTTTCATTGAGAATCAGGCACCGGGGGTGGATTACCACAAGGGGCTTTCTCCAAAGGAGAGCGCACAGGAGATCATAAGGCACGTTGCTGCCGGTGTTGAGCTGGCCCGCAAGCATAACCTTCCGCAGATAGTTGTTGATTACATAACTTCACACCACGGCAGGTCGCAGACAGGATATTTCTATACCCAATATTGCAACAACGGCGGTGACCCTGCAGATATAGATGACTTCACTTACCAGGGAACCCTCCCAACCTCAAAGGAGCAGGTGGTTGTGATGATGGCAGATGCGGTTGAGGCTGCTTCCCGTACGTTGAAGGATTATTCTGCAGAGAGCATATCCAAACTGGTCGACAGCATTACCAGCCAGAGGATTTCAGATTCCCAGCTGGCAATGGCGGATATCTCAATAAAGGAGATAAATGTAGTAAAGGCGGTGTTCAAGAAGCATCTGCAGGAGATTTACCATGCCCGGATTGCCTACCCTGCAAAGAAGAAGGACAGCAAGAGGGACGTGATTGTTACGGAAGAAACTGAATAAAAACACAACTATATGAAGAACTATTTCAAATCAACTGCTGTGCGCCTGATTGGCTGCATGGCATTATTGGCGCTCCTGGCTGCCTGCAACGGCACTACTGCTGACAAGTATTACAAATCTATTCCCAACGGTTTTGATGCTATGTGCCAGCGTGCAATTGACGAATGGAAAGTGCCTGGAATGGCAGTTGCAGTGGTAAAGGACGGTGAAGTGGTGTTCATGAAGGGATACGGCCACGCACATCTTGGTGATTCAGTTACCGCACCGGTCCCAGTAACCCCTCAGACACAGTTTGTAATTGCATCCACATCTAAGGCGTTCACCTCAGGTCTCCTTGCAAATGTGATGGACGAGCATCCCGAGATAAAATGGGACGCACCGGTTGTAGACTACCTTCCGGATTTCAAGCTTTATGACCCTTGGGTTACGCAGAACTTTCAGGTAAGGGACATCATGTCTCACCACAGCGGTTTCAACTCATATGCCCTTGATGATCTTCCTACATGGGGATACAACCGTGATGATCTCTACCGCATATATTCTGTACTCCAGCCTACTTACAGCTTCCGTACAAAATATGCATATAACAACAGCATGTACACCATCTCTGCCAAGATTATTGAGAAATATACCGGCAAGAGCTGGGATGATGCACTTGTTGAGCGTATCTTCACCCCTCTTGGAATGAAGAACAGTACTACCGGAAACCTTGCATTCTATACAGCAGACCTTGCACAGGGATACAGGATGAGGAAAGCTGAGGGCAAGAATGAGATTGAGGTTGTACCGCGTACAGATAAGGAGAATGCCTTTGCATGGCTCTCTGCCATTGCCCCTGCAGGTTTTGTAATCTCTACAGTTGAGGATATGGCAAATTGGGTGAAGATGCACCTGAATCATGGTACATTTGAGGGCAAGCAGGTTATTTCACGCAAGAACCATGATATGCTCTTCTATCCACAGACCATTACAGGCAGTGATTCAACCCGCCTCACAAACTATGCACAGGGCTGGACAGTTGAGTATGGCCTTCAGGGCCGCTACATAAGGCATACCGGTCTGGCATACGGCTATACAGCACTTGTAGGGCTGCATCCTGAGCTCAACCTCGGTTTTGTATTCCTTACAAACAACGGCAGTTCATCTGACCCTCAGTCTGCCCTTGGCCGTGATCTCATTGAACTTTATAAAGGAAACGCAAATGCCGGCCACTTTGACGAGTACCTTGCAGATTACCTGGAAGGTCTGTTCAGCGAAGATGAAGAGGAGGCAAAGGAGGAGGAGACCCCAGTTGCCGCCATGCCAAACAAGGTATATACAGGAAGCTACAAGCTTGAGCCTTTTGGTACCGCAAAAGTATATGAGAAGGATGGCAAGCTTTACTTCAGCCTCAAGAAAGTTGATGCAGAGCTTACCCACAAGAACGGCAATGTATTCAAGTTCTACCAGCCGGGCTCAGGTACATTTGACCTTACTTTCACTGTGAAAGGCAACCGTGCCCAGTCACTCACATTTGACATAGTTGATCCGGTAGGGGAGTTCAAGCGCATTTGATTTTTACGTTGTCCTTTTTTACAATTCCCTGTTTTACAGGTATATACAAAAAGAGGTGCTGGGAGTTTTCCAGTACCTCTTTTTGTATATTATTGTGTTACAATTAATTGTAAAAAAGGACGACGTAAAAAAATTATTGTTGTATTCTGTTCCAGTAGAGGGTTACCCCAACTCCCAGGATGGTACCCCTGAGCTTCAGCTTGTCGGGAGTTTCAAATTCTGCGGTTACATTAACTTTTATGCCTTTTGAAGGGTCATAGATTTTGGTGCCGCCCCAGGTTTTCTTCCCTGCGTCATATTTGAGGCCGTTCACAAGGATTACCTGGTCTATATCCACATTGCGGAGTGATTTGTCGGGATTCTTCACATCCTTGCGCTTGTTTCCCTCAGAGTCGTAGGGTTTCTCTACCCAGAATACCTGTGCGGTGTAGGTACCGTTCTGGTTGCGGGTTACCCTTACCTTGCTTTTGCTCCCTCCGCGGTCTGTGAGGTACTCGCCTATAATGCTGTCGGGATTGGAATTGATGTCCTGCGCTAAGGCTGGGATTGCCATTAAGATGGCAGAAATGAGTGTAAGAACTAATCTTTTCATGTTTATTTACTTAATTTTGCTGCAAATATGGTAATAATTTTACACTTTATTGTGGGTAGTTTTTGTAATAACCTATGTATTAGTGAGAAATTATTATATTTTTGCACAAAAATCAAATAGTGGAGTAATTATGGCAATGAAAAAGATAATAAATCCGTATGCAGGCACTTCTGAAGGTTTGGGGTATAATTGTTTTGCATGTGCCCCTGAGAATCCCTGCGGGCTGAAGATGGAGTTTTATGAGGATGGCGATGAGGTGGTTTCATTCTGGAAACCCAACGGCAATTTCCAGGGGTGGCTCAATACCCTGCACGGTGGTATCCAGGCAACATTGCTGGATGAGACCGGTGGCTGGCTCATTTCCCGCAAGTTCCAGACCTCTGCAATGACAACCAACCTGAATATCAAGTACAAGGCACCTGCCCCAATTGAGGGTACCATTGAAATAAGGGCCAGAATGAAGGAGCAGAAGAGGAATTTTGTGATTATGGATATCACACTTACAGCCAACGGTGTCCTCTGTTCATCAGCTGAGGCAACATATTATTGTTTCCCAAGGGAAAAGGCAGAGAAGGATTTCCACTTCCTGCCTTATGAGGTGGAGGAGTAGCCTTTTGTGGGCAAATTTAAAGGGTGTATTCTCACGTTGAGGATACACCCTTTTTCTATAATTGAATGTCTGCAGTATTCTCAGTTTTCAATTATATTGAACTGCATGTCCCCATTCAATGTATAGGTGGCTTCACCCAAACTGCATTTTACATTGTTGAAACGTATTGTTGCAATTTGTCCTGCTGAACCCGGATAGTTTATAAGATATATCTTTCCTGTAAATTTGGTACTATAGTCATTTGAATTGCTTGAGAGTGGTTTGCACAAGGCAAATGACTTGATTTCAAGTTCCTTTCCGGCCTTGATGTCCAGGCAGCTGTTGGTCTTGATGTCAAGGGCTACAAAGCTTGAAGCAGTTGCGGAGCTTGTATATGCGCTGAAATAAGTGGATGTGCCGCTGGTAAAAGACTCTTTTGTACTGAAGTTAACGCTTGTGCCGTCGGTTGAGGATATTGTGAACTGAACGGTTTTGTCGGGATTTGTGCTTCCCGGTTCGTCATCTTTTGCACACGATGCTGTTGCAACCAATGCAACTGCCAAAACAAATGTTGTTAAGAAATGTTTCATGATTATAGTTATGAGTTTTTATGAAATTTTTTAAAATATTCTTTTCGTTTAAACGTCCAAAGATACGGATTACTGCATTTTTTTGATAAAATTTTAACAGTTGTTGTATTTTTGCACCGCAGATTCCGCTTTGGGGGATAAATTCCCGGCAGGAGATCTGTCCAATTTAACATTATATTATGCACAAGGTATCGGAAAACCCTTTCAAAAACCGGATCAAGGCACACTTGCGTGCCGGTGGCAAGTCTGTGAGCAACCAGTCTGCCCTGATGGTCATTACAGCGCTCTTTGTGAGCCTCTATCTCATTTCAAACACTATGGCGGTAAAGGTAATAGGGATATTCAATCTCTTTTATTTTGATGCCGGTACAATCACCTTCCCGTTTGCATACATGCTTGGGGATGTCCTCACGGAACTGTGGGGCTTCCGGATTGCCAAAAGGGTAATCTGGACTACATTCTTCTGCAATCTCATGATGGTGGCATGTACACAAATAGGAGTGTGGCTCCCTTCTCCGGAACATCTTGGAGATACAGCTGCAGCCTATAACCATATTTTCAGCTATGTGCCACGCATTGTTGTTGCCTCTCTTGTGGGATTTCTCCTGGGAGAGCTTTCAAATGCCTGGCTGATGGTGAAGATAAGGGAAAAGACAAAAGGGAAGCACCTGTGGGTACGTACAATAGGAAGTTCTGCAGTAGGATATGTCTTTGACAGCCTCCCGTTCGTACTCATTGCTTTCCTTGGAACCATAACAACCAAGGAGCTGCTTCTGATGCTGGCCTTCCAGTATTTCAGCAAGCTCCTCATTGAGGCGGTATTTGGAACTCCAATGGCTTATGCTGCAATAAAGTTCATCCGCAGATATGTGAGGCTGGAGGAGCAGTAATGTTCCTATTTCACATTGTAGGTATGGATGCTGTTCCCTTTGGCTGAAGGGAGGTAATTGATTCCCCACCAGCATATCTGCAGGCATATGAATGCCCAGATAAGGAGGATACATGAAGTCCGTATCCCATGTGGGCTGGCTTTCCTGTAATGGAGGTATATGATGTAGCACAGCCAGGTTATTGCCGCCCAGGTCTCTTTAGGGTCCCAGGCCCAGTAGTGTCCCCATGCCTCTTTTGCCCATAATGCCCCAAAAAGCATTCCAAAAGTGAGGAATGCTGTGCCTGTATACACAAGATTGTCGGTGAGATTGGTCTCCTTCTCTGTTGCTGTCCCTTTTTTCAGCAGAATATATAGTGCCATTACGGTTGCCGCTCCAAGGAGTGCATATGAGAACATATATACTATCACATGAGGGGCGAACCAGGGGCTCTGGAGGGCAGGCATAAGAGACTTGGAGTGGATCTCCGGCTTGAAAAGGTTTACGCATGTGAATACAAATGCCATGAGCGTGCTGAAGGAGAGTATCCATTTGTAGCGCCATCTCCAGTATACAATTATTCCGGCTACAGGGAGGAAGAATGAGTACCACAGCCTTGTTTCACCCATTGTCCTCAGAGGTGGACGCTCCAGTGATATCCACATTCCTGCTATATAGGAGAAAAAGATTGCCAGGCCTGATGCGGTTAGTGCAAATGCATGTATTCTCTTCCCTTTCCAGGCGTAATAGGCTCCTGCTGCCCAGCACAGGCAGGCCGGCAGGGCAAAATATATAAAATGGGTCCAGTTCATCTCAATTTTCTGTCTTTATAGGTTTTGGGGCCATTACAAACAACAGGCACAGAGCCCCGGCAAGCATCATATATATGCCTGCATATACAAATGGAAGCCAAGGGTCCTTTACAAGTTCAAATATGCTGGTGGTGCTCCATTTCCCAAGCCGGCTGTCATAGCTGTATTGGTATATTTTCCATCCATCCACTTTAAGGGGCTTGTTTACCTCAACTGTACCCTTTATTGTCTCACCTTTCTGTGTATATACTGTTATTTCTGAAGCGTACCTCTTGGGCTCCCTCTCAGGCATGGCCAGTGAGTATCTTTCATCCAGGTTCATAGGAGTATGTGGGAATACAAAGCTTCCCGACGAAATCCAGCCTTTCTTCTCAATATTTCCCCTTCTGGCCCTGATCTCCATTGCACAGGTGGAACCGGGGGAGTGCCAGTGCTCATATCTCTGTCCGTCTTCTGAATTCACAGGGGCAGCATCGTGGAGTTCACTGAGAATCTCTATATCCCATCCTTCATTGTCCTTGCTGTGGACAACTTTTCCGGTTTCATTATCTACCAGTACAACTTTTGGGGGGTACTCTTCCAGAATGAACTTGTGCAGTTCAATGGCAAGCCCGGGTTCGTGGATTGCATTATTGTCATCAGTGGCACGCCATTCAGGAGTCCCGGTCTTTACCGTCATCTTCAGCTTATGCATATCTGCATAGCCCAATGTGGCAAACGTTATTGCCATGAATACTCCAAGATGGTTCAGCAGAAAAGGAATCTCCTTCATTTTAAAGTTTGCAGCCCGCCTGATGGTTACAAGTCCTGCAATCAGGGTCATCCATGTATATATGAGTACGAACGGCCAGAAAGAGAGCATCTGTGACAGCCACGGGATTCCACCATCTGATGTCTGTACTGTAAGTCCCATCACAATTGTAAGGGCCATCGCATAAATTAGGGCGGGGATTGCCGCATGGTACTGCATCATCCACCCTAAAGCATATACCTTTTTGTGCATGGCGTATATTATGGCAATTGCAAGCATGAACAATAACAATACAATGAGGTTTACCGGCCATGCAAACAGCTCCCATTCTACAGCGCCTGTAGTACACTGCAATATTGTCCCTATTGCAAGAAGGCCTCCTCCAATGAGGAAGCCTTCCCTATATCTCCATGGTTTTTTCCACATAATCAGTCCTCAAGAAGTTTGCCTGTTTCCATTGCCTGTGATATCCACTGGGGAACTATCTCATTCATGAACTTTTCCTTGTCTTCATGGCGTTTCTTCATGTCTATGCCACAGTATGCGGCAGCCTTGTCCCTGGTAGATATGTCAGGCATAGGGATATCCCCGGTATAGCCATGTCTGGCAAGTATCTTTGCAATTTCAAGACGCGCCTGCATTGTGTAGTCCAGGCCGCTTGACATTATGCGTACAACCTCCTGTGGAGCGTGGAATGATGCACCGTGTGAGGCAACTGCATAGTCCCATCTCCATTGTCCTTTGCGTATGAACTGCAGCACATCCTTCATTTCAGCCTCTGTAGCACCATTGTCCCATGCAAATTTGGCCTCTATGTGTGCTTTTGCAAGTTCAGCCTCCAGACGGTTGCGCACTTCGTTGCATTTGTCCTGTCTCTCGTATACATTTTGTCTCAGAACCTCTTCGCTCTCCCTGTGGCATACAAGGCAGGTGCGGTCCATCTTTGCAAGAGGGCTCTGTATCTGGTGGTCGCTGAACTTCACGCCTCCGTCAGCTGTATAAGGCATGTGGCAGTCTGCACAGGATACACCGCGCTGTCCGTGGATACCCTGCATTGCAATCTCATAACCGGGATGCTGAGCCTTAAGGATAGGGGTACGGCTGAGTGCGTGGATATAATCGTAGTAGTTCCTTTCATCAAAGTAGCGCTCCGCATCCTCAAGGGTGTATCCGTAATCATGAGGGAATGTGAGATACTGGTCCTTTTCCGGTGTATTTGGGAAATCCTGGAAATAGTACTCCACATGGCATTGTGCGCATACCAATGAACGCAGCTCGTTCTGTGTGGCATCCTTAATGTCCAGTCCCCTTCTCTCATATGCTTCAACAAGTGCGGGACGGCTGATGGCAAGGTCCATTGTCTTGCTGTCATGGCAATCTGCACAGCCGATAGGATTCATCACCTCAGAACCCCATTTTGCCCAGTTGGCCTTGTAGAATTCCGCAACTCCAAGGGAATCCATCAGGCGTGGTACATCAGGACTCTTGCAGGTCCAGCAGGTTCCCGGCTGGTTTGAGCCTGATTCCAGTTCTGCAGGGGCGCCTGTGCGGAGAATCTCCCTCATGTCCTCAATGGCGTGCATATGTCCGCGGGGTGCGTTGTAGTCCCACGAGAAGGCATATCCGGCCCACAGGATTACCATATTGGGGCGCTCTTCCAGAACATCATCATTGTTGCTGGACATATATTTTGAACGGAATCCTGTCTCTTCTGTGGCTTTCCAGGTCTGGTATTCACGCGGAAAATCACTCTTGTAGAGAGGATTCCTGGATTCAATCCCTTCCATAGGATTCTTGCGGTTATTGAATATGCTGGCCACCTCAGCCCTGCGTTCCATCAGAGAGGATACCATAAGGCCCAAAACGAATACAGCTGCCATGGATCCGCCGAACAGCAGCCAACTCTGCCATGATTTCAATTTTTTCTCGCTCATATTGTCAGTCATTATTGATTATTTTCTGAAGCCATTCAGGGACAGGAGATTCGGGATAAGGGACAATTGCCCCAGGAGTTGATGAGAGGCTGTTCTTTCCACCGTGCGGAATCTCCCTGTGGCAGTCCCAGCAAGCCTTTCCCTCGCCTGCCTCAGCCCTCATGAAGTCTATCTTTCCTGTCTTTACAAGTTCTGTATTGAGTTCCGTATGGCAACGGATACAGTTTTCCATAATCACCTGGGCACTCATTCTTGCAGCCTCAGGCGCATTTCTCTCGCTCTCTGTAAGGAATGCCCCTACATGCTTGATCCCGTCAAACCCCTTGAATGCGTATTTGCGTACAAAGTTTTCGTGAGGGACATGACAATCATTGCAGGTGGCATTACGGGAATGTGACGAATGGCTCCAGGTAGCATAATATGGAGACATTATATGGCAGTTTATGCATGCCGCAGAATCATCTCCCAGATATGTTGTTGCACGGAGCATATAAAGGAAAAGGAAACCGCTCCCCACAAAAACTCCGGCCATAACTAAAAGTACAACCTTTTGTGTGCGGGTCAATTTCTCAATAAAGGCCTTTACGGGTTTCATAACAATATTCCATGAAGAGTCAGACAAATATAACGAATTAGTATTCAATATCAAAATATTGATTCACAAATGTTACGGCCGTACTCTCCAATATATTTCCCGTACGGATGATTTCCCATTGCCGGAGTGTGCAGAGCAACGTTTTTACCCTTTCATCATCTGGTATGCCAGGCCACCCTCAGCAGTCTCCTTGTAGAGGCTTGGGAGGTCCTTGCCGGTGCGTTTCATTACCTCAATCACGTTGTCGAAGCAGACGCGGTGGTTGCCGTCTGTCATAAGTGCATATACATTGGCGTCCACGGCCCTGGTGGCTGCAAAGGCATTCCTCTCAATGCACGGAATCTGTACCAGGCCGCATACAGGGTCACAAGTGAGCCCCAGGAAGTGCTCCATACCCATGGCAGCAGCATACTCAATCTGCATTGGGGTACCTCCGAACAACTGTGTTGAGGCCCCCGCAGCCATACAGCATGCAGAACCAATCTCCCCCTGGCAGCCCACCTCAGCACCTGAAATGGAGGCATTTGTCTTTATAATTGTTCCTATGAGCCCTGCTGTGGCAAGTGCCCTCAGGATCTTTTTCTCGGAGAATCCGTAGAACTGCCTGTTTAGATAGAATACAGCTGGCACCACTCCGCAGGAGCCGCAGGTTGGGGCGGTTACAATTGTACCTCCGGCGGCATTCTCCTCCGCTACGGCCAGAGCGAATGCAAATGTCATTGCACGGCGCTGCATAGAGCCCTGATGCCCCTGTGCCTTTATATAGAAGGAAGATGCCTTGCGGGCCAGGTTGAGCCCTCCGGGGAGCACACCCTCCTCATCAAGGCCCCGCTCTACAGCTTCCTGCATCACCTTCCATACCTCTGCCAGGTAATCATAAATGTCACTCTCCTCGTGCATCTGCACATACTCCCAGAATGTGGTGCCGTGCTCCTTGCACCATTCCAGGATATCTGCCATCTTGCTGTGGGTATATATGCTCTCCTTCTTAGGGCGGACGCCGGTATCGCTGATGTCCCCTCCACCTATGCTGAATGTGGTCCAGTGGTCCAGCACTGACCCGTCGGGAGAAAAGGCTTCAAATAAAATTCCGTTGGGGTGCTGGGGAAGGAATATGCTGCCCCTCCAGAAAATCTTAAGGTTCTCCTTCCCGAAGACCTCCTCAATTGCCACATCCGTAAGGTGTCCTTTCCCCGTTGAGGCAAGGCTGCCGTACAGGGTAACCTCCCATCTGGCTGCCTGCGGATTCCTCTGTTTGAACATCATCGCTGCCTTTCTTGGCCCCATTGTGTGGCTGCTGGAAGGCCCTTTTCCTATCTTGAATATCTCCTTTATGCTTTCCATCTTCTGTTTCTATGCTTTTTGCAATTGCCGGCAAATTTAACAAAGAACCATCATTTACACTAAAAGTTCTTCCGGGGCTCGGGACGATTTCCTTTGGGGGGCACATCTCTGAGGAATGTATTTTGTGGAGTATCTGCGGAAATTGAGTATTTTTGCAGCCGGAAAAACTTTGGCAATGACATTCCTTCCCGATAACATACTTCAGATTTTCCTCCTTGCCGTGGGGGCAAGCTTTGTGCAGAGAACCACAGGATTCGGGTTCGGGATCTTCATAATGACGCTCCTGCCATTCCTGATGCCGAGCTATGGGGAAGCTACTGCACTGTCGGGATTATTGGCATTTACAACATCCCTCATTGCTGCATGGAAATACCGCAGCTGCGTAACCTGGGGGAGGCAGGGAGCGATACTTGCCGTATTCCTCATTACCTCCACAGCTGCAATTTCCCTCCTGAAGGGGATGCAGGACTCCTCCATAAGGTTTATCCTGGGATTCATACTAATCTTTGTGAGCATCTGGTTTGCCTTCCTCAAGAACAGGATAAAGTTCGGTACAACCTTGCCATATCAGCTTGGAGCAGGTTCTCTTAGTGGTCTGATGGGCGGATTCTTTGGGATGCACGGCCCGCCGGCGGTACTCTACTTCATTACTGCCGAGAAAGACAAGGAACACTACATGGGGATGATACAGACCTACTTTGTAATTACAAATGCAATGATGACAATTGCAAGGGCCTATAACGGATTTGTGACCCCTGCGGTGGGGAAATGCTACCTGTTCTGCCTTGGAGCCGTAGCAATTGGAGCCACCATAGGCGGCTGGGCCTTTAACCGCATCCCGGGCAACAAGTTCCCTTATGTGGTCTACGGCTATATTGGTGTGAGCGGAGTGATTATTCTCTGCAGTGCGCTTCAGGTTTCCTAATTACCTTTTATTTAACAATTGTTTCTATGACTGAGAAAGAAAAGATGCTTGCCGGAATGGTATATTCTGCAATTGATAAAGAACTTTTAGCTGAGCTTGATGCTGTAAAAGGGGTGATTCATAAATACAATGCATTGTCTCCATCAGATTATCCCTCCCGTCTGGAGATACTTAAAGGGCTGCTCGGCCATATAGAAGATGATGAGATAATCATAAACCAGCCATTCTACTGCGATTACGGCAAACAGATAAGCATAGGCCGACGTTTCTTTGCAAATTTCCATTTTACCGTTTTGGATGAGGCAAAAGTTACAATAGGGGACGATTGCTTCATTGGGCCGAATGTAAGCATCTACACTGCTTGCCACAGCACAGACCCAACTGAAAGGAATACAAGAGATGAATGGGCAGAACCCGTTACCATTGGCAACAATGTTTGGATTGGCGGGAGTGTTACCATCCTCCCGGGAGTTACAATAGGAGACAATGTAACAATAGGAGCCGGCTCAGTTGTTGTGAAAGATATCCCCTCCAATGTGATTGCAGCAGGTAATCCTTGTAAGGTAATTAAGGGAATTGGACTGTAACAATGAAACCCCTCAGATTCATAATCCTTTTCCTGCTGGCCGCATTGATTGTTGTGTGGTTTTATGTGGGGTGGGGGATGAACTATTGAATGATTTATACTCGGCCGTGGGAGTGCTGGGGTTTATGTGGCCGTTTTTCAATGAGATACAGCTGAACGGTGAGCTTCTGCCCGAGCAGCTGCCCTTCTGCTATGCGCACGAACTTTCGCACCAGCTTGGGGTGAGTTTCTTGCATAAAGAGGAACTCCTCCGTTTGTATAATTCTCTGAACATCTCTGAGATGAGGCTGAAGAAATAGTCAAACTCCGTGAATCTTATAATTTTTTAGGAGTGTACTCCGCAAATCTTTTAAGATTTAAGGAATTTGTGTATATCTGCACTGGATAGATAATAATGATGCTATGATTACAAGAGCCATAGAGGATAGGATAAACAATGCCCTCGCAAAGAAAAAAGCAGTAACCATAATGGGCCCACGTCAGGTAGGAAAATCAACTCTTGCTGATGCCATAATTCCTAAAGATGTAAAAGTCCTTGAAATCAACGGTGACAACACAGACGTGCAGACTATGTTCGAGAATGTCGATGAAGCCAAAATGAAGATTCGTACAGCATTACTTCTGGAGAACCCAGCAGAAGAAAGAAGTGGATCTGATTGAGATTGAGGACGGAGTAATGACCGGTTATGAAGTAAAGAGGAAGGATGGCAAGCGCGTTGGTGCACCGACGCAGTTCAAAGCAACATATCCGGATGCAGGATTCGAGTGCATCACACCAAGCGAATTGGTGGAGTTTCTGATGTAACCCCTAAAATATGTCTGCGCATATATTGGGAAAGGCTGGGGATTTATTCTAAATGACCTTGCAAAAGGCCAATTGCACAGAAAAAGTAGGGTGATTTGTGGTAAATCAATATAATGGAATTTACTAAAAAAAAATTACGCCCAAATATACTCTCATCTGAGCGTAAATTTGAGCGTAGATTTTGTAACTATCAGATAATTACCAGTATATCAGTGGAGATGGGCGGACTATCCTAGCGGTTTGACAATGTAAAGATTAGTAATATAATCCATTGAAAACCAATAATTAAACTAAATTCAAGTTTATTAAAATTAGTTTGGCAATGACAAAAAGTGTGTATAAATTCATGTATGAAAATTTAATACACACTTTGTTATGTCGTTGCAATTTTACTTGTATCCAGTACCCAATAAGCAGAATGAAAATGCTGTTAGAGTCTCAATAAACATCAAGGGTGCCCGCCTAATTACAACAATAGGTTATAGCATAAAACCAGAGGCCTGGCTGGAAGGAGCACAGGCAAAGAAGAGGTATATAAATTCAAAAGGAGTTCCTGCTCGTATCATCAATGATAGGATAAGCAAGATAAAATTGCATTTCAATGAATACGAGCTGCAGTAAAGGACCCGCCCAACATTAAAAGAACTCAGAGAAGAACTTGATGTGGCATTTGCATTGTGAAATGATCTCTTACAAGATGAAACGGTAGAAGCTCCCAAAGAGAAAAAGAAAACCATATATCAGTATCTCCTAAAAGAAAAATTTTTTGAATCACTTCCTATAAGTTTCAATCGGGCAGCTTATCTGCCTAAAGCAAGAGAGTTGAACATTCCGGAGAGAACTGCAGACAAACAGATCAAATCATTTTGTGTAAAAGGAATGCTGGTTAATGTACAGCGCGGGAAGTATGAGAAAGGGTGATTCCAGTTATACCATAAATAATAAATATGTATATTCGCAAATATTGAGATATGTACATATGTTATTACGAAAATGAGATTACTGTTTTTAATTATTTCGTCGTTATTATTTTTTGCTTGTAGTGGGAATAAAAATGTCATAACCACTCTAAATGAAGTTGCATTTTACATAGAGGAGGAACCCGAAAGGGCGTTAAGTCAATTAAGGGAGATAAAAGATAATTTGGGAAATTCTAAAGAGATTAGGGCAAAACATGCTTTATTGCACTCTATGGCATTGGATAAAAATTACATTGATTTGACCAATGATTCAATAATAGCACCAGCTGTAGAATATTACTCTAGAAAAGGATCAAATAATGAAAAATTCCTAACGTATTATTACATGGGACGGATATTTCAGAATGCAAATGATCTGAATAATGCGGCAATAGAGTTTTCTAAAGCAGAGGATATAATTCAATATATATCTGACCATAAGGCTTTAGGACGCTTATTTATGGCCTTTTCTGATATCTACAATAGTACAAGAAATTCTAAAAAGGAAATAGAATACGCTCAAAAAGGATATGAACATTATAAGTTAGCAAAAAGTCAGAAAGACATTAATTTATCGTTAGGGACATTGGCAATTGCGTATAGTAATAGAAAAGAATGGGAATTGGCTGATTCTTTATATAAAGAGGGGCTAAGGTATTGCAAAGAAGATACTATTGCCATGTTGCTATTCCTTTCAAATTATGCAAGGTCAAAAGTCCTACAGCCCATAAAAGACCCTGCAAGTGCAATATCCTTACTGAAAAGAAAGTTATATGAATATAAAGAGCCATTATCAATTAAAGATTATGGAGT
The DNA here is from genome assembly GCA_017482565.1 of Bacteroidales bacterium. Lineage (GTDB taxonomy): Bacteria > Bacteroidota > Bacteroidia > Bacteroidales > UBA932 > Egerieousia. Next base: position 3,191 of record JAFUMO010000044.1, on the reverse strand, counting down.
TTACGCATATGCCTTAAGTCTGCAAGGTAGGAGAGATGAGAGTGATGCCATTATCAATAGTATTAAAGGAAAACAAACAGTAGAATTGGATTTCTGGTTATTTTTAATCTCCTATAATAATAGTAAGTATAAAGAAGCTATTGATTATCTTAATAACTCGTATATTCAATTGGATAAAGAAATAGAATCAAGTCTTATAAATACGGTTGATAAGTCGTTGAAGGAATTTTATAAAGAACAAGAATACTTGAGTCAAATAAAATCCAAAACCAAGATATACGCTTTAATTATTTTGCTATTTGGGTTAATTGCCATATCATCATTAATTGTCCTTATCCTTGTCAGACATAATAATAAACAAAAGAAAGTTGTACAACGGTATTTAAAGTACTCAGAGATTGCTAGCAAGCAATTAGACAGATATGAAACTGAGCTCACTTCGCAAGACGCCAAAATAGAAAATTTACAGAAATTATATGCACAGACATATAAAAAACAATTTAAAGTAATTGGAGAATTGTGTTTAACATATCTTACTAAGATAAATCGAAAAGATATAAAGGATGTTATTTTTAGAAAAGTTGAAAGTATGATTGATAATTTAAGTATATACGATAACCTACATTCTGAATTGGAAGTTCAGATTAACAAAGAACTTAACAATATCATTAAGCATCTTAGAGAGGATATTCCTTCATTATCACAAGATGACATTCGTTTTATATGCTATTGTATTATTGGTTTTGATGCTGTATTAATCTCCACAATACTTAATTTGTCAACGTCAAACGTATATACTAAGAAATCTAGGATTAGAGCTAAAATTGTTAATCTTACATCTTCTCACAAGGACCTGTATATGCGATATATTTGACAAATATCATAATGTAAGATTCAATGTATTTTTTTCTTACGTGCCATAATATGCCTGTGATTTTAAATGGGGGGGGTAATTGCTTGAGTATTAATGTGTTGTGGTTTATTCCTATGAGCATCCTGTGCTTGGTTGTAAGATTTGATTCTTACATATTAATATTTTTGCTTTTAAATCTTTGATTGCGTGTATTTTATCTTCTAAATACATGGATGCTCTGTAAGTTATTTTATGTTTAATGACTCTACTTTTTAGAGGTGTGTTCTATAACCGCATTATACTAAAATAACGCTTATGAAAAAATTATTTACACTTATTGCCATTATTTTTATGGCATTGTCTTCTGTTTTTGCATCTTCTACAAAAGATGAGAAAGAAAATCATCCCATTCCTATTCAGCCTGGAGATAAGGAAAATACTCATATCTTCAGGGCTCCGATTACAATTCCACTGGAATGTTGGTATTATGGTACAACTAATTCAATCTTGATAAACTGTCTTACAACAATAGACAATCTGAAGATTCAAATCACAAATGAGGAAACAGGAGATTCTATTTCAGAAATATTAGGGACTGCTTATGGTTCAATATTTATTCCTATTCCTAGCATCCCTGGATATTATAGCATAGTATTTATTGTAAATAGGGACAGTCGTGAAATATGCTTAAAAATATAACAAATTGATTGTCAATGTGATAAATATTCAGTATCTTAGCAAGAGGAAATAAGAATTCCTCCGAACACCCTGGAAAAGTGAAATTCGGAGGAAATGAGCAAAAATAACTCATGGCAAAAGTACGAAATTTATCTGACACACAGCAACAGATTGCATTTACAGAGTTTGATTTTTATCAGCGATATGTAGAGACCTTCAAGACATCGGAACTTGGACGGATCAAGCCACTCCTTCCTCTTCGAGAGATGGCGATATCGTTCGGGTTGATTGAGGAGAAGCCCAAGAGCATAAGGGTTAAGCGAGGAAGAAAGTCCTTCTTCACTCCTGAGGGCAAGGTGGCATTGGCGTTCTTGAAGATGTATACAGGCTTATCGGCTCCGAAACTGATGGAGGCTCTGAATGGAAACATCCATTATCAGATCTTCTGCGGAATCAGGATCAGTCCTGAGAACCAGTTGACAAACTACAAGCTGATTGACAGTATCCTGCTTGAGCTGTCCAAGAAGTTGAAGATTCAGGAGCAGCAGAAGCTGCTTGCAGATGCCTGGAAGCCATACATGAAGAAGCTTGATACAGTTTATACTGATGCAAGTTGCTATGAAAGTCTGATGCGTTTCCCTACCGACGTGAAGTTGCTATGGGAATGTGTTGAGAGAGCGTACAAGATGATGTGCGGTATCAGTTCTCAGTTAGGCGAACATAGATTGAGGACGAAGTACAACGATATAGAGAAAGCGAACCTGGCTTATAGGAAGCAGCGCAAGCATACTCACAAACAGACCAGGAAGATGATAATGAGACTGCTTGCATTGCAGGGGAAGATGCTCGGTGAGATCCGCAGACAGATGCGCGTCCATCCCGATGAAGAACTATTGAATGACAAGCAGTTGGATATGCTTGAGACTATTACAAGGGTATATCGTCAGCAGAAGAACCACTTCAAGAGTGGGGACTCACGTGAAAGCATCCCGAACCGCATCGTAAGTCTCATCAAGCCTCACATCAGGCCGATAGTCAGAGGTAAGGAGGCCAAGACAGTAGAGTTTGGAGCGAAGTGTAACAACATACTGATTGACGGAATCTCATTCATAGAGAAATTGTCATTCAATGCGTTCAATGAAGGTACAAGACTGAAGCATTGCGTGTCATTGTCAGAGAAACTTACAGGAGTGCCGGTGAAGAAGATAGGTGGCGACCAGGGTTACTCCGGAAACGATAACAGAACGTTCTGCCGTGATAACAAAATAGAGACTTCGTTCACGCAGAAAGGCAGAACCGGCAAGAATGAGATAAAGAATGCTACCAAAAGGGAACTTGCCAGAGTGAGAGCAACAGCGATGGAGGGCTCGTTCGGTACTCAGAAGGAGCATTACGGACTGCGAAAGGTGGCAGCGAGGATAAAGTCGACAGAGATCATGCTGATCTTCTTCGGCATCCACACAGCAAATGTGGTCCACCTCGCAAGACGAGAATCAGTCCAACTCGCTCTTGCAGCCTGATGTTCCACGCGTGGAACGCGACTTTAAAGGAGTGGTGGCTCCCGACATGACTGAAAACGAGAAAATCGGCCCCGAAACCAGAGCCGATGATATAAAAAGTTATGAGTTTGATCGGAAAAATACGGGAAAGTCTGCCGGTT
>JAFUMO010000043.1 GCA_017482565.1 Bacteroidales bacterium | reverse complement strand
TCAGTATCACAGGAGAGCGGCACAGACATTCCTCATGAGGATGTATGGAAGAAGACAGTTGCGAACTCCAACTTCTACACTTTCCGCAGTGACCGCTACCTTACAGCACAGAACCAGAAGACCGTATGTGAGATTGCAACAAATGCCCCATACGATGCACTGTATGTGATTGTGAATACACCTAAATATGGCGGAGGCGGAATCTACAACTTCTACGGCCTCAGCGCCAGCGACTGCCGCTTTGCAGAACCTGTATTCATCCATGAGTTCGGCCATAGCTTTGCCGGCCTTGCTGATGAGTATTATGATTCAAGCACATCTTACGAGGAGTTCTACAATACAAAGATTGAACCTTGGGAGCCAAACATCACAACCCTTGTGGATTTTGGGGCAAAATGGAAGGACATGCTCCCTGCAGGCACAGCAGTTCCTACCGCACCTCTACAGGACAGGAGGGACAACACTGCCATTGGAGTATATGAGGGTGGCGGATATATGGCAAAGGGGATTTACCGCCCTGTAATGGACTGCCGCATGAAGACAAACACCGCCCACGGTTTCTGCCCTGTATGCCAGAGGGCCATTGAAAGGATGATTGAATATTACTGCAAGTAGTTGCAGGGAAGATTATATGGCAGTGAAGGATTACAGATATTTTCTGTTTGATTTGGACCGCACTCTTTGGGATTTTGACAAGAATGCCAAGAGTGCGCTCTTCAAACTGGTGGATTCCCAGCAGCTCCCGCAGCTTTTTGGCGTTACCTGCAAGGAGGAGTTCTTCCAGCAGTATGAGGTGATAAACCAGCAGTTGTGGAAACAGTATGAACGTGGAGAAATCCTCAAGGAGGAACTCCGCTGCAACAGGTTCCTGCTCACCTTGCAGCAGATTCTGGATACCGCACCGCAAGGCTCCCTCCCTGCACACAAATTCACTCCCGACGAGCTTCACGCCTTCTCCCTTGCCTTTGGGGAGAAATATCTTGAATTCATGTCCATGGAAACAGGGCTCATCCCGGGGGCAGAACAGGTGCTGGAGGCTGTAAAGGCCAAAGGCGGGAAAATTGCAATCATATCCAACGGGTTCAAGGGGGTACAGTACCGCAAGATGAATACCACATGCATACACAAATATGTGGATGCCGTGGTTGTATCTGAAGAGGTTGGGGCAATGAAACCCTCCCCTGTCATTTTCCGCAAGGCTCTGGAAGCGCTATGCGGAGAGGAAGAATACAGGAAATCCCCTTCACTTGCCCGCAGCAGGGCCATTATGGTTGGCGATGATTTTGCCAATGACATTGAGGGTGCACAGATATTCGGGATAGACCAGTTCTACTTCAACCCATACGGGAAGCCATGTGACGGAGGCCCTACATACGAAAGCGGAGCCCTTACCGGTCTGTTGGAATATATCTAGCCTATACGGAGGTAATCAAAGCCTGCCTCCCTGAGCTCATCCCTCTGGTAAATGTTGCGTCCGTCAACCACCAGGTTTCCCTTCATGTTCCCCTTTATCCTTTTCCAGTCCGGCAGACGGAACTGCTTCCATTCTGTAAGGAGTACGAGGGCATCGGCACCGGAAACTGCCTCATACATATCTGTACAGTAGGTTATCCTTTCACCAAGCACCTTACGGGCTTCACCTGTTGCCACAGGATCACAGGCCAGGATCTCAGCCCCTGCCCGGAGCAGTTTCTCAATGACAACCAGGGAGGGTGCTCCACGCATATCATCTGTCTCAGGCTTGAATGCAAGCCCCCATACGGCTATCCTGCGTCCCTGAAGGTCACCTCTGAAAGCCCCTTCAAGCTTATGGAATACCACCTCCTTCTGCCTCTCGTTCACCTGATCCACAGCCTCTATGAGCTGCATCCTGTAGTTGTTCTCCAGCCCTGTACGTATAAGCCCCTTCACATCCTTGGGGAAGCATGAGCCTCCGTACCCGCAGCCGGCGTATAGGAAATTTTTCCCTATCCTGGCATCTGTACCTATACCCCGCCTTACACTGTCCACATCAGCCCCCACCCTTTCACACAGGTTGGCAATATCATTCATAAAGCTGATTCTGGTGGCCAGCATTGCATTGGCGGCATATTTTGTCATCTCCGCAGATGGGATATCCATGAATATCACCCTGAAGTTGTTCAGGAGAAAAGGCCTGTACAGCCTTGCCATAAGTTCCCTGGTGGAGGTGGTTTCAACACCCACCACAATTCTGTCGGGATGCATGAAATCCTTGATTGCAGCCCCCTCCTTGAGGAACTCAGGGTTTGAGGCTATATCAAATGTCACTGAGGAGCCCCTTGCATCCAATTCCTGCTGCACAAGCTCCCTTACCCTTCTTGATGTCCCTACAGGAACTGTACTCTTTGTTACAATTACCGTATGGCGCTCAAGATTGCGTCCTATGGAACGGGCCGCCCCTTCCACATACGAGAGGTCTACGCCGCCATCCTGCAGTGGAGGCGTGCCTACCGCTATGAATACTGCATCACAGTTCCAAAGACAATCCCTTATCTCCGTTGTGAAATGAAGCCTCCCCTCTCTGGCATTGCGGATTACAAGATCCTGCAGGCCCGGCTCATATATAGGTATCACCCCATTGTGCAGCCCCTCTATCTTCTTCCTGTCTATATCAACACAAGTTACATTTACACCCATCTCAGAGAAACATGCTCCCGAGACAAGCCCCACATATCCTGTTCCTATGATTGCAATCTCCATATACGTCACTTTTCTATTATAAATACCTCCTCATCCTTCTCATGAAAAAGGTACTGCTCCCTGGCAAATTTTTCAAGGCTGTCCTTGTTGGATGTGAGCTCCTTGAGCTTCTCGTCCGTCTGCATTATCGCCTCCCTGTAATACTCCATCTGCCTCTGCTGTCCGGCCACCACTCCCATATCCCTGAACCATACAAAAATATTGTTGGTATCAATGAAAAGTATCCACACCAAAAAGAATGCCGTAACTATAAAGTACTTATTCCTTATGACTTTGAACACCTTTGAATTTGAAATCCCCCTTTTTGCGGACTGTATGATTCTTTTTGCCATATTTTTACTAATTTAGCGCAAAATTAACACATAATTATTTAAAAAAATATGAAACCTACATTAATTATTTTGGCCGCAGGAATGGGAAGCAGGTATGGGGGTCTTAAACAGATGGACGGCGTGGGGCCAAATGGGGAGACAATCCTTGACTACTCAGTATACGATGCCATCAAGGGGGGATTCGGCAAGGTTGTCTTTGTTGTAAGGAAAAATTTCAGGAAAGAGTTTGAGCAGAAGATTGCGCAGAAATACAACAACCACATTGAGGTTGCATTCGTTGAGCAGGAGCTGGACAAGCTGCCTTACGGATTTACACTCAAGCCCGGAAGGGAGAAGCCTTGGGGTACGGCACACGCCATGCTCATGGCTGCCGAAGTGGTTGACACCCCTGCCGCAGTGATAAATGCAGATGACTTTTACGGACAGGAATCCTTCAAGGTGCTGGGCAGGTTCCTAACTGAAAATGCTGGCAACAAAGGGAAGTATTGTATGGTTGGCTTCTTCCTCAACAAGACCCTCTCTGAGAACGGCGAGGTATCAAGGGGAATCTGTACGGTTGACAGTGAAAACTACCTCACTACAGTGGAGGAGCATCACAAGATTTCACAGAAGAACGGTGCAATCACCGGCATTGCAATGGACGGCACCACCCGTACCCTTCCGGAAGATGCATACGCATCAATGAACATGTGGGGCTTTACGCCAGACATCTTCCCACACACTGAAAAGCTGTTCATTGAGTTCCTGAAGAAGAATGAGTGTGAGCCAAAGAAGGAGTTCTATATCCCGTTTGTGGTGAATGAGGCCATTGAGAAAGGGAAATCTTCCGTAAAGGTCCTTTCCACTCCCGACAAATGGTTTGGAGTGACTTTCCAGGAGGACAGGCCTACCGTTGTGGAGAAGTTGAAGAAAATGACAGACGAAGGGCTTTACCCTTCACCTCTATTTTAAGGAAAGATGTACAGAAACATAAACTTTTATTTACCCGGCCTGAAACAGTGCTGGGTAATTGTTTTTTATCTTCTGGTTGTGGGAGGAGCTGGAATGGGCACGCTGCTTTCCATTGCATGCACAGCCATGGGATATGACATGGCCGCTCTGAATCCCCTCATATCATACATTGTACCACTGCTGCCCGCATTAGTGTATATCTTCACCCGCAAGCCCTCCACTGCTGTGCCAGTAAAGGTTCAGGATGCCCGTTACGGCAGATTGTCACCGCTTGTACTATATCCTATCCTTGCCATAACCATGCTGGCTATGGGATTTGTAAGCGAACCCCTCTCCAGCTGGCTCCCTATGCCTGATTCCATAAAGCAGATGTTTGAAAAAATACTCTCCAATTCAGGCTGGGCATTTGCAACAACAGTGGTTGCAGCACCCGTTCTGGAGGAGTTTATCCTGCGCGGAGTGATTGAGAGGGGGCTGCTCAGGCACACCACACCTACAAAGGCCATCCTGTGGAGTTCATTCTTCTTTGCAGTGATACACATGAACCCGTGGCAGGCCATAGGAGCCTTCATTGCCGGAGCATTCTTGGGATGGATCTACTGGAGGACCCACTCCCTGATTGCATGCATATTCATCCATGCCATAAACAACGGCACAGCATACCTGATACAGATACTTAACCCGGAACTTCCTCCCGACAGCACATACAAAGATTTGCTTGATATCCTCTCACTTCATATTTACCCGGAAGTTTTTGTTATATTTGCAATTCTGTTGGCGGCGCTCCTTTATTTTATTGACAGGAACCTGCCGGCAGACGCATTTAAAGAGCAGACAACATGAATAAGCTATATCCCATAAAATTCATTGCAGATCCCCGGGAAAGGGTGTGGGGAGGAGACTACCTTGCCAAAGAACTCAAGAAGAACTTTGACGAAGAGTTTGCGGGGAAACCTGTTGGCGAAAGCTGGGAGTTGTGGAGCCTCTACGGCGGGAGTTCTGTAGTGGGAAACGGTTTCCTTGCAGGAAACACCCTGGATGAGCTTCTGGAAATATATCTGGGTGATTTTGTAGGAGACAACGTGTTCCATCACTATAACGGGGACTTCCCCCTTCTGGTAAAGATTCTGGACATCAAGGACCGAATCTCGGTTCAGGTTCATCCTGGAGATGAGATTGCAATGGAGAGGGAAGGCTCATACGGAAAGGCCGAACTCTGGTACATACTGGATGCCAAGCCTGATGCAAGGCTCTATGTAGGGTTCAACAGGGATGTCACCCCAACGGAGCTATATGAAAAATGCAAGGACGGTACTGTTACCGAACTGCTCAACAGCTTTACAATAAAGAAGGGGGACTGCATATACATACAGCCGGGCTGCATCCACTCGGCAAAAGGGGAAGTTGTGATTGCAGAGATACAGCAGAGTTCAGACATCACATACAGGCTCTATGACTGGGGAAGGGAGAATAACCCCAAGACCGCCAGAAGGATGGACCTTGAAGATGCAATTGATGTAATAGACTATTCAAAATTTGACAAGGGGAAGCATTACTTCCGGCAGGTTGCAGGAAATGCCGTAATAGCGGATACCAGCCGCTTTGTTGTAAGCACAATTGAGCTGAAGGCTCCCCAGACAATTGTCCCATCCCTTATAGGAAGCTTCATCGTGTACATGTGCATACAGGGAAGCGCCTCAATAAGGATGAATGACGGTACAGCATATACCCTTGAAAAGGGAGAGACAATCTTCATCCCCGCATCAATGGAGGATTTCCAGCTGGTTCCATACAGCGATGACGCGCAGCTTCTGCAGGTCCACATGCCGCAGTTGACAGACGGTCCGGACCTCTACCTGAACTATGACGAACCTGAAGATGAAGCCCACGGCTCATACAAGGATACCGCATACGATGAGGAAGATGAAGAGGAGTGCTGCGGAGATGACGGATGCTCATGCGGCTGCCACGGTGATCATCATCACGGCGGGCACAGCCACGGGGACAGTTGCGAATGCGGCGGGCACCACCACGGACATGATTGCGGCTGCAGTGACCCTTCACACACCCATCCGGGAGAATCATTCTTCAAAAGATAACCTTCATGACACCGGAAGTAAGGATAGACAAGTATCTGTGGTCCATAAGGGTTTTCAAGACCCGTTCCGAAGCTGCAGAGGCATGCAAGAACAACCGCGTGCATGTAAACGGCACGGAAGCCAAATCATCCCGCAACATCAAGGAGGGTGACATCATAATGGTGAGGAAAGGGGCGGTAAGATACCAGTATCAGGTAATATGTCCCATAGACAAGAGGCAGGGTGCTGCACTTGTACCGCAATATGCAGCAGACATCACCCCTCAGGAAGAGCTGGACAAGCTGAATGCTCCTAATGAGGTGATTTTTCTCAAGAGGGACAGGGGTACAGGAAGGCCTACCAAGAAAGAGCGGAGGGATATCGAGAAACTGCTCGGACTATAAACAGAAAAAGAGGGGGACTACTCCTCTTTTTTTGGCTTTGTATTGGCAATGTTCATTGCCCTGTCGGGACCCAAAGTTACAAAAGCCTTTATGGCGTCAATTGCCTTGTCCGCTACGAAAGGCAGCTCCTTCTCCTCCTCTGAACTCCATTTTCCAAGGACATAATCCACCTGGTGCCCTTTTGCAAAATTGTCACTGATGCCTATCCTCAGGCGCGCGTAGGCATTGTTTCCAAGGCATTCGTCTATATTTTTAAGGCCGTTGTGCCCGCCGCTGCTCCCCTGCTTGCGCATGCGCTGGGTTCCAAACGGAAGGGCCAGGTCATCCAATACAACCAGCAGGTTCTCCTGCTTTATCTTCTCCATCTGGAGCCAATAGTTCACAGCCTTGCCGCTGAGGTTCATATAGGTTGAAGGCTTGAGGAGTATGAGCTTGTGCCCCCTTACCGATACCGTACAGGTTGAACCGTACCTGCCGGAAATAAAAGAAGTGCCGGACGCTTTTGCAAAAGCATCCAGCACCTTGAAACCTATGTTGTGGCGGGTTTCCGCATACTCGGCACCAATGTTGCCCAATCCTGCAATAAGAAAGTTCATGCCCGCCTCAATTCAATATTCATTATTTTTTTGCAGCAGCGGCAGCAGCGGCAGCGGCACCAAGGGCTGCACGTGTCATCTTAACGGCACATACGATTGTAGCCTTAGGAGAAACGATATTGATGCCCTCATATTTCAAGTCACCTGCAACGATAGTCTTGCCAAGGCCAAGTGTTGTGATGTCAACCTCCAAAGTGTCAGGAAGGTTCTCAATAGGAGCAGAAACCTTGAGTTTCCTTGAAGAAACCATAAGCTTACCACCCTGCTTTACACCCTCTGAGTTACCTGTGATAACTACAGGAACATCAATTACAACCGGTTTCTCCGGATTGATGGCCAAGAAATCTGCGTGAAGTGCCTCGTCAGTTACCGGATGGTACTGGATAGCGTGGAACACACACTGGTATGATTTGCCCTCTACCTCAATGTCAAGAATGTATGAGTTAGGGGTATGGGTTATTTTTTTCAACTCTTTTGAATCCAATGCAAAATTAACGTTCTCTACATTGTTTCCGTAAATTACGCAAGGAACCTGCCCTGCCCTGCGGATCTGTTTCAATCCCTGTTTGTTGCTGATGTTTCTTACAACACCGCTAAGTGAAAGATGTTTCATTTCTTTAAATTTTAATTGTGTTACTCAGTCTGGGTTTGCCAGACCCCATTGCACCAAAAAACAGTACAGTCACGTCCATTTTTTGTGAGCCGCAAAAGTAGTGATTTTATTCTTATTATCAAAAATGTTCTGCCCTTTTGGGAAAATTTGAAAAAAATAACAGGAATATTTGCAGAAAAGCAAATTTATTTTAACTTTGTATTAGGAAATAATAATTATAAATAATAGTGATAAACCTATAAAATTGAAGTTATGGCTAAAAAATTCATTTGTACCGTTTGCGGTTATGTCCACGAAGGCAACTCTGCTCCAGAGGAATGTCCGATCTGCATGGTTACTGCTGAGAATTTCAAGGAGATTGTAGAGGAAGCGGGTGAACTTTCATAGGCACACAGGAAAGCTGCAGCCAAGTCAAGCAGACCAACCTTGATGCAATCCATGATGCAGTTATGTAATATTTTTGGAATAATCTCATAATCCGCTAAGAATAAAAAGTTTATGCGGAAAGTTCAAGAACGAGGTAATGAGTTGGCAACTGTTCTGATTTCTACATACTTGCGTGATTTGCATTGATGTACAACT
>JAFUMO010000042.1 GCA_017482565.1 Bacteroidales bacterium | reverse complement strand
TTTTGGCTGTTTCTGTCATAGTCCGCAAATTTAGTTATTCTTTCGATTAGTCAAGCAGGTTGGTCATGCCTTTGATCATCTGGTCGTCAATGTCGCGGTAGCGGGCGAAGGCTCGGGAGCCTTCGACGTGGCCGGAGAGTTTGCCGACGAGGTTCGGGTCCTTGACTTGTTTGTAGAGGGTGCCGACGAATGTTCTGCGGGCCATGTGGGAGCTGGCGACGTCTGCTATGGATTTTTGTTCTGTCTCGCCGGTTTTGGGGTTGATGACGAAATGTTCTGAAGGTAAGCCAAAATAATTACAGGTCCTGCCGGGGTCACGCTACAAGCAGGAAATCCCCCGCATCAAATGCGGAGGATTTCCTCACTCAGCTTGGGCTATATTCCCGGCTACGGCAGGAATGCCGGAGGCCAAATCCTCAATCATCTGCTGAACCTTTCCCCACAAATTTTGTTCAGTAAGAAAACACCAGCTTATGTGGAACAAAATTTCATCAGTTTTCCTTACTCTCTTCTGGGCAGGAGTGATAGGATACCTTCTATACAAGGGATTGTATGCTGTATTAATTCTAAGCGTAATAGTAATAGGAATGGGATTGGCATTCACCGAAACAGATAAAGTGGGCAGCTGAAAGGCTGCTTTTCTTAGCTCTTCCTCTCAATCTCCCTCTCTATCTGAAAAAGGTGCTCAAAGGCCAGGCAGGCCTCTTCAAAGAGTGTCCTTCCGTTCTTGCCCATCAGGGCTATCTGTAACACAATAATAGTAAATTCTTTCCAGTTGAGGGCAATTATTCTTAATTTTGCGGGTGTAAAAACAAGGTTATGGAACTGTATATTTTGATATTTTCAGTAGGTGCAGCAGTGCTGGGGGTTGCAATGTATTTTGTAGGGAAGAAGAGTGTCCATATTCCCGACAGAACCGGTGAGATTGAGGCAAAGGATGCCCGCATTGGGGAGCTTCTGGGGCAGGTGATGGAACTTACTTCCCAGAGGGATGTGTGCCGTGCAAATGAGGAGAATGCGGCCAGGCAGCTGGAGCAGGCGAAGGCTGATGGGGAGAGGCAGCTGGCAGAGGTGAAGGCAGATGCACAGGGGCAGCTGGCACAGGCAAGGGAAGCGGCCCAAAGGCAGCTTTCTGAGGCAAAGGAGTCCTATGAGAAGCAGATGGCAGGTGCCAGGGAGTCCTATGAGAAGCAGCTGGCTGATGCCAGGGAGAGCAGTGACAAACAGCTGGCAGCCTTGAAGGATGATAGCCAGAAGCGTATTGATGCTCTCAAGGAGGCTCAGGAGAAACAGATTGAGGCCCTCAAGCAGATGAACCGTGAACAGCTGGATACCCAGCTGAACCTCATCAAGGAGCAGATGCAGACCACTTCCGAGAAGGTGCTCAAGGCCAGGCAGGAGGAGCTTGGAGCTGCAAGCAGGGAGCAGATGAGCAAGATTGTGGATCCGTTGAATATCAGTTTCAAACAGATAAGGGAGCAGATGGCAAAAATGGAGGAGAGTGTCCAGAAGGTGAATACTGATTCGGCGGCGCGGAAAGCTTCCATTACGCAGACAATTGAGGCATTGGCCAAAGAGACCGTGAGGGTTGGGGTGCAGGCGGAAGATCTGGCAAAGGCCCTGAAGAACAAATCCAAGGTGCAGGGTGACTGGGGAGAGCAGGTGCTTGAAAACATCCTTGAGGGGAGCGGTTTGCGAAAAGGGGAGGATTACTTTATCCAGCAGAATGTGAAGGGGGAGGGGAATGAGAACTACAGGCCGGATGTAATTGTGAAATGTCCGGGAGAGAAGAGCATTGTGATAGACTCCAAGGTCTCACTTACTGCATATCTGGAGTATGTGGCGGCTGACGGTGCCGAGGAGCAGAAGAAGGCAGCCAAGGAGAATATGGATTCTGTCCGCAAGCACATTGATGAGCTTTCGGCCAAGAATTATGAGAAACTGGTGGGCAATACCATTTCACATGTTCTGATGTTCATCCCTAACGAGGGTAGCTACATCCTGGCATTGCAGACAGATCCCAAGATAGGGCAGTATGCTTTCTCAAAAAATGTGCTTCTGATTAACCCTACAAACCTGATGATGAGCCTCAAGCTTATCTACAACATTTGGCAGAGCGAGCGCCAGACCCGCAATGTGGAGACAATAGTTGCCGAGAGTACAGGCCTCTATGAGAAATTTGCGGGATTCCTGGATTCCTTCAATGATATTGGCACCAAGATAGAATCCCTCCATAAATCATTCAGCACTGCGGAGAACCAGCTTTGCTCAGGAAGAGGAAACCTCATCAGAAGGGTGGAATCGCTCAAGGAGAAGGGGATTCTGCCAAAGAAGTCCATTCCCGACAAATACCTTGATCAGGCCAGGGAATAGCCAAAATGGTACTCACTCCCCCGGGTAAGCACCGGTTCCCTCACCGGTGCAGGTTTGGATTGCCGCCTATTCAAGGGGAGCACTACATCAGCCCCTTTATCCATCTGAACAGCCTGTAGGGCATGTACCTGAAAGGGAGATCGGGACTGGTAGAGGAAACCAGTATTGAACGGGTGTGGGTGAAGCACTCAAAGCTGTGGCGGTGGTGGTAGCGTCCCATCCCGGAATTGCCCACCCCTCCAAAAGGCATGTTCCCGTTGGCAATGTGCATTATCACATCATTTATGCATCCTCCTCCTGATGAAGTCTTGCGGATGATTTCCCATCCCTGCTTCTCTTCTCCAAAGAAATAGAGCGCCAGGGGCTTCTCCCTCTGCACTATGAAATTGATGGCCTGCTCCGTGAAGCTCTGCCCGATGCGGGTGGCAGCCCGGTTTGAGGCTTCAGGTGCCCGGGCAGCCGGGGTTATGACTTCAGGTGCCCGGGCAGCCGGGTTCCCGTCTGCTGCAGAGGCGGATCCGGCACCTTCACTAAATGTAATCATCGGGAAGATGGGGCCGAAAATCTCTTCCTGCATTACAGGGGCATCCTCTGCCATACATTCCAGGATTGTGGGCTCAATGCATCTGGTGGTGGCATCTGTGCGTCCTCCGTAGAGTATCTTTCCCTGCTGCAGGTAGCTGCATACCCGTTCATAGGCCTTCCCGTTCACCATATGCACATAATGCTGAGATGCAAAAATATCATCCCCATGCAGGGCCTTCACCTCTTGGGCAAATGCCTGCACAAACTCATCCTTTATGGCCTCATGTACAATCAGATAATCCGGTGCTATGCAGGTCTGTCCGCTGTTGAGGGTCTTTCCCCATGCAATTCGGCGGGCGGCAACATTTATATCCGCAGTGCGGTCGATGATGCACGGGCTCTTGCCACCCAGCTCCAGTACTACAGGGGTAAGGTTTCTGGCGGCGGCAGCCATTACTGTACGCCCGAGGGCAGGGCTTCCGGTAAAGAAAATCATGTCCCAGCGCTCCTCCAGCAGGGCGGCATTCACCTCCCTGTTCCCCTGTACCACTGCAATATACTTCTCATTGAAGGTCTCTGCAATCATCTTCCCTATAGTTTCACTCACATTAGGAACATAAGGAGATGGCTTCAGTAGGGCAGTGCAGCCTGCAGAGATTGCACCTACAAGCGGATTCAACAGCAGCTGTACCTGATAGTTCCAGGGGGAGATTATGAGGGCGCACCCGAGGGGCTCCTTCACCATATAGCTGCGGGAAGGGAAAAGTGTCATTGGTGTGGGTACCTTCTCCCTGCGGGACCATTTGTCCAGATTCTTCAAGTGAGCCTTTATCTCCCCCTTCAGGATACTGAACTCGGTAACGTACGCCTCCTCGTATGATTTGTGCATATCTTCCCACAGTGCCTGTGCCAGCCTCTGCTCCCATGCCTGCAGGGCATCAAGCAGCCTTTCCAGCATCCTTTTCCTGAAATCTGTGTCCAGTGTCGCCCCGGTGGCGAAAAACTCCCTCTGGGACTTTGCAATCTCCCTTATTTTCTCTGTAGAAGTGTTCTGCATAATGTTTCCTTTATATGATACTTATATAACCCCTGCCCGGTCATTTTGTTTTCCCTGCACAGGCATTTAACCGGCTCCGGGCACAAAATGGTCCCCAATCGTGCCCGAACCTGTTCACAGCGTAATTCCGGGCACAAAATGGTCCCCAATCGTGCCCGAACTTGTCCCGGTGTAGTGCTGGGAAGGGGCACGGGCGCTGCCCCCTCCTGCCTGCAAAATTACCCTCTTTGGGCAAATAATTTTACAAATAGATGATTTTATTGGAAAAAATAGTTACTTTTGGTTGTATTTTACAGAAAAATATCAAAACACTATTTGTACACTTTATGTATTTTACTGTAGGCTAAATAGATGAGGAGATTTTTTGTCTTTTTGGGGGTTGCCGTAAAGGCAATCGGCTCTGCGGTCAGAGCGTGGGAAGCAACCAGTACCGCGTCATTGCAGAAGTCATCCTGGGGGGATGCAAAAACAATTTTTAAGGATTGTATGCCGGATACCTTTTCCGGTGTTTTCTTTGTGTGCGGTACAATCCTGGCCATCAGTAGAACAAATCCACTCTTTTTTGTACGGAATTCTTTTGTCTGTTGCCTCAGGTGCAGCTGACACGGGGTTGCCGTATTTTTTAACACTAAACTCTTGAACTTGGAATGGAAAACAGGGATTACATCATTGAACTCAACAATATATCCAAAAGCTTTGGCGACAAGGTGATTCTGGATGATGTGAGCATAAAGGTAAAAAAAGGGGAATTTGTTACAATCCTGGGACCGTCGGGATGCGGAAAAACCACTTTGCTGAGGCTTTTGGCAGGTTTTGGGCAGACTGATAAGGGAGAAATCAGGATAAACGGGCAGGACTATACGCATGTACCGCCTCATCTGCGTCCGGTGAATACCGTGTTCCAGCGTTATGCACTTTTCCCTCATCTTGATGTGTATGAGAATATAGCATTCGGCCTCAAGTTGCAGAAGGTTCCGGATACTGAGATAGACAAGTGCGTGCGCAAGGTGCTCAAGATGGTGAGCATGACAGACTATGAGGACAGGGATGTGGAGTCACTTTCTGGAGGCCAGCAGCAGAGGGTTGCCATTGCCCGTGCAATTGCCAACCAGCCTAAGGTGCTTCTTCTGGATGAGCCGCTTGCGGCGCTTGACCTGAAGATGCGCAAGGATATGCAGATTGAGCTTAAGGAGATGCACAGGAAGTTGGGCATCACCTTCATCTATGTTACCCATGACCAGGAGGAGGCCCTTACCCTCTCAGATACAATCATTGTGATGAATGAGGGAAAGATTCAGCAGATAGGTACCCCTACAGACATATACAATGAGCCGCAGAACTCATTTGTGGCAGATTTCATAGGCGAGTCAAATATCCTTAACGGAAAGATGATAAAGGACAAGCTGGTGGAGTTTGTGGGGCACGAGTTCGAGTGCATTGATGAGGGGTTCGGAGAGAATGTGGAGGTGGATGTGGTTGTGCGTCCGGAAGATATCTATATTGTAAGGAATCTGGAGAGCGCCCAGTTTATGGCTAAAGTGAAGTCCTGTACCTTCAAGGGTGTCCATTATGAGATGTTCGTGGAGACAGACAAGGGATATGAGCTGATGATCCAGGACTACAATGCCTTTGTACCTGACCAGGAGGTGGGGCTCATCATAAGGCCTGCAGACATACAGGTAATGCACAAGGAGCGTACATGCAATACATTTGAGGGTGAGGTTGTGGATGAGAACCACGTGAAGTTCCTTTATGAGACATTCGAGTGCACTGTCCCAGAAGGGTTCTCCCATGGGGATAAGGTGGATGTGAAGGTTGATTTCTCAAAGGTTGACCTCATAGACCATCAGGAGGACGGCAAGCTGCAGGGTGATGTACACTTCCTCATCTACAAGGGAGACCACTATCACCTTACAATCCTCACCGATGACGGAGACCATATCTGGGTGGATACAACAGACATTTGGGACAAGGGAGACCTTGTTGGTATAAACATAGCCCCTGCGGACATCAAAATTGTGAAGCGCAATGAGGATAATGACTAAAAGGAGCACCTGGGCACTCCCATATGCAATATTCCTGGTATTGTTTGTGGCCCTTCCGCTCGTAATCATCATACTTTATGCGTTCCAGGATACATCCGGCAGCTTTACTTTGGCCAATTTTGCCAAGTTCCTCAATGATCCGGATGCAATAGGCACATTTGCCCTTTCACTTGAGGTGGCAATTGAGAATACCATCATCTGTATTCTCCTTGGCTATCCTGCAGCGTGGATTCTGGCCAACAAGAAGCTCAACAGGAGTGCAGTTACAATAGTACTATTCATAATGCCTATGTGGATAAATGCCCTCATGAGGACACTGGCCACAGCGGAGCTGTTCCATGTGATGGGGATACAACTTGGCAAGGGAACCCTGCTTGTGGGTATGGTCTATGACTATCTTCCGTTCATGATCTATCCTATCTACAATATCCTCAACAAGATGGACAAGTCATACGCGGAGGCTGCTTCAGACCTGGGAGCCACCCCATGGCAGGTATTCTGGAAAGTGCAGGTTCCCCTCTCAATGCCGGGTATAATGAGCGGCGTGATGATGGTGTTCATGCCTACGGTGAGTACATTTGCAATATCTGAATTCCTTACCAACAACAAGATAAAGCTCTTTGGTACAATCATCCAGGAGAACATCAACTCTTCAATGTGGAACTATGGAGCGGCTCTTTCGCTGGTAATGCTGGTAATCATAGGTATAACATCCTTATTGCAGGACAATAAGAAAGACGTAAGTGGAGGGATAGTATAGATATGAAAAAGTTTTTTGCACAATGCTATATCTGGCTGCTTCTGGTTATCCTTTATGCGCCTATAGTGTTCATAGGAATATTCTCCTTCACCGAAAGCAAGGTGCTGGGAAACTGGACAGGCTTTTCCACAAAGCTCTACTCCAACCTCTTTACCGGAGACATGCAGGGAACGGGTTCCCTCATGTCTGCAATTGAAAATACCCTGTTGATTGCCCTCATTGCCGCAACAGTCTCAACTTTCCTGGGAACAGTTGCTGCAATAGGAATACACAACATGAGGGGCAGGGGCAAGAAGGCGATAACTTTCCTGAACAATATCCCTATGCTCAATCCTGATATCATTACCGGTGTTTCGCTGTTCCTGCTCTTTGTTTTCCTGCATGTGAGCCAGGGATATGTCACAGTGGTGCTTGCCCATATAACATTCTGTACCCCGTATGTGGTGCTGAGTGTGCTGCCTAAGCTTACACAGATGAATCCCAACATATATGAGGCTGCCCTGGATCTTGGTGCAACCCCGTTCCAGGCACTCAAGAAGGTGCTTGTCCCTATGCTCAAGCCGGGTATGATTTCCGGGTTCATACTGGCGTTTACAATGTCACTGGATGATTTTGCGGTAACCTTCTTTACAAGGGGAACCATAGGTCTGGATACCCTATCAACCTACATCTATACAGATGCCCGTAAAGGCGGCCTTACCCCTGAGCTCCGTCCATTGATTACACTTATGTTTGTGGGTGTGCTGGTGCTCCTTATTGTTATCAACATAAGGAATATCCGCAATGCCAGAAAAGCTGAAGAATAAGATGAAGAGACTTTTGTACATGTTTGCTGCGGCATTGATGCTTGCAGGGTGCTCGCAGGGGAGAGACAATATCCTCAAGGTCTATAACTGGGCAGACTATATAGATGAAGAGCTGCTTGGAGAGTTTGAACAGTGGTACAAGGAGCAGACCGGTGAGGATGTCACAATCATCTACCAGACCTTTGACATCAATGAGACCATGCTCTCAAAGATTGAGCTCGGGCATGAGGATTATGATGTGGTATGCCCTTCGGACTACATAATTGAGAGGATGCTCAAAAGTGACCTTATCCTCCCGATAGAGAGGGATTTTGGTTCTACCCCAAACTATTTGGGGAATGTTTCCCCATATATCCAGGAGAAGCTGGAGCAGATAGAGGGTGACGGGAAAAATGCGAATGACTATTGTGTGGGCTATATGTGGGGGACAGTGGGCCTCCTGTATAACCCCAAGTATATAGATCCGCAGGAGGTGTGCAGCTGGGATGTCCTTGCAAACCCTGCCTACAAGGGGAAGGTGCTTGTGAAGGATGCCTTCAGGGATGTATATACCTCTTTGCTGATAGCATTGAATAAGGATGAGATATTGTCGGGAAGAAAAGATCTTGAATCATTGACATTTGATGTTTCTGATGAGTCCGTTGAAATGGTTGAGGAATATATCAACGGTTTCAGGGAGTCCGTTGCGGGCTGGGAGGCAGATTTCGGCAAGGAGCAGATGACCAAGGAGCTGGCATGGCTGAATCTCTCGTGGAGCGGTGATGCGCAGTGGGCCATGGATGAGGCTGCTGAGATAGGTCTGGAGCTGGATTATGCCATCCCTGAGACTGGCAGTTCTGTGTGGTTTGATGGGTGGGTTATCCCAAAATATGCACATAATGTAAAGGCTGCCAGGTATTTCATCAACTTTATGTGTATGCCTGAGAATGCAATAAGGAATATGGATATGACAGGTTATGTGAGTGTGATAGGTGGGGATGAGGTACTGGAGGAGATGTATGATTCAGATGAGTATGGGCCTATTGATGTGAGCTATTTCTTCGGGCCGCAGGCAGACAGCGCGTGCGTGAGCCCTGTCCTCTATCCGGATGGCGCCATCATAGAACGTTGCGGCATAATGCATGATGTGGGAACCGAGAAGCTGCTCAGGATGTGGAGCCGCGTGAAGGGAGACAGTGCCTCCGCCTGGACATATATACTCATCTTCCTGGTGTTTTCAGGGCTCATATTTGCGGTAATCTACAAATACACCAAGAACCGCATCAGACAGCAGAGATATGCCAAGAAGCGCAGGAAAAGGAACCAACAGAAAATGTCCCGATAACACGGGACATTTTCATTTGCCAAGCAGTTTCAGCAGACCGGTGCAGCCGGCAAGAACATCGCGGTAGGTCTGCTCAAAGTCCCCGGTGTACCACGGGTCGGCCACATCACTGGCGGCTCGTCCTCTCTTTTGCGGCAGTTCTCCCCCTTTCCCGGGTGCACCGGCAAACTCCATCATCAGATGTACTTTACCATCAATCCCTGAGTCTTCCACCCCTTTTCCGGCAGGAGCATCTTCCCATCCGGGAACAATTCTCCCCAGAAGCCTCTGGTTGGAACGGTCCATAAGGATTACAAGGTCATTGTGCGCAAATTCGTCGGGAGTGATTCTGTGTGCAGCGTGGCGGGTGAAGGCCACCCCCTTCTCCCTCAGTTTCCTCTGGGCAGGAGGGTAGATGTCATTCCCTATCTCCTCATAGGAAACGGCCCCCGAGGTAATCCCAAACTCATTTTCCAGCCCGGCCTGCCTCACCAGGTGCTTCATCACATACTCGGCCATTGGGCTGCGGCAGATGTTCCCATGACACACGAAGGTTATCTTTTTCATTTTTACGTTGTCCTTTTTTATAACTTGCAGATATTAAGTATGTTAGTTTTATGTAATTATTGTATTTATTGTCTTTCCTGTTTCTTAAATTGTTGGGAATCAATTTTTTGTAAAAAAGGACGACGATAAAATATAACCGACTCCCCTTATGCTTTTGATTTCAACTTCCTGGGCTTGTTTCAGGTGCCCGCGCAGGCGGGTTATGTAAACGTTCAGGCTCCGGAGGTTGAAGTAATTGTCATCTCCCCATAGTTCCTTAAGCAGGAAGGAGGCTTCAACGGTCTGCCCCATGTTGCGGCACAGGAGTTCCAGAACTGCGCTTTCACGGGCAGCGAGTTTTGTGGCAGAGCCATCTGCCATACAGGTGAGGGTGCAGTTCCAGGGGGAGAATTCCAGCCGGCCAAGTGTGTATTTGTGTTCCTTGGCCCCTTCTATGAGGGCAGCACCTGCCAGGGAGGCTTCGGCAGGGGATGCTCCCCGTGCAGCCAGGGCATTTATCCTTACAATAAGTTCATCAATGGCAAAGGGTTTCTTAAGGTAGTCATTGCCGCCTGTCTCAAACCCCTTTACAACATCTTCTGTAGCTGAACGGGCGGTGAGGAAGAGTACAGGGGTGCTGCATCCTTCCTTGCGGAGCTTCTTTACAAGGGTAAAGCCATCCATTACGGGCATCATCACATCCGTTACAATTACATCAAAACTCCGTTCCCGTAAATACTCAAGTGCCTGGGCACCGTCGTAAGCCAGAGTAACATCAAACTTGCGGTCTCCAAGGGTGTCGGAGAGAATTTCAGCCAGCATCCGTTCATCTTCTACCAGCAGTACCCTGTATTTTCCATTAATTTGAGTTGTCATATCCAAGCGGCAATTCAATTATAAATTCACTCCCTTTTCCTACATGGCTCTTTACGGAAATGCTCCCTCCATGCCTTTCAACCACCCTTTTTGCATAAAACAGGCCAAGCCCGTAACCTCTGGCCTTCTGCAGGTCTCCTTGAGGTACCCTGTAGTATTTTTCAAATATATGTTTCAGGTGCTCCCTTGAAATTCCAACCCCGTTGTCCGCTACTGTAATCACTGCCCTGCCGTTCCCGGTTGTGGCTGAGATTATGACGGTGTTCCCGGGGGCATTCTCCCTGAACCCGTGTTTTACGGCATTGCCCAGCAGGGTGGCAATCACATTCTTCAGGTGCAGCCTGTCTGCGGTAAGGGAAAGGTCTGCCGGACATCTGACAATTATTTCTGGCGGGTTTTCCATTCCCATCAGGGCATCGTCCCTTATGCTTTCAATTGTAGGGAAGAGGAAGATTTTCTCCATATTGAGCTTCTCTTCACGCCCCTCTACTGAGACTGAAAGTATCTTTTCCACCATTGCTGCCAGTTGTTCCAATTGTGCTGCAACTATCTGCATGTAGCGGCTGCGGCGTTCAGGGTTCGCTTCTGCCGAGAAATTCTGGAGGGCATCCGTTGCCGCCATTGCCACAGAAATGGGGGTCTTGAGCTCGTGGGTAATGTTGTTTGTAAAGTCCCTGCGCATCTCCTCCAGGCTCCTCTGCCGGAACATGGTCCTTACCATCCAATATAATATTCCCGACAGCAATACAACTATAAGTGCCGAGCACAGCAGCAGCCCCCACATGTTTCCCCAGAACTGCCCGTATGGAAGGCGGATTGTGAGGTGGAGGGCAAACATTCCGTCATCATCAACCGGGATGAGGCAGGTGTGCACCTTCTCCCCAAGGGGCTCCCCGCTGCTGTGGCGCAAGAGGGTGCGTCCTTCCCCTGAAGTTGTTTCCAGAATCCGGGCGGTATATGGTTCTCTTATGTCCAGCTCCAGCAGGTTGGGCTCAAAATGGAGGGCAAACTCCTCAAGATCCAAATTTATCTGCTCCGCTGCCTGCAGCCCCGGAATGGCATCCATCCTGAAAGCCTTGTATATGCTCTTGTACGCCGCAGATTCCACCCTCCTCTGGAAATCCGCAACCTGGTCGCTGTACATCTTCACCGCCCACACCCCCTGCACCAGCGCCAGCAGCCCCAGTGCCACAATTGCCATTAGGGAAACTTTTCTGAAAAATTTTTGATTCATAGCTAAACCGGTACCATTAAGATGTAGATTATCAAGCTGCGTTTTGTATGCAGGGCCCTTGGTTCAGATGAAACCGGTCCCTGGATTCAAATCCTTTACAAAAATAGCAATTTTTGGCACGGGGGCAGGGGAGTTAACATTAGTTAACATTTTTTAACGTTCAGTTAACGTGGGGAGGGGGAGGAAGTGCATATATTTGCATCAGGAAAACCGGTTTGAAAAGCAGACTTTAACTCAAAAACTCAAAAACACAGAATGATTATGAAAAAGATTTTATTGTTGGCCATTATGGCAATGGCTGCTCAGGTGGCCGTGGCGCAAGATGCGGCGGAAGGGCAGCAGACAGCTAAGGAAAAGATATTGTATATCATTGATGGCAAGGTTGTTCCAAAAGATGCCTTTGAAAAGATGCCTTCTGATAATATCAAGAACATAAATGTGATAAAGGGGGTGGAAAGCGTGCTGATAATGAATACAAAAATGAATACAAAAGGGGTGGTGACAGGTGTATATGTGCTGCCTGATGCACCTGGGGACAAGGCCTCCGATGCACAGGCGGCTGATGATAAGGCCACAGTGAATGACTCAACTGCCACCAGAACCATATACTCAACAAACAGCCTCCATATCAGGGTAAGGGATAAGGATGGAAATGACTTGAAAGTAAAGTCAGACCCGCTCATCATTGTGAAGGATAATGAAGGCAATGTAAAGGTGGCCAAGACAATGGATGATATAAAGGTTGAGGATATCAAGGCCATTTCAGTGCGGAAGGACAACAATACCCAGGAGTTCAAGAAGTATGGGGATATTTCCTATGGTGTGATAATAGTTGAGCTCAAGTAGGGACGGCATCTTTGAGGAACGTGGCGTTTTACTAGCATTGTATGACTGCCGGAAAATCATTAATTTTGGGACGTTTTTTAACGTCCCTTTTTTATGAAAAACAAGATTATGAAGCTGGTGGCCTGCACAGCTCTTATTTTTGCGGCCACATTGCAGCTGGGAGCCCAGCCTGCACATCCTGCGCACCCTGCAAAAAAAGTGAAGGTGCAGGATTTCATTACTGATTGTGAGAAGTCGGATTTTGTGAGGACTCCAAAGTTTGCCCAGACCATGGAGTGGTTCCAGAGGCTTTCGGAGGCTTCACCTATGGTAAACATTACCTCTTTCGGCACCAGCCCCCTGGGCAGGGACCTTGCACTGGTGGTTGTGGACAAGGACGGCCTTACAACCCCTGCTGCCATCAGGGAGAAGGGGAGGGTAATTGTCCTCATAGAGAGCTGCATCCACTCGGGTGAGCCTGACGGTAAGGATGCCTCAATGATATTCCTCAGGGATATGGTTGTCGGGAAGAAGAACATTGATGTGCTGGATAATGTGAGTTTCCTCTTCATACCTGTCTTCAATGTGGATGGGCATGAGAACTTTACTGCCCTGAACCGCATCAACCAGAACGGACCGGTGGAGCTGGGTACCAGGAATACCTCGCAGCAGCTTAACTTGAACAGGGATTTCCTAAAGGCGGATGCACCTGAGATGAAGGCGTGGCTGAAGATGTACAATCATTGGCTACCGGAGCTGTTCATTGATGTGCATGTTACCAACGGTGCTGATTTCCAGTATGTGATGACATATGCCATAGACAACATGACAGACAATATGGAGCCCGGTATCACTGCCTGGAGCCGCGATATTTATGAAAAACAGCTGTGTGAGCAGATGGAGAAGGTGGGCTTCCCTATTTTCCTTTACGGCAATTTCAAGAAATACAACGCCCCTGAGACCGGTTTTGTGGCTGATACCTTTGACCCTCGCTATTCACAGGGTTATGCAGCTGCCCATAACAGGCTGGGCCTTCTGATTGAGAACCACATCTACAAGCCATACAGGCAGCGTGTGGAGGCAACTGTGGAGGCTTTCATTGCCACTGCCCGCATTTTGTCGGAGAACAAGGAGTCACTGGTGAGTACATTGGCTGCTGCGGATGCCTACACCTCTTCTGCCGCCTCCCGCAAGGAGCCTTTCGGGTTCCAGTATAAGGCAACTGAAGAGAAGTCATTTATGGCGGACTATCTGAGCTGGGGCAGGGATACGGTAGTGAGTGATTTGAGCGGTGGCGAGTGGGTTACCCACGACTATTCAGACCCTATTACCCTGCATATCCCTGTATATACATCATACAAGCCATCTTTCTCTGTACAGCTTCCTGAGGCATACATCCTTATGCCGCAGTGGGATGCTGTGCGTGAGCTGCTGGACCTCCACGGAGTGAAATATACGGTGCTGGAGCAGCCACGTACCGTTGAGGTGGAGACCTACCGCTACACAGGTGGAAAATTCTCCTCAAGGCAGAGTGAAGGGCGCATCCCCGTACAGGCAACATTCACAACCCAGACCGAGACCCTGGAGTACCCTGCAGGGAGCATCCTTGTAGATATGGACCAGCCGGCATCGCGCGTGGCAATGTGGATGTTTGAGCCGGCAGCACCTGGTTCCCTTACCTATTGGGGTTTCTTTAATGTGTGCGTCCAGGCCGGGAATGAATTCTGGATAAGGCCTCAATATATGGAAGTGAAGGGGCGTGAGATGCTGGCAGCAGACCCTCAGCTGAAGGCCCGTTTTGAGCAGAAACTGCGTGAGGATGCCGCCTTTGCATCTGACCCTCAGGCCATCCTGGGCTTCTTCTATGATATAGTGCGCAAGAGGGCCCACCAGAACAATGAGCTCCACCCAATATGGAGGGTAATGGACAGAAACCAACTGAAATAAAAAGATATGAGAAAACTGATATTACTGCTGTTTTTACCTGCAGCCTTCGCCCTGGCTTCGTGTATAGGGAGCGAACATAAATTTTCCGCACAAGACCTGGAAATCATCAATTCCACTCCCGACAGCCTGCTGAAGATCTACACAACGGACAATCCTCTGGAAATGGAGGTGCTCAGAGCCCCTTCATACAACCTTACAAAGAAAGAGCTTCACAGCGAGGCCTTCCAGAAACTTGCCCGCAGGATGGTTTATACCGTATCCCATCCGCAGGTAGACGGCCTGGGCCTTGCTGCCCCTCAGGTAGGAGTCAACAAGGCTGTAGTTGTGGTGCAGCGTGTAGATAAGGAAGGCCAGCCCTATGAGGTATATCCCAATATCTCAATAGTTGAAACCTCGGAAGAGATGACTGTATCTGAGGAGGGATGCCTTTCAATCCCGGGTGAGAAAGGATATGTAGACCGTTATGTAATTATAGTGATAGAATACTATAGCCTGGCAGAGAGGAAAATGGTAAGGGATACAATAAACAGCTATGCATCTGTAATCTTCCAGCATGAGGTTGACCATCTGGATGGAATCCTCTATACCGACCGCAGCTGGTAGATGTAATTCTGTAAAATATATAATATAAAAAAGTGTAAAGAAACTTGCCACTTGTAAAGTTTCTTTACACTTTTTTATTTGGCGCTTTTTATTTAAAATTCAGTAATACAGATGTTTGTGTGTTTTGGCACGGCCGTTGTTCAAAGAGAAGTCGTGTCACGACTTACTTTACAGTCGAGTCTCGATTGTAAGTGTACCCGTGTCACGACTTCAAAAAATAAATCTGAATATGAAATTGAAAAACTTTTTTATAGCGGCGGCGGTAGCCGGATTTGCAACAACAGGGATGATGGCCCAGGAGAGGGCTCAGGGGGAGCAGGAGACCCAGGCAATGACCCTGAAGGAGTGTATGGAGTATGCGGTGTCAAATTCAACAAAGATGAGGATACAGCAGGCGGACACAAGGGATGCGCAGGTGGAGAGGCGCAGTGCAATATTGCAGGCATTCACCCCTTCGGTTTCGGCGGGAAGCTATGCGT
This sequence comes from Bacteroidales bacterium, assembly GCA_017482565.1. GTDB lineage: Bacteria > Bacteroidota > Bacteroidia > Bacteroidales > UBA932 > Egerieousia. The sequence goes on along the minus strand of JAFUMO010000042.1, from coordinate 24,561 downwards.
ATTATAATTTCGGACGTTCGGTGGATCCGGAGACCAATACCTACAAGTCTACAACATCGTTCCAGAACGGATATCAGGCAAGCGGAAGCATTGCAATATTCAACGGCTTTGAGGCGGTGAATAACCTCAAGATTGCAAAAACGGCTGCGGCAATGGGTGTGAGCCGTGAGGACCAGATCCGTGATGAAATATGCCTGGCCACAATGGAGGCCTATTACAATGTGGTTTACTACAATCAGATGACCAAGGCCATTGAGGATGAGGTTTCAGCGGCACAGAAGGCGGTACAGCTGGCACGCAGGCAGGAGGAGCTGGGGCAGAAGGGGTATGCGGATGTGGTGCAGATAGAGGCGGACCTCGCGGCTAAGGAGTACAAGCTGGTAAACACCCGCAACATGTACAATGATGCCCTCCTTACCCTTAAGGATGTGATGTTCTGGCCGTTGGACCAGCAGTTGGAGATTGACTTTTCAATGGCAGATGAGGCTGCCCTGCAGAATGGGGAGAGAATTGTTGCAGAGGGATCCGTGGGGAATGGGAAGGAGGAAATTGTAGAGAATGCCCTGAATACCCTCCCTGCTGCCTACATAGCAAAGGGTGAGATGCTAAATGCCAAGAGGGCCTTCAACACCTCAAAATGGCAGCTTCTCCCCTCATTGAACCTTAACGGAGGGTGGAGCACAAGCTATTTTACCTATCCAGACGAAAAGAACTACAAGGCCCCCTCTTTCAGCAGCCAGTTTGAAAACAACATGGGAGAATATATCCAGCTCTCTATGAGCATCCCTATATACGGAAGGCTCTACAGGCAGGCTACAATCACAAAGAAGAAGAATGCTTACGTGAGGGCAACTGCCCAATATGAGCAGAAGATGAGGGAGATAGAGGCAGAGGTAACACGTGCCCTTCAGGATAGGGAAGGTGCCGGTGCCGCATTCCTCCAGGCTTCCAGACAGGCGGAAGTCCAGACAGAAGCCTACAAGTACAACACCAGGAAATTCGAACAGGGGCTCATCTCCCCTATAGAATACCAGACTGCCTCCGGCAACTGGCTCTCCGCCAAGGCCGAACAGCTGAATGCCCTGCTGAAGTACTACCTCAAGAGGAGTATAGTGGAATATTATAACGGGGTACCGTATATAGAGCAATAGGAGTATCCGTGTCTCGACTTTACTTGTAGTCGTGTCACGACTTACATTGAACCCGTGGTTCGATTGTAAATTAAAAGTTTGGTTTCCAGTGGTTTGATGATATTTATTGGGAAGAAAATTAGAAATAAATAATAACAGGATATGGACAAGATTATTGAGAAGAAAAAAGGTTTTGCGGCGGTGTTCACTAAGAGGGCATTGCCTTATTGGTTGGGAGTTTTTGTGGTGGTTTTTGTGTTGTGGCTGGTTTTCCGTGACAATTCAAGTACCCTGCGTGTGAATGGGGATACCCTTTCTTACGGGAAGGTGGTCCGCGGCGAGTTCAATGACTACATCAGGGTTACGGGGCAGGTGCAGCCTATGACAACCATTCAGATTTCGCCGCTGGAGGGTGGAGTTGTGCAGGAGATTGTTATTGAGGAGGGGTCGCGTGTGAGGAAGGGGGATGTGATTCTGGTCTTGAGCAATGAGAGTCTGGATCTGCAGATCCTAAATTCAGAGGCTGAGCTGGCGGAGAAGGAGAATCTGCTCCGCAATACAATGATCTCAATGGAGCAGCAGAAACTGAGCGTGTATCAGGAGATGCTTCAGCTGAGGGTTGAGGTACGCCGCAGCAAGAGGGCATATGACAGTGCCCGTGAGCTGTACGCGGAGAAACTTATCTCTAAGGAGGAGTGGCTGAAGGCTGAAGAGGATTATATGCTGGCTGCAGACAGGCTGGCGCTGGTGGAGACCCGTGCAAAGCAGGACAGCCTTTACCGTGCTGTGGAGATTGAGCAGATGAATGAGAGCCTCAATAATATGCGCCTGAACATGCAGATGATCCGCAAGAGGAAAGATAACCTTACCATCAAGGCCCCTATAGACGGAGAGCTGGGTTTGCTTGATGTGGCTCTCGGACAGAGCATAGCAGCCGGAGTAAAGGTTGGTCAGATAAATAACCTTGATTCATACAAGATTGAGGCACAGGTGGATGAACATTATATTGATAGAGTTGTGGCAGGTCTGCAGGCACAGTTTGAGAGGCAGGACGAACTTTACAGCACCGTTATCCGCAAGGTATACCCTGAGGTGCGTGACGGAAAGTTCAAGACTGACTTCAAATTTGACGGGGAGCAGCCTTCAAACATCCGTACAGGCCAGACCTACTACCTGAACCTCCAGTTGGGACAGAGCGAAGAGGCTGTCCTCATCCCTCGCGGCACCTTCTACCAGAAGACCGGAGGCCGCTGGATCTACGTAGTTTCAGAGGATGGCTCTTCAGCCACCAAACGCGAGATCCGCATCGGCCGCCAGAACCCACAATACTACGAAGTCCTTGAAGGCCTTGAGCCGGGCGAGAAGGTAGTTGTAAGCGGCTACGATAATTTTGGTGACAATGAAGTACTTGTATTTTAATTTATCGTTGTCCTTTTGTATAACTCGTTGATTAATAGTAAAGTAGAATTTTGTTTTTTAAATAATTTTAAACAGTTGTTTTTGTAAAGCATTGAGAATGTTGAAGCTATACAAAAGGACGACGTAAAAAAAAGAGTATGATCAAGAATTTCCTTATGACACTCAAGCGCTACAAGGTGGCGGGGGTGTTGAATATAGTGGGGCTTACGCTGGCGTTTGTGGCGTTCTACATAATTGCGGCGCAGGTGTGGTATCAGGTTACTTATAACAGGCCGCTCAAGGATGCGGACCAGGTGTATATGATTTCGGCGCTGTGGGGTGGTAATATTGGAGAGGGAAATGCTGAATGGAGTCCCAGTTCACCACATCCGGTAACACGTGAGACAGTGGAGATGTTCCCTCAGGCGGTATCTTTTACCCACTTCAGGGAGTATGCACAGCCCCACAGGGTATGGGGAAAAACCGGGCAGGGAGATTTCCAGAAATACAATATGGGAAGTTATGATATGTCTCCCGACGGAATAGATGTGTTTGGATTTGAGATTATTGCAGGAGATGCCAGGCAGATAGGCCAGCCCAATACCGTTGTAATCTCTGAGAGTGCAGCCCGGAGGATAGGTGTAGGAACAGGAGACCAGATATGGTTTGAGGGAGGCGAGTGGAACAGCAATATGAAGCCGGAGCTGCCGCAGACTGTTGTGGCAATTTTCAAGGATTTCCCAAAGAATACCTTCTTGTACAACCATCACATTTTCAGAAATGACAATTGCAAGGATGGTAACGGAAACAACAGTTGGAACTACAATCATTACGTGAAGCTTGAAAAAGGTGCTGATACAGAACAGTTCAAGAAGATTTGGATGGACAAGTATGCCCAATGGATGCTGGGAATGGTTGAGGAGTGGAAAGCCAAGTATCCCGATGAAGAAATTTTTGAGGAGGGTGATGAGGTTCTGCCAATCAGACTTATCCCTTTGGACAAAATGTATTATGAGGGGAATCTCAGCAGCCCGGAATATGAAGCAGGTACAGTAGGCTCTACCGTAACCCTTGCTGCCATAGCAATGCTGATAGTAGTAATTGCCTTCATAAACTTTGTAAACTTCTTCATGGCCCTTGTACCGGTGAGGATGCGCTCGGTAAATATCTGCAAGGTATTCGGCGCAGGGCAGGGGATTCTCAGGCGGGGTTTTCTCTTTGAGGCAATTGGGCTGGTGCTGGTGGCATTTGTATTGGCAATGGGAATCATCCAGGCCCTGCAGGGAAGCTTCATCACAGAGTATGTGACCTGTTCCCTTGCTCTTCCCCACAACTTTACGGTAATTTCAGTCATCCTTGTACTGATGCTCATCCTGGCAGTAGTGGCAGCCTTTTACCCTGCAGTGCATATCACCAGGTTCAATGCCTCTTTAGGTGTAAAGGCAGGATATGCAAGTTCGCTGAGTGGAAGGAGAATAAGAAGGATTCTTGCAGGCTTCCAGTTTGCCGTGGCAATGGCTCTGATTATTGTGGCTGCCTCTTTCTGGATACAATACAGGTATATTGTTAATTATGATATCGGATTGGACAGAGAGAATATCCTTACTTTTACCTCATTTGATATAAGCAAAAATGGGGAGGCTGTAGTGGAGAAGCTGCAGCAGTATCCCGATGCGGTTGATGTTACCGCGTGTGTGAGTCCCATTACAAAGACATGGAGCAGATGGGGCAGAACTTATGATGGGAAAGAATATATGCTGAATGTTTGGAATGTAAGGTGGAATTTGCCGGAGTTTTTTGGAATTGGTGTCATTGAAGGGGAGGGATTTACCGAGCAGTCGCATAGCCGTAGGGATATGCTGGTTACAAAGAAATTGCATGCAGAGGTGGGTGTCCCATTAGGGCAGGTGGAGAGTGGCTTTACTGCGGTAGGATTCATGAAAGATGTGAAGCTTGCCCCCGCATCTGAAAATGTATCGTATATTGCATTGTGTTGCGGTTCACAGAGATATGGTACCTATTATGTCCGCCTTCAGCCTGGAGCAGATGTAAAGGCGTTCACAACATTCGTAAAAGATCTTGTACAGGAGTTCTCTCCTGGCAGTGACGAGCCGGAAGTGATGTTCTTCAATCAGGCTATAGGCAACCTCTACAACTCAACCAAGAAGGCAACGGTTACAATTGGGCTCTTTGCCCTGCTGGCAGTGGTGATAGCCCTGATGGGTGTCTTTGGGATAGTGATGTTTGAGACCCAGCACCGCCGCAGCGAGATTGCCATCCGCAAGGTGTATGGAGCAGAGAGGGGGCAGCTTGTGGGGATGCTCAACAACAGTTATGTGAAAATGGTTCTGGTATGCTTTGCAGTTGCGGCACCGGTGGCCTGGTGGATTGTGCAGCGCTGGCTGGAGCAGTTTGCAAACCGTATCCCAGTCCCTTGGTGGGCATTTGCGGCCTCACTTGTGGCAGTCCTTGCAGTAACTGTGGCCCTCGTTACCCTCCGCTCCTGGAAAGCGGCCGGCGAGAACCCTGCCCAAGTGGTGAAGAAGGAGTAGGCGGCATTGAAATTGTGAGGTTGTAAAATTTATTTAAAGATGAAGACTTATTTCAGATTTTTAGGCAGAAACAGGCTATATACTTTTGTCACGGCGGTGGGATTGAGCGTATCGCTGGCGTTTGTAATATTATTGGGCTCATATATAGTAGATGATATGAGTTGTGACAAGGTGCTGGGGGATATGGAGAATGTGTATCTGGTTGTAGAGGAGAATTCACCTGTATGCTTTGAGAAGAATGACAACTACCACAATTATCCGGAGGTAACCGGCAGATGCCGTGTACAATTCCCCAAGACTCAAATCATAGGAGATATACTTCACCTTAAGTGCAAAGGGGAGGATATGGCAGTTACAGTGATGCCTGCGGACAATAATTTCTTTGAATTCTTTTCATTCCCCCTTGCCTGTGGGGAAAAAGGGGAGGTATTGGCAGGCAGAAACAATATTGTAATTTCAGAGAAGGTGGCCAATACCTTTTTTCCCGATGAAAACCCCGTAGGGAAGACAGTGAGGCTGTTTTCACAAGGGTTTGTTGATAAGGATTATGTCATAGGCGGTGTTTATAGGGAGTTCCCTAAAACCACATTGAAACAAGGTGATGTAATCATCAATATTGAGGAATTCAATGAGACGATGAAAACAGCAACTCGTGGTAGTATGGGTTCAGGTGCGTTTGTGTTTCTGGAACTTACAGATAATGCGGACATTTCTGAACTTTCCATAAAGCTCAAGGCCGATTACAATAAAGGGGTGAGGCCAAAGCGCCCTGTACGGGAGATGAGGCTTATACAATTCAGCCGGATCAGGGAGCAGCAGGATAGAACATTCCAAGGGGCCTTTGATAACATGAAGAATGGCAAGATACTTGATACTTACATGATTATATGTGCATTTCTGGTACTTGCCTCATTGTTCAACTATATAGCCCTTACCATTGCCTTCTCCAGATTGAGGCTGAAGGAGTTTGCAACCCGCCAGCTTTTGGGTACAGAAAAGAGGGGGATTGCTTTAAGATGTATTGCAGAGGCATTTGTGTTGCTTGTGGTATTTTATCTTATTGCAATTCTTATAGCAATGGGCCTGGACAATTATGTTGGGGCAATTCTGGGAGTGAAACTGGATCCTATGCAGCATCTGAATGAATATATATTGCTGTCGGGAATAATAATTATGATGGGTTTGGTTGCAGGTATTGTACCGGCCCTGTTTGCAATAAGGCATAACCCTGTCCAGGTTATAAAAGGGGAGGAGAGATTTAAGGACAAAATGTTCTTGAGCAAGGCTTTTGTGTGCTTTGAAGGAGTCCTCAGTATATTCTCAATAGCAGTGTGTATAGCAATTTTCCAGCAGACCGCCCTTCTTATAAATGAGCCGAGAGGGTACAAAACGGAGGGGACGGTTTATGTGAGTTTCAACTCTGATGAGGATAAAAGGCTTGAAGATGAACTGCAGGGGGAAAGCTATGTGGAGAGTGTAGGGCATATATCAACTTATCCGGCGGTGACCTGGATCATGACGTTCTTTAATGACACCAATGAGAATAATTATGAAATGACCTATCTGGCGGCAGATAAGGCAGCCGCAGATATGATGGGCTTCAACCTTACAGACCATAACAAGACCCTTAATACCGGAATGTCCGAAGGTTATATGTATCTTACTGAAACCTCAATGGAGAAATACTCTTCCATAATGCTTGAGAATGCGTTGTGGAGCCGATGGGGTACATACGTAAATGCCTGTTATATAAGCGGAACGGTAAATGATTTCAAGTTAGGCACCTTGAAGAATGCCCCCAAAGGGGAAAATATTGTTGGCTTAAGGATTATTCCCGATGAAAATTCTGAATCGTTGGCCTCAATGGACCTTATAGTACAGGTCTCAGGCAATGCAAATGAAGCTGCAGAAAGGATAGAGGAGTTTTATGCTGCCAGAGGGTATGACAATTACAACATCAGTGTAAAACCTGCAACCGGGATTATTGAGGATGCATATAAGGAGGAGCTTAACCTCAAGCGCCTGTTGGATATCTTTGCAATTATAAGCATCATCATCACGGCTCTTGCCATTACAGCTTTGGGTAACTATTACACCCAGGTTAATGCCCGCTCCACAGCAATTTACAAGGTGTGCGGGGAATCCCAGAGCACAGTTTTCTGGAGAACGGTATGGGGCTTCTTTGCACCGGTGCTTGCAGCCTCCGTTGTGGCCATTCCGCTGGCATATCTGTACATCTACAGATGGCTGCAGGAGTACCCTTTGAGAATTGACAATACCCCTTTCATATACATTGGCGCGGTGGCTGTAGTGCTGGCAATAGTCCTTGCCGCCATAACCTTCCACGCATACACCCTCATGCGTACCAATCCGGCCAAGGTGCTGAAGAAGGAGTAGGGGGCAGCGTTGGACCGGGGCGGGGGGATTATTTTATCGTTATCCTCCCCTCCGGTGCAGCATAGCGGGAATCTATTACCCCGCCCAGTTCTTGCTGCAGGTAGCCTGTAAGGATGTCCACATCCTGCCCAAGGTTGTTCTGGAGGAGGGTGGTGTAGCGGAACATTCCCCAGCTGCCGTATTCTGTGAGGTTGTATGAGATGCCGCCTATGGTGTAGGTCTTGTCGGGAAGGAGGGAGGTATATTCTCCGGTAGCGGCATCAAGTATCTGGACATCCGAAACGCGTCTTGGAGCCCCTTCTGTAACATGAGAGAAGAGGTTGTTGGCATCCAGCACCACCGGGGTTGCAACGGAAGGGTCCACAACGAACTTCAGGCCGCTCACCTGCATGAAGCTGCCATCCTCTCCAGGAAGACTCATTACGGAAACTTCCAGGATATCAAGCAGCTGCTGCCCTGTTGCAGAGACTGTGCAGGCTGTATTGTTGAACGGGAAAACTGAATATAAGGTGTTGAATGTAACCGTTCCGGCTGGTATGTCTGCCCTTATGCCGCCGCCGTTTATCATGGCAATTTCGGTCCCAAGCATCACCTGGAACGCATCGGCACAGAAATTTCCAATTGCAGTCTCCTGCATCCTCACAAGCCTGTTTCCCTGCGGGTCATTGGCGGCAAGGAGCTGCATGTTTTCCCCTATCACCCGCTCACCCTCCGCAAGGACCTGTCCTTTGATGCTCTCTACAAAATTCTGCACCCCAGCATCTTTCTGCACCCCTTCAGCTGCAACAAGGGTTGAGGCGAATTTCCCCTCCACAGAGAGTTCCAGCACCCCAATATGCTCAAATTTTGTCCCTGTAGATGCCAGGAGCACCGGTGTTCCCTGGGCATTCAGGATAAGGCTGTCGGGAATAACACTGTGGGCATGGCCGTCCAGTACCACATCAATTCCTGTTGTCTTCCCGATAAGTTCCACTGAGGTTGGGTTTTCTCCGTCACTCAGGTCCCCCAGGTGGGAAAGGGCTACCACATAGTCTGCCCCCTGCATGCGGGCTGCATCTACCTGCTGCTGGATGCTCTCAAAGAATGTCTGCCTGAGGAAGCTGTATTTGATATTGCCTTGTTCGTCCAGAAATATCTTTGGGGAGACTGAAGTTGCAGTGGCAGGAGTTGCTATGCCAAGGAAGGCAATATCCACATTGCCGTATCTCTCAATCTCAAATGGCTTGTACACAAGCTCCCCGGCCTGTATGTCCTTGAAGTTTGCACAAAGTGTCCTTGCCTGAAGTTTCTCCGTAAGTTCAGCCATCCTTTGGATGCCGTAGTCAAACTCATGGTTGCCCAGAGTAATGAAATCATACCCAACAAGGTTCATTATATCCACAATATGCTCCCCTCTGGAAACCGAACCTATAACATCCCCCTGCGCAAAATCCCCGCAGCTTACTATTGCAACGTATGGCGTTCTGCCCTTGCTTGCCTGCTGCAGCGTCTCCATTGCAGCATACCCGTCCACTCCGCAATGCACATCATTGTCAAACAGGATGACAACCGGGCTCAAAGGGCGCTGCGGCCCCTCCGCCTTCTGATGGCACCCCGGCAGCAATGTTATTGCAGCCAGCAGGAGGGCGATATGTAATTTAACAGTAGTTCTCATAGAGTAGGTACAAATTTATCAAATATTGTTTTCTACAAAAGAAAAAATTACCTTCTGTAAGGTGAAAATTTACCCTGTTTACGCATGTTTTTGTGTAGCTTTGCGATGGAGGAGAGAGTAATACAATGATTATTAACCCTAAATTGTATTACTATGCGATTGATTACTTATTTAAAAGCCCTGTTCCTTGGCAGGACATGTAATTCCAGTATTGAAACACTTATTAAAGGAGGATATCACAATGCCTGAGATAAGCCGTTTCTATGGAATAGTCATTACGATGTTCATCAATGAACACAGCCCTCCACATTTTCATATCAGATATGACAATTATAGAGCTATTATTGAGATAGAAAATGGTAAAATTACTGGACAATTACCACCAAGAGCTATGAGATTAGTACTCGAATGGTTAAATTTGCACAAAGCTGAATTGTTTGAGAATTGGGAACTGCTCAGGAACGGGAAGCAGTCAAAAAGAATTAAACCTCTGGAGTGATGAATCTTGTATGGATAGTGGATGCAAAAATTGTTGATGGGTATGTCATGTGCCTTACATTTAATGACGGTTGCAGGAGATTGTATGACTTCCGGTTGTTATTGAATGGTGATAACCCTTTGTATCTACCGCTGAAAGATATGGCTGTCTTCAGAAAAGTTACATTAGACGGCTGGACAGTAACCTGGCAGGATGGTTCTATTGATGTAGCTCCGGAATTCCTATATGAACAAGGAATAATTTTAGAATAGACATGAGACTGGCACAAAAGTTATTTCTTAACAGACTTTTGTGCCAGTTCTTTCTATCATTTATACAGCCTGTCCATCAGGTAGATGAGTTTTGTTACGGCGGCTGAGCACTCTTTCAGCTGCTGCTGGTCCACCACCTCAAAATTATCGTTGGAAGCGTGGTGGTAGAGGAAATAGTCCGCATCGTTGTCGGCGATGAAGATACCCATCATTGAGCCAAGCTGTGTTGTTGTTGAGAAGTGGTTGGTTACTCCTGCATGTTTCAGTACAGGGGTTGATTTATACCCTATAGGATATTGTGCCAGTAAGTTGTTGATCCTGGCGGTTGAGGCAGAATCTCCGTAGAAACTTATCTCCTTGGGCGCTCCCACTCCAAGATCAAATTCCAGGTGGAAGATATGCTTTTCTCCGCTTCCCTTCTTGTTGGCTGAATATGTATGGATTCCCTGCAGCCCTACCTCTTCGTCCTGATAAGGCATTACCCTTATTGTGTTGTACGGCTGAATGCCTGCCTCCTTGAAAGCACGCAGGACATTCATGGCTATAACAACTCCGGAGCCGTCATCATGAGCCCCCTCTGCAATATGCCACGAATCCAGATGACCGGTAACGAGGATTATGTTCTCCGGATTGGCGCTTCCCTTAATCTCTCCAATCACATTGTTCCCTTTTGCCTTCCCCTCCCTGGTTCCTGCAGTAGAACTCAGTGCAATCTTCACACTCCTGTTCTCTGAAATTATCCTGGAAAGCTTTTCAGCCTCAATGGTAGAAATGGCCACAGCCGGTATTTTAGGGGCGTTCGGGCTGTAGATGAGCGATCCGGTATGAGGGTGGCTGTCCATGAACTGGGTAACGGAACGGATTACAACACCCAGGGCCCCCCTTTCTGCTGCCTCAGCTATTCCGTCCCTCCTCTGCCATACCGCACGGCCATAATCACTGTGCCCTTTCATCGGATCATTGAAAAAGACAATTTTTCCCTTTACATCCTTCTCCCCAAGCTCCCTGCGGGTGTTTATCTCCACCACGCGCTCCTGAATCACCTTGCCGCCTGTCCCCTCGGCGAGCCCCAGATTCACACTTGGAATATTGAGCCGCTGCTTCCCGAAAATCACCTCAACGGAACTCTCTCCCCCAAACCAGTTCGGTACCTCCACCTCCATGAGGGAAGTCTCTGCACCCATATCATTCAGCTCCCTGTATATAAATTCCTGCGCCCCGGCATTATTCCTGCTTCCCGACAGTCTTGCAGGGTATTCCTTGCATATAGTCCGGAGATTGCCGGTCATTGAAGTATCGTTCTGTATGAAGCTTTCCAGCTTCTGCAGATTCTTGTCGTGGTTTTCTGTACAGCCGCCCAGTATGCCGGCCGCCAAGGCAAATGTCAGGAAAAATCTTTTCATGATAAATCAGTTTGGCGCAAATTTAAAGATAATTTGCGGAGTACACTCCCATTTGACAGATGAATTTGCCAGCTTCCGGAACTTTATGCCTCAAGTGTAAACCAAAAAGTGTAAAGATTCTTATCAGTTGTAAAGTTTCTTTACACTTTTTCTCTTTCCTGTTTTTATTCAATATACATATAATCAAATAGTTGAATCTTTTGGCACGGGCATTGTTCAATTTACAGTCGTGTCACGGGTACAATGACAGTCGTGACACGACTTACAAAAAATGAAGCTTATGAAACTTGGGAAAAATTTTGTTAAGGTATTGTCGTTGGCACTGGGGCTGGCAATTGGAGTGGTGCTGATTGCAAAGGTGTGCTTTGAGCTGCAGTATGATAAATTTTATGAGGACAGAGATAGGGTTTATACTATCATGACAGGATATCAGAGGCATAATGAAGATCCTATGCAGGCCAACCAGATCAGCGGTGCTGTTGCGCCGGGATTCAGGGAGTGCGTTCCGGGAGTGGAGGTGGCTACAAGGATTACACCCCTTTTTGATAACCGTAATTATTATACTGAGGAGAAGAACAAGCTCTCGGCAGATCTGGTGCTGGCAGATACCAGTTTCTTTGACATTTTTACAAGGGAGATTTATACAGGTGACCCTCACAGAATTTTGGGGGAGTGGGGAAAGATGATGGTATCCCATTCTTTTGCACAGAAATTGGGTGGTGCGGAGAAGGCTGTAGGGCAGATACTTTATAATGAGTCTTTGCCGCATATAAAGTTTACTGTAGAGGGGGTTTATGAAGATTTTCCCCAGAACAGTACTTTTGGAGATGTGGATATGCTCCTCTCTATGGCAACATACAACAAGAGAAGTACTGAGAATTGGGTTGGCAATGACAGGTACAAGGGATGGGTGAAACTTGCACAGGGGACAGACCCCAAATCCCTTGCAGATGCCATACACAAGATGCAGGAGCAGAACCAGCCTATGGAGGAGCTGGAGAAGGGAGGCCTGAAGCTGTGGTATTATCTTGAGAGTGCCGGCAATGACCATCTCTCTGTGAGTACCAACAGGAACATGGTCATAATGCTTTCTCTTGTTGCCTTCATCCTTATTGCCGCATCTGTGGTGAACTATGTCCTGAATGCCATTTCATCTGTGGTGAAGAGGGCCAAGGAGGTTGGGGTAAGGAAATGCTATGGTGCCCAGAGCAGCAACATCATGTGGATGTTCTTCAAGGAGGCAGGGCTGGATGTGATGCTGTCGGGAATAATGGCGGCTGCAATAATTTTTGCCATGCAGGGGTGGATAACAAGGTTGCTGGGGGCTTCACTTGAAGGGTTGTTTACTCCGGAGGCTGTGTTGCTGGCAGTTGGGGTTTGTGTAATTGCATTTTTGGTTTCGGCGCTTATCCCTGCAAAAGTCTTTATGGGGATTCCGGTTTCTACAGCTTTCAGGAGCTACAAGGAGTCCAAGAGGAAATGGAAGCTGGTATTCCTGGGGCTGCAGTTTACCTTTACTGTTTTCCTTGTGGTAATTATGGTGATTTTTGCAAGGCAGTATGATATGATGATGAATGATAATTTGGGGTACGAGTTTGACAATGTGCTTGTTGTAAATATGCCTGGTGCAAGTGCGGATGATTGCTTTAAGGTAAATGATGCCATTGCTGTGCTGCCTGCAGTGCAGAAGAGTGCGGTGGCTTCAACTATGCCTGTTGGCGGATCGTCGGGAAACAACATCTATTTGCCTGGAGATGATAGGGAACTGTTCAATGTGGCTGACCAGTATAATTTTTCGGAAGGGGCTGCAGAGGTGTTTGGCATCAAGTTCCTTGAGGGAAGGGAGGCAGTTGCCGCAAATGAGGTGGCTGTAAGCCGCAAGTTTGTGGAGAAGATGCAGGAGTTTGCGGATTGGCAGGATGGCGCCATAGGAAAAGGGGTTATCCTTACTGAACATTCCCAGACCAAAGATGATATTTTTACAATTTGCGGTGTGTATGAGGATTATAAGATTGGTGGAGTATATGTTGATGACAGGCCAAGCATCCGCTTTGCAGCAGTAAGGGGGGACAAGAACCTGTATCTAACAGGAGTTGTGGTAAAGATGATTGAGCTTACCCCGGCCTCCATTCTCTCTGTGCAGAAAATTGTAGATGATCTGTTTCCCGACAAGGAACTTGAGGTTACAGCATACTCGGACGGCATGAAGGAAGCTTTTTCTGACATCAAGAACATTAACGATGCGATTCTTTTGGGCGGCCTGTTCTCATTGATTATCTCCTTGATAGGTCTGGTAGGATATATTAAGGATGAGACACAGCGCAGGAGTGCAGAAATGGCTGTCCGTAAAATAAATGGAGCAGGTTCTGCAGAGGTGCTCGGGCTATTTGTCTATGACGTGCTTAAATTATCTGCAGTTGCCGTGGTTCTCGGATGTGCGGCTGCATATTATGTAGGTGATCTGGTACTGCAGAGATTTGCAGAGAAGGTTGCCCTGGTTCCGTGGTTCTTTATTGCCGGCTCTTTGACAGTTGTGCTGCTTACTATAGCTGTTGTTGTGTTGAACAGCCTCCGCATCAGCTGGGCCAATCCGGTGGAATCGCTCAAGAACGAGTAATTTTATTTTACGTTGTCCTTTTTGTAATTAATTGATTATTAGTAGAGTGTAAAATAGAAAAATATAAATTAAAATAAGTGTTAAATTTTAAGGCGTTGATTCTAAGTTTATTATAAATTAGGACGACGTAAAAAAGTTAAGGTTATGATTAAAGTTACAGATTTAAGCAAGGTTTTCAGGACCGAAGAGATTGAGACAACAGCGTTGAACGGTGTTTCTTTTGAGATTAATGATGGTGAATTTGTGGCAATTATGGGTCCGTCGGGATGCGGAAAATCCACTTTGCTGAATATTCTGGGATTGCTGGACAATCCGTCGGGAGGAAGCTACAAGTTGCTGGACAGTGAGGTTGGGCAGCTGAAGGAGAAGGAGCGCACCAAGTTCCGCAAGGGTAACATAGGGTTTGTGTTCCAGAGCTTTAACCTTATTGATGAGCTGAATGTGTATGAGAATGTGGAGTTGCCGCTCAGGTATCTTAACATTTCGGCAGGGGAGCGCAAGCAGAAGGTGAATGAGATCCTCAAGAGGATGGGTATTTCCCACAGGGCAAAACACTTCCCTCAGCAGCTCTCCGGTGGTCAGCAGCAGAGGGTGGCAATTGCCCGCGCAGTGGTTTCAAATCCTAAGCTTATCCTCGCCGACGAGCCTACAGGTAACCTGGATTCAAAGAACGGCAAGGAGGTTATGGAGCTCTTGAGCGAGCTTAATCAGGAGGGTACAACAATTGTAATGGTAACCCACTCACAGAAGGATGCTGCTGTTGCCCAGAGGGTTATCAATCTGTTTGACGGGCAGATAGTAGGTGACGTGAAGAATGAGTTGTAGTTTTTTTACGTTGTCCTTTTGTACAATTGCTGTATAATCAGTAGGTTACAAATGAATATTTCGTGTATTTATCATCTGTGTGATTTAAAATGTACTGAGTATCAGATGATTGTACAAAAGGACGACGATAAATTAAATTGAGATGAGAAATTTTGCAAAATATTTCAAGGGCTCAAGCCTGTTGAATCTGCTGGGTATGACTGCTGCGTTTGCAGCGCTGTACATTCTGCTGGTGCAGGTGCATTATGATTTGGGCTACAATAAGGGGCTCAAGGATGTGGAGAGGCTGTACATTATGGCAACTCCAAGTTGGTTTGCACAGGGGCAATATCAGGTGAACCTGAACAGACCGCTGCAGAAGGCTATCTTGGAGCAGGCCGGTATGGTGGAGAGCTGGGGTGTTGCCTATATTGGCGGCAACGGCAAGAATACGACCAGAGTGGGTGAAGGAGAGGATGCAAGGGTGTATCAGGTAGGTACCTCGCAGCTCACCAGAGGTGCCCTGGATGTGTTCGGGTTCACTCCGGTGGTAGGTTCCTTTGACGGCATGGATAAGGAGGAGACTGTTGCCATAAGTGAGAGGGGGGCAAAATTGATGGGAGCCGGAGTGGGTGATATAATCTTTGTCGGGAGCAACAAGACCCCTAAAACCATTGTTGCAGTGTATGAGGATATGCCAATGAACTCAGACCTCAACAATATTGACGTGCTTTTCTGCAACCAGCTGGAAACCCAGAGCCTTGAGAATTTCAGCGAGTGGAGCTACCACCATTTTGTAAAGCTTAATACTCCCGACAGCAAGGAAGCTTTTGAGGCCCATGCAAAAAATGTTGTGGAGAAATTCTGGAAGGACAGGATGGAGAGTGCCCCTGAATCCGTAAGGAGCAGCGTAAACCAGAGTGAAATTGACGAACAGATAAGCAGATGTATTGTAACCCTCCTTCCGGTGGAGGATATGTACTACAATACACAGATCTACAGCCCTGCAGGGCGCAGCGGAAACAAGACAACCACTCTTACCCTGCTGGTTGTGGCAATCCTCATTGTGGTGATAACACTCATCAACTTTGTGAACTTCTTCTTCGCCCAGGTCCCTATGAGGATCAGGGGTGTGAATACCAGAAAGATTCTGGGAAGCTCAAGGGGATCACTTGTCGGGAATATGATGCTTGAATCAGGCATGCTGGTACTCATTTCCCTGTGTGCTGCTGTGGCTGTTGTGGTGCTGTTCAAGAGCTCCACCCATGCGAACCTCATCAGCTGCTCTCTGGCATTTGCAGACAATGTTCCGGTAATTGCAATGACCGTTGCTGCGGCTCTTCTGATGACAATTGCATCCAGCGTGTATCCGGCGCTGTACATTACCTCGTTCCCTCCGGCTCTTGCAATTAAGGGCGGGTTTGGCATGACATCAAGGGGGAAGGCCCTCAGATACACCCTTATAGGATTGCAGTTTGTGATTTCCATAGCATTTGTTACCAGTGCAATTTTTGTGAAGAGGCAGCACTCGTTCATGATGAACTACGATATGGGCTTCAACAAGGAGTACCTCCTTACAGCTTCAATTGGAGTGGCGGATGCAGATAGGGACGCCTTCTCGGATGAACTCTTGAAATGCCCTCATATAAAGGATGTTGCCTGGGCGGCAGGTCCGCTTGTGAACACTTCCCGTATGGGATGGGGCAGATCCTTCAAAGGGGAGCAGATAAATATGGACTCTTATCCGGTATCATGGAATTTCCTCCGCTTCATGGGTATTGAAGTGGTTGAGGGACGTGATTTTACCGAGGCCGATGAGCAGAGTGAGCACGGTGTGTTCATATTCAACCAGGTGGCCAAGGAGAAGTACGGCTTTACACTGGAGGACAAGTTACAGGGGCATAGTGCGGCAACTGAGATTGCTGGCTTCTGTGAGGATTTCCAGTTCAGGCCGCTCCAGTATGAGCTCAATCCGTTTGCATTCTATGTCTTTGGAAAGAACCCTTGGTGGGATCTCACCCATCTGTATGTAAGGACAGAACCAGGTGCTCCGTTCAAGGAGGTTGAAGCAGCCATCAAGGATGTGATCCTCAAGTTCAATCCGGGGGCGAACGTCTCTGAATACACCGTAAGGTTCTTTGACGAGGAACTTGGCCGCCAGTACCGCAAGGAGCAGCAGCTCACCACAATGGTTACACTGTTCACGCTGCTGGCCATCATCATCTCCCTCATGGGGGTATTCGGGTTGGTTGTATTTGAGACCCAGTACCGCCGCAAGGAGATAGGTGTCCGCAGGGTACACGGTTCTTCTGTATTTGATATTTTGCGGATGTTCAACATGAAGTTCGCCAAGATGCTTCTTGTGGCCTTTGTAGTGGCCGCTCCAATCACCTTGCGAATCATAGACTACTGGTACAGCACCTTTGCCCATAGTGCCCCAATAACAATCTGGGTATTCCTGCTGGCCTTCTGTATGGTTGCCGCAATAGTGTTCCTGGTAGTTACCGTAGGCAGCTTCCGCGCCGCCACCGAGAACCCGGTGAACTCGCTCAAGAGTGAATGATTATTTATTTTACGTTGTATAAATGAGAAGTTTTTTAAGATTCCTTTCCCGGAACAAGCTTTACACTTTCATTGAGGTAGTGGGGCTGGGGGTAGCGTTGGCTTTTGTGGTCTTCATTGCCACTTTTGTGGCGGGGGAGCTGGGGTATGACAAGGAGCTCAAGGGTACGGAGAACATTTATCTGGGACACGCGGAGAGTTTCACTTTCCAGAGCTATACGGTTGGGGATGTGCTGAAGGAGTCGTACCCTGAGGTTGAGGAGGTTTGTAGGTTCCTCTCAACCTCGGTGCTGGGGGGAGTGGCAATGGAGGCTTCAACAGGGGAGGAGACTTTTCCGCAGAATGCAATAATTGCAGACACCAGTTTCTTCAGGTTCTTCACCTTCCCGTTTGTGGAGGGGGTGCCTGAGGCGGCCCTGGTGCCAGGGAATGCCGTGGTGGTGAGTGAAAGTTTTGCAGAGCTTCATTTTCCCGACAGATACCCTCTTGGGCAGAAAATCACCATAACTGTGGGAGAGAGGAAAAGCGATCTTGAAATAACTGGAGTTTATAAGGACATTAAGAGGTCGGTCTTCCCTCCGGTGGACATCATTTACGGAGTTCAGCAGATAAGGGATATGTATCCCAATCTGTTAAGGGAGGGTAACGGCACAACAGTAAACTTCTTCAGGCTGGCTCCCGGCGCAGATCTGGGGCAGTTGCAGCAGAAGGCCCTGGAGAAGCTCAAGGAGTCGGACATCCTCTATAATGTGGGGCTCTTCAAGCAGTTCACATTCTCGCCGTTCGGGAAGATACATTACGGGGTGTGTGAGAACCATTACCCATTTGTCGGGAAGATAAACCTGGGATTTGTAAAGCTCTTTGCGGCGGCAGGCATACTGCTACTGGTGTTTGCACTGCTCAATTACATCTCCCTCACTGTGGCCCAGATTGGGTTCAGGGCAAGGGAGATGGCTACCCGCAGGCTCCTTGGGGAGCAGAAATGGGAGATTGTGGTGCGGTATTTCAAGGAGGCCCTGCTCCTTACCGTGGTTTCATTTGCCCTGGCACTGCTGCTCATTGAGGTATTGGGGCCGTATGCAAAGGTGCTTCTGGGGAAGGAGGTTGACCTGATGGATAACCTTACACCTTCTGTGGCGGGGCTCATAGCGGCATCCCTTCTTGTGGTATCATTCGTGGCGGGTGTGGTTCCGGCGCTGCTGGTTTCCCGTTACCGTCCTATAGATGTGGTGAAGGGGGAATTTGCTGCTGCAGGAAAGATGACTCTGGGGAAGAGCTTTATCTGGGTGCAGAATGTGGTGGCAATCACTACCCTGTGCGTGGCATTTGCAATGTCGGTACAACTGAGGCATCTCCTTACAAGGGATACCGGGTACGGGAAAGAGAACATCATTCTGGTGTCCGGGGGCCAGAGAGGGGCGGATTATCTTGAAGATGAGCTTAGGCAGCTTCCGTTTGTGGAGCGGATAGGGCATCTGCAGGCGGCACCGGCCGACAACAACATCACCGGAGCTGGCATGACCTATAATGGGGAGAAAGTACAGCTTGAAATGATGTACGGAGATACCACCGCTTTCAATATGATGGGATTTGCGGTGATGTCGGTCTCAGGCCCGGTTGTTCCGGGGGACAATACAATCTGGATTACCGAGGGGACAATGAAGAACCTTGGGCTCGACTACTCCACAGAGAGTGTCACCTTCTCTAACCAGCCTTACGGGGTGTGCGGAGTAATCAGGAATTTCCAGAAGGGGAACAGGACAATGGAAGACTGCTCTTCGGTAAATCTGATATGGCAGAACATGGAGTATTCAGAGGAGACTTTTGAATACCTGAGGAGCATTGTGGTGAAGGTTTCAGGGGATGAGGATGAAGCAGTTGCAAGGCTTGGGGAGTTCTATGCGGAGCGCCGGCCGGAACTGTCACTCACCATCAGGAGCCAGAACCGGATATACCGCCAGTACTTTACAACAGAGGAGAACAACCTCAAGCTCATTGCAATCTTCACTGTTCTGGTGGTGATGCTCTCAGCAATGGCAATGCTGGCAATGAGTACATATTATTCCAGGCAGCAGGCCCGCGGATGGTCGGTACGCAAGGTGTTCGGCTGCAGCAGGGGAGAGGTATACCGCAACATGGTGCTCTCATTCCTCAGCGTCACCGCACTTGCCGCCCTGGTGGCCCTACCTCTCGCATGGCACATTGTAGGGGAATGGCTCAGCGGCTACTCCTACCGCATAGGCAACCATTGGTGGCTCTACGCCCTTGCCCTCCTTGCAATCTCCATTGTGGCAGTGGCCTCCATCAGCTGGCAGGCAGTAAGGCTGATGAACTCAGACCCTATAAAGGAGCTGAAGAAGGAGTAGGGGAGTCATATCCCCCTTTCCTCCGCATCTTTGAACTTTTGGCACCCTTTTTCCGTTAAGAGGTGAACACTTAAATTCACCATTATGAAAGAGGATAAGAATATACAGCTTACCGAGGAGCAGAGGCGGAATGCCAAGGCTCCGGTGGGGACGGGAGAGGGGAACGGCACCCCAGGAAAGCAGCAAGGAAACACCGCTCCGGCCACTCCGCACCACCTCACTAACGCCAACGGCAGGCCTGTGGCGGATAACCAGAATGTGCAGACGGCGGGGCTGCGGGGACCTATGGTGCTGCAGGACCCGTGGTTCATTGAGAAACTGGCCCACTTTGACAGGGAGGTCATTCCGGAGCGCCGCATGCATGCCAAGGGGTCCGGTGCATACGGGACATTCACCGTAACACACGACATTACAAAATATACAAGGGCATCAATGTTCAGTGCTGTGGGGAAGAAGACAGAGTGCTTTGTGAGGTTCTCTACTGTGGCCGGGGAGAGGGGTGCTGCAGATGCGGAGAGGGATATCCGCGGGTTTGCCATGAAGTTCTATACCGATACGGGCAATTGGGACCTTGTGGGGAACAACACCCCGGTTTTTTTCCTGCGCGATCCCCTGAAGTTCCCGGACCTGAACCACGCCATAAAAAGGGATCCGCGCACAAATATGCGAAGCGCAAACAACAACTGGGATTTCTGGACACTTCTGCCAGAGGCGCTGCATCAGGTTACCATTACAATGAGCCCGCGCGGCATACCGTACTCCTACCGCCACATGCACGGTTTCGGGAGCCACACCTACAGTTTTATAAATGCGGAGAACGAGAGGACTTGGGTGAAGTTCCACCTGAGGACCCTGCAGGGAATAAAGAACCTTACTGACGCGGAGGCCGAGGCCATCATTGCCAAGGACAGGGAATCTCACCAGAGGGACCTCTTTGAGAGCATTGAGCGTGGGGATTATCCCCGCTGGCTCTTCCAGGTGCAGCTGATGACCCAGGAGCAGGCCCGCACCTACCGCATCAATCCGTTCGACATCACAAAAGTGTGGCCGCATGGGGATTTCCCTCTCCACGATGTGGGAATCCTGGAACTGAACCGCAACCCGGAAAATTACTTTGCAGAGGTGGAGCAGTCTGCCTTCAATCCCCAGAACATAATTGATGGCATAGGTTTTTCTCCCGACAAGATGCTCCAGGGCCGCCTCTTCTCATACGGTGATGCCCAGAGGTACCGACTTGGGGTGAACCATGACCAGATACCGGTAAACCGCCCCCGCTGCCCTGTACACTCTTACCACAGGGACGGTGCAATGCGTGTAGACGGCAACTATGGCAGGACTTTGGGATATGAACCCAACAGCTACGGTGAGTGGAAGGACAACCCTGCAGTGAAGGACCCGCCGTTGAGGGTCTATAACTCAACCCCTATTGAGGGGGCGGATGGCAGGCCTCACTTCAATCCTATGTACGTGACGGCGGGGGTGGATATCTACAACTACCCTGAGAGAGAGTATGATGATGACTACTACTCACAGCCTGGGGCCCTCTTCCGTCTTATGCCGCCTGAAGAGCAGCAGCTCCTCTTTGAAAACACCGCCCGTGCCATGGCCGGCTGCGCCACCTTCATAAAGGAGCGCCATGCCCGCAACTGCTACAAGGCCGATCCCGCCTACGGGGAGGGGGTTGCCAAGGCACTGGGCCTGCTGAATGTTACGTTGTCCTAATGTACAATTAGCTGTAAAACAGCTATATATAAAACTGGATTCTGCGAGTTTCGCAGAGTCCAGTTTTATATTTCATTGTTACACAAAGAATTGTACATTAGGACAACGTAACATGGGAGGATTTTAGTATCTTTGCACAAGCCCTAAATACAAAGAAAATGGCAGCCAAAAACAAAGGAAGAATACTTGTTGTAGATGATAATGCAGGGATAAGGGGGGCGCTGAAGATACTCCTTCCCATGCATTTTGCCCAGGTGGAGCTGATTTCAACCCCCAATGAGCTGGTAAACAAGGTTGTGGAGTTCAAGCCAAATGCAGTGCTCCTGGATATGAATTTCCATACGGACATAAACACCGGCAATGAGGGGCTGTACTGGCTGGCGGAGCTGAAGAAGCGTTTCCCGTCAGTTGAGGTTGTCCTTTTCACCGCGTATGCAGACATACAGCTGGCGGTTGAGGGGATGAAGCGCGGTGCGTTTGATTTCATAGTTAAGCCGTGGGATAACGGGAAACTCGTTGAAATCCTTACAAATGCAGTGCAGAAACAGCAGAAGGGGAGCCGTACCTCCCAGTCACAGGAGAACAATTCCCTTCTTCCCGATAAAATGCTCTGGGGCAACACCCCACAGATGCAGAACATCCGCAGGACAATTGAGAAGCTTGCCCCTACAGATGCCACAGTGCTCATTACGGGAGAGAACGGAACGGGAAAGGATGTCCTTGCAGGGGAGATTTACCGTATGAGCAACAGGTTCGGCGGCCCGATGGTGAGCGTAGATGTGGGAGCCCTTACAGAGACACTTTTTGAGAGCGAGCTGTTTGGTCATGTGAAAGGGGCCTTTACAGATGCACATACAGACCACACCGGAAAGTTTGAGCTGGCAAATGGGGGAACGCTCTTCCTGGATGAGATAGGCAACATCCCCATGCATCTGCAAGGAAAGCTGCTCCGCGTGCTGCAGAACAGATGCATAACCAAGGTGGGAGATACAAGGCAGATTCCTATAGACATCCGCCTGATATGTGCAACCAATATGGATCTGGAACAGATGATCCGCGACGGCAAGTTCCGCGAAGACCTCTATTACCGCATAAATACCATGCACATAACCCTTCCGCCGCTGCGAGAGCGGACAGATGAGATAAAGGAGCTGGCCCTGAACTTCATGCACCGCTATGCGGCTAAATACCGCAGAAGTGTGGAGAAGATAGACCTGCATGCTCTGGCGGCCCTGAAGCTGCACCGGTGGAACGGGAACATCAGGGAGCTCAAGAACTCTATAGAGAAGGCGGTGATCATGAGTGAGGGGGATACCCTCACCCTGCAGGACCTGCAGTTCAGCATACAGCTTCCGGAGGGGCTTGCTGCCGGCGTTGAGGCCTCTGGTGCAGCCGGTACCAAAGGAACGGCAGGCAGCGGCTCAGGCAAAGGGGGAAAAAAGGAATCCGCCGGATACAACGGGGAGACCCTTGAGATGCAGGAAGAGAGGACCATCAGGGCAGCAATGGAGAAATGCGGCGGCAATCTCTCCCTTGTGGCCAAGACCCTCAACATATCCCGCCCAACCCTCTACGCCAAACTGAAGAAATACGATATCTGATGCCTGTGGCTGACTCCGGGTACCCGGGTGCACAGAATATCCCGGATTCACCAGGAGCGCAGAATGATCTTTGTGCAGAAAACGCCCCATCCCTGCACAAACTTGTGAGGCTGAGGAAATGTATGTGCGGCGGAAAACATATGTGGCAGAGGGGGGAACTTGTGTGATTGGGGAAACAAAACAATTAAAAAACTGCAGGGATGCTGAAAATGATCCTCATATTGCTGATGGTTGCTGTGTTGGCCTTCCTATACACGGTGTATTTGTGGTACAGGACCAACGAGAAACTTACTTACATGCTTGATTCCCTGGATAATGATGATGTGAGCTTCAGGTTCAGGGAGAGGCTTTTCTTTGATATTTCCCTTAACAGGACACTTAACCGCCTGAGGGAGATTTATGAGAAGAGGCGTACCGAGCTGAGGGAGCAGGAGCAGTATTTTGCCCACATGCTGGAGAATGTGCAGACCGGCATTGTTGTGCTTGAGGAGAGCGGCAGGGTGGTTTTCTACAACAACTACGCAAAGGTGCTGCTGGGGATGGGCTCCCTTTCCAATCTCAGGCAGCTTAGGAGGGTGAACGTCTCTTTGTTTGATGCCTTTTCAAGTGTGCAGCCGGGCATCTCCCTCAAGGCGAGCTACTATAATGAGAGTTCCAAGGTGGATATAGTGATGCAGGCATCCAATGCCACAATCAAGGGGAGGGAGGTGAAGATTGTCTCATTCAGCAATATTGATACACAGCTCTCGGAGAACCAGGAGGAGAGCTGGAACAAGCTCACCAGAGTCCTTACCCACGAGATAATGAACACCATTACCCCAATTGTCTCCCTGAGCGATACACTTAACAAGTGTGCTGTTGAGGACAGGCTGGATTCCAACTACATTTCCGGTCTGGAGACCATTTCTGCATCTTCAAAGGGGCTCCTTAGCTTTGTGGAATCGTACCGCAGCCTTACCCGCGTGGCGGCGCCAATCAGAAAGTCTTTCCTTGTAAGCGAGCTGGTTGAGAGGGTATTCCAGCTCACGGCACCATATACGGAAGAGGCTTCCGTAAAGACATCCTTTGTGGAGAAGGCTCCCGATATCCTCCTTTGGGCGGACGAGAACCAGATAGCCCAGATACTCATAAATCTTGTGAAGAATGCCGTACAGGCAGGGGCAACCGGGGTAGAAATCTCAGCAGATCTGGATTCCCTTGAGAATGTGGTTATAGAGGTATCCAACAACGGCACCCCAATCAGCAGGGAGGGACGCGAGGAGATCTTTGTACCATTCTATACCACCAAGCAGGAGGGTACAGGCATAGGCCTTTCCCTTTCCCGACAAATCATGCGCCTTCACAACGGAACCCTCACACTCTCCCGCAGTGACTCTACTGCCACAGTCTTTGTACTCCATTTCAAGTAGGGTTTGTGGAGTTTTGCTCCTTGTGTATGGAAGGTCCTACTTTTTCAATTGCTCCTAAACATCTACTTTAAGGACTTCAAAGAAATCAAATATTTCTTCAGGTAAAATCAATCGGAGCAAATCCTCGTAACTAACTTTTTTCTTATCCATCTTTTTTGTTTTCAAAGATAGACCTTTTACTTTACTCCACCTACTT